>MGQN01000035.1:54588-90918 GCA_001797845.1 Deltaproteobacteria bacterium RBG_16_44_11 | reverse complement strand
ATCCTCAATTGTTCCAAAACGCCGTGTGATAAATTTTGCGCTTCGTCAATTAAAAGCACCGCTGTTTTCCGTTTGCCGAAATTTTTCAGCAGAAATTTATTCAAAGCATCAATGTAAGTTTTTTTTGTCCTTGAATCCTTTCTGCTTTTGATGCCAAATTCTGTAAGCACTGTTTCCAATAAATCCATATCGGAAATGGCCGTGTTGAAAATCAGCGCCGTCTCCACCGAATCGTCAAGAGATTCGAGCAGACTGCGGCAAATTGTGGTTTTCCCCAGGCCGATGCCGCCGGAAAGCAAAACAAAACCCTTTTTCTCCTGAATACCGTAAATCAGGCAATTTAAAGCGTCGCGATGGTGCTCGCTCAAAAACAAATAACGGGGCTCCGGCGATAAATTAAAAGGATTTTCTTTTAAACCAAAATAAGCGGCATACATAATAAATACGCTTTTTCTTTCCTCTCAATGAAAAGAATAATTGATAGTTTCTACCTTGCCTTGTCTCTTCAGATTCACGACAATGCTTTCGCCCGACTGCATCAAATTAACCAATTGCATGACGTCATCGGCACTTTGCATACGTTTGTTGTTTACGTCAATGATAATATCACCATTTTGCAGACCCAGTTTTTGGTAAAGGCTGTCCGGCTTAATCTGGGAAACAATAAAACCTTGCTGTGCACCGGCCTCAAAATAAGGCCGTACCTGGGCATGGGTCATAATACCTTGCAAATCGTGCAGATTTTCACTTATTTCTTTTCTGCTCATAGCCACGCCGGGTGAAGTAACGGTATCCCGGGAGATCCGGGAAGGATTTAACAAAGGGCCTTCCGGCGTCGCTTTTATTTTGAGAGTTATGTCGCGGCCTCCGCTCTTGATGGTTGCAGTATTGCGCGATATTTTGATCACTTTGGCCGAGCCGATCATGTCCCCCAGGCGGTATAAACGCTGTTTTTTACTGCCTCGTTCTTCAATAATCACAAAGCCAAAAGAATCTCCGCCGGCGATCGTCCCTTTCAAATCAAACTCCGCCACTTCTTCACCGGAGGCGATAAAGCCCCCTTCCTTAGCACTTGTCGCTCTTAAAGTCGTAAGGAACAAATTTCGCTCGGTGATGATTCCATAACTCTGGAGGTCACTGCGCACGGCGGAAGCTGTAACATTAACAGCCCCGGCATTTTTCACGGCAGCGGATGTATTCATTAATGAAAAACTGATGACCTTGTAAAATAAATCAACTGTTTCATAAGACAAAATTGTTATCGCCAGCAAAATAAGAAATGTACGCACCTTGCCCAGATTAATTGAAGGATTGGCCACGAAATCCCGGGCAAGATCGAACCAACTTTTAAATATTTGCTCTATGTTGACCCGCATAAACTTCCCCATCAAATATACCGCATTACCGGGTTGGCTAATGTGCCGCCAATCGTAATTTTCATTTTTACGTTATCCTTACCGCGTATTTCCATCGTGCCGTCCAAACTTAACCGGCTGTTTATGAAATCTGTCTGTGGCGTTATTTCACCCTTTAATAAACAATTTATTTGTGCGCCCGATATTTCCAGTTTTTGCAGTTTGATACTTCCGTTTACAAACTCGGCCTGGATATCACCGTTTTCAAAATCAATTCTGGCTATCCCCAAAAACGGTTCAGCCAAGAGATAAGCGCCTTTGGATAATAATAATTTTAAATCCCCCGCCGTTATTTTCCCGGCTTCGTCGGTATTGTAAGTTAAAATGCCCCGTGCTTTACCTGTAATTGTTCTTCCCAGTTTATCTTTAATTAAAGTGTATTTTTCTAAATCTATATTTTTAAAATTTAATTTAGCCTCAGCGGGTGGATAGGCTTGGGACAGAGATAATATACCGGCAGTTCCGTTAAAGCTGCCGCCGTAGGCGTTGCCGCTCAAACCGATATATGTGCGCCGGCGAAAAAGGCTCGATAGATTGAATTGCACATCAAGCGCTTCGCCCTGAAAAAAAACGTTTACCGGGGATGCTGAACTTATCGTCACATTTTTTAGCTTGAAACCGAGAGGAAAAGAAGCATGCAGCGATGAGGAATTAATCGCGAATTGTTCCGAATTAATCGAATTTTCCAGCCTGCTCTTCACCAACTCGCCGGGGAAAAGGAGATAGACAAATAAAATGGTTATGAATATTCCGTAAACAGTAAACCACAAAGCCTTTTTCTTAAGAAAGTTCATATCACTAGCTGCCTCCCTGACGCGGGCCCAGCGCCGTAACAGCGGCTATTTGTATTTGCGCCCTTAAATACTCCGGACTTTCTTTTATTTTATTCACCGTAATTCTTTTTATTCTTACTAAATCGGCGGATGATTCGGCAAAATACAAAAAATCGGTAAGCTGCTTGATAGTTATTTTGTCAAGTTTCATGTCAACCAACGATTCTTCAAACGCGGTAGATTGCACACCGCGGGAAGAGTTCATGTATGCAATGTTTCCTCGAACACCGGCCTGTGTTGCTTTTTTTTCCAAATAAGAAAACAAACTGAAACCTGTTGTTCTTTTGGCCATGACAGTTTTGATTCTTGCTATTTTCTCTTCATATCTTGTAAATTCAGCATCAAGCTGTTTTATCTCTTCCAGCTTCCGTTGATTTATGCGGATATTTTGTCGGACTTTGGCTTTAGCCTCCCAGAAAGGAGAAATAACCAATTCAAAAATCAAGACAATCAAAACAAGCGCCGCCGTGCCTGCTACCATATAACGCTGTTTTTTATCAAGTTTATCCCAGAATGATTTAATCATTTAAGCTCAATCCTCAAATTAAAATCGACTTTGGCGCCTTCTTTTGTCAGGCTCGTCGAACCCATGGTTACATCTTTGATGTGCCTGGATTTGATCAGCTCATTTCTGGCCGCGGACACATCATCAACACTTATGGCCTGACCTTTCATTAAAGCAATCCCGTTTTCGCAACTAAAATCGGTAATTATAACTTCGAGAGAAGGCGGAATTAAGCTGGAAATATCTTTCAATAAATCGACCACTGGAAAATTAAGCCCCCCCTCATAAAAACCAAAAGCCTTTTTATTCTCGGCAAGCTTGGCCTTCAATTGCTGCAGAGGGTCAACCATGACCGGAGCCTCAGGGTAATTTTTCTTAAAAACCGCGGAAATTTGTTTTTTTATTATGCTGAGATGCCGAACCTGCAAACCATAATCAAGAAGTTGATTGGTTACGGCCAGAAAAAATATTATTCCGGCTATTATGGCCGCCCATCTTAATTGCTCCTTAATATTAATGTGACCATTTTTAGCGGCAAATTCTCCCTGACGGAAATTAAATGATTTACGGCCGTCAAATATTTCCAGTGCCCCGGCCAGCGCCGTGTTCATAATCGATGGAGAATATTTTTCGCGTAGATTTTCCTCAATTTCTATTTGCTCTGATTGCGCAATATCTAGAATTTCCACAGGCAGGCCAAAATAATCCTCCATCTCTTTTTGCAGGTGGGTATTTAATGAGCCTCCGCCGGTTACCGTAATATGGGATAAATCGCTTTTAAGCGCTCCATTCAATTTCATAAACTCAACGGTATTTTTTAACTCCCGGCAAAACTGACGGCACACGGCGGAAATATTTTTCCCCGTAACCTCATAACTACCGTTAATTTTTAATAGTTCCGCCTCTTTATGATCAACGGACAGTTCTTCGGCCAGTGCTGCCGTAATCGAATCACCGCCAAAGGAAAAAGAGCGCAGTTGAACAATTGCCCCATCTTCATAAAATGACGCCGTTGTGCAGCTTGCCCCCAAGTCCAAAACAACGCCGCATGCATCCAGAGCTGTTTTTTTTAATACCGGGAAAGCCAATGCCGCCGCAGAAAGATCGATAATCGAAACTTCTGCTATGTTGCTCTCGACAGCGGTTATTAAATCCTGAATTGATTTTTTGGCAATGGCGGCGACAAGAAGACCGCCCGCGGGAACCTTTAAATAATCCGTGACTATCTCTTCTCTTGATAAAGGAATAAGCGGTTCCAACTCAAAAGGCAATGTTTTTCGAATTTTATTATCATCGCGAAAGGGCAAGGCTACTTGTCTGAACATTACGTCATCAAGCGGCAGGCATATGCAGCAAGGAACATTATGAAAATTCATATTTTCAGCCAGTTTTTTTAACGCCGGTCCCGTGCCGCCGTATTCATTAATATCTATCTCTTCCATGGCAACAATGCGACAACCACTCAGGGTTTTACCCGCGAGTATAACAGCTTTAATAGTTTTCTGGCCTATATCCAACCCCAAGAAAAATTCCTTCATCAATCGAGTCTCCATTTAACTATTTGAACGGATTTCTTCTCCGGCAATTTTTTTACCACAGATACAATATTCTGTCCCATGTTATTCATTTTTCCAGCTGAATAAATTTTAAAATAATTGCTTTTTACCGTAATCAAGCTTATCGGAATCAGTCCTGGTGACATGCCGAAAACATTCTCGTACCAATTTGCAGAAGACAGGTCATTGCCTTTAGCTCTGCGGTATTCGTCCATTTTGTCCGCCAGTTCAGGGGTAATCGCGTCGGAAAGGGTGCGTAAAACCATGTTGGGCGCCGTATTGATATTTATTATTCCTTCGCTATCCACGGTAACTAGTTGAGCCAGAGATGGTTTTCCCTTACCTCCGGCATAGATCTCTTTGGTTACACCCTTTACCATAAGCAATTCTTCAATGCAATCCAGAGGCGCGTTTTTTGCTTCATAAGGCGGGCTCTGCGTGGCGTAATAAAGACTTTCCGCTCCCGCTCCCGTCACTTCATTATCTACATCAATCCAATCTTTGATAGCATCCACAATCTCTTCTGCTTTTCTTTTATCGAGCTCAAATTCCGGCTGGCTCAACAGGCGAATCAGCATTTGTTTAATTTCCGGATTATATGCGTTTCCGCCGACCAGTTTGTTGAGCGGAATTTTTCCTGCCTCGTCTTCCACTTTCACCACAAAATAGCCGTCATCAAAAAGTTGTCTTGATTGAACAGATAATATTTCCGTGTTTGCCCAGTCATCGCGCAAAGTCTCGTATTCGTTTTTGGAATTAATCAACAGAGAAGCTGCTCCGTAAAAGCCGGACTTAGCGATATACGTCAATTTGATGCCGTCACTGATGTTGGCCGCGTCATAAATATCGGCGCGCGACGAACGGTTCAACTCTATGGCAACAGCAACCAGAATACTGACAATCAGTATTACCGTGATTAGCGCGATGCCTTTGTTATCCGAAAATATTTTTTTCAGCATTTTCATTTTTTTGCCGGTAAAAACACCTTGGTCATAAATTTAAAAGGTTTTTCCGCGTCGTTTACATTCACCAAACTCAGCTCTATTTTTATCGCCGCCGGTGCCTTTCCCTTTTGCTCGGAGGAAAGGGACGAGGAATCCCAATTATCGGTCTCTCTGCCGCTCGCGTCATAAAATTTTAAGTTCAAAGACTCGATGTTCTGACAAAGCACAAATCCGCCATCCGTGTTCTTTTCCGGTGATGGTTTAGTTCCGGGCACATCCGCTCGCCATAAAGAAAAGCTATCTCCGTCTTCATCTTCCTTTACAAAATAAGAAATGTTCGCTGTATTTCCAGAAATATCACTTTCACCAAAAGCCAGATGAGCCGCCGACCAAAAAATCAGGGAAACAAACTCGTGTTTACGGACCAATTTTTTTTCAGCACGCAGGATAAAAGAATCGCCGGATAGTTGCAGGGAAGACAAGTCTTTAATCATTCTATTCAGGGATATCCGCGCCATTTTATAAATACCGCTTTCATATTCAACGTCATGGGCAACTCTCAACGTAGAGCTATAAGAAGCATAAACAGTGGTTAAGACCACTCCCAGAATAAATATGGCAATGAGAATTTCGAGCAGCGTAAATCCGTAAGAGAAAAAATTTCTTTTACCTAATTGATGATACATAACTTAGATTCCTGTTGCCTTATAAAGAACAAGTTTATAGGTGCCGCCCCGCAGGAAGGCTTTATTTCTGACGGTAACTTCTATTTTTTTAAATTGCGGCAACTGGGTATCGGTAACTTCCAGCCGCCAGCTATATTGAGGATAATCATCCCCAAAGTCTCCGTCCTGGGCGCGGCTGGATGAAACGATTCCGGATTCAATCTCGACCATTTTACTTTGCGCCAAAAGCGCCGCGGTGGTCATAAATCGGGAATCCGTGGCCATGGAAATGCTTTGCGACTGCAACTGAAAAACGCCTACCAGCGCGATCGCTAAAATAGCCATCGCAATCAACACTTCCATCAGCGTAAAGCCGGCATTTTTATTTTGCATATGAAAAAACCATTCTACTTTGTTGACTTTCTTCCCAAACCTTCATCTACTGAAATATCTACATATTCATCATAAACACCGGTTATACCTAAGAAGGGATTAACGACCAAAGTCATCCTGTCTTCCCCGTGGCCAAGGTGAATGATCATCGGGGGGCATAAATTATTTTTTGCGAATTTTATTTTAACTTCCCCTGTAGAAATCTTTTTATTGCTTTCCCCCACAATATCCATAAGAACAACGTCCGCCGGAAATTTTTTTGCGTTTTTTTTAACTTCATGTTCTTTTTCCGGCGTCATATCGGAAGTAATCACCCAATAACTTGATGTGGGTAAATCGAAACAAAGAATATAATCTGTCTGATCCCGGACAGCCTCCACACGTAACTTTCTTTCCAGGCCGATCAATTGGCGTGAAGCTTTTTTTAGATTGTCACCGGTTAAAACATCTCTGGTGGTGGGAACAGCCAGAACTAAAACCACGCCGATAAGGGCAATAACCACCAACAGCTCAAGCAACGTAAAACCCCGCGGCTTGGTAAAAATACTTCTTTTCAGAATTGTTAAATTCAATATACGGGAATATATCATTGAGTTCTTACTATTCGATTTCCCAGTTATTGATATCTTTGTCGAAACCTTCTCCTCCAGCGTCACCGTCTTTACCCAAACAAATTAAATCAAAATCGCCGTGAGAGCCGGGGCTCATATAAATAAATTCATTCCCCCAGGGGTCTTTTGGTACTTTGCCTTTTTCAAGATAGCCGCCTTGCCGCCAGTTTTTCGGCAGATTGCCGACAGTGGGAAGCTCAACCAGGGCTTTCAGGCCTTGCTCCGTTGTGGGATAATTGCCGCTGTCGAGTTTGTAAAGTTTCAATGCCGATTCTAGACTTTCCATCTGAATTTTAGCCTTGGCCTGCCGCGCTTCGTCTGGACGCCCCATAACCCGGGGAATAATCAAACCCGCCAGCACCCCTATGATGACTATCACCACCATTAGTTCGATTAAGGTAAATCCGGCCTGTGCTTTTATCTTTTGCTTATTTATTTTCATAACATTTCTCCCTTTTAAAATGCAGTAAACGCAAATTTTATTTTACCATCTGGTTCATCTCAAAGATCGGCAGTAAAATTGATACGACAATAAAGCCGACGATAAGACCCATAGCCAGAATCATTAACGGCTCCAGCAAAGAGGTCATCACCATAATATCCGATTGTGCTTCCGTTTCGTAAGTTGTAGCAACACGGTTGAGCATCTTTTCCAGCGAGCCGCTTTGCTCTCCCACGGCAATCATTTCCGTAACCATCGGTGGAAAAATGCCGCTTTGCGTAAGCGGTCCGGCCAGTCCCTGCCCTTCCTCCACTTCCTTAGCCGCTTTGCTGATTGTTTCGCCGATAAAAATATTATTTACAACATTGCGGACAATGTCCATCGCCGAAAGCAGCGGCACGCCGCTTTGCAAAAGAGTTGCTAGTGTCCGGGAAAAGCGGGCAATCGCGATTTTGAGATTAATCGCTCCCAGGACAGGAGCTTTCAGGCGCACATTGTCCCAAAAGCGCTTCCCCGCGTCCGTGCCTTTTGTCATATATTTAAAAACAACAATTACCGCCGCGATTAAAATCAAAATCAGCCACCAGAAAAGTTTTAAAAAATTACTTACCGCGATCAAAACAACCGTGATAAAAGGGAGGCTTTGATGCATATCGGAGAAAATTTCGGTAATCTGCGGAACAACAAAAGTCATCAAAAGAAAAATAACCAAACTGCCGATAAAAAGCATGATTACCGGATAAGCCAGCGCCGAGCGTATCTTGTTCATCAAAGTCTGCTGGTTTTCGCTGAAATCGGCCAGCCGCTCTAAAACAAGGTTAATCGTTCCCGATGCCTCTCCGGCCTTGACCATATTTATATAAAAAGGCGGAAAGACGCGAGGGAAATTTTCCATGCTTGTCGTCAGGCTCTTACCTTCATTAAGATCGCCGCGAATCTGCGCCAATATTTTTCTTAACAGGGTATTTTTCGTCTGCGCCAGCAATATAGAAAACGAAGGCACTAGCGGGATCCCCGCACCCAGCAAGGTGGAAAGCTGTCGGGTGAAGACCGATATCTCCTTGGCGGAAACCTTTTGCCACAGGTTAATGTCAAAAATACCTGATAATACAGTATCTTTCTTCTGTTGCGTCTGGCTGATTTCGACAGGATAAACTCCTTCTTCGCGCAATTTTTGTCTTGCTGCGGCGACGCCTGTCGCGTCAATAAAGCCTTTGCACTGCCGTCCCTTTTCATCCAAAGCTACATATTCGTAAACGCTCATCTAAATTTACCCCGTCAGGCTAAAATAACTTGTTTGCTCTAACATGATTTCCGGTTAGATTCAATAAATCACCAAGCACTTATTCCGTCTTATACGACAACACGCCTTTTCTGAATTATTATATTATTATTGTTAATTTAAAAACTGAAAAAACTTCCCGGGGAATATTACCGTGGCAAACGAAAACAGAGTTTTATGTTTTGGAGCTGTAATTACTGCATCTTACGGATGCGTACTTCGATTGCAGTCTCACCTTTAAGTAAATCAAGAAACGTGGGAATGTTCGTATTTCCGTAATGGTAAGGATAAAGTATTTTTGGACGGAAAGATTTGGCCGCGTCGGCCACCATCTCCGGAGTCATCGTATAGGGCAGATTCATGGGTAGAAACGCAATATCGATTCCAGTGAGCTTTTTCATTTCCGGAGTGTTTTCCGTGTCCCCGGCAATATATACACGCTTGTCACCGAAGGTAACGATATATCCGTTACCTGCTCCTTTGGGATGGAAAGGGACACCGGGAGTGCGCATATGCTCGATATTGTATGCAGGAACGGCTTCGATCCGGAAGCCTTCGAGAATCTGGATGTCGCCATTTTTCATCATTATTATTTTTGAAAGTTGTTTGGCAACATTTTCATTCGCCACTATTTTTGTTTTTGCCATTTTCACAAGGTCTATAGCCCTAAGATCGAAATGATCAGAATGTTCATGGGTTATGATGATCAAATCGGCTTTGGGCAGCTTGGAATAATCGGCCTCCCCCAACACCGGATCAACATGGATAATTTTGCCGCCCCAAGACATCATTAATGTTCCATGACCAATAAACGTTATGATAAGGTCTCCACCCGATGTTTTAATCTTATCGGATTCAAACTGTTGTTCCGCCGCAATTGCCATAGTGGTGCAGAATAAAAATAAGCTTGTATAAGCAAAAATTATTTTTATCATAATTTCCCTCCTTTCTTCCGATTTAATAAACGCGGATTGCTTCGTTTACTTTCCCTGTGCAGTCATTTAAAGGCATCTATTTTCAATCCATCGGGAACTCAAAATTTAAAATACTCCCGTCTCATTATTTTTCCCCATACGCGCCAGGCCTTCTATATAGCGCGCGCAAATCCCCTCTACCGGCTCAACGCAGAGGCACTTCAAATAAGATTTAACGAATCCTTTAAGAAAAGCTACTGCCGGCAGGCGGTCAATCTTATTTTCCTCCATGCCTATTAGATAATCCATGCGGATTCTTGTTTCGGAGGCAATCTTTTCAATGGCCACACCCAGTTCATTTCTAATGGCCTTTAGATCAGCGCCGCTAATTTCATCCTTTGATAAAATTTCATTAATGCGCTTATTTTGAGCAACATTTGCCCTTAAAGCGGCTTTATTATTTTTGGGCAAAACTGTCGTGCCTGATTGTCGCTTAACGTCATAAATGCAGGCCGGCTTTCTTGCCGCCGCTTTATTGCCTGGAGAAGCTAAAACGCCTGTCTGCATTAGTTGGTTGTCGTAGTTTTTTCTTCCTTTCCCATTAATGAGAGTCGAATAAGCTTTTTCCAAGAGATTAAGTATTTCTTTTCTTTCTTCCCGCGAAAAAAAAGAATAGCTGACCAGAGAATCCGCCTCATAAATTTGCAAAGCGGCATTATACGCGTGACGGATTTCAAAAAAAGCCGCGTCCGGTTTGATATCCAGCATTTCATAATAATTTAGCTTGGCAAAATCTTTCTTCATCGATGACCTCAAAAGTCATTTTTTGAATTTTTCAAAAAATTGCTGATTTCTAAGTATAGCGAATCAACAATTGTTGCCCGGTGAACTGAGCGATGCGCTTACTTAGCTCTCTCAAATCATAAGCGGTGCGCGTGTAAGGATAACGATCCAAAAACGACACCCGCTGACAAATGGCGTCATGAACGCGATCATCGAACGCTATATTACCGGCAAAATCTACTTGAAGGCCAAGATGCTTTTCAATAATCTTGCATATCTGGGAACCTAAAGCGATATTATCGTGTTTGCGTAATTGATTCAAAACAAGCTTAAATTTAAAAGAGTTGAAGTCGTTTTCCAACAGTAAGTTCTTTTCGGGATGCGCCTCTTTAATCACTTCCATAATGCAATCAGGATTATTAAAAGAACCTTCTCCGAACTGCCGCAGAACTTCTTCTTCTAACGCCTTAAAATCAGTCGCGTTGAAATAGTGACGAATCCGGCGAAAATAAATAGCGCGAACCAATCGGTAAACGTTTTCAATAGATGTAGGTTCCGGCGTTGTAATAAACATGCTGTTTTGCGAAATCAGAAAAAAATCAAGAGTATTAAAAGAAGTGCCGGCGCCTAAATCCAGCAAAATCCAGTCATAGTCCAACCTGGCTATGGCTTTAAGGATTTTTACTTTTTGTTCATAGGGAAGGTTGGCAATATCCAAGTTATCGTGAGCGCCGCTGATTATATAAAGGTTCGGTACGGGAGTTTCTGAAACAACGTCTTCTAAAAGTGGTATTTTTTTTCGAATGAAATCGGAAAAACTCTTTTCCGGATAAGGCACATCAACCAGCGTGTGCAGATTCGCTGAACCTAAATCGAGATCGACCAGCAGGGTTTTTTTACCCAATCCCGCTAAAAGGCGTCCCAGAGAGCTGGTCAAGAAACTTTTCCCCGACCCGCCTTTGCCCCCTCCAATTGGCCAGATATGCACCATAAGCCATCCGACTTTTAATTATTTTTTAGACTCATACACGATAAATTAATAATATTCAAGCATTAAGTTGATTTTTTGCGCGAATATTTTTCTTGCTGATAACTTTCTTGACTTCTCTGACTTTTACTCATAAAAATCGGATTCATTCTTAAAAACGGCTCAAACACTTATGATTGCTGATGAACCAAAAATAAAAGTAGCTCTTCTGCAAAATCGTCAAGAAGCCCGTATAAATCTAAACGGAGAATTTATCTTCTCTGCCTGCGGGATGATAAGCGGCAAATTTATCGCTCATTGTTCTGCGGGATATGTTTATCTAAATAATGCGTCCGGTACTCAAATAGAGAAACAAAAAGAAATTTTTCTTTTTGCTCAAGAGGGAGCAACTTTTACCGTGCCGGATATAAAAATCGGCATTGACTTTCACTGGCAACAAAACCAAGAACAAACTTTTCGCGGCGATATTGCCTTTTTAGCCTGCAGAAACAATTCGTTTAATCTCATCAACATCATATCTCTGGAAGATTATCTGGCCTCGGTCATTTCTTCGGAAATGTCCGCTGAAGCGCCTCTGGAATTCCTCAAGGCGCAGGCCGTTGTCGCCCGCAGCTGGCTTGTGGCCATGCTGGAAAAGAAAAAATCATCAAGCGTTTTAACAGAGAAAAAAACAGTAAGGGAAAATGAATTCATCACCTGGCAGGATGTCAACGACCACCAATTCTTTGATGTCTGCGCAGATGACCATTGTCAGCGCTATCAGGGAATAACAAGGATTCTATCCGCCAACGTAGCGGCAGCAATTGAAGACACACGGGGATTGTTTCTGGTAAGCGACCAAGAAATATGCGACGCACGCTACTATAAGTGCTGTGGAGGGCAGACAGACATTTTTTCAACCGCATGGGAGGATGTATTTGTTGAGTATCTTTGCAGTATAACCGATGATGCCGAAACAAAGCCGCCGATTTTAACGGAAAAAGATGCCGACGCCTGGTTAAGATCAAAACCGCCGGCTTATTGCAATACTTCCGATAAAAAAATTTTACAGCGGATACTGCCTTCATTTGACCGGGAAACACTTGATTTTTACCGCTGGCAAGTCATATATAAGCGGCGGGATTTGGAAGAAATTATCCGCAAAAAATCGGGCATAGATGTGGGCAGACTGGAAAACCTTGTTGTGGTCGCCCGTGGCCCATCGGGCAGGATTTATAAATTAAGAATTGAAGGTTCCAAAAAAACTGTGATTGTCGGCAAAGAATTGGAAATCCGCCGCTGGCTTTCGCCCAGTCATCTTTTAAGCAGCGCGTTTGTCGTATCCACCGAACGGGAAGCAAACGGCACAATCTCCCGTTTCATCCTTGACGGCGGTGGCTGGGGTCACGGCATAGGCTTATGCCAAATCGGCGCGGCAGTAATGGCCACGAAAGGATTTAAAGCTAAGGATATATTGGCGCACTACTTCACCGGCGCTCAGATAAAAAAATTGTATTAATGATTTCTTGTTTACTGATTTTGTCATACCGGCGCAGGCCGGTATCCAGTGATTAATTTCGATTGAGAGCACAAAGCGATATTTAATTAACGAAGATTTGAAAAAAAGAAATAATTTTAAACCATGTCCAAAATAAAAGAAGAAATAACGAATAATGCAAATCGGAAACCCTGGTTGTGGGTTCCGTCTATCTATCTGGCCGAAGGTATCCCGTATATGATCGCCATGACCGTCAGCGTTGTTCTTTACAAAAATCTCGGACTTTCCAATACACAAATCGCCCTTTACACCAGTTGGCTTTACCTGCCGTGGGTAATCAAACCTCTGTGGAGCCCTTTTGTCGATCTTTTCCGCACCAAGCGTTTCTGGATCCTGGTAATGCAGTTGGCGATCGGCGGGTCTCTGGCTTGTGTCGCCCTCACCCTGCCCACGCATGATTTTGTCCGCTACACGCTGGCGATGTTCTGGATAATGGCTTTTTCCTCCGCCACACATGATATTGCCGCCGACGGCTTTTATATGCTGGGTTTAGACACACCACAGCAGGCGGCTTTCATTGGCGTGCGCACAATTTTTTACCGTATTGCCACCATCGCCTCCAAAGGCGGCCTGGTCATCGGAGCGGGGCTTTTACAGGAACATGGTTATCCGGTCGCCTCCGCCTGGTCGATAACTTTTATCATCGCTGCGGCTTTTTTTATGGCTCTTTGCCTTTATCACTTTTTTGTTCTGCCCTACCCCATAGCCGATAAAAGCGCCCCCTTCAATAAAGGGAAAAGTTTTCTGGCGGAATATTTTCGTATACTGACATTGTTTTTCCGGCGCAAAGACATTCTAATTATTATCTGCTTTTTTTTGTTTTACCGCTTTGCCGAAGCTCAACTCGTCAAAATGGTTGCTCCCTTCCTGCTTGATGCGCGTATCAGCGGCGGCTTAGGGCTTACCACCACTGAGGTCGGTTTCATTTACGGCACAGTGGGCGTGGTAGCGCTGATGCTGGGCGGACTTTTCGGCGGCTACGTTATTTACAAAAAAGGATTGAAGTTCTGGCTGTGGCCGATGGTTCTGATTATGCACCTGCCGGATTTGATTTTTGTGTATCTTTCGCACGCGATGCCTCAGAGTTTATGGCTCATTTGTTCGGCCGTCGCGCTGGAGCAATTCGGTTATGGTTTTGGCTTTACCGCTTATACAATGTACATGATCATGGTGGCGCAGGGGGAATACAAAACCGTGTTTTACGCCATCGGCACCGGCATTATGGCATTGGGCATGATGATGCCGGCAATGGCCAGCGGCTGGATTCAGGAAATGCTCGGCTATAAAAATTTCTTCATCTGGATTTTGATCACGACAATCCCCGGATTTGTTGTAGCGGCGCTGGTGAAGATTGATCCGGAGTACGGGAAAAATTACAAGAAAGAACCAAGGCGCTAGTTTGGCCCAGCATGCACCGAGTAAACTTCTGCTGGGATGACAATAGCGTAAAAAAAATGCAAACAAAAATAATTAAAACAGCATTCATTCTAGGGGCGGGATTGGGAACGCGGTTGAGGCCGCTCACCGATAATACGCCCAAGCTGCTTTTAGAAATTGGCGGACGCCCGATTATTACTTATGCGATGGAGCATCTGCGGACAATCGGTATTAAAAGATTCATTGTCAATACTCATCATTGCCCCGATAAATATACGAAAGCATTCCCTGAAGGTAGCTGGCAAGGCATTCCGATCACATTCCGGCATGAACCAATACTTTTGGATACCGCGGGCGGTATCAAGAATATCGAAGATTTAATTGAAGCCGACGAACGCATTATCGTTTATAATGGCGACATTATCACCAACCTGCCTATTTTGCCGTTGCTGGAAAGACATTTTGCCTTAAAAACAGAAGTGACGCTCGCACTGCGCAGTCGAGGACCGCTGCTTAATGTCAATATTGATCAAGACGGCTATATCTGTGATTTACGGCATACGCTGAATAATCCAGGCATCAAGAGCTGTCTTTTCGCGGGTCTTTACATTGTGGAAAAGCAATTTTTACAACGCCTGCAGGCCGGCAATGTAGAATCAATAGTTATTCCCCTGATAAAAGCCATCAGACAAAATCCACACTCTATCGGCGGAATTATTATTGATGAAGGTTATTGGCACGATGTGGGAACGGTTGATGAGTATAATAAATTAAATTTGGCAGGCATTAGTTAAGTGTCATTTCGACCCCCGCATACGCGGGGTGATACTCCGGGAGAAATCCTTGTTCCGAAACGCAGTGAGGGATATTGAAGATTTCTCGTTGTCCGCCGTGGCGGACTCCTCGAAATGACATAATTGAAAGTTTTCAATTATGCATTTTATGAACAAAGAAATACGAAAATTTTTAACCGACCGCCTAAGCTTAAGTGACCATCCGAAGATAACACCAATAAAAAAAGGCGGCTCTGACCGGGATTTTTTCCGCGTCGTTGCGGAGGATCAATCCAGTTTTGTTTTTATGCGCTACGGCGTGGAGATTAAAGAAAACTTATACTGGGCGGGCATCAACAAGTTTCTGTCCAGTATCAATATTTCTGTGCCGCAGATAATTGCCCAAGACTTGCGGCAACACTTTATTTTGATGGAAGACCTGGGCGATATTGATTTATGTTCACAAGCTTCACTGCCGTGGGAAAAACGACGCGATTATTATTTCGAGACGCTAACCCAAATCCGCTGTCTTCATTCTTTCCCTGCAAACAACCTGCCTTCCGGTTTAAAACTGGCCAAAGGATACGACCGCCAGCTTTATTTATGGGAACACAATTATTTTAGGGAAAACTTTGTGGAAGTCGTCTGCCACATAAAACTTCCGGCTATCTTCCAAAAAGAATTGGCTGATGAATTATCGGCGCTTGCCGGCAGAATGCTCAACGCAGAGCCATGCCTTATTCATCGGGATTTTCAATCCCAAAATATTATGATTAAAAATGATCAGCCGGTACTGATTGATTTTCAGGGAATGCGTCGCGGAAACTTCTTTTATGATCTGGGTTCACTGATTTGCGATCCTTATGTTACTTTTGTCGAAAAAGAAAGAAACGAGCTGATTTCGTTTTATTACCAAATAAGGAAACCGCCTTATGGCCTTGATGAATTTACCACACATTTTTGGGAGGCCTCCGCTCAACGGCTCATGCAGGCCCTCGGCGCGTACGGCTTTCTGGGTTTAAAAAAGAACAAACCGGATTTTCTTAAACATATCGATAACGGCCTTGCCAATTTATTGCTGGCGGTCGATCACGCTCCCAAGCTCGCAGGACTGAATGATTTAGCGCTGCAATGTGAAACGGCTATTAAAAATCATTAAGGCATTGCAAGCACAAATGCTATATGCTAAAGGAATGACATTCTATTTTGGCTTGGAGAAGTTATCGGCATGAAGTACGATCCGCATAAGATTGAAGAAAAATGGCAAAAGAAGTGGGATAAAGAAAAAACTTTCAAGGTTACTGAAGATCCGCAAAAGAAAAAATATTACCTGCTGGAAATGTTTCCCTACCCTTCCGGCAAAATCCATATCGGACATGTCCGCAATTACACCATCGGTGACGTTGTCGCCCGCTATAAGCGCATGAAAGGTTATAATGTTTTACACCCGATGGGCTGGGACGCTTTCGGGCTGCCTGCCGAAAACGCGGCTATCGAACATAAAATTCATCCTCTAAAATGGACAAACGATAATATCGCCCACATGAAAAAACAGCTCAAGCGCATGGGCTTCAGTTATGACTGGGACAGGGAAGTCTCCACTTGCGAGCCGCAGTATTACCGCTGGGAACAATTATTTTTCCTTTGGATGTATGAGAAAGGTTTGGCTTACAAAAAGCGCTCCACGGTTAATTACTGCGGTAAATGCGAAACCGTTCTGGCCAACGAACAGGTGGAAGGCGGTTTGTGCTGGCGCTGTTCCACGGAAGTGACCGAAAAAACATTGGATCAATGGTTTTTCAAAATAACCGCTTACATCGATGAATTGCTGGAATATTGCGACAAACTGCCCGGCTGGCCGGAAAAAGTTCTCACCATGCAGAAAAACTGGATCGGAAAAAGCTACGGCTGTGAAGTGGATTTCCCGCTTATCGGCTCCAATAAAGCTATCAAGATATTCACCACGCGCCAGGATACGCTTTTCGGCGCCACCTTCATGCTTATCGCCGCGGAACTTCCTCTGGTTATGGAACTGGCTAAAGGTAAAGCCATCGAAAACGATGTACGGCAGTTTGTGGAAAAAGTCAAAAAGCAGGATAAGCTCATGCGTACTTCTGAATATTATGAAAAGGAAGGAATTTTTCTCGAGGCTTATTGCGAAAATCCTCTCACCGGCAAGCATATGCCGATTTACGCTACCAACTTTGTTTTGGCCGATTACGGCACCGGCTGTGTCATGGCCGTTCCCACGCATGATCAACGCGATTTCGAATTTGCCAAAAAATTCAATCTGCCGCTGATCGTTGTTATTCAGCCCAAAGGTAAAACACTTGATGCCGAAAAAATGACCGAGGCCTACACGGAGGAGGGAATTTTAGTAAACTCCGGAAAATTCGACGGCATGGAAAATCTTAAAGCGCTGGAGAACATCGCCGATTACTTGGAATCGCTTGACCGGGGCAAACGCACGATTCAATACCGCCTGCGCGACTGGGGTATTTCCCGCCAACGTTACTGGGGGGCGCCCATTCCCATGATTAATTGTAAAAAATGCGGCATTGTCCCTGTTAAAGAAACGGATTTACCCATTGTGTTGCCACGCGATGTAGTGCTAAGCGCGGAAGGCGGTTCACCGCTTACGGCTTTAAAAAAATTTGTGGAAACAACTTGCCCCAATTGCGGCAATGATGCCCAACGAGAAACTGACACTATGGATACCTTTGTAGAATCTTCCTGGTATTTCGACCGCTACTGCAGTCCAGACACTGATATAAAGCCGGGATTGGACCGTAAAAAACTTGATTATTGGATGCCTGTTGACCAGTATATCGGCGGCGTGGAACACGCCATTATGCATTTACTTTACGCCCGTTTTTACACCAAAATGCTGCGTGACTTTGGTGTTATCGGCGTGGACGAACCGTTTACCAACCTCCTCACGCAAGGCATGGTTTGCAAAGAAACAATGAAATGCACAGAACATGGCTACCTTTTCCCCGAACAAGCGGCGGAAGGAAAATGCCATCTCTGCCAAAAAGAAGTAATCATCGGCAAAACGGAAAAGATGTCCAAATCACTGAAAAATGTTATTGACCCGGACTATCTGGTCCAGACTTACGGCGCCGACACAGCGCGCATTTTCTGTCTTTTTACCGCTCCGCCGGAAAAAGATTTGGAATGGAGCGATCAGGGCGTGGAAGGCTCTTTTCGTTTTTTGAACCGGCTGTGGCGAATATTTTTGGAATATTGGGAAGACATCAAAAAGATAAAAACGCTCTCGATCAGCCATCAATTGGAAGGCGAGTTGAAAAACCTGCGGCGCAAAACTCACCAAACTATCCGCAAAGTAACTATTGACATCGAAGACCGTTTCCATTTCAATACGGCGATCAGCGCGGTCATGGAATTGGTTAACGCCATCTATCAACTGGAGCGTCCCGCAAGCACCGACAAAATAGCTCTGGCGGTTGTCCGCGAAGCGCTGGAAACAGCCATAATTTTGCTTACACCGATTGTACCGCACATCACGGAAGAACTCTGGAAAATGCTGGGCAATAAAACCGAGGTTTCTGATGTTTCCTGGCCGGAATATGATAAGGCAATCGCGAGCGAAGAAGAAATAACGGTTGTCGTTCAGATTAACGGAAAACTGCGCAGCCGGATGATCGTGCCCGTCGATGAAGACGCGGAAAAAATCAAGGCCGTCGCGCTGGCGGACGAAAAAATAAAATCATTGATTAAAGACGCAAAAGTTGCGAAAGTCATTTACGTACCCAACAAATTAGTCAACATCGTCATTGCTTCATGAGATTTTAATTTATCAGAAAAGGTGCTTTCATGAAAAAATTAAACTGGAAAAATATCATAAGAACCATTTTCGTTTGCTTTGCCACCCTTCCATTTTTGTGCTGCGGCTATTCTTTCGCACCGCAAGGAAATTACATCGACAAACGCATTCAAAAAGTTTATGTCGAATCTTTCGGAAATAAAACGGCACAGGCCGAAATTGAAAATTATGTCCGGACAGCATTCATCAACCAACTTATTCAATACAGCCGCTTGAAAGTTGTGGGAAGCACGGAAGCGGCTGATGCGATAATTAAGGGAACTATTCTTAATTATAATACTATCGCTCTTTCTTATCGAGCCAACACTCTGGCCGCGGAAGAACGAGCGACAGTTACTTTAGAATTGACTTTCCGTGAACGGGAAAGCGGCAAAATTATCTGGAGTTCGAAGAATATAAATGGCACCGTTGAATACACCCTGGAAGATAATATTAATTTGTTCCCCATAATTCGAAAAAACGCTCTTACTAAATTAGCCAACGACACGGCGGAGAAAGCTTTTAACCTCATGATGGCGGGATTTTAGCCCAAGTGTTGCCTGATTAGCCATGATGCATCCAACCGTAAAATTTGGCCGGTTCTATCTTTTAGCCGTCAATAACGACAAAGAGGCGACAAGCTTTTGGCCAACCGATAAGGAGAATTTCAGGGAAATAAGGAGTCTATCTTCATTCCTGAAAAAATTATCCAGCAAGTATTTACTAGCAATAGTGAATGAAAAAGCAGTTAAGTGCGACGAACTGTCTTTGCGCCGATTGTTTAAGCTCGCCGAAACAAAATGCGCCGGCATTACCTATTCAGATTTTATTTGGAAAAAGGGAAATAATTCCATCCCTCATCCGCTCATAGATTATCAACCGGGCAGTATCCGCGACGATTTTAATTTCGGGCATTTTTTCTTTTTTTCTTTAAGTGCTATACACGCCACCATGCGAAAATACGGTCCGCCGCCTTCCGATACGAATGTCGCGCTATACGATTTGCGCCTGAAAGTTTCCATTGATTACCCTGTCTTTCATGTTCCCGAGTCTCTCTATATCGCTTCCAACAAAAAAGGGGATTTATCTGAGGACAAAGACAAGGCGGCAGAAAATCATTTTGCTTATGCCGCGGCAAAAAATCTCGTTGTGCAAAAGAAACTGGAAAAAGTTGCCACAAATTATCTGAAATTGGCCGGGGCATATATAAAGGCGCGCACCAAAAAAGCTCCCTCGACTAATGATTTCTTTCCCGTGGAAGCAAGCGTAATCATCCCGGTGCTCAACCGCAAAGAGACGATTAAAAACGCCATCCAAAGCGCGCTTACGCAAAAAACGAATTTCGATTTTAATATTATCATTGTGGATAATCATTCCTCGGATGGCACTTCCGATATTATTAGAAAATTAGCCGGAAAGAACAAAATAATAAAACACATTATTCCCAAACGCGACGATCTCGTTATCGGCGGTTGCTGGAATGAAGCAGTTTTTTCGCCGTACTGCGGCCGCTACGCGATTCAGCTTGATTCCGATGATCTTTACAGCTCGCCGCAAACACTGCAAAAAATAATAGATGTTTTACGCAAGAATAATTACGCGATGGCAGTCGGCGCTTATTCAATTGTCAATCGACGCCTGAAGAAAATTCCACCAGGGCTCATCGACCATAAAGAGTGGACAAAAGCCAACGGCCATAATAACCTTCTGCGTGTCAACGGATTAGGCGCTCCCCGCGCTTTCGATACCTCCATAATCCGCGAGATAGGTTTCCCCAATGTCAGCTATGGAGAAGATTATGCCGTTGCTCTGCGCATATCCCGCGAATACCAAATCGGGCGAATTTATAAGAGCATTTATCTTTGCCGCCGCTGGCGAGAAAACACTGATTCGGTAATCTCCATTGAAAGACAAAACCGCAATGATTTTTATAAAGACGAACTCCGCACGATAGAAATAAAAGCGCGGCAGATATTAAACAAAAATAAAAAAGATATGGAGAAAAGAATCTTTGCCCAATATCCTGAAAAAAAACAAAAGCCTCTAACCGCGCTCTGTTTGAATCTTTTAGATGAACAAAAGAAAAGCTGGCCCGGACTTGCTCACTCCTATCAAGAATTGGCCAATATCCGCACGCGCTCAGTTTCCTGCGGCAGCTATAAAGTTGATCTGCAATTCAATCCTCAGCGCGCCGTAAGCTCAGGCGCCGCCGTTGACCGGGAATCAATCAAAAACAGACTTTGCTTTTTGTGTATCGATAATCTTCCCATACAGCAGCGGGGAATATTATACCGGAGGGATTATCTCATCCTTTGCAACCCGGCGCCTATTTTCGATAAGCACTTTACTATTGTCAATCTGCACCACCAACCGCAAGCAATTGCCGCATCATTAATTTTGCTCACGAACATGGCTCGGGACTTATCTCCTCACTTTACAGTATTTTATAACGGCCCCGCTTGCGGAGCATCGGCTCCCGATCATTTGCATTTACAAGCAATTCCCAAAAACGCACTGCCTTTTATAGAAACTTCCGAGACTATATCTCCGATTAAAGAAATATCCGGCGTAAAAGTTTACACCGAAGAAAAACTCGACCGTTCCGTAGTTATGATGGACGGAAAAAATGAAAAATCATTGCAAGAACAGTTTACGCGCTTTATTAATATTGCACAAAGAATGCTTCAAACAAAGGGCGAACCAATGCTCAATATTCTTTGTATTTATGAAAACGACACCTGGCGGCTGATAATATTTCTGCGGCAGAAACATCGTCCTGATGCCTTCTTTCTTGAAGGCGAAAAAAGAATTTTTGTTTCATTAGGCGCGATAGATATGGCCGGAGTTATCATCACTCCAATGCTGGTAGATTTTAATCGCTTGCAAGCATCACAAATCATCGATATCTATCGGGAGGTATCGCTGGCGGAAGATATAACAAGTAAAATAATCCGGGAATTGTAACGAGAAATTAATTATGAGTGGCGAAGGCAATATAATTGTGGATAGCGATTTTAGTTTCTCCGATGCCATCGCGGGAACAAACGCGCCTCTGGAAATTGTTGATCGTTTATCAATGATGGATGTCTGTTATTTCTCTTTTGACGGTCTCCGGCATCAGGGACAAATTATCGTTGATTGCTCTCTGGAAGATGATGTCTCTGAAATTTTCACTTTGATTGAAAAATTAAAATTTCCTCTCGGCAAAGCTATTCCCATAGTGGCCTACGGCTGGCAAGATGGTGAATCCATGGCCGACAATAACACCTCCAGTTTTAATTATCGCGTAATCGCAGGCACCACAAAATTATCACTGCACTCTTTCGGACGCGCCCTGGATATCAATCCGGTGCAAAATCCCGTCATCTATCCTCATGGCGTTATCGCTCCCGAAGGTGCAGTTTACAAACCGCAAAAAGCGGGAACCTTCAGCGCCGGGCATCCTATCGTTGAAGAATTCTTAAAACGCGGCTGGCACTGGGGCGGCAATTTCGAACAGCCTAAAGACTATCATCATTTTGAAAAGCCCTGATACCAATTCCAAATCAAAGCGCTATCGGCGTTAGCTTCTTCATCGGCTCCTCAACGTATGGAGTTATACGCCGGATGCCTGCCCCGTGGATGCGGGGTCGCCTCTTCCTCGCTGCCTTGATATCATCTTAGATTTGAAATCGGTATAGCAACAATTTACTCGGTCATTGCGAGCATAGCGAAGCAATCTCCTGCTCTCAATGAAATTGAAGCCGCGGTATACTTTTGAAAATAAATTATTGCCCTTTACAGAGGACGCGCGACAATAATGCTGGTAAATTTTTTATTCTGTTTCAGATAAGCAACAAGAGTCTTTTTTGAGATAACTACGCCGCCTTCCTTACTGGAGGCATGTAGAAGATGCAAATTTTTTCCCTGCCAAATGGCAAAACCCACATGAGAGACATCCAACCCTTCCTGATCAGTGGCAAAGGCAATAATGTCGCCTGTTTTAATTTTTTCTTTTTGCTGGTTGACTTTATCTTTTCCAATCACACAAAAAGTTTTGCGGGAAAGGGTTTTTTCGACAATCAGCATTTTTTTAAATTCATTTTCGTTTTTTAATGCCGGATAAGACGCGCGGTGAGTAGTCATATAATTTATTTTCTTGCGCTGTCTCACAGAGTCAAATCGCTTAGTGATATCCCGCAATATTTTTTTCCGCGCATTATCGCTCAGCCAATCGGTAAAATAATGAAGCCGTGAGGAATAACCGGCAATAACGCCCTGCCGGTAACGGATAAATTTTAATTTGCGCCGAAATTCCCGCGTTGAAATTCTTCCTGCGACAAAGCTTTGTGCCAGTGCCAGGACGGTCTCCCCAAAAGTAAAACAATCAAATTGACGGAAGTTAACAATTAATTTCTCTTTACCCTCGGCCTCCAGAGTGCCGATTTTATAAGGAGCATAAAGAAAGCAACGGCCGATTTCAATGATCAAATCGCCTAATGGTAAATTTCTTCTTTTCATCTGCTGTTTATAGGTATTTAGCTTCATCTTTTTCCATAAACCGCCAATGCGAATTTTCTTAAATGTATTTGTAAATTATTATTCGCCACAAAGCAAACCTAAAAATTATGCCGATATTGACAATACTTTAAAAATGTCATAGTGAGCCTATCAATTCAAAACGGGGATATTGCTTATGCCTTTCGTTCAAGCAGGAGATGTAAAACTTCATTATGTCGAACACGGCACCGGAAATAATCTTGTTGTATTCATTCATGGATATTTGGCTTGTGTCCAGTGGATGGATTTAATCTGGCCGCGGCTTCCCGAAGATATTCATGTGTATGCCTTTGATTGGCGCGGCTGCGGGGAATCCGACAAGCCTGCCGCGACGAATAATTTTGAAAATTATTCACTAAACCAGCACGCCAAAGACATGATTGCCGGCGTCAAGGCGCTGGGCATTAAAAAATGCTCGCTGGCCACTCATTCCACCGGCGGTATTATCAGCATTTATATGCTTCTTGCTGAGCCGGATATGTTTGACAAGGTATTGGCCCTTGATCCGGTAAGCCCCACGGGATTGCTGCTGCCGGAAAATGCTCAGCTTTCTTTCCCGGCCATAAAAGACAATAGAAATTTCGCCTTCAAATTTTTATCTTTTGCCGTTTCGTCATTATTTATCAAAAAATCTCTCGCGCCTGGCGTAAAAGCCGAATTTCGGCCTCAAACCACCGCTGAGCAAAAAGACCTTTTTAATTTGATTGTGGACAAAGCAAAATTATTGAGTGACGGCGCCGGTACGGGCGCATTGTATCATTTGCAAAAAGAGCGCGCCAACGGCACATTACACAAAGAAACTCACCGCATCAAACAACCAATTCTAATTTTATGGGGCCAAGATGATCTGGTTATCCCGCGGCACGATATTGACGAAATCCTCAGACTTATGCCCCACTGCAGCTTAAAAATAATTAAGGATGCAGGCCATTCACTAATTCTGGAAAATCCGGATTTATACGCAAAGATTTTTATGGATTTTTTAGGGAATAAATAAAGCGGCCTTATTTTCTTTTCTGACCGCTGTCGAATGATGTGCCTTTCCCCCGATAGCCATGGCTACGGGATAATTCGACCAGCAAGCTTCAGCGGTGACGTGACCTCGTGTGACCTTCAGGTTATTAGGTTATGCACTTCGTTTCTGAGCTTGGGTCTCATTAAAGTGCGTTGACTTTTTTGGTCAGGCGGGAAATTTTGCGGGAAGCGTTTTTCTTATGAATGACGCCTTTGGCCGCCGCTTTATTCAGTGCGGGAATAACATCTTTCAGCGTGTTTTCGGAATCTTTTTTCTTTTTGCCTTCCACAGCGGTAATTACTGCTTTAACCTTAGTCTTGAGCGCGGACTTGACGGCAATATTGCGCTCGCGGTGCTTTTTGTTTTGACGATCTCGTTTTTCTGCTGATTTGTGTGTTGCCAAAAGAAGCCTCCTTAACTTCGTTTTTTATTAAGTGGTGAGGCTTTTTAGCCCAATTGCCCCTGCCTGTCAAGCGCAAACTATCAATCGCTTATCTTAAAGTTCTTGTTCACCTTTCTATTTTTAAGCTCAGCAAGTTTACCTTTGTTCCAACCAGAAATTTTACTGAAATATTTTGTCAGCCGCGCGATGCCCTCTACTTCATTTGATCCGCAATAAACGCATGTTGAATTCAAGCCGGAAGCTGTCTTGCCGCAGGAGGAGCAGGAAGTAAATTCGGGGGAAAAATCAATCTGCCGGTTAGCGGAATTATCAAACACTTTCCGGATAAATTCGCACAATTCTTTTTCGTCCGGCTTTTCGCCGCCCAATTGCAGATGTGAAATAACCTCTCCCTCCAGATATTTATGAAAAAGCCCTTCCGAGATTACTCGCTGCAAGGGCGGCACATTCGCGGAAACATTCAATCGCGTAGAGTTGGTGTAATAAATCGCGCCCTCGGCAATATCACCCTTTACAAAACGTCCGGCGGCCGGAGAAAAATATTTTAAATCCAGCCTCGCGAAGCGATAAGAGGTGGTTTCCGCGGGCGACTGCTCCAGCACAAATTTTATTCCCAGTTTTTCACTTAAGAATCCAGCCTCACGCTGTAAGTAGTCCACAACTTTCAGGCCAAAGGCCAGAGCCTCCGGCGATTCGTGTAATTGGCTGCCTATATGTATTTGCACAAGCTCATTTAAACCCGCCAGACCGATAATGTAGTAAGCCCGGTTCATTCTTAAAAAAGGGAAGCCGTCATGGTTCATAGCCAGTACGGCCAGAGGTCCCTTATCGGCGTAAGAAAGAAGCTTTTCCAGAAAATCTTTTTTCTGGATGTGCGCCTTTACCGCTTTTGCCGTAAATTCAGTAAGCAGGGCAAATAATCTTTCTTCATTACCGTCAGCTCTGTATCCGAGCCTCGGTAAATTTAAGGTTACGCTTTGAATGGCGGCACTGCGTATCAGCCATGGTTTCTTCAATTCTACTCTGTAGTCGGCATCGCTTCTATACCCTGCCCGGCAGCAGGCAAAAGATAAATCGTTTTCATTTCTATCGAAAATAAAGCAACTGTTTCCTTTGAGACTGGCTACCTCACAGGCATGCTCTAAGAAATCTTCCGCATCTTTTGCTTTCCAAAAAGCATCGGTTATATGCAAAAGCGGACGGGGAAGAATAAAAGGCTTTCCTGTCGCATCGCCTTTTTTAAAAACTTTCAGGATAGCCAAAGCCAGGCGCTGAGCATCGCTAACGTATTGTCCATAAGTCTTCCCTGTTGGTTTTCCTCCGGGACCTATCGCAGGAAGATTCGCCCAATGCGGCGGTATTTCATAATAGATGTGCATATCGGTGTATAAAGCCTGCCCGCCGCGCGTAGCCGAAAGCTGCGAGAATTCATAAATCAGCATTTGCGCAAATTGCTGCACTTCTTTATCGGTCATATCAACCAAATACGGCGCGAAGGAAATGTTTAGCGCGTCCCAGCCAATTGTTCCGGTAAAATGTCCTTGTAAAATCGCGCTGAAGCGCACCATGTGCAGCAATAACACCTCTGCGTATTTGGCGGGTTTGGCGGAATTGATGGCATAAGGAAATTTCAAGCCGTTACTCTTGAGATATTCCAACGATTGACAGCAACTGTAAGGGCGATCGATGTAACCCAATCCGTGGATGTGAATATCACCCGCGGCATGCGCATCCCCGATATCGGTGGAAAAAACATCGTAAAGAGAAAAGTCTTTTTTTATTCCTTCGGCAAAGATTAAATTCGTGCCTTCGGGAGAATGAGGAGTGTTGGCGCTTTCCTTGTTCTGGTGTAAAATTAACTGCCGCACGTCATAAAGAGGAAAGCCCAAACGGCCGTGCAGCCTTCGTTCTTTCTCCAGCCCTCTCTCGATGAGTCGGGCATTAACCAACTCACGAATGAGGGATGTCGTGAGCAAACCAATCCCCGAAGAAATAATTTGCTTTTCCACTTCTTTGGATATTTGCACAGCTAGGTGATCATCGATATCCGCTTCCCGCACCAGAGCATCGACAATGCGCTGGCGGTTCCAGGGAGCTATTTCCTCCCCGGAGGTACGGACAAAAAGAGTAATATCTGTAGTTTCGGAAATTTCTTGCATATCAAACATTCGTCGGAATTACTGATTCGATAGTATTCAGAACATTTTCCGCGGCGGCGGATAATTCTTCGTCATAGTTGTGGCTTAATGAAAACACTCTGAAGTGCATGACTCGCGCAGGGATAAAGCGATAAATTTCCAAAAGCGGCTCCGGTGATGTCATTTCCGTAACAGGATTATAAATATTGATCCTCTTCCCGCGTTCCGCCATAGGATTGAGCGGACGCGGGTCCTGCGTGGCTAAATCGACCTTAAAGGAAAGGCCTTTAAGTTTCCTGGGCAGACATTCCTTAATTCTGGCTTCATAATCCAACGCCCGCGAAAAACCGATGCCGCGATGCATTTGATCAATGGATATCTCCGCGGAAAAGGACATCTTCCATTTTACTTCGCGGTCATGAAGTTTTTTCCATTCCATCGCTAATTTTCTTTTAGTCTGATCTTTTGTTTCCAACCAGCTTTGCACTTCATTGAACAAAAACCACTCATCGCATCGCAGATAATTATCCAATTTGTTGATGGGATTTCCTGGAAAAATCAAATTGATGGTATCGCGGAAAATCTCCTGCAAGTGCAAATCCAAAGCGCGCGTGGTGCGATGAAAATAAACATTAGTATATAAATTAAGCCTGGCGTTGAGAAAGCGCCCCAGCGCGGAAATGCCCGATGAATGCAAAGTAAGGCCGTGTTTAGTAAAAAAAGTATAGTAGCGCAGGCGGGGAATATCCACCATATCCAGGGAAAAACCCGTCATGTAAGCATCGCGCTGAACATAATCAAGATTATCCACAGTATAAATGCCGGAAAACAATTGCCGCAACATCTGCAGCCAGCGTGGTTGTCTGTCGATTTCTTTGGCTTCGGGCATCCTGATCAAATAAGCTATCCGGCGGGCATCCAACACCTCGCCGCGCCCAAACGCGCCGGAAGGACTACGCTTGATGCAGGAAATATCAGCACCGAGCTTTTGGACAATAATATTCTGTCCTACTATTTCATGTGTTAAATTAAAATTATTCAAAAAATTATCATCAAAAAAATGTCCATAAGGCCCATGCCCCACATCATGCAAAAGACCGGCGAGACGCATCAGCTCTTCCACATAATTTTGGGAGGGTGTATCTTTACAGACGCCGGATAAACTGGGATAAATGCTTTTGGCGAATTCTCCGGCCACGTGCATTGCCCCCAAAGAATGCTGAAACCGCGTATGCTCCGCCGCCGGATAGACCCAGCGCGCGCTTTGCAATTGATAAATCCTTCTTAACCTTTGCGTCCAGGGAGAATCAATCAGATCCTTCTCCGTGATTTCGGAAGGAGTCTTATCTTCAGGTACGGTAAAAAGAGCGTACTGGTGAATGGGATCGGCAATAAGCGCCATTCCTTTATAAATATTATGATTCTCAGCTTTGATCTTTTGCATGACGGATTTTGTACAATATTCCGCCCGAAAGATCAATTTTAATCATTGCTTTGTCCTTGACCATTAATTGGTTCATACAAAACTTGGTTTCAGTATGGATAGAACCGCGCTCAATTTCGGAACACAACTGTAATGTCGCCAGTGCAGATACTGCTTGATTTCAAGCAATAATCTTGGACAAATTTTCCATGTTTTTCACTTTTGGAAAAAAATGATTCGTGCTAAAATGATACTCAAATAATCGGAAAAAGCGAAGTTCGTATATTAATTGTTGGGCTTTATGTATAAGGGAAAACATTTGAAATACTTCAAATATAATCCCAAAAAGAAAGGAAGAAATTTGTGGCCCAAATAGAGCAACCACAGAATGCTATACAGCGTTCAGTCAGCGAATACTACATTGATTTGGAAGGGAAAAAACAGCCTCGGGCAAGTGGTACTGACTTTAATACACTATCCTTACGTCACGTCGAAGTAATATTGAACTTGCCAGGTTTTCAAGAGAATAAGGAACTCGTAGCTTGGATTGGTGGATTTTCACGCATGTACTATAAACAAGGTGAATATGCCAAGGCACAACAGTACCTAAAATGGTCACTAAAAAGAATGCCGGCATTAGAGCCTTACATTTTTTATTACATCAGAGTGTGCGAGCATGTCCTATCTATTCCACTCACAAATGAGGAAGCGCAGTACGAAACTAAGCTGACCCGCTATTGGGCACTACCAAAATGGCTCAGATGGACAATGCCTAGTTTCAAATACCATATGCGGTGCAAGTGGTGTGGCCGGTACACCCGATACATCCACCCAGATGTACCAACATTTGGTATCAACACTCTTGCTAACGCGTGTTTGTGTTGTGGCAGGATGTATCCTATGCCATCTTGGCTGTGGGATAGCCCAGATGGGCGTGCTTACAGCTACTATCGCATGTCTTTCAGTGGTGACGACTTCTACGTGGAATTTGAGCGGGACTATGATCCAAAGACACTTTGCCAGCATCGGCGAAGGTAGGTAAAATTATGTTATTTTCTAATGATGTTCAAACTGAAATAGCAAGGGTCTTTAGCCATCCTTCAGATAGATTCTATGAAAATCAAGTATCCCTTATGTATCTTTTGCGAAGAGACCTGCAAAATCAATATGGTCAAGAAGATGGCCCACCAGTGAAAGTGAAATCCCCATTACTTACGTGCCTAGGTATTATGGTAGGGTTTGAACTTTTAACAAAGCTGTGGTCAGGGGAACATGAGACGTGTAGCGCGTTAATAGAAAACTTTTTAAACAAAGTTGCGCAACTCCAAAACCATAAATCAGTAGCATTAGTCCAATTTCGTCATGCCATAGCACATGGTTATCGGCTTGGCATAAAGAGAAAAAAGGATAAAAAGTTTTATTCTTTTGTTGTAGACGATACGTCTGATTGTCATGAATGCATACAGGAGGTGGTGGACTCACAGAATTTTTTAGTCAATATATGGAAATTGAAAAAACTATTTCTATACTCAATAAAGGAATACAAACGACTGCTTGAGGCCGATTTTGATTTGCAGAAAAAATTTATGGTATGTTTGGCTAATCTCGGTGATGTTCAAATAACAAATCCAGTCGAATAATGGATAATGAATCGCCTAACAAATCATTTCAGCCAATCACTTACGCTCCGGCTGAATTCTGCGTTATCCGTAACTATCAATGCTGAAAGATGCTCACCACTGAACAGCGATTACGCCGCGTGAGGGCTACCCTGATAACCTGAAGGTCACAAGCGGAACGCGGCTTACAATCGCTATAAGACCACTTCTAAATCAAAGATGATATCGAGGCGGCTAGGCGGAGGCGATGAGGCGTATTTTACATACGTTGAGGAAACCGACAACGACGCCAACAAAGATAGCGCTTTGATTTCGAAGTGGTGACTTATTTAGGCGGCATACGCAGTGCGCCGTCCAGCCTGATGCAGCATCCGTTGAGCATCGTGTTTTCGATGATATGAATGGCCAGCATGGCGTACTCAACAGGCTTGCCCAGACGCCTGGGAAAAGGAACGGTTTTGGCCATATCTTCTTTAACCGCCGGCGGCAGACTGGCCATCATCGGCGTATTGAAAAGCCCCGGAGCAATTGTGGCCACCCTTATTCCGTAATCGGCGCATTCACGGGCAATGGGCAGGGTCATTCCCACTATGCCGGCTTTAGATCCGCTGTAAGCTGCTTGTCCGATCTGCCCGTCAAACGCGGCAACAGAAGCTGTATTGATTATCACGCCCTTTTCGCCTTCTTCATTGGGCGTGTTGTTGTTCATCTGTTCGGCGGCCAATCTAATGATGTTGAGCGTTCCGACCAGATTGATTTGCACTACTTTATTGAACGCGTCCAAAGGCATGGGACCTTTTTTGCTCAGAACCTTTCCCGGATTGGGGACGCCCGCACAACTTACGGCAACATTTATTTTCCCGAAGGCGTCTATTGTTTTTTTCATGGCCTGCTGAATTTCAGCTTCACTGGTTACATCGGCTTTTACAAATATCGCGCTTTTTCCTAAACCTGCCACGAGCTTCTCACCTCTGGCGGAATCAATATCGACTATGGCAACCTTTGCGCCATTTTTAACCAATTCAACGACCGTGGCTTCTCCCAATCCTGACGCTCCACCAGTTACCAACGCGACCACATCTTTGATATTCATATCTCCTCCCTTTTTTTATCGAAATAAAATTTTACTGTTTTATTTTTTGCGATCATCTTTTCTTCAAAAAGATCCTTCGGGTGCAATTTATTTTGTTTTTTTCAGAAATTTGCCGAAAGGTCTGATCATTTCTACCTTCATTCTCTTTATGAATTCACGGCGCACGCGCGGAATTTTGATAAGCACAATCAAGCTGTTGTTAATCAGCCGCCACTTGTAATTTTTTTGGGGAAAATTATAAAATCCATGTTTTTTATAATATTTGTGATCCGCCTGGAAAACCGGACGGAGCCTGCTCCAAACAGCGTCCCTAAATAATTTTGTACCCGCAACCTGATAAAATGTTTGCGGCTTAATATATCCAAGCTTACTATACATAACTGCGTTGGAAGCTACGATTTGCAAAGCGTTATTGATTTCTTCCGAACTGCCCATATCGTCACTGATAAACCCGACAAGGTTGGAGTGTTGCATTCCAACATAAGCTTCAAATATTTCACGCAGATTATAAATTTGATGAAATGGCCCGGAAAATACAAATCCGATTTGTTTGCCCCTTATGGCCGGTATGTGGCCGTTGAAAAAACTGCGGTCAAAGCAACATTTCCATAAGGACGAAAGATAGCGGTCGAAAATGGAACCGGCAATAAATAAAATATCTGCTGTTTTTATTTTCCGGTTGAAAAAATCAATAAATCCATCTTTACCTTCATAAACGCAAACATTATCTAAACCGCATTGCATACATCCCAGGCAGCCGCCTTGAATATCGATGTCTTTTAGTTGAACCAATTCGGCCACGGGAGAAAACCCCTTCTGCAAATTTTCTATCATAAGACGGAGGTTGGAGCTTTTATCAATATCGTCAACTACTATTAATACTTTTTTACCTTCCGTTTCTGCAGGTCTAAGCTTGGTCGGTTCGTAAACAAATTCATGCTTTATTAACGGCTTATTATTTTTTATTGAAGGCGTGCCATCTTTAATCGCCTTAATAAATAATTCACCAAAAGTAGTCAGCCTTTGCCTCTCCCGGAATTTATGCATATCACTCATTTCCGCCGAATAAGAGCCGAAATACTTCATCTCCAAATCGTCACTGATAGCATTAATATAATTGTGGGCGGTATGGTCGAAAAAGTTGATTGACGTAGAAAGACTCGCGGCCGGTTTTCCGCGGAAAGCCGAGGTCTCTTTTCTTTCAAAAATCAATTCAATAAATCTTTTGTACTGGGAACAAACAAGAAAAAAATACAGCGGAAAAGCCCAGAGCACGGCATCGGCGGACGATACCTCTTTGATGACTTTCTGAAATTCTTGTTCATCTTTTTCAAGTTTCTTTATTTTCAGGGCGATGTCCAGCATTTGGAATTGAGCTTGCGGAAATTCCTGCTGCAGAAATTTTACGTATTGCACGGTCACGCTGATTTGGCCCTTGGGCGAGCCGTTCAGGACTGCTATCCTCATATCGGAATCCTTTTTCGCGCTGAATTTAAACTGAAAAAGGTAACTAACACAACAGCGCTAAACTGACAATATATTATCCGGATATGGCTATAATCATGTCAGGAATACGTAAGCTACAAACCGGCCGTCATGACTCAAGCTGATATCGATAACGGATTTTTTGCCGCCTATATAGAGGCGCGGCGGCCCAAGCCCGCCTTGTTCTTTTTCTCTTTTTATTTTTATATCGGAATGGCTTAAATGCAGCTGAGCAATCAGGCCCTGCGCAAAACTTTGCCTTAAAAATAAAGACGCGTCTTTTTCTTTTGTGTTTTCTTTTACCTCCAGAGCTTTCACCTTGCAGATCACATTTTTTAAGGCTTTTTGATCATCCGCCCCGATACAATGAACATACTCGGCATGAAAAAAAACGCGCACGTAAACTTTATCTTTGGCAGGTATCACCACCTCGCCGTCAATATGCGATGATGCCGTCTGGCGCAACAATACCTGCCAGCGGCGCGGCAAAAAACGAGCATCAGGATATTTTTTTTTAATAACTTTATACGAAGCTTCTTTGCAGGCCCAAAAAGACCAAAGAGCCTGATCGGAATTTTTTGCGCCCTGCACAAATTCAATTTCAGCAGCGGTGAGGATTTTCTTTAGAAAGCGCAAATCGCGGCTTTTCCTCACGTTCAACGGCTCTCTCAAATCCACGATATCGTTCCCTATGTGCGGCAAAATATCTCTCCTACATTCGCGCAAGCCGTTCAATTATTTGCGTGGCATATTCTCGTTGTGCTTGCAGTCCGCTTCCCTCTATCCGTTCCGGCGAAAACACTTCTATTTGCACTGAAAATTTTTCTCCCCAAGCGGGAATAGCACTATAATTCTCCTGTTTATTTCCACGCATATAAATGCACATCACCTTGCAATCTTCCACCTCTTTAACGAAACGCCCCACACCGTAAGAAAAACTTTCTTTATTAATTCTTCCGGTCCGGGAGCGCCCGCCTTCAGGAAAAATCATAATACTTTGACCGGTACGCAGCAGGTAAATACATTTATCCAAAGTCTTCTTTATTTTCTCGCGGGAACCGCCGCGATCAATGGGAATGCATTTGGCCAAATAGCACAGTACCGCAAGGAGTATATTGCTTTGAAATTTTCTTCTTTCGGGTAGATTCCAAGGCAATTTCTTAAAACCGGTGATATGCCCGATTAAACTAAAACTGGCATAACCCAAAATAAAAGAGTCAATCATCGTTAAATGATTAGCACAAACAATCCAAGATCCCTTGTGCCGGGCAAATTCACTCTCACACTGGCGGCGAATTTCTTTCAAATTCTGTATTCGATAAAATAAAATTTTAACGATAATAAAATAAAGAGGTGCGATGAATATTATCGCAATTCGTCCTAAAAAATTCTGTAAATAAAGAAAAACTTTGGACTTTTTATTCATTTTTTTACCCCAGTTTTTGTTTAATAATTCTGACGGCATCGCCGATGGTGCGAATTTTATCCGCTTCATCATCATCCACGCTGATGCCATAAACATCTTCACATTTAATAATGACATCCACCAACCGGGCGGAATTCACCTTCAAATCATTTAAAATGTGCGTGTCCATCGTCGCTTTTTCCAAAAGCGTCTGGTCCTTGGTATAAGGCTTTAAAATGTTGACCATCTCTTCAAATATTTTCTTCTCTTCCATAAAATCATTCTCCTTTATAATATAAATTATTTTTCTTCCCACTTTTTAAAAATGATGCAGCTATTAACATCGCCAAACCCAAACCCGGCTTTGGCGACAATCTTCAATTTTGGAATCACCAAACATTTTCGCGGAATTTTTCCGGCATACTCGGCAATCTCCGGATGTATATCCTCACAATTAATAGAAGGGTGCAAAAAGCCCTTATAAATCTGCAGGACGCTGGCTACGCATTCTATGGCGCCCGCGGCGCCCAGACAATGACCAATCAGGGATTTTGTGGACTGAATATAAGGAAAATTATCGGGAGTTCGCCCGAGCGCCGCCGCCCAGCTTTTCACTTCATAAGGATCGGCATAGGTCGCTGTCAAATGGCCGTTAATCGCATCAACTTCAGCCGCGTTAATTCCGGCATCGGCAACTGCGCCGCGGACGCAACGCCTCACGCCTTCCGGATTGGGAGCAGTCATTGTCCCGCCCATTCTCTGCCCCCCGCAATTAACATAGCCACCAATTATTTCTGCGTAAATTTTGGCGCCTCTGGCCATGGCCGTTTCCAACTCTTCCAGAACCAGCATCGCGCCGCCTGAGCCCGGAACAAAGCCGCAGGCGCTCGCGCTCATCGGTCGTGATCCTGCCGCCGGATTATCATTATACTTACGGCAAAGCACCCGCATGGCATCAAAACCTCCCCAGATGAAAGGCGTTGCTCCTTCGGATCCGCCGGCTGCCATGCGTTTGGCTAATCCCATCCTTATTCTCCAGAGAGCATCGATTACCGCCTCATTCCCGGTGCTACAAGCCGAAGAATTAGAAGTCACCTGATTGCCGGCGCCAAGCAGACCGGAAATACGGGCGCTGGTGCCGCTGCCCATTACCTGTTCAACAATTCGACTGCCCAAACGTCTTACTTTACCTTCATTAATAATAGGAACGACGCTGTTGGCAATTGTATCCATTCCGCCGATTCCGGAACCGGCAATAACACCTGTATCCCAATCTACCGTATCGTCATCGCTGTCGGGAAGATTAAAGCCGGCATCTTTCCAGGCATCTACCGCCGAGACGGAAGCGAAGCCGATATTATCATTGAACGATAAAAGTTTTTCGCGATCAAAATAACTTTTACGAATGGCGTCAAAATTTTCCGGCACGCCCGCGATCTGACAGCCAAAATTCAATTCTTTCAATCGAGGAATAAAGCGAATACCGGAACGACCTTCTCTAAGCGCCTGTTCAAAATCATCCAATCCATGCGCGTTGGGCGCGGCTACACCCATTCCCGTGATGACAACACGTTTCCTCATTTATTCGCCATCACTCCCGCCAGCGTTCCGAGGCAAACTATTTCGCCGTTTTCTCTTTCCATAATCGTATCCACTTTTAAAACTCCCTTACGAAAATATATTTTTTTACCCTTCACGATTACCCTTTCACCCGGTACTACAATTCCCTTGAACTCAACGCCATCGGCCGATGAAAACACGCTAAACGGTATATCCATTGTCCCAGGCCGCATTTTTTTCTGACACGCAAGGAGGTAAATTCCAAAAGCAGTAGCTCCAATTTGCGCCATCGTTTCAATTAGAATCACGCCCGGCGTAATAGGCCTGCCCGGAAAATGACCGCGATAAAAAAATTCATCTTCACGAAAGCGATAAGCACCTATTATTGTTTCCTCGTCAAGACTGATAATTTCATCAATGAAGCGAAAAGGCTCCCGTTGCGGCACAAGCGCTAAAACTTCCTTGATGACGTAGGCATCAACCTCCATAAATCCCCCCATTAACATGAATGACTGTTCCCGTAATATAACTGGCCCTTGTTGCTAAGAACGCCACTACATCAGCTATTTCCTCGGCCTTGCCCAACCTGGCCAATGGAATGCTTGACAGGATCCTCTCCTTGACATGATCGGGAAGTTCCTTTGTCATGGTCGTGTCGATAAAGCCCGGAGCAACGGAATTGACCAGGATATTTCTTCCCGATAACTCCTTCGACAGCGACTTCGTAAAGGCATCCAGGGCCGCCTTCTCCATGGTGTAGGGAATCTGTCCTGAATTACCCGTATGCCCAACAACGCTGGAGATAT
>MGQN01000035.1:54295-54517 GCA_001797845.1 Deltaproteobacteria bacterium RBG_16_44_11 | reverse complement strand
GTTCACGCTGGCGGTCAAATTCCTCGATTTTCATCGAGTTGATATCATTGTTGACCGAAATGCCTGCGCTGTTGACCAGGACATCCACGCGGCCCGCCACTTCCTTGATCTGGTTTACCATCCTGTCTATCTGCTCCGGGTCCGTCAGATCAGCTTCTACTAGGAATCCTTCCTTGATCTCGGCAAGAACCGCTTTCGACGGTTCTTCCATAACGGGTATGT
>MGQN01000035.1:53259-54203 GCA_001797845.1 Deltaproteobacteria bacterium RBG_16_44_11 | reverse complement strand
TTCTCCATCATTTGCCCTCCTCCACTTTCAACATCGTGTGCGTCCAGGACAGCCCGGCGCCCACTATAGCTATGGCAATGCGGTCGCCGGATTTAATTTCATCCCAATGCCTGCTCAAAACAGTGGGCGCGCTGCAGCAGCCCGTATTGCCGAATTGGTCAACATTATACCAGTGATGCCCCGGCTCAATACCTCTGCGTTCACTGACCGCTTTCAACATCAACAAGTTTGCCTGATGGCCGATAAAGATAAAGCGCTTAGCCTCGGCGGCATAGATGTCCTGCAAAATTTTTACGGATTCCGTTGTCTGCCGAATGGCAAAACCCTGCACGGCATTTCCATCCTGATTAAAATACCAATTCCAACCGATCCCAACTTTTTCCCAGGCAGATGGCCGGGATTCAAAAATGCAATTCGCAAAAGAGGCGCGCGAAGGAATTTTCGTCGAAACTATCGCGGCGGCACTGCCATCGCCGAAAAGCACTGCTGCACTGCGGTCGGAATAATTAACAGCCTTCGTCAGAGTTTCCGAATTCACAACCAGCACATAGTCGGGAAGCGTTTCCGGCTTCATCCGGGAAAGGAAATTAATTTGCATGCCGAACGAACTGCAAGCTGAATTCATGTCCAGGCAAGGCACCTCGATGCCCAACTGAGCGGCGATAGCTGATGCTTCCGCCGGCGAAATATTATCCGGCGATGAAGAGCCGGCGATTACCATACCGATGTCCTCCAGTTTTAATGACGCTCTCGCCAGAGCCATTTTGGCGGCGTTAGCCGCCATTTGCGCGTTCTTATAAAGCCTGGCTTCAAAAGCGGCACGTGGGTCGCTATTTTTAGTTTTTTTAATATAGTCCAGAGGTAAAACTGTGCGGCGATTTTGAATTCCCACACGCTCTAAAATCCATTCGTTATTTGTCCCGATATCCAAATCTTCCAAGAAT
>MGQN01000035.1:29151-53249 GCA_001797845.1 Deltaproteobacteria bacterium RBG_16_44_11 | reverse complement strand
TAATGTTTTCGGGATTAAAATGTCCCATGGCGTGAAGATAAAGCATGCCTAAACAATCTCCCGTCCGATAATCATATTTTGCACTTCCCTTACGCCCTCATAAATATCGATAATATGGGCGTCACGCGCGAGCTTGGAAATTTCGTATTCGTTGGTAAATCCATAGCCGCCGTGTAAATGAAGCCCTTCGGTCGTACAAAATATAGCGGCTTCCGCGGCCGCGTTTTTCGCCAAAGAAGCGTAAATACCCGCGTCGGCGGCCTTTTCCTGAATCTTGCAGACCGCTTTCAAGAGGGCAAGTTTGGCCAGTTCCACCTTCTTCCACATGGTGGTCAACATATCCCTCGCCACGGGAAGGTCGCAAATCCTCTGACCAAATTGTTTGCGTTCTTTCGTATATTCGAGCGTTACATCCAGCGCCCTTTTGGCTAATCCCAAACCGATCGCGGCCACCATCGGACGCGCATAATCCAAAACATCCACTATGTATTTAAAGCCGAACCTTCTGTCTCCGATAATCTGTTTCGGTTGAATAATGACATCTTCGAAAGTGATGCTGGCCGTGTTGGAAAGGCGTTGCCCTAATTTATCTTCCGGTTTGCCGATCATTATCTTTCCGCCGGTGGGTAAATTTATTTCTCTGGTTGATTGCCCTATATCGGGAATTTCTTTGGACGTCACCGGCTCCACCGGGATAACGACGCAAGCCATAAAATTGCTCGTCGGCTTTCCAACCTTACAGATGACCGTAAATTGCGAAGCGTAAGATGCGTTGGTAATAAAGCTCTTCGAGCCGTTTAAAATATAAGAGCCGTCATCTTGCTTGACGATAAAGCTGGTCATCATCGAGTTATCCGAACCGGCGTTAGGTTCCGTCAAACAAAAAGAAGCCAGAAGCGGTTTTTCCACAAAAGGTTTTAGATATAATTCCTTTTGCTCGTCGGTGCCGTGCAGGCCAATGACGACATTGGCCAAATCGTTACACATTGCGGACGTGGAGATGCCTGTATCGCCGTAGGAAAGTTCTTCAATAATTAAAGCGGAAGAGACAACGTCAATTTCATAACCTTTGACGGATTCCGGAATACACAAATTGATAATGCCCATTTCCCAAGCTTTATTGATTATCCCCCAGGGAAAAGCATGAGCCTTTTCCATCTCTAAAATATGAGGAGTTATCCCATTTTTTACAAGCTTCCTCACAGTTTCCAAGTAGTTAAGCTGATTCTCATTAAGACTAAAATCCATATTAACAAACCTTTCATCTATTATTTAAATACAAATTTACAAAACAATACCTTTGAAGTCATCTCTTTTTTTAAAAAGGGGAAACTTAATTATTACCACTTTACGCGGCAACTTTTTTTCCCGGGATATTTTTAACTGCCCCGCCGGCCGGCAAATCCGCTGCGTATTTCATCTGCAGGAATTTTTCCATGGTTGCGGGATATAGGATATATGCAAGCACGTCTTCATCGGTACGGCCAAGGTTGCCTATTTGTTTTCTCGCCGCTTCTATTTCCGGTTCAAGATAATCAGCCGGTCTTCCTTTCACCGGCTCCTCTCCACGTTTATAATTCTTCAATATCTTTTTGGTCAATTCCGGGTCAATCGGTAACGGAGTCCGTCCATATAAACCCAGAACCAAATCTTTAAGCTGGTTTGATACTCGAACATAACGGCCGAAAAGAACGTTTAAAACAGCTTGCGCCCCGATGATTTGCGATACAGGCGTAACCAAAGGCGGATAGCCCATATCTTTTCGTGTTTGAACTACCTCTATGTAGATTTCTCCTAATCGGTCCAGCGCGTTCATTTCTTTGAGCTGACCGGTTAAATTTGAAATCATACCGCCGGGAATTTGATGAGCAAGAACACCGTTATCAATTATTGATAGTTTATGGTTCGCCAGAAGGTGATTATATTTAGGAGCAATATTCTCCAGGTGCTCGCCGAGCACCAACAATTTGTGCAGATCTATTCCGGTTGCGCGTTCTGTTCCCTGAAGGGCTGCAACCAGCGGTTCAATGGCCGGCATGGAAGTCCTCAGTGCAAAAGGCGCCAGGCACGTATCTACGACATCGACTCCGGCTTCTATCGCTTTTAAGTAAGTCATCGAGGCCATGCCGCTGGTATAATGAGAATGTAAATGCAGTGGAACCTTAATTTCCTTTTTTATGGCAGAAACCAAATCATAAGCGTCAAAAGGAGAAAGGAGCCCCGCCATGTCTTTAATGCAGACGGCATCCGCGCCCATCTGTTCCAGTTCTTTGGCTTTTGCCACAAAATATTCGAGGGTATAAACCTCTCCTCCCAGACGAACATCGGTCAATGAATAACAAACTGCTCCTTGAAACTCTTTCCCGTTGGCTTTAATCCTTTCCGCACATGATTCCATGTTACGGAAATCGTTTAACGCATCAAAACAACGGAAAATATCAATACCGATTTCACAAGCTTTATCCACAAACATGCGCACGACATCATCGGCGTAATGACGGTAACCCACAAGATTTTGTCCGCGTATCAGCATCGCAAATGGTGTTTTGGTAATATACTTTTTCAAAATTTTGGGCCGCATCCATGGATCTTCACCCAGGAACCGATGCATGGTATCGAAAGTCGCGCCGCCCCATACCTCCATCGCGTGAAACCCGCAACTATCCATTTCTTCGGCAATGGGGAGCATATCTTCCGTTTTCATTCTTGTGGCATAGATAGATTGATGGCCATCGCGAAAAGTATTGTCCTGAACTTTTATGGGATTTGTGGGAACCTTTTCTATTTTATTCAAAATCCTTCCTCCCGAGTGACATTACATCGCTTCGGTTCTGTTAATTTATAAATTTCTAATTTGTGCCGGCAAAGCTCTTATCTGCCGCCGCAAGTCCGGTAATTGTTTGACACGTTACCCCTATTGTTTTGAAAAAATCGCGCAGGGGCCTTCCCGGACCGACTTCATACACATCGCTTGCTTTGGAAGCCAAGCTTTGCATATTTTCCCGCCAGTGCACAGTATTGCTGAGCTGCTTTACAAGATTTTCTCTTATTTTCGCTTCATCGTTCGCATGAAAACCGCCCGTATAATTTGATGTCACTTCCGGCGCATATTGCGGTTTTATATTTTTACCTTTTTCCTTCAAGACCTGAGAAAAAAGATCTTCTATCGATTTCATAAAACGGCTATGGAAGGGAGCGCTTACATTCAGATGAACATAACGAAACGATTTTTGCGAGGCCAGCACCTGCGCTAATCTTTTTTCCGCTTCCGGAAGAGCGGAAGCTTTGCCGCTAATAACTACCTGATGGGCGGAATTAATATTGGCCACGTCCACCGGCAAATCAAATATTAACTGACGAAGCATATTAACATCAAGCTCTGTGGAAATAACCGCCGCCATACCGCCCACTCCTACCGGCACTGCTTCCTGCATCAATTTTCCGCGAGCTTGAACTATTTTTAGAGTTTCATTCAAAGGCATAACTTCCGCGGCTACAAGAGCGGTGAATTCACCCAAAGAATGTCCACCGAAAAACTTAGGTGCGAAACCGTAACGTTCGGCTAAACCTCGCAACATAGCTATTTCCGTCGTTACAATGCAGGGCTGTGTATATTCGGTAAGATTTAGCCTTTCATCTTCGCCAAAACACATGGCTGATACATCCCACCCTAAAGTATCGGCCGCTTCTTCATAAGTTTGGCGGCATCTCGGGATCTGTTCATAAAAATCTTTACCCATACCAGGTCTTTGCGCTCCTTGCCCGGGAAAAACAACTGCTATATCGTTAGAATTTTTCATATAATAAAGTCTTCTTAAAAATTATAACCAAATTTCCATCATAATATAATTGCTTACAAGCTAGAGACATCAATATTAAAAGCATAATTTATACCATAACGAAGTAACTTATTACAAAATTAAAGCAATTCGGGATTATTGCGTTTTTTAGAAAAAGTGATTTCCAACAACTTACCATAAAGACTTTTGACGTGTGTAAAACCGTTCGCACTGCGAACAAGGCTTCACCTACAAAAATTGTTGCAAGTAATTTCTAAGGTAATTTATCCCGCCCAGGAAAAATAATTATCCCTACTTAAATAATTATTATTAATGATAATTAATAAATTATACACGCTTGTCACTTTAAATATTATTGTAGAATTTTGTCAAGAATATTGATAAGTATCGCCAAAGCGGTATTTGCGCAAGCAAGATCTTTTTTAGATGGGAATAAAGAAAATTAATAGAGCCTGCCCATCAGGTTATATCAGGTTATATATAGATTAGCCGAAATTACTAATAATCATCTTTAAGAAAGCAATTATGGATACATTTACTCTAGCGGCAACGAGTTTTATCATCGCCCTTTCATTGATGCTTACCGGCAAGAAGGACAAACTGCACATGTCCTTTGCCGGTCTTTGCGCCATTATTTTCATTTTACAAAGCGCCGTTTTTCTACGCGATATCTTTGCGACCGAATTTTGGATAACTGTTGAACGTATGGCACTTTTGACCATCGCTCCTTTTGCTCTTCGTTTTTTCCGCCACCTGACCCGCAGTAAATCTTTTATTACGCGGGGCATGTTTTTCATTTTCACTTTTATAAGTTTGTTTGGTGTTTTTTCTCTTTTTACAAAGTTATCTGAATTACCCCATTTTAAAGCCATTATATTATGCTACCTCTTTATCGCTCTCACGCTCTGCTATATTGCCCTGATCCTTCACGTAAAGAAATTGCCGCTCAGTACCGAAAAAAAACGCCTGGGCTATCTGCTCGTTGCCTGCCCTATTGCCGTGCTGGTAAGCGGTGTTGATCTGCTAAGTTATCTAGGATTTAATTTTCCGCCGATAACCGGCCTTGTTCTGTCAGCATTGCTATATTTAATTCTTCTAATTGTCGCCTATCCGCAGCTTCATGAGCTACATGACTTTTTCGCCCGGGCGCTGGTAATTTTCATCAGTACCATCGGCAGCACTATTATTTTCTATTTTACCGCCTTATTTTTCAGCTCCAGTACCCCTTCTTTTACGAGTGTGATGGGGGCATCATTTTTAATCGTTATTTCCCTAACACCGATAAAAATGATTTTGAAAAAAGGTTTTAGCTACTTTTATCCCGAAAGTAAGGATGTGTTTACTTCTCTTTATGAATTCGATGAAAAGCTGGAAAGGGAAAAAGCCTTGATGCTATCGGAAATGGCCCCTGTTTTTGCCCATGAAATCCGCAACCCTTTGGGTTCGATCAAAGGCGCCGCTCAATATTTGAAATCGGAGGCGGCTTCTGAAGAACAACAAAATCTATTGGATGTCATCATTGAAGAGGTAAACAGGCTAAACGCAGTTGTCCACCAGTTTCTTGATTACGCGCGGCCTTACAAGCTCAAGTTTAAAGCTCAAAATATAAACGTGATTATCCAAAAAGCTATCTCCATTATCGCGGCCAACCGTCTGGCGGAAAATATTACTATTGTCCGGGAATTGAATCACAATCTACCCGAAGTAGAAGTAGATGAACAGCAATTTATACAGGTAATTTTAAATATCGCGCTCAACGCGGTTGAATCAATGCCGCAGGGCGGCACTTTAACTTTTCGCACATCCAATATTGAAACCGGCACTGAAGGAGCAATCAGCATAACCATACGTGATACCGGAAGCGGAATAAGCAAAGAAGAAATTAAAAACATTTTCAAGCCCTTCTACACAACCAAAAAAAGAGGCGTTGGTCTTGGTTTGGCTATTTGTCAAAGAATTATTAAAGAGCACAGCGGGATCATCCGGGTAAAATCTATTCCCACGCAGGGGACTGTATTCTTCATCAAGCTCAACGCGGCCGTTTAAAGCTAAACCATAATCTAACTTGATTTAAAAGCTCAGACATAATAGTTATGAACAATGAATAAAATTTTAATAGTTGATGATGAATTAAATATGAGGCTGGTTTTGGCCGCCATGCTCAAAAAAGAAGGCTACGAAGTCGCTTCCGCCTCCGATGGGCGCGAAGCCCTGCAAATTTTAAAGTCAGGTAAAATAGCTGCCGTTGTAACCGATTTGAAAATGCCGAATATTGACGGAATGGAACTACTTCACTGTATTTCCGAACAGCATCCGGAAGTTCCCGTAATTATGATAACCGCTCACGGCACTGTCGCCACTGCTGTTGAAGCCTTAAAGAAAGGCGCCCTAGATTATATTACCAAGCCGTTTGATCTCGACGAACTAAAAAATGTCATTTCCAAAGCCATAAAAACGCGCACGCTAAAGGAAAGCGAGCTTTTTTTACCGCCGGATGAAATTGAACGAGCCGGCATTATCGGCACGAGCAAAAGAACACTGGAAATCTTTGACGCGATCAAACGTGTGGCTCCGACGACGACGACAATTTTGATTACAGGAGAAACCGGCACCGGCAAAGAGCTGGTAGCCGATGCGATTCATTACAATTCTCCGCGCAAAAAAAATCCGCTCATCAAAATCAATTGCGCCGCCATTGCCGAAACACTGATGGAAAGTGAACTTTTCGGTTATGAAAAAGGCGCTTACACCGGCGCCGCCATCACCAAACCGGGGAAATTCGAACTGGCTCACAAAGGAACTTTGTTTCTCGATGAGGTGGGAGAAATTCCGCGCGATATGCAGGTAAAACTTTTACGCGTTATTCAGGAGCAGGAATTCGAACGAGTCGGCGGGCTAAAAACAATAAAAGTGGATGTACGCATTATTACCGCGACCAATCAAAATCTTTTACAGCAGGTTCAGGCGGGAAATTTCCGCGAAGATTTATACTACCGTCTCAATGTTTTTCCTATTGACGTTCCGCCGCTCAGGGAAAGAAAAGAAGATATTTTGCCTTTAGCTGATTATTTTGTAGATAAATTCAATAAAAAGCTGGGACTCTCTATAGCTGTTGACAGCGAAGTGAAAGGAATGCTTTTGCGCTACGAATGGCCGGGCAATATCCGTGAATTGGAAAACCTTGTAGAGAGAATGATGCTTCTGGCAAAGGACAATCTTATCACTCCGCAGGAAGTCCCCGACGAATTCAAAGCCGCTATTGATAAAATCATCGCGGCGCCGGTAGATGACGGCAAAAAACCTTTTAAAGATTATATGCGCGATCATGTAGAAAATGTCGAGAAGCAAATGATTATCAAGTGCCTGGAAGAATCCGGCGGCAACGTTACCAACGCGGCTAAGCAACTGGGATTGAGCAGGAAGGGGTTGCAATTGAAGATGATCAAATACAAGAGAAGCAAATGATTATCAAGTGCCTGGAAGAATCCGGCGGCAACGTTACCAACGCGGCTAAGCAACTGGGATTGAGCAGGAAGGGGTTGCAATTGAAGATGATCAAATACAACCTGCGCAAATGATTAAAATTCATTATCCTGTGTATAACTTTGTTGGCAGCATCGTCGGCCTCCTCGACGTATAACCTGAAGGTCACGCGTTAGCATATACGCCTGCGGAGCCTTCTAGCTGTCGCCGCGTTCTACTTTAGATAATGAATTTTAAAACGGAATTTTATTATAATGATGAAAAAAGCAATGTCCCCCACTTACCAAATGGAGCATTGCCCCTTACCAGTATACTTTTTTAGGAGGGTAAAGTGATGAATTTCAAAATCATATTAGTAATTATCCTTGTTTGCCTTTCTCTTATCTTTGTGGTTCAGAATATAGATGTCGTTGGGGTGAGCTTCCTATTTTGGGAAGTTTCCATGTCGCGCGCGGCTTTGATATTCGTTTCTTTGTTAATCGGTTTTATTATCGGTTGGCTCCTGCATAGCTATTTTTCATATCTCAGAGACAAAAGAGTATCATTGGATATTGACGCCTAAACAGTCAAACAAAATGAACAACTATCTAAAAACCTACTTTCTGCTTTTCATCCTTTTCTACGCGGTGATTTTTTATTTCCGGATAAATAATGTCGAGGAAGTGACCAGAATAATTATACCGCTGTTTGTCTTCATGATTTTTTTATTTGTTTTGTTTACCAACAATATAATGAATAGACATAATATTCTTCTTTACTTTATTTTCTTATTTATTCTAATTGGGGACGGCATCATCAATTGGTCTGAGTACAAACAACTTTCAATTATTCCATTTAGCTTAACTCATATTTGTTTGGCTATTTACTACATTCTCGATATTCAATTTGTAAAAAAAGATTTTATATTCCTTATGCCTGTTTTAGCTTTCAGCGCGCTGTTGTTTTTTAAAGTTCACGCGGATATTCAGGGCAATCTTCTCCTGGCTGTTTTTATTATTTATTTAAACATTCTTAATTTCATGCTCTGGAGAGCCCTTTGTTATTTACGTTCGAACTCAAAGGGATTGAAAACATTGTTCGTCCTTTTAGGCTCTTTATTATTTTTCTTTACAGACGTTTCGGTGTGTTTGTATTCAATATATAAACAAGAAAGCTTGATTGCAATTATTTGGATATTATATCCGCCGGCGTTACTTTTATTAAGTTTAATGAATATACAACAGTCTAAAAATAAATATTTATTTCTGAGGTGATCATATGATGAATAATTCAAGATACCCCGTGATCTTCAGCCTTTGTACATTATTTATTCTGATGGGTTCATGCATCTTATCTAACGACAGAGAAACGTGGGTACTGGAAGTTTTCCCCATACTGCTGGGATTCCCCATCTTATTTTTTACGTACAAAAGATTCCCGCTGACAAATCTATTGTATGTGCTGATCATTATCCACTTCACCATCCTCGCGATTGGAGGCATTTACACATACGCGGAAGTGCCGTTCGGCTTTTGGATGCAGGAATGGTTTAATTTCAGCCGCAATCATTACGATAGAATCGGACATTTTGCTCAAGGATTTATTCCGGCCATTTTGGCCAGAGAGATACTTATTCGAACCTCGCCCTTACGTCCTGGTAAATGGCTCTTCTTTATCATTGTTTGCATTTGCCTGGCCATCAGTGCGTTTTATGAATTCATTGAATGGTGGACTGTACTGGTAAAAGGTTCATCAGCCGACGCTTTTCTTGGTACCCAGGGGGATGTATGGGATGCGCATTGGGATATGTTTTTCGCCACGATCGGCGCCATTATCGCTTTACTAACACTATCAAAACTGCACGACAGATTTCTGAAAAAGTTTATACAGCTTTAGTTTAATAATATCTAAACAATACATAGAAGGATTTGAATACAGTGATTTTAAAAATTTGTGGGGCTTACTGATAAACGAAAAAGCTACGAATACTAATGTATAAATTCTGTAAGGAAATATTATGCTGACCAAACAAGAGATCATTGTTGAAACCAAGCGGTAAAAGAAGAAATCACACAGGCCATTGAAGCATCCGGAAGAAGCATGCTCAGCCGCTAAATATTGCATTGATGCCAACAATAATCTCGTTTTAATTATCTTGACACACCAGCGTCGCCTTCATATACTCTGCATACAAATAGCTTGACCTTATCAAAAAATATGGAGAGGAGTTTTGAATCTATGAAGGCAGAAGAAATCAAAACAATCGCAATCGTGGGCGCAGGAGATATGGGCCATGGCATCGCGGAAGTTTGCGCTCTGGCGGGGTTAAAAGTAAATCTTTATGACATCAAGCAGGAATTTGTGGACAAAGGCAAAAGCAAAATTAAAGAAAGCCTGGAGAAACAGGTCGCCAAACAAAAAATGACCACTGATGTCTTTAACAAGACAACCAACAATATAAATGGGTTCACATCTCTAAAAGACGCGGTCAAAGATATTGATTACATGATTGAAGCCGCTCCGGAAATACTCGAGCTTAAAGTAAAGATATTCAAAGAAATTGACGAAAACGCGCCGAAGCATGCTATTCTTGCTTCCAATACATCCAATATGAGTATTACTCAAATGGCAGCCGCGACAAAAAGACCCGATAAGGTAGTGGGAATTCATTTCTTTAATCCGCCGGTCATGATGGCTCTTGTTGAAGTTATCCGCGGTCAGAAAACATCTGATGAGACTATAAATATCAGTTATGATTTTATCCTGAGATTAAAAAACTTCAGAGGCGCGATGGTTCCGGTTCGTGTAGAGAGAGATTCGCCGGGATTTATTTTTAACAGAATTAACGCGCCGGTCGGATTATATCTGGCCGAGATATATGAGAAGGGGCTTATAAATCCCGAGGCCGTTGATGCCAAAATCAGATCAATCGGCGCCCCGATGGGACCATATGAAACAATGGATTTCGCCGGACTTGACATTTACGCCCATGGTTCGGATTATTTTGCCAAAACATTATCTCCGGAATTTAAACCTAGTAACTGGTTGAAGAAAATGATCGAAGCCGGTACGCTGGGCAAAAAGACCGGCAAAGGCATTTTCACCTGGACCGGAGGCGCCAGACCCACGATTGATATGAGTAAAGCCGATCCTAACTTCGATCCGCTGGATATTGTATGTCTTCAGGTAAATGAGGGAACCAAACTTCTGGAAGAGGGTGTTACAAATAGTGCTGCCGAAATTGATAAAGCCATGGTTAACGGCGGCGGTTCGCCCTTTGGACCATTTGCTCTGGCCAAGGGCATGGGCTGGGCAAAAGTAGCCGAACGATGCGAGACTATTTCTAAGAAGCTTGGCATTAAGTGGTTTCTGCCCACCGACACGCTGAAAAAAGGAAATATACAAATTTAAAGGCATAAGCATTCAAAAAATGATAGAGGGAGTTCATACGGCAGATGAGCTCCCTTTTTTTATTAATATCCAGGCTCATCATTTAAAAGCATAGATAAGTTTGTAATCGTACATTTATTACTATATAAATTGCATAATTTAATTTCATGATTTATAGGGTATCCGATGCATTTAAATAAAGTGACCCTTCATCCCGATAAATATCCGACAAAAGAAAGCTATCCTTTTTGTTTGCCAGTTTTTCAAAAGACATTGCGAATTGATTTTGACTCTCCGGTTACATTATTTGTGGGCGAAAACGGCACAGGTAAATCTACCCTGCTGGAAGCTATCGCCATCGCCTGCGGCATTCATATCTGGCGCAATTCCGAAAGAAGCCGTCCTGAATACAATCCCTATGAGGATCAACTTCATCAATACATTTCCATGCAATGGAAAAATGGTCGTGTACACGGATCTTTCTTCGGCTCAAAAATATTTCAGCATTTTGCCGAATTATTAGATGAATGGGCAGCCGCGGATCGAGGCCAGCTGAACTACTTTGGCGGAAAGTCTTTAACCACTCAGTCTCACGGCCAATCACTGATGTCGTTTTTCCGTAGCCGTTATCAAATTAGAGGACTTTATCTGCTGGATGAGCCCGAAACCGCTCTTTCTCCAAAAAGCCAAATTGAATTGCTTGCTCTCTTGGATAAAATGAGTAGAGATGGACACGCACAATTTATCATTGCTACTCATTCTCCGATATTGCTGGCCTGCCCGGGAGCAAAAATTTATTCATTTGATTATTCCGCGGTCCAGCCAGTCCACTACGAAGAAACAGACCATTACCGCCTATATAAAAGTTTTATGGAAAATAGGAATAAGTTTGTCGGCCCTAACGATGAGAAATAAATAGTAAAAATAATATTAGCACTTATAATTATTACCAATCTTCCTTTTTCTTTTCATTAACCACCAATCATTTGATACATTTTTGAACCATAAAAACCTAAAAATACAAATTTGTGTTTGACAAAAAAAGCTTTTGCCAGTAGGAATACGGCAAACGATTGCCGATTGCCTTATGAAACAGCTTTTTAACCCTGAAGATATCGAAAGAAAGGTCATCCTGATCTTAAAGATTCTGAATGAAAATACGGAATCGCTGGGCGCACGTGTCATCGCGCGGAAGATGCAGGAACGAGGCGTTCAGTTGAGCGAAAGAACCGTCCGCTACCACCTGAAACTAATGGATGAAAGAGGACTGACAAAACTTATCGGCAGGCGCGATGGAAGAGTCATCACCACTTTGGGGCTAGATGAAATCAGCAATGCCCGTGTTCAGGATAAGATCAGCCTTTCTATTTCCCGCATCGATGTTCTCTCTTTTAAAACAACCTTTAATCTTAAGAAACGACGCGGCCTTGTCCCTGTAAACATATCATTCTTCCCCGAGGATAAATTTAAAAAAGCTCTTTTGGCTATGAAACCTGTTTTCAAAAAGAAACTTGCCGTTTCCGACCGTGTCGCCGTTGCCCCGGCAGGAAAAAAACTGGGAGATATTATCGTTCCCGCCGGAAAAGTCGGATTAGCCACAGTTTGCAGTATTCTAATTAACGGTGTCCTTTTAAAGCACGGTATTCCGATTGATTCCAAGTTCGGCGGAATACTCCAGGTAAATAACGGGGAACCTCTAAGATTTGTTGAGCTTATCTATTACGCAGGCTCATCGCTCGATCCGTCGGAAATCTTTATCCGCGGTAAAATGACTTCGGTAAAAAAGGTTGTGGAAAAAGGCGAGGGGAAAATTTTAGCTAATTTCCGTGAAATACCTGCTCTCAGCCGCAGCCTTGTCGAAGATGTTATTGCCGATTTTAATAAAATCGGCATCAGCGGAATTCTTTCCATCGGCACTACCGGTAACCCCATCGGCCAGACAAATGTAGATATAAACAAAGTCGGCATGATTCTCGTCGGTGGCTTAAACCCGATTGCCGCGGCGCACGAAGAAGGTTTTGATGTGGAGAACAAGGCAATGTCCACCGTAATGGAATTTGAAAAGCTCCACAGCATAGAGGAGATATAAGGAGAATATTTTTGACTTGTAACAAGTGACATTTCTAAAACAAAGATGATATCGAGGCGACAACGAAGCCAACAAAGATAGCGCTTTGATTTAGGAATGGAATAAGAGTTACCTCATGTATTTGCATGCATGAAATAAATAATATTTTTTTAGGAGGATTAAGTTTATGTCAGTGATTAAAGATGTTATCGCGAAAGTCAAACAAACCGATCCAAACCAGCCGGAGTTCCACCAGGCTGTCGAAGAGGTCATGGAAACATTGGAGCCTACGATTAAAAAACACCCCGAATTCGTAAAGGCCAACATCTATGAACGGATCGTGGAACCGGAAAGAGCAATGCAATTCAGAGTTCCCTGGGTGGACGATAAAGGCAATGTTATCGTTAACCGAGGATTCCGCGTTCAATTCAATAACGCCATCGGCCCCTTCAAGGGCGGTTTGCGTTTCCACCCATCCGTGAATTTGGGCATCATCAAATTCCTAGGTTTTGAACAAATCTTCAAAAACGCATTGACCACATTGCCTATGGGCGGCGGCAAGGGCGGCTCCGACTTCGAGCCCAAAGGAAAGTCCGATGGAGAAGTAATGCGTTTTTGTCAGTCTTTTATGCGTGAATTATTTCGTTATATCGGTGGTGAAACGGACGTTCCGGCCGGCGATATCGGTGTCGGCGGACGCGAAATCGGTTATCTTTACGGCTATTACAAAAAAATCCGTAATGAACATACTGGTGTTCTTACGGGAAAAGGCATGGAATACGGCGGCAGCTTGATCCGTCCCGAAGCAACAGGATACGGCACAACCTATTTTGCCGCGGAAATGCTCTCCACTCGCGGCCTCAATTTCAAAAATAAGATTGTTGCTATCAGCGGCGCTGGTAACGTTGCCCAGTATGCTGTGGAAAAAGTAAATCAGATGGGTGGAAAGGTCATCTCTCTTTGCGATTCCACGGCAACGATAATCGATGAATCCGGTATTGACGACAAAAAGTGTCATTACGTCTTGGAATTGAAAAACGTCAAACGCGGCCGGATTACCGAGTATGCCGATAAATACAAGACCGTTTGTTATGAAGGCAAAAACGTTTGGGACGTCATTCGTGAACAGGGAATTAAAGTGGATATCGCCCTGCCCTGCGCCACGCAAAATGAAATCAGCGGCAAGAACGCTGATGCTCTGGTGAAAAACGGCTGTATCTGCGTAGCCGAAGGGGCCAATATGCCGTCTACTCCCGAAGCCATTAAAATTTTCCAGGAACATAAAATTCTTTACGGCCCCGGCAAAGCGGCAAACGCCGGCGGCGTGGCTACATCCGGTTTGGAGATGAGCCAAAACAGCCTGAGACTTTCCTGGACACGCGAAGAAGTAGATAACCGTTTGCTCATTATAATGAAGAGCATCCATAAGGCTTGCGCGGAAACCGCGGAAGCTTACGGAAGAAAAGGCGACTATGTTGCCGGCGCCAACATTGCCGGCTTCACCAAGGTGGCCAACGCCATGCTGGCTTACGGCGTTGTCTAGTAATACTCATTTGCCTCCATCGGCTAACTTTGTTGGCTGCATCGTCGGCTTCCTCAATCCGCCGCGGCGGACCAACGGAGCCTCCTCCTTGCCGCCGCGTTATCCTTCGGAGCAAATGGTATTAATGATAATGTATTTGTTTATGAATTTAAAAGCCGCGGTTGTTTGCCGACCGCGGCTTTTTTGGTATTTTTGAGATAGCGTTATCCTTACTTGGCAAAGAAACAGACCATCTTCTGTGTAACAATATCCGACAACAACCGTAAATCCTTATCCCTGACGTCATAGACAAACACCACCCCGGCAAAACCGGAATCGTCCGGCATCAAATCCTCCAGAATGTTCGGTTGCTTTTTCATCCAGGCGCTATTAAAAATTACGCCTTCCTTTTCCGGATAGATAGCCATGTAAAAAATATCCATTTCCACCATATCCTGAAAGAAATGCGTGCCAAAAGACATATCCGGAATCAGTGCTCCGTCCGAGTGGGCGATTTCGCCAATAGCCGCTATGTTGTTGATTTCAGAAAATCTTACCGGGACACCCATCGCGGGAGTTGTGGTTCCCCAGCGCCCGGGACCCAGAAGAATGGTCGGCATTTTTTCGCGTTTGCCTATTTGCCTGTTGAGTTTGCCTACCAGCCTGGCTACTTCGTGTTTTTCCGATAGGGATAACTTCGTGTAGCCCTGAGGATCAATGCAAATGATCCGGGAAATTCCCTGATAAACACTGCCGCCCATGAAATTTGCTTCCTGCTGAATCAATATTTTATTCCTGTTAATTTCTTCCGGAATCTCCACGCGGCTGTAGTGTCCCTTCGTTTGAAAAGGCCGGCACTGCAGAAGGTTAATCTTTAATTTATCCCCAGCAGTGAAGTTAGCCGTAAATTCAATATCCACGGGGTAACGATATACTTGCTCCAATGCCTTGAGCATTTTCGACATAATGGCGGCAAAGGGGGTGGAAGAAAGCAATTCATCAAAAGTGATTAGCCATACATCGCGTGTTTTTTTACCCAGAGATTTCATATATTCGGAAGCTTCGTTATCCCTAACGGCAAGCAAACCTATATGCTCTTCCAAATTTTGAGCGAGGATATCCATCGCTTCCAAAGACTGAAACTTATTTTCATCTAAATTCAGGAGATCAACTTCATGTTGAGAAAAGCGCCGCATATCTTCCTGCTTCGCGTAAGGTTTAACCAGAGGCGCGTCCAGCGCGACAATGCGCGGGTAGTCGTTTTCCACGCGATTCACGGCGCGCGTGCCCAGCCCAAACACAATCCGGAGCATGCCGGCCTTAGGGTCCATTCCTTTTTGCCAGACAAATGTATTGTACGATAATCCGACACCGGCCAAATCAGGAAAGAAATAATGTTTGCGATGCGAGCCCGATACTCTCTGCACCAGAAGGGCCATTTGCTCGTCTTGATTCCCCATTCCCCTCTGCAGACGATAGGTCAGGGCATCCACATTCATCGTGCTGGCAAATATTTTACGGACAGCCTCCTCAAATTTTTTGTAGCGCTCCTCCGGAGTTCCCTGATTGGCACAGAAATAACTTTCATATTTCCCGGCAAAGGCGTTGCCGAAAGCGTCTTCCAAAAGAGAACTGGAACGCACAATGATTGGGGATTGCCCGAAATATTCCAGCATGAGCTGGAATTGTTCCTTAATTTCGTCCGGAAATACGCCGTGGAGCATTTTATCTTTCAGCTCTTTGGCTATTTCAAAATAACCCTCTTCGGTCTTTTGCGCCATTAATAACTTCCACCAGCCGTTTTGCACCATATAAGAATAGAATATATCCGACCCGATATAAAAAGAATCATGCAATTCCAGTTGCTCAGCCCAATCCACCGATGTATCTTTGCGTAAAATATTGCGCGCCAAAAGCATTCCCACGGATTTGCCGCCGATAAACCCTGTTCCAATCAGACGTTTTTTGATCTCGACTAAGTCTTCCAGAGTGAAATATTCTTTCACCAAGGAAAGCATTCTCTTTTCGCGCCCGATGAGCACACGGGAGAGTTTTTCCACCATCGCTTGTTTTTCTTTAACCGCGGAAGGATCATTCAAAACATCATCAGCCTGCAGAAAGATCCTATCCCAATAGTCCAAATTTCTTTCACCGCTGGTGGCGTTTTGAACCGTTAAATAAGAAAAGAAACTGGCCGCGTCCGCGCTGTTCAAAATCGGCACGAACCTTCCGTTTTCCATGATATGCGGCAGAAACATGGTCGGGGTATAGCGTTTCCAAGCTTTTAAAGGATGAACGCAAAGCTTGCCTCTATGATTATAAACATCAAGGAGAACCTGCGTGGTTTCTCTGATGCGCGCCACTGTCTTGAAAGAATGACTGCTCCGCAGGATCGCGAAATAGGCTACGGTATTCAACTCAAACAGATAGGGGCAGGTAATGACAAAAAAATTTCCGATCATCAAATCCGTAGCCCAGGCCATTAATAAATCGGAAAGGCAATCAAAAACATAGAAGACATCACGGCCTTCATCACGCACAATATTATGAACCTGTGTGGAGAATGGTTCAAAACCGCTGTTGGCATTTAATTCATAAATTTTTATATCGTTATTCTTGTCAAAAAGCGGCGGATGATTAGCAAAGCGCATATAAACGATACGCTGTTTTCGCGCCAGAGCAGTATTCACGTATGGTTCGACGAATTTTCTGTAATCGGCGATATCGTCGACCTGGAAGACAACATTATCGCCCATTTGCAAATAATTGAGAATTTCATCCAAACCGCTGATGCCGGTACTGACTTGTTGTATTGGTGTCATCTTATTATTTATTCCTCTTTGCTATATAGTTCATATGTAACAAATTTGTGTCAACATAGTGAAGACTTAATGATTTATTGAGCTTCGCCAAGTCGCTACTTTTGTCGCGGCAACTTAATACAGATTTGGATTTACGTTTGTTTTCATCCTTTATGCCACAATAATATCATCATTACAACACCAGCGCAAATCTCAGGTATTTAATTAACTAAATTGCATGCCAATATGACGGCTATTATGATTAAATTATTTATTAGCTGTATTACTTTTACTCTTGACATATGATTATGAAATATTTAGAGTTTCATCGCACAAAACATCCTCTTTAAAAGCGAAGGACACAAATCTTATCCCTGATGAATATTCCTAACCTATTACAGAAAATGTATGAAGACAAGAGACTGAGCCGGGAACAGCTAAATTCTCTTTTGGATATACATGGGAAAAGGCTTTTTTCAGTGCATCACGAATTGCGCTTTTTTCTTTATGCGGGTATTTTGCTCATTATCGCCGGGCTTGGTTTTACAATCAAACAATATTTCGCACAGCTAGGCGATATTGCCATCATCGGTACTTTGACTCTATGTGCATGCGCCGCTCTTATTTACTGTTTTGTTAAAGGAAATAATTATTCCACCGAAGAAGTTACCTCGCCCAATCTCCTGTTTGATTACATCTTGTTTTTCGGCTGCACCGTCTACTCGATGGATATTGCCTATATTGAAACACAATTCCATGTTTTGGGCGATCTTTGGAATAACTATCTATTAGTTTCTGCTGCCTTATTCCTTTTTCTGGCATACCGTTTCGACAATCGCCTTGTTTTATCGCTGGCTCTATCCACTCTCGCGGCCTGGTTTGGTTTTACTTTATCCGGACCCCGCTTTTCCTTTCAGGAATATTATCGCCTCTACGCTATTACTTACAGCATTATTGTTTTTCTGGGAGGAGGATTTCTCTACTTACTATCCATGAAGAAACATTTCTTCGATATCTATCTTAATTTTGCCATTAATTTTCTCTTTATTGCGTTGATTTCCGGCATAATAGATTATAAATTATTCTCTCTTTATTTTCTTGGTTTGCTCGCTGCCTGCATTATTCTTGTTTTATATTCCCTGCGTACCGGAAAATTTCTCTACATGCTTTATGCAATCGTATACGGCTACATAGGAATCAGCATCGGATTTTTTGATTTAATCCGGCATGAAACTGCGCTGGTGTTCTTGTATTTCATTGTTAGCTCGCTCGCTGTAATAATCATGATTTTTCTTTTATCCCGCAAATTTAAGGAGAATGAATGAATTTCCGTATTTATACTTCTGAACAAGAAGAAAACATCTGCATAAGGAAGAAGGCAAAAACATGGCAGCGCTCCGGTCTGATTTCCGAAGAACAGCTTCGCCTTATGGAGGCCGAAACAGAACCCAATGTTCACCAAACCAACCTGTTCTTTCGCCTGATATTCTTTTTGTTCACTTGGCTTTGCGCAACCGCCGTGACCGCCTTCGTTATCTGGCTCATGAAAGAGCCGAGTGATACAGCGGCAATGTCAATATTGATTTTATTTAGTATCCCTTTTTATGTACTTGCAGAATATGTAATAAAAAAATATCGCTTTTACAGGTACGGCATTGAAGAAGCGCTTGCTATCGCCAGTATTGTTTCTTTATGTGTCGGCTGCGGAATGCTTTTGGACAAATATCACCTGGATTATCAAATTGAAGCTATTGCTGTATCCCTGATCTTTGCCCTCACTTTTTTCTGGGTATTTCTGCGCTTTGGTTTTTTGTACTCAGCCTTAATCAGCATTACAGCCCTTTCTACAATCCCCTTCCAATTATCACTGTCGCCAACAGAAGAAAGGGCTTTTCTACTGCTCATTTTGTGCCTGATTCTCCTCATAAATATACTCTTGGATAAATCGGATAATGAAGATTTCCGGAAAGAAAGGAACATCCTGATTCAAGCATGTCTTTTGGCTGCTATCTACCTGGCAGTGAACCTGCGTCTCCCGGAATTAGTAAGTTTATATTTTGACGATCGCAGCATAATCCTTCAACCCTATGCCGGCTTTTCTTCTTATATTTACTGGTTGTCTTATATCCTTACTTTTCTGATTCCCGCTATTGGTATATATTGGGGAATCAAAAGACGCAAACGGTTGATCATGAACGCAGGTCTTGTTCTTGCCTGTCTGACGCTCGCGACAAACAAAAGCTATCTGGGCTTGACCCGCTACGCCTGGGACCCGGCGATTCTTGGAATTATGCTGATCCTCATATCCACACTCATTACGCGCTGGCTTTCGCGAGGACCGAATAAAGCAAGATACGGTTTCACTGCAGAAAACATATTAAAACCGGAAAGCCATGGAATCAACTTGACCGATTTAGGCGCAGCCCTTACGCCCGTTTTTGTCGATTCTCAGCAACCCCCGGCACAGGCAGAAAAATATTTCGATAGTGGCAAATCGGGTGGAGGCGGCGCTTCCCGAGGTTTCTAGTATATATATGAATATAGAAGAATTGATTAGAATCCTATTGCCGCGGAATGCTGATTATCTGATTGGCTATGCTAATCTCAAGGGCCTTTTGCCGGAAAAATACCGCGGCCTTGACTATGCGGTTGTTCTTGGCCGCAGGCTCGACGACCGGATAATTGATGCCATCATTGATGGACCGAATATCGAATACTATAACCATTATACAGAAGTAAACCTTGAACTTGCAAAAGTTGCGCATAGCCTGGCAGATGCGATACGCCTGCAGGGCGGTAACTCATTAGTCATTGAACCAACAATCCATGACCAAGACCTCGATAAAAATTTTTTTAATACCTTACGCTTTGACTTTTCCCATAAAATGGCAGCAACGCGCGCGGGCTTGGGCTGGATTGGCAAAACCGCCCTTTTTATCTCCAAACAATACGGCCCTCGCGTACGGCTGGTCACAGTGGTTACCGATTATCCCTTACCCTATTGCACTGAGCCAATTAACGAAAGTCAATGCGGCTTATGCGATCTTTGTGTCCGGCACTGCCCGGCTCAAGCAGCCAACGGTAAGTTCTGGAACATTGATGTTGACCGCAATGAATTCTTCGATCCCTTCGCCTGCCGGAATAAAGCACGCGATCTTTCTTATCAAAATTTTAACAAAGAAGTCAGTCTGTGCGGCAAATGCATAGCCGTATGCCTGATAGGGAAAACCCAAAGATAACAAACCTCAAGCAGTGGTAACACATTATCAATATAAATAATTATTGACATCCATGGCTATTTGGCTATATTGCCACACAATGCAATGGAAGGGGTCAAAATGAAAAGCATGGTAAAAACTCAGCACGAAGCACGGGCGAAAATCATCAAGGCGATGGCGCATCCCAGCAGGCTCTTTATCATTGAGGAACTCAACAAAAAAGAGCGTTGCGTTAATGAACTTACCGATATGATCGGCGCGGACGCCTCAACAGTTTCCAAGCACTTGAGTATTTTGAAAAACGCCGGTTTGGTTACCGATGAAAAAAGAGGCAATTCGATTTTTTACAGCTTGCGCGTCCCCTGCATTATGGAGTTTATGGGCTGTGTGGAGGATGTGTTATCCTCTACTGCAAAACAGCATCTCGAAGTTTTAAAATGCTGTAGGAAATAATTTTTTAAGGAAATAGAGAAATGAAAATAGAAATATTGGGAACAGGTTGCGTAAAATGCAATAAGTTGGAGGATATGGTTAAACTTGCCATCCGGGAAACGGGCATAGAAGCGGAAATAGGCCATGTCCATGATATCAAGAAAATCATGGAATACGGCGTAATGACAACTCCCGCGCTGGTCATTGACGGCGAGGTAAAAGCAGCCGGTAAAATACCACCTCTGGAAGAAATTAAAAAATTGCTCGGCAGCAAATAGCAAGCTTTAAAAATATTTATGCAAAGGAGAAATATTATGGCTGAATGCTGTGCAACAGAAACAAAACTAATTTACGCGTGCTCCGGCGCATCGGATGTCGGAGAAATTGCCGACCGTGTTGCCAGAAAGCTACGGGACGAAGGTATTGCCCAAATGACCTGCCTTGCCGGCGTCGGCGCTGGGTTATCCGGGTATGTGCAATCAGCCAAAGGCACAAATATAAATATTACCATCGATGGCTGCAAAACAGCATGCGCGAAAAAGACGCTGGAGCGTATAGGCGTTAAACCGACCTCATACATATTAACCGGATTCGGTCTGGTTAAAGGAGAAACGCCTGTTACAGATAAAATTATTACCGAAATAGCTGGAAAGATTAAAAGCACTATTGGCACCCCAGCAGTGCTTGAGCAACTAGTAGCAGGCGGATGCTCTTGCGGCGGCAAATGCTAAAAGAGAAAGTGACCTTATACTTGATGAAACCGTAGAAAGTCGGAAAACCTGTGTTTTGTCATTCCGGACTTGATCCGGAATCCAGTCGTTTCAATATTTTCTGGATACCGGCATTCGCCGGTATGACGATTAGTGAACTTTTTGCGAGACCATTATATTTGGCTTTCTATGGGAAACACAAAACTGTTGACTTAAATATTAAGGAGATTATTACACATGAAATTGCGTTCAAGCCTATTTATCTTAGCATTAACATTGCTTACAGTTTTTACATTCCTTATGCTTTCAGTGGACTGCCGTTATGCATCCGCTCAAACGGAATCAAAAAAAGCTTCCGATAAAGCGCAACCCAAATCAGATAAGGTTTTGGTGACGTTTGTTGAAATCGGCTCAGTCAACTGTATTCCCTGCAAAGCCATGCAACCGATCATGAAAGCTGTGGAAGAGGAATACAAGGGCCAGGTCAAGATTGTCTTTCACGACGTGTGGACGCCAAAAGGCAAAGCCGACGCAATGAAATACAACATTCGGATCATCCCCACACAAGTATTTCTGGATAAGGATGGGAAAGAATACTACCGCCATGAAGGATACTTCCCGAAGGATGATGTCGTCAAAGTAATCAAAATGCAAGGTGTTAAGTAATGATTGTTGAGCTGTTTACCTGGCTTTCGGGAACTCTGACGCAGTCCCCCGAAATTGCACTCTTCGGCGCTTTTATCTGGGGCGTTCTTTCCGTGGCCTTATCCCCCTGCCATATTGCCTGCATACCATTAATTGTCGGCTTCATTGATGGCCAGGGAACTATCAGCACTCTAAGGGCATTTGTTCTTTCTTCTCTCTTCGGATTCGGTATCCTTATCACGATTGGTATTATCGGACTGATCACCGGATTGATGGGACGCATGATCGGCGATATCGACGGCTACGGCAACTACTTTGTGGCGGTTATTTTCTTTGCTGTCGGTCTCAACTTGCTGGACATTCTGCCGCTGCCTTTTATGGAAGGCGGCACCAATCCCAATTTCCAGCGGAAAGGTATTTTCGCGGCCTTTATTTTGGGCCTCTTATTCGGTATTGCGCTAGGTCCTTGTACCTTCGCTTACATGGCCACTATGCTGGGCGTTGTTTTTAACATCGCCTCGACAAAAATCGTCTTTGCTGTATCTCTGCTTCTGGCTTACGGCATCGGGCATTGTGCGGTAATTGTTTTTGCCGGCACTTTCACGGAAGTTGTTCAGCACTATCTCCACTGGAGTGAAAAATCGAAAGGCGCTTTGATTCTGAAAAAAATCTGTGGTGTATTAGTGATCATGGGAGGCATCTACATGATCGGCTTAAACATCATATAATTTATAATCATTAGAGAGGAAATAATTATGTCTGAAAATATTGTAAAAAAATTATCGTTTCTGGATCGCTTTCTGACGGTTTGGATTTTTGCCGCCATGCTTTTGGGTGTGGGCCTGGGCTATTTTATCCCTGGTGTGGAAGCCTTTATTAATTCATTTCAGGTGGGGACCACCAATATTCCCATCGCGGTGGGGCTTATTTTGATGATGTATCCACCATTTGCCAAGGTGAGATACGAAGAGATGCCGCAGGTCTTCCGTAACGGAAAAGTCCTTGGACTATCGCTTGTGCAGAACTGGCTGATCGGACCGGTCTTAATGTTCATCCTGGCAATTGTGTTTTTACCTGATAAGCCCGAATACATGGTGGGGCTCATCATGATTGGTCTGGCGCGCTGCATTGCGATGGTGATTGTCTGGAACGAACTGGCGAAAGGCAACACGGAATACGCCGCAGGTCTTGTTGCCTTTAATAGCATTTTTCAGGTTCTTTTTTACAGCGTGTTCGCTTGGTTTTTTATTACAGTACTCCCGCCCTATTTTGGATTTTCCGGCAGCGTCGTCGATGTGAGTATCCGCCAGATCGCCGAGAGTGTTTTTATTTACTTGGGCATTCCCTGCATTGCGGGCGCATTGACACGTCTGATTGGCGTGAAACTCGTTGGGAAAGAAAAATACCATGAGCGCTTCGTGCCGCTCGTCAGTCCGCTGACCCTGATCGCGCTTTTATTCACGATTGTCGTAATGTTCAGCCTCAAAGGCAATCTGATTGTCTCACTGCCTCTGGATGTTGTGCGCATCGCTATCCCGCTTTTGATTTATTTTGTAGTGATGTTTCTGGTCTCGTTTTACATGGGAAAAAAGTTGGGCGCGGATTACTCCAAGACAACTACCCTGGCCTTCACGGCAGCGAGTAACAATTTTGAACTGGCGATAGCGGTGGCCATAGCCGTCTTCGGTATCAACTCCGGTGCGGCGTTTGCGGCTGTGATCGGGCCGCTGGTGGAAGTGCCGGTAATGATCGGGCTGGTCACCGTTGCACTGAGGTTTCAGGAGAAATATTATCCCGGAGAGAAGGCCAATTAACGAAATATTTTTCATGGGAGGTAATAAAATGTTGAGAATAACAGAAGGCATTAAGAAATATCGCACCGTAATTACGATACTGCTGGCTTTGGCCGGCATCGGGCTGATGATTTACTACGACTATTGCGATACGGAATGCAGTTACCTGCAAGGCGATATCTGGGGGATTGATCTCAAGTGGATCGGCATTGCTTATATGGTGGTCATTATCCTCTTTGCCGTTTTGAGACAAACAG
>MGQN01000035.1:22329-29115 GCA_001797845.1 Deltaproteobacteria bacterium RBG_16_44_11 | reverse complement strand
ATTTTCCTTTCAAGCGCGAAACAATGTCTTTTGTCCGTTTTGTATCGCCTTTGCTGTGATAGTAATCGCGGCTTTTATCGTTAACTATGAAGCCTCTTCGGCCTGGCTTAAAAACCAGCGTAAGATGTGGCTTTATTTTCTGGGGGAGGTTAATTTTCCTATGCTTAAAATAAACAGATTGCCATTACTTGTTGTTGCTCTTGCGGGATATTTCTTTATCTTACTTACCTTTTCCGGTGCGGTTACGCCGGTTTATGCACAAGACAAAATCAGCAGCGTTCCTTCTCTGGGGCAAGGTAATTACGAAGTCATCTTGTTTGCCGACTATTTCTGTCCGCCCTGCCGGATGATTGACGCGAAAGCCGAACCGGTACTAAAGGAACTGCTGAAATCGGGAAAAGTCAAGATTACCTTTGTCGATGTCCCGTTTGCCAAGTCCACACCGATGTACGCGCGCACATATCTTTACGCCGTCAATGCCGCTGCAACCAATGAAGAAGTGTTGCGTATTCGCAAAACACTTTTTACCGCGGCCCAGGTAAAACACATTCAATCACAAGACGCCCTGATCAATTATCTCAAAGAAGAAAAAATCGCGGGGAAGAAGTTTGATGAAAAACCTGTTTTCCAGATGTGGAGCAATCTGATCAAGCAATATGAAGTGAATCGGACACCGACTTCCGTCATCAAGTATTCGGCGACGGATGTAAAAAAATACGTCGGGACCGACGAAATCTGGGACGGGTTGACAAAACTCAAGGCTCATCTGAAAAACATGAAAAAATAAAAAGGAAAAAATCATGAAAGAATGGCAAAAATTTTTATTAATCCTCGCAATATTCCTAGGCGCCTATTACATCCCCTGGGATTCCACACTGATCCGGCAGTCCGGTCTGGAGGCCTTTATGATGCTTCAGGAATATGCCCGCCAACATGTGCTAACTTGCTTGATTCCGGCGTTTTTCATCGCCGGGGCCATCACCGTTTTTGTTTCGCAGGCGGCTGTGCTCAAATATTTCGGCGCGACTGCCAATAAAATCTTGTCTTATTCGGTAGCTTCCATATCGGGTACGGTATTGGCCGTTTGTTCCTGCACCGTGCTGCCGCTTTTTGCCGGCATCTATACGCGCGGTGCGGGTATCGGTCCGGCAACTGCTTTTTTATATTCCGGGCCGGCCATCAACGTGCTGGCCATTATCCTTACTGCCAAAGTGCTGGGCTGGCAGATGGGACTGGCCCGCGCGATTGGCGCTGTGGCCTTTGCCGTGATTACGGGTTTATTGATGGCGTTCATCTTTCGGAAGGATGACGCCAACCGGAAAACCGGTGAACTCTTTCTGCCGGATGAGGAAGTCAAGCCGCGCCCGCTATGGCAGGACGCCCTCTATATGCTGACGCTGGTGCTGATTCTCATATTTGCCTCCTTTGCCAGACCAACAGCCGATGATGGTGCGCTCTGGAGATTGATCTTCAACGCCAAGTGGTATTTGACCGCAGGCTTGATTCTCGTTTTAGCCGTCATGCTCAAGAAATGGTTTGTAAAAGAAGAACTGAAAGGCTGGATGGAGGCCACCTGGGGCTTTTCCAAACAGATATTGCCGCTGCTGTTGGGCGGCGTGCTAGTCGCGGGATTTCTTTTGGGGCGTCCCGGCCATCAGGCGTTGATTCCTGAACAATATATTCAAATGTTAGTTGGCGGCAATTCACTGTGGGCGAATTTCTTTGCCTCCATCGTCGGCGCACTCATGTATTTTGCCACACTCACGGAAGTGCCGATTCTTCAGGGGCTGATCGGCTCCGGTATGGGACAGGGCCCCGCGCTGGCGCTCTTACTGGCCGGCCCTGCTCTGTCACTTCCCAGCATGATTGCTATCGCGAGTATCATGGGTGTGAAGAAAACTGCTGTTTACTGCTCTATCGTGGTGGTTCTTTCGACGATTGCCGGAATGGGCTACGGGTGGATGATAGGATGATGCAGGTATATAAAAGCTAAAGAGACATCAGTGTCCATGTAGATAGAAATGCACTGGGGCATTGATACTCGTTGCTGTGTCTCGACATGGATACATATTATTCAACCGGATACCTCAGGTGGGTATCTTTTATCCACGCCAACAAAAGGAACCTCTTTCTAGTTGAAACAAGTTCATTAATAAATTAATTATATTAAGATGTTATGTTTTGCAGTTCTTCTTGGCACACACCTTGCTAAAGTAGCTGATAGAAAATAAATATGGCATTTTGGCAAATTGGCAAAATACGAACCATGAAGAAACTTATGATTACTATAGCGACAATTGTTTTGGTGGCGATTATGACGACACCGGTGACAGCACAGATGCGCATGCGCGGCGATTATGGCCGGGGCCATTATGATGCTGCGGACATTACGAAGCTGTCTGATTTGAACCTGACGATCGCGCAGATCAAGAAGCTTAACGCATTACGCGACGCCCATCTGTTGGATATCAAGCCCATCCGGGATCAGATGTATAACAAAAGCATTGAACTTAAAGACCTTTGGTTGGAACAGTCACCAGACCACAACAAGATCGAGGAGTTACAAAAAGAGCTACAAACTCTGTGGGATAAGATATTTGAAAAAGTTACAGATTATCGCCTAGAAACCATGAGTATCTTAACTGCCCAACAGCAGACAACATTAGAGACTTACAAAGCAAGGCGTGGTCATAGTTTCGGCCCGGATATGCAAAGACGCGGTGGTATGCGGCAGCCGGATTATTAATTGATAAAAAGCTCAAAGCGATGTTCCAAAAAATCAGACGATCAAATGCAATGATCTTTAGCAGAAAAACTATGAAGAAAGGAAGGAGACAAACAGTGGCATTGATTAAAGCACAAGATATCAGCAAGGATTATAAGACAGAAGACGTGGTCGTTCACGCGCTTCAGGATGTGGATTTTGAAATCGAACCCGCTTCGTTCGTTTCATTTGTCGGCCCTTCGGGCAGCGGCAAGACGACCATTCTCAATCTCATCGGTTGCCTGGATAAGCCAACGGCAGGAAACCTTCGCATTGCCGATACCGAGGTTGTCGGTCTGGGACGCAAGGAGAGCGCAGCCTTCCGGGGCAAGCATCTCGGATTCATTTTTCAGGATTTCAACCTGATCCCCGTCCTCACGGTTTACGAAAATATCGAATACCCGCTGATTATGGTCCAAAACATTGCGCCGCAAGAGCGCAAGGAAAGGATTTCCCGCCTGCTGGCTGCCGTGGATATGACGGACCAGGCTCACAAGTATCCTCACCAGATTTCGGGCGGACAGAAACAACGTGTGGCCGTTGCCCGAGCGCTGGTTACTAATCCCGCCCTGGTGCTGGCCGACGAACCTACAGCCAACCTGGATTCTCACACGGCCTATGCCGTGATCGGTCTGATGAAGAAAATGCGCGACGATTTTGGGACAACCTTCATTTTCTCCACCCATGATACCAAGATTGTCGGCGAGGCGGAAGTTATCTTCCGGCTGGAAGACGGACGGCTGATCGCAAAAGAGAAAGGGGGGACAAAGCCATGATAAATCTTTTTAAAATTGCCATCCGCAATCTCATCCGCTACAAAAGAAGAACCTTGCTAACGGCATCGCTTATCACCATCGGCGTCGTTTTCGTTCTTGTCTTCGTTTCTATCACCGGCTCGTTCAAGGCCATGATGATCGGCCAGATCACCGATTCCATGCTGGGTCATCTTCAGATCCACCGCAAAGGATATGTGGCTTCCATCGATAATCTACCCCTGAATCTGAACATGAAACCCAAGGCCTATACAAAAATTGAAACGCTCCTTGCCGCGACACCGGAAGTGGAAGCTTTTTCACCCCGTCTCAAATTCGGCGGTATGTTCAGCAATTTTACAGAGACGACCAACATCCGCCTGAATGGCGTCTATCCCGAAAAGGAGTTTCAGACGGTTCCTCTTTTAACCTCCCGCATATCAGAAGGAAAGAAAGTTCTGAACCGGGGTGAAATCATGATTCCCACACTTTTAGCGAAGGGATTGAAGGTCAAGCTGGGCGACACGGTTGTCATTGTGGCAACCAACGCAGATGGCTCCGTGAACGGCAAACAGTTTATCGTTTCCGGCATTCTGGAGAGCGCCACCGGACCCGGCGGGCGTGACGGGTATGTCCATATCGAGGACGCCGCCGAGATTCTCCGTATGTCTGAAGCGGAAATAAGTGAAGTGGCCATTCGCCTGAAAGATTTCAGCAGCCTTCCCGCCGCCGTCCGACAACTGGAAAATAAAGCAGCCGGCGATGTCGACAAAGAAGGGCGGCCTATGTTTGAGGTGCACTCCTGGGAACAGCTCTCACCTTTCTTCAACATTGCCCGCATGATCGACGTGATGACCTTTTTTATCAAGATCATGCTTATTGCGATTGTGCTCATCAGCATTATGAATGTGATGATTATGGCCGTCTATGAACGGATTCGGGAAATAGGCACCATCGCTGCCATCGGTACTCTGCCGGGCAAGATCCGCTCCATGTTCATCATCGAGGGCCTCTGTCTTGGTGTGGTGGGCGCCATCATTGGCGATTTCATTGGAATCGCCGTCGTAGTGATAATTAATATGATCGGTATCCATTTTGATTTCGCCCAGCAAAAGGGGATGCTCCTGACGGCGACACTCCAACCCGCCGATTTACTGACCATATCAGTCATCGTCATCGTTGTTGCCGTGGCAGCCAGTCTTCAACCGGCAATTAAGGCGTCTAAAATGGAGCCAATCGAGGCCTTGCGCCACGTTTAATTTTGAGGGAGGGTATCACATGTTTAAAAAAATATTATTAATTTGCCTATTGGTTGTATCTGCTGCCTGTCCCGCGTTTGCTTTGGACGGCAAGAAGCTTCTGGAAGAAGTGGACAGGAACCTCTCTCCTGAATCTTACGAGTCGTATCGAAAACTCATCAATATCGAACCGGATGGCAGAAAAAAAGAGTTCACGCTTTTTACCGTCAAAAAGGGCGTTGACAAAGTCGCCTCGGTGTTTCTGGCTCCGGCCAGCGAAAAAGGCAGAAGCACGCTAAGAGTCGGTGATAACATGTGGCTCAATATCCCCAATATCGGCAAGCCGATTCGCATTACCAGCCTCCAGTCAGTCGTGGGCGGTGTATTCAACAATGCCGACATTTTGCAGTTAGACTACACGGCGGAATACGATGTGGAAAAGGTTGATGAAAAAGGCAAAGAGTATCTCCTTCATCTCAAAGCCAAAACAAAAACTGTGGCCTATGATAAACTCAAGATCTGGGCAGATAAGGACAAAAAGCTGCCCACAAAAATCGAATGTTTGACTCAAGCAAACATGCTTATCAAGACCCTCTACTTCAAGGATGTAAAGGATTTTGGCGACGGGATTGTCAGGCCGGCAGTGATCGAAACGGACAGTCCGCTTTACAAGGGATACAAGTCTGTCATGATTATGGCTAAGGTCAAAAAGCGGACGTTCAAGGATGAGGTCTTTACACTGACCTTTATGTCCAACCTGGAATCGCTACGATAATGAAACGCCGATGGGCAATCTTCCTGTTCTTTATGCTTTGGATCATTCCGGCAGTCGCCGTCGCCGAGGAGTCGTATTCATTTGATTCTGCGGAGATCGAAAAAAAACCCTACCATGTCGGCGGGTATGTCGAGTTCAAGCCTGTTCTTTTCGGTCTTGATCGAGACGCGGCCTTTTACAAGCTGCGCTTTTATGATAATCCCCGGGGGCAGAATCTGCTGGAAGCCAACGGCAGAATTCAATTGGAAGGCAGTTATGAAAAGAGTATCTTCCGCGTATATGCCAAAACCAATACAGATCTGAAAGCTTCCTATTCGGGAGAATCGGAGAGATCGACATTTTACGAACTCTATGGTTCCGTGAAGCCATTATCCAATCTAAAATTTGACGTGGGCAAGAAAACCATGAAGTGGGGAAAGGGATATGCCTGGAACCCCGTAGCTTTTGTCGACAGACCGAAAGATCCGGACGATCCGGAACAAGCGATGGAAGGCTATGTTCTGGCGACGGCTGACTATATCAAAAGCTTCGAGGGACCGCTAAAAACCTTTTCTTTCACACCGGTGCTTTTCCCCGTTTATGATCATGTGAACGATGACTTCGGCAATAATAACAAACTGAATATTGCCGGGCGGTTTTATTTTCTCTTGTATGACACGGATATTGATCTAATGTTCATGACCGGCGGCAGCAGGCCGGATCGCTACGGCTTTGACTTTTCCCGCAACATCACAACCAACTTTGAAGTGCATGGCGAATATGCCTATTTTCGCAATAGTCGGAAAAATGTGCTGGACGCAACCGGCATTCCCCGGCAGATCGAGAAAGAGGCGCACAGCTTTCTCGTCGGCATTCGCTACTTGACGTCTTTCGATCTGACCACGATCATTGAATTTTACCATAGCGACGCAGGTTTCACCTCGGATGAAATGACAAACTTTTACAGCCTCATTAACCGTGGATATGATCTCTACCAAACATCGGGCAACACGGCTTTGCTGGGCCAGGCGCAGCAGTTGGCGGAATCCGGTTACGCCCGCGCCAACGCCATGCAGAATTATCTTTATGTTCGCTTCAGTCAGAAAGAGCCTTTCGATATCCTTTATTTCACGCCGTCGCTCGCCGGGATGATGAACATAGATGATGCAAGCTGGTCTTTGACGCCGGAACTGCTTTATACGGGATTCACTAATTGGGAATTCCGTCTCCGCGCAGGTATTATCGCCGGTGAAAGAAATTCAGACTTCGGCGAGAAGC
>MGQN01000035.1:9813-22312 GCA_001797845.1 Deltaproteobacteria bacterium RBG_16_44_11 | reverse complement strand
GAACTCCGGATAGGCTACTACTTTTAAATAAAGACCGGTTTTATCGGCCAGGCTAACTCTCCAAAAGTTGAAACTACAGCTGGCCCTTACTCTTCATTAAACAAAATTATCACCGTTGTTTTCGATAAATTCTCATCAGCGTGCTCTTTTGAAGACATGCAGTCTCAGCCATTTTTCCATGCCGATAATACTATAAACCGCAAGTGATATAGCAATAATCATCAACCAATCCTTGCCTGAAATCGGCTCGCTCTGGAAAATCCTGTTCATCACCGGAGAGTAAGTGTAAAACAGCTGTAAAATAATCATCGTGGCGCTGCCGAATAAAACCCACGGATTGGACAAGATACCTATCTTGAACATCGATTTGGTCAACGACCGGCAATTAAACAGATAAGTGAGCTCAATCATCACAAAAAGATTTACCGCCACGGTGCGCGCTTCCGCCAGCGGATATCCCTGATATTTTTGCCAGACAAAAATGGAAAAAACTGCCCCCAGCATCAGTAAAGTTACCAACAGTATTCTTGTTACGAGAATTCCGGTAAGAATAGGACTGGAGGGATTTCGCGGCGGATAGTGCATGGTATCTGGTTCTCCCGGCTCAAAAGCCAGCATTAAACCAAGAAGTACGGCCGTAGTCATATTGATCCATAGAATCTGCACAGGCAAAATAGGCAGGGTAACACCGGTCATAATCGCGGCCAGAATAACCAAGCCTTCGCCGCCGTTTGTAGGCAGTGTCCATGTAATAAATTTCACCAGATTATCGAAAATCCGGCGCCCCTCTTCCACGGCGGAAGTAATGCTGGCAAAATTATCGTCGGTTAGAATCATGTCCGCCGCTTCCTTGGAAACATCCGTACCGGTAATACCCATCGCAATTCCAATATCAGCTTGCTTTAACGCGGGTGCGTCATTGACGCCGTCGCCGGTCATCGCCACCACGTGATTGCGCGCCTGCAGCGCTTCCACCAGACGCAGTTTTTGTTCCGGCGCTACACGGGCAAAAACGGAAGTTCCTTCTACTATCTCAATTAATTCTTTATCGGTTAACTTTTCCAGTTGTTTCCCCGTAACTGTTATCGGAGCTTTGCCCTTTTCCTGCCCGATATTTAGTTGCCGGGCGATTTCGGTGGCGGTTACCGCATGATCACCGGTAATCATCTTGACCATAATACCTGCTCCATGGCAGGTGCGAACAGCCGCAATAGCTTCCGCCCTGGGCGGATCAATCATGCCCTGAAGCCCCAGAAAAGTAAGGCCTGTAAGGCAATCTTCTACGTCAATCGTTTCCTTGTGGCTGATTTTTCGCGCCAGAGCAAGCACGCGCAGGCCTCCGCGTGCCATTAAATCCACCCTGGCATGCAAATTATCTTTATTGAGAGTAGTATTCTTGCCATCATTACCAAGACTTTCAGCACAGGCTTCCAATATTTTTTCCACCGCGCCTTTAATATAAATTATCTTTTTGTCTTCAGACCTGGTATCGTGAAGGGTAGCCATAAATTGGCGTTCCGATTCAAACGGTATTTCATCAAGACGAGGCATTGCCTCCTTTGCTTTTTCGGAAATTAGACCTGCCTTGCCCGCAACAGTAATAAGCGCTCCTTCTGTGGGATCTCCTTCTATGCGCCAGATATTTTCCTCGTGCATCAGGCGGGAATCATTGCAAAGCAATCCGGCCATTAAAGTTTGTTGGAGCGCCAAAGGCATAGATCCGGCGAGAGGCTTTCCTTCGTAAAGCAGTTGGCCATCCGGCGCGTAGCCGTTTCCTTCAACATCATAGAAGCCGTTACCCGCAAAAATTTTTTTAACCGTCATCTGATTTTCCGTTAACGTACCGGTTTTATCCGAACAGATGACTGTGGTGCTCCCCAGAGTTTCCACAGCGGGTAATTTGCGAATGATTGCCTTTTTCTTCGCCATCCTGTTCACACCGATGGCCAGGGTGATGGTTACGGCGGCAGGCAGGCCTTCGGGAATAGCGCCGACAGCCAAAGCGACAGCGGCCATAAACATATATACGACGTTTTCACCGCGCCACAAACCGACGGCAAACGTCAACGCGGCAAGAGCAAGAATCGCGATAAGCAGGACTTTGCTGAACGCGGCAATTTTCTTGGTTAAAGGCGTCGAAAGATCAACCGCAGAGGCGATCAGTTCAGAAATACGGCCGGTCTCGGTTCCATCGCCCGTAGCCACAACAACAGCTCGCGCCTGCCCGTAAGTAACCATAGTGCCGGCGTAGGCCATATTTCTGCGGTCGGCCAATATTGTTTCCGGATCAAGAACTTCTTCTTTTTTGATTACCGGCACAGATTCCCCCGTCAGCGCGGATTCATCTACCTGCAAATCACGGGAACGCAGCAGGCGGACATCAGCGGGTACCTTATCGCCGGACTGCAACTGAATAATATCCCCGACCACCAGATTGACCGAATCGACGGAAAGCCACTTGCCGTCGCGCAGAACCGTAGCCTGAGTGACCATCATTTTTTTGAGTGATTCGATGGCGCGTTCGGCCTTCGCTTCCTGAATAAAACCGATAATGGCATTTACGATTACAACTCCGAAAATAACGGATGAATCTACATACTCCTGCAGAAGCAACGTGACAAAACCGGCAACAAGTAATATATAAACCAGCGGTTGATGGAACTGAAGCAAAAAGCGTTGCAGAAGCCCTTTCTGTTTCTTTGCCGTAACCATATTTAGGCCATAACGCTCAAGGCGGTGTTTGGCTCCAAAATGAGACAAGCCTTTGTTTTGATCCGTATCCAGTAACGTGGTAACTTCTTCAGACGGACAGTGGTGCCAGTGTTTGCATACAATCGATTCCATAAATAACCTCCCGGTTGTCGCGCTATAAGCCCCTTCGCTGTGGGGCAGTTATAAAGAAAAATAAATTTTAATTGTTTTCCATGATTTATAAAAAGACATTAACAATTGACGTAAGTCTAGCGCAATTAAAACGATGTTGTCAATAAAAACCGGCTTAAACATGATGCATAAACATTAAAAAAGTGTTGCGTTTCAGGCGATCACAAAACATCTTGACAGAAATACATCGAGCGAAAAACTACAAACAATTTTCCAAAATCTTGCGCATCATTTCTAAAGTTACATCTTTTCGCTCGCCAAGGTTGACCATGCCATGCTCTTTGAGCTTTGTGAGTATCCGGGGAATACAATCGCTTTTTATACCGTAATCACTCAATACGTCTGGAGTTGTTTTTTGGAGGCTCGCATAGAGGCAAACTCTCCTCCATGTCCATAAGCATTGTTTTTATTGGTTATTTAACCGGATACGACTTTTGCATACACTCCGGACATATCCCATGACTGAACTCAATATCGTTATGTTTGCTCAGATATGTCTCCAACTTATTCCAGGAGCCTTTACCATCCCTTATTTTTTTGCAGTTGGCGCAAATAGGAATAAGGCCGGCGATGGTTTTTATATCGTTTTTTGCATCAATCATTTCTTGTTCAACTCTTTGCGCGTTGATAACGATCAATCCTATATACATAATCATAAATGCTGCAATACTAACTAAAACAGTAAGCTGATGGAAAAAACCGGCCTTAATCAAATCTACGGGGTTTTCACTGATAACAAAAGAAGAAATTATTCGCAAGACCGGCCATATTGCGCAAAAAATGAAAAACCGGAATAAGATATAATTTTTTTGCGGCAATATTCGCGGAAGGTCCCGGTAAATGAGAATTGCGGCAATGACGTATAGCGTTGATTGAAATCCGGAAAAGACAACAATGCGGAAAGTTAAATTTGGCAGTGCATAGGTAAAATACACAAAGACCATCAGAAATACAAGCAAAGATAGCAGATATAACTTATTGCGGGGTTGTAATCCGGTAAAGTAGTTAAGGCCAATGTTGACCAGCATCATCGATAAAATAAGGCATGCATTGGCAATCACGACCGTGAGAAAGTCCGGCCAAATATCTCTTTGAGAGAGCAGAATCATGCCTGTGGCATTGGTCAAAGACGCAAATATCCAATAAAGAAAGCCATCATATGTTTTTTGCTTCTGCCGAGCATAGACCATGCAGACAAACAGAAACATCGATGTGACGCCGGATGTAAAAATCAGGGTGCGCATATCAAGAAAAGCTTGCACTATCTCGGGCCTCCCGTTTAAGCTTTAGGCTGCCTTAGCCACATTATCGTTAATGATTATCAAATACAGATGAATCCAAACAAGAATCCCCGGGAAAGCCAAATGGCACGGCCGTTGAAAGCGGTTTTACAAAGGGTGTTGGGGATGCTGCTTTGTTACTTCGACCGTAAGGCAGAACTCTCTACTTTGCCAACCACCGGAAGGCAGGCATAGATAGGGAATTATTTATAAATTCAACTTCCCCTGTTATTTCTTGATTCAGCCGTACTACTACTTCTTGTCTCTGATTTTAGCGTGGCACTCATCACATTTAGCCTTAATCGCACCCAGTTTTACTTTTACAATGCCAGCAAACTTTTTGTCAGCGGCACTGGAGGTGTCTTTGGCCAGCATTGAAATGGCCAGCGTTATGTCTTTGGCAAGAGGATTGGTAAGTTTCTCACCGGTTTTCTTCGTTTCTGCTGCCAGATCAGCAGCATTCTTACCAACTGCTTCAAAATTGCCGGCTCCCAGGTTTTTGTTAAGGGTAGTTAACAACATTGCGCGAGCCTGCATTAGCTTCTGGGCAGGGCGAAGTTCCGTCTTTGCTGCCTCCTTTGCTACCTCGGCAGCACAAGCCAGAACAGCGATTACAAAAATTACAGCGGAAAGAAGCAAAATGATCTTTTTCATAAGCATCCTCCTTTTTTTATTTATTCATATCATAATAATAGAAAAGACGTCTATCGTTGATTTTAATAAACTTAGTGTCCGCAGGAAGAACAATTAGATGAGGAACATGACGAACAACCGGAACTGCTGGAGGAACTGGCGTTGCCGGAACCGCCCGAACCGAGCGAGCCATATTTGCCTTTCCCAACTTTGGACATCAATTTTCTGGTCTTTTTAGATTTGCATTTCGGACACACGGCATTAGGTTTTTCGCTCATGCTCATGGTGAGAACTTCAAATTGCTTTTTGCACTTATCGCATTGATATTCGTAAATCGGCATATTTTCACTTCTCTGACGCTTTTTGTTTTAATCTAGAGATTAATGAGGAAAATGTCAATATTCATGTGGCAATATGTTCTGCCTTGTACCTCAAAGGACACTTTCCAAAATAATTCTCATCTCTTTTGGGGAAAGAAGTGCAGGGCTGTTTTTACTGTCCGCAAGAGTGATTGCTTTTCCCATATCGGCAGATGTCATGCCAAAGCACGAAAGCTGTGGAAGTTTTAGCATCTCTGTCCAGTTGCGAAGAACGCCAAGAAAGAGTTCACAGCAAAGGATGTCATCATTCCCGGAATTCCCGGTGAAGAGTCTGCCGATAGCGGCAAAACGCTTCTGTGCCGCAAGGTTTTTTTCATCAATAATTTTTTTTACCACATGGGTCATTACCGGATACAGGAGCTTCCCGCAGGCTATCCCGTGCGGCACCGGAAACAATCCGCCGAGAGGTCCCGCCATGCCGTGCACCGCACCGAGACCGGCATGGCTGAGCGTTATCCCCGAAATCAGCGCCGCATACGACATTTTTCCCCGCAGAATTATATCATCACTTTGATCAGTACTCAGCGGAAGCAGACTTTGGAAAGCTAATGAAAGCGCCTTTAAGGCCAGAGAATCGGTAAAAACGTTTGCTTTTATTGAGGTGTACGATTCAATCAGTTGTGTTATGGCATCAAGTCCGCAAGCAATTGTAATCTGCTGTGGTGCGGTCAGGGTAAGTTCGGGATCAACGACAGCAACATCGGGCATGTATGCATCATGCCGAAGAGATTTTTTATATCCCTCTTTCCGATCGCACACGACGGCATTCTTTGTTGCTTCACTTCCTGTGCCGGCGGTTGTGGGAACTGCAATAAATGGAATTTTTGCTCCGGAGAGTTTTCCGGTTCCAACACCTTCCAGGTAGTCTTTGACATTACCATCTTCGGCAAGCATTGCGGCAATGGCCTTACCACAGTCAATGACGCTTCCACCGCCGATGGCAACAACGACGTTGACCGGTATCTGGCGATATTCACGGGTTATTGCATCGATAGATTCTGCTGTTGGTTCACCCCGAACAGATACAGCATTGTATTTTATCCTTGCTTGATTGAGTTGAGAGGCAAGCGCATCAAATCGGCCGGAGTGTTTAAACGATTCTCCGCCGGTAATAATGAGTACATTACGGCCATACGATCGTATTATTTTATGAAGATCGGAAAATGTACCAGCACCAAAAATAATCTTGGGCAGGCCGGAGATACAAAAAGAGCTTATCTCTTCCATGCGAATTTTTCTACCGGCGCAATAATTGTATGTACGATTCCTTTGCGCGGCTGGGCCATCCAGGGTTCAACGATTTCACGCCATTTTAGATAATGAGCTGTTTTTTTATGTGCGGCAGATGTCTCGTCGGATTCATATGCTTCATACAGAGAAAATGCCGCAGGGTTATCCCGATGCTGTAAAACATCAAATCTTAGATTTCCTTTTTCTTTTACTGAATTATTATGATTCTCAATTGTTGCTTCAATAAACCGATTAATATTTTCCGGTTTAACAAGAATATTTACAATTGTGACTATCATGAAAAACCTCCCGTGCGCAGATTTTTCATAGCACATTAATACAAACTGTCAAAGTAAAAAAAATTATTACGTTTATTCTATAAATAAACAGAAATAATCGACAGGATTCGATTACCGCTAATGATCACCATAATTCATCTTGAACATCTTTATCACAATTTTGTCGAGAACGATTGAAGGCAAGCGCAAAAGAATTTTAAAGGTCATCATATTCTTGGCAATGATGTATCTGGCTTTCGGTTTCTTTTTTTCTAAAATATCGGCGATTATACCTGCTGCCTTCTCCACAGGCATTCCTTCATTGCCGCCTTCGATAAAGTTATCCTGAAAAGTAAGCAAGCTCTCCATATATTTTTCATCGACAAAAGAGATATCCTGCTCTTTGGCGTTATTCCAAATCGGCGTCGCCACAGCCGCAGGTTCTATCATAATCGTTTTTACGCCAAAAGGATTCATTTCCCGCCTCAAAGAATCGCAAAATCCTTCCAGGGCAAACTTGGATGAAGCGTATGGCGAAAGAAACGGCATGGCAATCCTGCCGGCCATCGAGCCGATGATACAAATCTTTCCTTTGCTCTTGATTAATTCCGGAATCAGCGCCTGAATAATCGCCACCGCGCCGAAGAAATTAATCTCAAAGCTTTTTCGATATAAATCCAGCGGTACATTCTCCACCGGCCCACCTAAGGCAACACCCGCATTAGTGACCACCGCGGACAAGGGAAGATTTTCTTTGCAAAGAAGTTTTATCGAATCGCAAAAGCTTTTAACTTCAGCTTTGCTTTCCAGATCCAGCTTTTGAGCAAAGATTTGAGGATTATTTTCAAAATTATTTTCACGCAGATAAGAAACGGCAACTTTGTAACCCTGCCCTGCCAGCCCTTGCGCCAGAGCTTTACCGATGCCGCTGTCACAACCGGTAATGACAACTAACCCTTTAACTCTTTTAGTGACAACGTCCATGTTTTGTTCCATCGTAGTCACCTCTTTCGCAAAGGATGGCAGAAGAATAGAATCCCGCAGAGAATAGGATTAAATTTTGTGGGAACGTTTCTTTTTCACTATCTCACTTAGGAGAAATTCTTTTTCCAAATTTTTCGATTTCGTTTCCCGCGTCTTTCAGTCCTTTTCCGACCTCTTCAGCAATCAGACTGCCTTTTTTCTTTAATTTCAGCGAAAGCTCTTCAGACTTTTCCATAACTTCTTTCGTGTTTTTTTCAACTTTCTGACCGGCCCAGGCAAAGCTTTTCTCTAAATTCTTAGTGGCCGAATCGAGGGCCTCGCCGGCTTTTGCCGCCTCTTTTTTAGCCCATGATTCTGTTGATTTGATCTGGGAATCCGCTGCTAGCGCGAGATAGGCGCGCGCAAAAGCATCTTCAATTCTTTTTACCGATGTTACTGTTCCTTTTTTCACATCATCAGCCAGTTTTTCCAATTCCTGAGCCGATGCCGCCAGAGTTTCTTTTCCCTGAACCGACGCTTTTGCCGCTTCCGCCTTAATATACGATGCGCCCTTTTGAATTTGTTGAGCCGCGGAATTAATGTTTTTCTCCAGGTAATCCTTTTTTGCCTTTTGAAAAGTCTGTTCGATTGAAGATTGTGATTCTGAGGCCGCAACGGCCGCCCATGGAAGAATTCCCATTGCGATAAGCACAAAAGCAATAATTACAATGACACGATTTAAGCGAAACATCATGCATCTCCTTTCCTGACACTGGACTTAAAACTGAATTTGCTTATTATCTATGAATTTGTCAACGGGTCTTTTTTAGCGGCTTTCGAATAAAACCCCCGCTGTACCTAAATTCTTTCATGCTGTGGGGTACTTTATTTGATACCGGCATCTTTCCGCAAGCCCACAGGAGCACGGGCAAATTGCTTTTTTAAAAATTCAGCTTCCAGTTTGACCACCTTCTCGAACGTCTCCCCTTCATAAACATCGAAATGTTTAACCGGCAGGCCGATCACTGTTGTCTTCTGCATGCTTTTCGCAGTTTTCCTGACGTCTTGAGGCGATATCAACGTATCCTGTTGGGCATAAATGATCAAAGCGGGGCAGACTACCTTGGGGGCAAATTTTATTGGGCGGTAAAAAAACGAGGTCAAGGCTATGTTTGCGGGGCATTTCCTACCGGGGCTTACGCTCGGGGGCAGAAGTTTTTTTGCTCCTTCCAGGGCGTCCGGTGTATTGAGCATGGCAAATGTATCAGGCCCCCCTACCATGGGCACATAATGTCTGTGGTTAAACAGGGCCGCGCCTATTGCATCCAATAGTCCGTGATACACGGCCTGGAGCTTATACCCAAAACTCCGGCCGGATGAACGTCCATCCACAAAGGGAACCTGGGCGACAATAGCCGAGATGCCCGGGGTACGCGCCGCGGTCACGATCACATGTCCGCCGCTGAAGGAGGTCCCCCACAACGCCATGCGTTTATTATCCACCGAATCCAGAGATCGGGCAAAGGTTATGGCCGCCTGCCAGTCCTCCAGATGTCGTGTAGGATTGACATAATTCCGTGGTTCGCCTTTGCTGTCGCCGAAGGTGCGATAATCAAAGACAAGACAGCCCAACCCCTGACTGACAAAGTACTCTGCGTATGCAGGTAACCGCATGGTTCGTTCTCCGCCAAACCCGTGGGCCATGATAACAACAGGAGGTCTGCTGACGCCTTTAGGCAAGTAAAGCCATGCGGCACAGGTTGTTCCCTGGCTTTTGAAAGTAGTATCGATCCGGGTAAACTTCTGAGGATCAGCTTTCTGCCGCGGTGTTTTCCCCTCATTGCCATGTACATGTTGAGCCATCAATACAATCATTAAAATGATGCCGAGTATTTTTGTTTTATTCATACATCTATTCCTTATAATATAAATTATATTTTGTCTTTTCTCACCTTTGACTGCACAAGCTTCACTGAATCGATACATGAACCAACGCAAAATCTGAAGGATGATATTCATATGAAACAGAAAAGGAAGCTTCCTGTTTCTTCGGTAGACAACACCATTGAAACCATGGGCGACAGGTGGACTATTTTCATCACTAGAGAAGCGTTCTTCGGGAGTAAAACTTTTGAGCAGTTTCAGGCAAATCTCGGAATCGCTACCAACATATTATCAGCGCATTTAAAAAAGCTTGTCCTGAAATGTCTCACGAGATTCTGCTTTTACTATGGAAGTATTCATAATAGATGATCCCTGCATAGCCTTGCCCCTTCATCTACGCTAAAACTTTTTTTCAAGATCTGGCCTTAGAAGACAGGCGTCCCTTTTCTGCGCAAGACCGGAACGATCCGTATTTTCGCTCAGGAGAATTTTCTTGATCCGTTCCAGGCAAGGGCCATCCTTTCTAAAGATGATCCTGACTGCTTCTTCTATCCTTGCTTTGTCGTTATCGGAGATGTGTAAATTTGTCTCAATGTGATTTAATCCCTCTCTGAGCGTTTTTAACTCCAGCGGGTTGTCATCGTAGCTCAGCGGCGTGATGTCGATTGTGTTTTCATCAACCTTATCGAAGGTTATATGCCAGAAAGTCAGTTTATCCTGAATATCTATATTATCTTTAAGAAATTCGTTGATGCCTATTTGTCTGTTACTTTTTAATAAAGCGTCAAAGCTATCCATAAAGTTCATATCGAGAATATGACTGAAAGAACTCCTCGGTTCGGGATTTTTGCTGCTCTTTCCGGGTGGTTCAACGAAGGCATCGACGAGAATGACAATGATGTGTTTGTATCGGTCGGGATTGCTCTTGATGACCCTGGATAAACTCCGCAGGCCCAGGTTGTCGGCGTTGCCGCCATCGAAGACATGATGATATCTTTCATCGTTTTCATCTGTGAAATCCTTCAGGGTCACGTAGCTGAATACTGCCGGAAAGGCCGCGGAGGCCATAACACCCCGTGCCACATGTAACTGGTAGATATCGGAATTCAGGTGCTCGGTGAAATCCTCATCGGTAAATGTAATGACAGAGCCGAAATGCATTTTCTGAGATTTTGTCTTCAGTTCCTGCATCTGTGGTTTATAGGCCTCCGTTCCATCCGTCGCGTTAAGAATCAGATAAGGACGCTCGGGATTCAAATCGCCGAATTTCAGAGGAACCCCCAGATTTTTTGTATCAAAGAGATTATCCTCCAAGGTTTGGGCCATGATGTCGGTACGGTCATAGGCGGTAAACCAATAGCGGACTATATTCGTCGGCAAGAACCAGTTCTGAACCCATCGGCCTACATAATCCCGCGACATAAGATCCTCTACGTGGGCTCTTCGGAATCTCAAATTCAGATTAAGCAACCCTTTTTTCGTCCGTTCATCCCATTCATCCCTGCTGATCCAGATCCGGTTGGAGCTGACTTTAGTCTGAGATAAATTAAAAAGCCTTTCGATATATGACCACTCCTTTGCGGCACAACCGCTGATCGCCTTTCGCAAGTCTTTTTGCGCCGCTTTCTTTTCTTCAGCAGTTAATTTCCCAATCACAAGCTGTTGTTTTTTGCCTGTTTTCTGACAGGCGATTTTCGATTGCCCGGTGAATACTTCACAATCCAATCTACAACGGGGAACGGGAATCACGAATTCAGGATCTTCCGTAACGGCGTAGTAGGCGCCGGCCAAAGAGCCGCCGGAAACCGACGAGATCACATCCACTTCCTTAAGTATATCCAAATCACTGTCATGCTGGAGCGTTGTCATAACACGCGCAGCAAAATAAGCGGCACGGCTGCCGCCGCCCGACAGGGCCAGAAGAACGAGGACATCCTGATTTCCGCGGTCATCTGCGATTTTAAATGAAGCATGTCTCGTGGCGGAAGTTACATCCGGGAAAGGAGGTGAGATAATCGCTGGTTTCGGGCTATTCCAATAAGCATATTGGGTGCTGCATCCCGGAATAATCAAAAGAAAACATAAACTCAGCAGGGGAAGACCGATCCATTGTCGTTTTCTCCGCATCAAACGGTTAGGCTGAATGAGAATTAAATCTTTGTTGTTGATACTTGCTATTTTACTTGCATCCCTCATGCATCTTCCTTTTGCTTACAATCAGCAATATTATACATCAATAGTCTTATAAAATTGAAGCACCATGGATTATATCACAACTTTTCATCGAAAGATAAGCCGAGCAAAGATTTAACCATGATTTTAGTTTAAAGATTATTGATAATCTCATCGAACTGCCGCAAAGCATCGTCCATCGAACCGGTGTTTAAAACATAGGCATCGGCCCGGGCAATGCAGACGGCAACACCGTAATCTATTTCTCGCTGATCCCGATTTTCAAAATGGTCTGCGGAATCATCCCCCCTGCCCCTTTGTTTTATGCGATCTAATCTCAGCTTTCGTGGGGCTACAACCGCCACGAGCGTACAATACGCTTTGCTGCGAATCAATTCTATTTCAGGCCAGGAGCGAATGCCTTCCAGAAAAACCACATCAGCTTTTTGCTTCAATGCCTCATCAACAACTATGCGCGTAACACCCAATCCATCTTTCCCCCTGAGTTCTGTGGATATTTTTGCCGATGTTTCAGAATCAACATTTAATCCTCTCTTTTTGATTTCCGTTCGTACAAAATCACCTGTGGAAAAATGAGGATATTGATGCGCCTGGGCGTACTGAGCGGCTATATTCTTCCCGGCTGCGGGCATTCCCGTGATAACAACTAGCTTCATATTCCTCCAAAGCATGACTTATATTTTTCTGCATCATAGACAAATTTTATTATTAGATGAGCTAGGAAAAGATTTGACCTCCTCGTTTAATCCATAAATTGCCGACCGTAAACCGATAA
>MGQN01000035.1:8327-9740 GCA_001797845.1 Deltaproteobacteria bacterium RBG_16_44_11 | reverse complement strand
ATCCGCACCAAACGCTTCTTTGAACAAGGATTCCGCCAGATCGCCTGTGCAGTGGCTGGGAGCAATCTTTCGAACATTTTCTTTTTTTAAGTCGCTAACAATCATTTGAACAATTATTTCTCTTTCCATAGATAAATGGAAACCGCCCATCACCAGATAAACTTCATCTTTCGGAAACATTTGTTTTGCTTTTTGAACAATCTCTACAATCCCCGGATGAGCGCAGCCAGTGATCACGACCAGGCCTTTAGCCGTTTTGATAATCAAGGCGTTTTCCTTAATATCCGTTCCCATTGCCCCCGTCGTAAAAACATTATTGCAGATTTTCACGGAATCACACGGCACAAAGATAGTTTTAGCTTTTTTGTTTATTTTCAAAAAGGCGGGCATGCCGACAGTATGATCGAAATGGTCATGAGAGATCACCAACACATCTATGGATGCCGGGTTGATTCTAAGCTTATCCATATTGATGATGGCGTCGTCGCTGCCGATATCAAATAAAATGGTCTTTTCAGTGCCCTGAATTAAACAGGAAAATCCCCAACCGGTTTTTAAATCTTTGTTGGAAGACTTGCTATCAAATAGTGTGGTAATCACAAGATCATTTTTATTATCTTGCGCCCAAACCGGGGCATTGGTCAATACGATTGAGAAAATGATGAAAGCGAATACAATACTTATCAACGATCCGACAACACTGTTCTGTTGTTGTTTATTCTTTTTCATACCAGCCTCTTGATAAATATTTTTTCGAAATGTGCATGAATGATTTTTACTATTCTAATCGTCAAAAACTTGCCACAAATTTATTTTCAAAATAATAGGCCAGAAAAAGCTTGTATGACTATTAGCAGCGAATATCAAGATTAAAGATGCAACGCAGATTTGCTGTCATTACTTACGCCTTTGGAAAATTCTGTACTGAAGAAAACCCATATGGGGCGGCGCAACATCCATTTGCCGTAACACACTAATGTATTATTATATATAATCAGAGCATTCGCTCTCGGGCAAAAAGTGCTGCACCCAATGCTCCGATTGTATCAGGCTTTAGAGGAACGGAAACCTCGCTTTTTAGAGTCGAGGCTAGCGCTCGGACTACGCCCTGATTGCGCGCCACTCCGCCCGACATTGCAACCTTAAGCCCCCCAAGCTCCGGCGCGACCCGCTTAACCAGCGTTGCAACACGGTAGGCAATGGCTCGATTTAAGCCGGCCACTATCTCTTTGACCTCAGCACCTTCAGCAATTAGTGAAACCACCTCGCTTTCGGCAAATACCGTACACATGCTGCTCAATGTAAGATTTTTTGAAGCACCGCGGTCGAGTTCGCACAGCTCTTCTATATCCACCTCGAGCGCCCTGGCCATAGCTTCCAGAAACCGCCCGGTTCCGGCTGCGCATTTGTCGT
>MGQN01000035.1:2479-8305 GCA_001797845.1 Deltaproteobacteria bacterium RBG_16_44_11 | reverse complement strand
CCAACCGGATGGCCTTGCTATCCTGTCCGCCAATATCTACCAACACCTGCGTTCCCGGAAGAAGAGCTTCCACCCCCCGCGCGTGGCAAGTTATTTCGGTCACAGCAGACAATCGGCCTTCTACTCTGTCCCGACCGTATCCTGTTGAGACAGTTGCTTTGATTTCTCGCTCGGATATACCCGCAACTTTCAGCACCTCCTGAGTGGCGCGAGCTATAGCATCACGATTCCGCGCGCCGGTCGGAACCACCGAGGTCGCCAGCACTTTGCCGCTATGGTCAAGGAGAACGGCATCACAGGAAAGACTTCCTAAATCCACACCTAGATAGTACATGCCTGTCCTCCTATTTCCACGGGTCGCTCACTGCTGATACTACCCAATACTTCCATAAATGCCTCCAGTCTGGTTCGCAATTGTCCTTCGGCGAAGTTTCTGGAATCCGCACAGTCTACTTCCAAGTTGATTACCGGAATATTAAGGTCCTTTAAAGCTTCAGCGATTAAACCTCTGGAACCGGTACCCTGACGGCAGCCCCAGTGACAGGGATTGATCGCTCCGTCAATCCGGTATGCTTGCACAAGCTTTTTTATGTGCTTAATCCTGCGCTCCACCGCTCCGTTGAAAGGAAATGCAATCGTCCGCCGCGCGAGCCCCATAAACGGGTCGCCCGGATCGATGGGTTCCCAATAGATGTCGTTGAGTTCCTCAACAACGACAGTTGCTTGGTAATCCTTTTCTAACATTTTGATTAACGGATTTTTAAACAGGATGGCTTCCTGCAACCAGATCAACCGAAGACGTTCGCCCGGTACGCCACTGATCCCCCGTTCTATACGTGCTGTGAACTCATTCTTATATGCCTGAGCAATCTCAATAGCTGTCTCAGTTCCTAAAAATAGAGGCATTGTAAGCCCGACACTGACGAGGTCTCTTCCCTTTACCGGAGAGGGAATACTTTGTGCAAGGCTGTACACTTCGAGCGCGATTTCACGCGCTTGATTAGTTTTGTTCATTGCATCTTTCAGCTTGCCACCATCCAGCGTTTCGCCTGTATGTGTTGTTATAAAATCGACCATACTCCTGAATTGGTCGGCCAAGTAACGAACGCTTCTTTCCGAATCGTCCGGCGGTATTGTCAGAACGAACAAAGGACAGCCGAATTTTTGGGCCAGATTTTCGACTGCCGCGACACCACCAGTGCATGGGCTGCTGGTTGCTATCATTATATCCGGTGTCGGCATCATCCCTTTGATGGCAGCTCCGAGTACTGCCCGGTGCCATCCGCAACTCTCCGCCTGGAAGCCAACGTGTTCGGCTTCTTCCATAAACTCATTCGCGATTCCAGCTGTAGCAAGCACCCCACCCCAGAACTCGACAAAACACGAGTTGATCCCCATCGCATTCAAAAGGTCGAACGGAGCGCATACCCCGCACAACGCCAGGCGCTGGTTGCCGGAATAGAGCCTCTGACCAAGTCTGGTGACCTCCAGATTGAATTTCTGTCTGGCGGTATTCTTTTCAAGAAGCCCCGCTTCCATTTTCGCTGTCATGTCATCAAAAAATTGTTTCATCATATCTTTACCTCCTCAACATTTCTGTAAAAGCTTCAATACGGGTTCGATGTTGACCGAAAGAGCGCATGGTACAATCTCCCTCAATGTGCAGCATGGGCAGACCGGCTTTCCGCAACGCCTCCCGTACTCCCGGAATCCGGGCTATATAAGGATCACAAAACTTGGCGGTGCAGGCAATCACTCCCCTTGCCCTGCACGCAGTAGCTCGTGATAGAACTTCCCCCGCAATGGCACCCGGTGTCATGGGAATAAGCGTCCGGGCGCAACGCGGACGTCTGAGAAGTCCACGCGCCAACTGTGAGAAAATTTTCCTTTCCCCATCCATTTCTATTTGAGCAAAACTCCTGGAACCTGTGCATAAATCCTCATCTACAATCCGTACCCCGCATGATTCGAATAATCCAAAGGCCTCGGGATCGGGCAGCACGTTGCCGAAAAGAAAAATCGGAATCCCCGTATCTTCGGCAATCGGCGAATTCAGATCATCTATAAAACCCTTTATAGTTTGATAGGCCTCGGAAAAGGGACGGGTAACGGCCATATTGTATAATCCCTGCAGGCGAACCGCGCCGCCGATGATTCCCCTGCCAACAAAACGGTTACGGACAGACTCAAATAAGACAGCCAATTGATTGTACTTCTTGATGCTTGCCCTTACAGTTTCAATAGATACCGCTCGCCCGCTCCACTGGCCGAGGGTATCAACTAGCCGCGATAGTTCTCGCTCAAAATAAGCAACGGCGGAATCATCCGTTGTCATAGGCAAACCAATAAGAATTATTCGATCAGCGGGCCTCGCCTTTTTCCAGGCATCAGCCAAACGCCTCATGGCGTCACAGCTATTGAGCAGAACGACACCGTCAAGCTCCGGAAGATCATTGCTCAGAGCCCTGTCCAGTACCCGTTTGACATGCGGGCATAGATTGTCGTGCAGAATTTGCCCCGCCTGATCGGGTGAATCGCCTACGGGCAGTATACGGTACGGCGTATAACCAGCCGCTTCGATCAACGCCAAGGGCGTGTATGAACAGGTGAAGCCGATGTATGAAACTTTGTCAGATACCATAACTCACTCTCCTTTCTTCTTACCACTTCCGATTATTGCCGTTGCCCTGATTTCTACGAGAAGATCAGGGAGAACGAGTTCTGTTACTCCGACGGCAGTCCATGCAGGATAATCTTTGGAAAAGAATTCAGATTTAACCTTGGAAAAATCCTTGAAGCCGGCCATGGACTTGTGAAACGTAGTCAGTTCGACGATATCATCAAGCGATCCCCCTGCTTCCCGGATAATATTCTGCAAATTTTGAAAGGCCAGTCTGGCTTGCGCTTCGATACCTTTACCTATCTGCCATTTATCATCCATACCTACCTGGCCGGAAATCCAAACCGTATCACCGGAGCGTACGGCTTGAGAAAATTGCATGGCGGAATATACTGCTTCTGTTCCTTTGGGATTAATGAGAATTTTTTGTTTATCGGTTTTCATATCATTCCTCCTGAAAATATTATTTTCGGTTCCAATGTTACATTCTTCCCCGTAACTAAAATAGACCTATCGGTCTTTTTTAATGCAAAAAAAATTATCGCACAAGTTCTGAATTTATAATATTCTCTATTCTGGCGATAGCCTTCTTTCTATAGGTTTTGTCGTTATATACTTTAGCCATAAAATTCCCGCCCTCAATCATTTCAATACATGTTTCAGCAAATTCTTCAGGATTAACATCGGAAGGAATTTCCTTATTCTTAATACCGCTTTTCACAATCTCACAAATAATCTTTTTAAGTTTATCCACATACTTCTTTACCATGGACAACAATTCAGTGTCCGTATCGTCGGCTTCAATTGCCGTATTTAATAGGGGACAACCGCTTGAAAGAATAGGCTCATCGTACATTTTTTTTATATGCCTGAAAAGGATATGCAGTTTCTGTGTGGCCGTTTTATCGGTGAAAGAGGTTACATCAAATGACCTAAAAATATAGCGAGCATTATATTCAAATGCGGCAAGAGCAATTTCCTTTTTACTGCTAAAATGCCCGTATATTCCGCCTTTCTCCATGTGCGTTGCTTTCATAATATCGGATATCGACGTTCCGGCGTACCCCTTCCGGTTAAAGAGCTCGGCGGCTTTTTCAATAATGTGCTTATTAGTTGTTTCTTTTTTACTGGGATAATTTGATTTCATGGTTTGCAATATAAACCGATCGGTCTATAATGTCAAGATATTTTTTAAAAGAAAAAATTGTTAATAACTGCGGCAGGAAAATCACTAATTAAAAAATGTCAAGGAACTGATCACCCAGCCCATAAACCGGTTACACAAATTACAAGCGTGATGATAGAAATTTCCAGAATTTTATATGGCATATTGATTCACTCTATTTGCGCTTTTGCGAAAGCGTGTACTGAATAAAGCCCCTATGGGGAGGCTCAACATCCTCTTGCCATAAAAGCGCGATAAGTTCTCCCCGATGATGCGTTTCTTCCTGGAAAAAGTCGAGCAACATCTCTTCAACGGTTATATGTAAAATCGAGCCGTCTTTTTGCTTTCTCTCAATATTTCTTGCCAGTTCTTCCGGCGTTACTTTGCTCAAATAGGCGTTGGCTTTGGATTCTACCTCTTCCATATATTTTTTGACTTTCTCGATGCTGTCGTATTCGTCATAGTTGACGCTCGGATAATTGGGATTGCCTTGCAGTGCGTAATTAATATAGGCATCCACCACAAAGATCATATGCAGAAAGATGTCTCTCAGCGAAGGGAAACTGGCGCCTCGATCCTTGATAACTTCCGCCCAGGTGAGCTTGCTTAATGTTTCCAGATATTTGTGCCTTAAATATTGACTATACTCCAATAACTTTAAAGTATTCATTGTTTCCTCCCCATTTTACACTTCACGCTTTACACGTGACGTTTCATTCTTTGCGACTCTTTACGGCTCAAGAATTAAATTGAAGCCCCTGGATTATACAAAACTTTTCACAGCTAGATGACCCATGCAAGGATTTGATAATCATATAAAAGACAAATCCCGCCATCCTAGACGCCTTATTTGCGGCCAAGAAATATTTCAAAAGAAACATCGAAGATATCGGCAATGTCTTTGGCAACAGCGTGTGGCGCGATAAAAGGCCCGCGGGCTTTACCCAGACGAGCGGTTGTGCCCACAATATAATTGAAACTGCCGCGCGCTTCTTCGATGCTTCCAAAATACTGGATTTGATCTAAAACATCTGAAGCCAGATGAGTGGAGCGCTGCTGCATCGCTTCGCGTTCAAAATCGGCTGTGCCCACAACCACTATATTGCTGATCCCCATGTTTTTGGCGGCACGCGCAACTAAACCGATATTCCCCGCGTATTTGGGTTTATATAAAACGATGCTGATATTTTTAGTTTTAGCTTTCAAAATAATTCCCTTTCATTCACCTTTATGCCCATAGTTTGTCATTGCTAGTTCAAGGCAGTGAACCTGACAATCTTGTATTTCGCAAGTTCTATATTTGTTTTATAAATCAGTAATTAACGAAATGCACGGAGAATTTATGATGTTATTGACAATTGGATTTATGCGCTTTCCTGTACAAAGCAATGGTTTTCGATTTGGAATTTAATTTAAGATTACCACTTGTATTGTGGTATCCGAAATCGCTAATAAGTAGGCAAAGATTTCCCCCTATCGCTGCTATTTTCTTCAGTATACCAAAAACATAATACAGTTCCATGCGACTCAATCAAATTAATTTCGGAGGAAGGAACGGTTGGGAACAGGCGCATGTGCTTAACAGGTTCATAAAAAAATAAAGGGGGAGTTTGGTTCTCCCCCCTATGCATCTATTTTACTAAATATTTTTGTAAAATCAGGCTAGTGCCCTGATTAACGGTACATGTTAGACCAGATATTATCACGGGTACCGTCAGACTGACGCCAGACGGCCACGGCATTGCCGTCAGCATCGATGGCCACCTGCGGAACATATGCACCCCCCGCATCGTCCGTCTCTATCAGCGCCGCCGTACCCCAGAGACCTGTTGAAGCAGTGTATCGGTTTGACAAAATATTATAACGGGTGCCGTCATACTGACGCCAGACGGCCACGGCATTGCCGTCAGCATCGATGGCCACCTGCGGATCATATGCATTTCCCGTATTGTTCGCCTCAATCAGTTCCGCCGTACCCCAGAGGCCTGTTGAAGTAGTGTATCGGTTTGACCAAATATTATAACGGGTACCGTCATACTGC
>MGQN01000035.1:0-2397 GCA_001797845.1 Deltaproteobacteria bacterium RBG_16_44_11 | reverse complement strand
CCGCCGTACCCCAGAGACCTGTTGAAGCAGTGTATCGGTTTGACAAAATATTATAACGGGTACCGGCAAACTGAGACCAGACGGCCACGGCATTGCCGTCAGCATCGATGGCCACCTGCGGATACATTGCATGTCCCGCATTGTCCGCCTCAATCAGCTCCGCCGTACCCCAGCTCTTTGTTGCTTCGCCCCCTCCGCCGCTACCGCTACCACTACCACTGCTACATGCAGTAACAAACAAAATCAAGAAAACGATCATACCAACTGAAAAAAACTTGTTTCTATAAAATTTACTTTTCATCGTCCACATATCCTTTATAAGGTTATTTGGATAACAATTTTAGTTTTCCGTGTTGTGTTGATTAATATAGAGAGGGGGGGGGTGTCAAGATATATTACACCAAGGATATTATGCATAAAAAAATAAGGGCTGGTGATAATTGTCGTTAGGTGTGAATTGTGTTTGTTATAAATCGAACTCCTGTATATTCATCGAGGTTGACAGTTTGTGGATAATAGGAAGATATGTAAAGCAACAATTACTGAACCAATATGGTATAGCTGATGAAGGTTGTATATATTTTCACTGTATCAGTGTTTCTGTTCCGGCTTAATCCTGCTAATAAATTTGGGAGGCAAGGGTTTATATCCCATAGCTGATACTGCTTGAGCTATGGTTTGCAGCCCCGGAATCATCATCTGTTTAGATGTTCCGTGAGCATGGAAATAATTAGCAGGTTCTATTTTATTATAATTGATTAGAATCATCCCCAATTATTCTTTAGTTAATATCAACTATAATTCTTGACAAACCAACTGCTATCAGAAAATGTTATTACTATGGCGGTAATATGTCTTAAAGTTGTCATTCCCGTCGTAGATGACCTCGTGTGACCTTTAGGTTATTAGGTTACGAAGGCGGGAATCCAGACGTCGTCCCGGCGAAGGCCGGGAACCAGTTTTGATAATAATGGATTTCCCCGGATACCCTGAAGGGCACGCGTCAAGTCCGGCATGACATTTTATATGTTTAGTTGCCGGATTGGTATAATAACAGCCAAAGGATTTAGAGACTACCCATGATATATCTCGCACCAGTTCAGGGGATAACCGACAGGATTTATCGCAACCTGTTCCCTCTCTATTTTAAGGGCGTTGATATGGCGATTGCGCCTTTTATCTCCTCATCGAAGAAAATGAAACCGGTGAATAACCTTCTGCGCGAATTTTACCCTGATAAAAATACGGGTATTCCCACAATACCGCAGATAATGAGTTCAAAACCGGAAGACTTCACCAAGCTTGCCAATGCGTTATACGATATTGGATACGGCACGGTAAACTGGAATCTCGGCTGTCCATTCCCTATGGTTGTGAAGAAAGGCAGAGGGGCGGGCATGCTTTGTTATCCGGACAGGATCGAATCTTTTCTTGAAAAAACCATGCCTGCTATAAAACCGAAATTATCGATAAAGCTCAGAATAGGGTTAAAATATCCCGACGAGGTGTTGCAGCTCATTCCGATTTTCAATCAATATCCGCTTGAGGAACTGATTATCCATCCGAGGACCGGTGTGCAAATGTATGAAGGTGAAGTTGACCTCGATATGTTTGAACAGTGCCTAGGTCTTTCGAACCACAGGGTGGTCTATAATGGGGACATAGATTCTTTTGAGAAATATGAGATGCTCTCGTTTCGGTTCGGATCAATTAAGCGGTGGATGATCGGCAGGGGCTTGATCGGAAACCCCTTCCTTGCGGAAAAAATTAAATTCAATACGGAAAAGCCTTATAATGAAAAAATCAAAATCATGAGGGCTTTCCATGATAATTTATTTACTGAATATTTGAAAATTTTGCATGGCCCCGCGCATATTACGAACAAAATGAAAGAAATTTGGACGTATATGGCAGGCTTTTTCGAAAACGGGGAAAAAATACGAAAGAAAATAAATAAAACACATCACCGGGATAATTATATTGATATTGTAAATAAGGTATTCAGTGAGACACCAATTTCAAAAGCTTAGCGCATTGAAATTGGCATGTTCGAACTGTCCCCGAAACGAAGCGGAGCGGGATCGTGGACCAAAACTTCAGAAACAAAGTGCGCTGAAGTTTGATGGTCGAATTATCCCCGAAGCAAAGCTGAGCGGGATTAATGACACCTTATATGCAAGTTAGAAAAATATAGGGCGCTGTCCCTCGTTTCCTTTCACAGTTTGAATTTCTCTTTAAAGTATGTATCGCGGACTTTCTTTGCCTTCGTTTCGGCCCATGAATCAACACCCATTTTCTTCATCAGGCAAAGATTGAAAACTTTTGTGTTGTGCGGCCGCATGGACGCTTGATCGGCGTAAGGGTGCAGAAAATCGCACGGAAAATCGTTGCACTCAA
>MGQN01000034.1:606-18902 GCA_001797845.1 Deltaproteobacteria bacterium RBG_16_44_11 | reverse complement strand
AAATAATATCAAGAAATGCACTTAAAAAGGAATCTATATGTGCGCGATAATAAATCCAAGCCTCAAAGAAAAAGTTCAGGCAAAGAACCTTAATGAATATTTAAAACCGGGTGCCGGCGTGAACCGAAGAGCAAGGCGCTACCATGCACGAAATCTAATTAAAACAGAACTGGAAAAACCCCGACCGCGGGAAAAAGTAAAAATAGTATTTACCGAGATGAAGAAAGAGGTGCCGTTAGAAAAAGCACCACAAAGCATGATGTCAAAAATTAAAACAATCTTTGGGAAAGAGACGTGACCAAACGAAACGCAGAAATAGTGGATTGTATTTGCCCGTGCTGCGGCAGGCCGCATCAAGGCAGAAATTGTCGGAAAGATAGTCTCTGCCGGAATTGCAAGCCTCGCGCAGCAAATGATTATTCAGACGGGCAAGGACTGGAGCCAAGAGTTAATTTAGTGATCCGGGAACGGAAACCAAAGGGGCACTATAAAAAAAGAGTTGATTTAATTGAAACCGGAAATACTATGAAGACATGAGAGGTGATTACTATGCCCTGGAGCGCCGAAGAATTTAGAAAAAAACACAATAGAGATTTAACGGATAAGCAAGCCAAGAAAGCCGCGCAGATTGCGAACGGCATCCTCAAGGATACTGGAGACGAGGCGCTTGCAATAAAAACGGCCAATGCCAGGGTAAAATTAATGAAGGAGTGAATATGGCTAAACCGAAGAAACGGAAACCCCAGAAAAAAATCAAAAAGGGGAAACATCCGGTCGGGAAGACAATCAAAACTCAAAAAACAAAGAGCGATGAAAAGAAAGAAACCGGAAGACCCTCGAAGTTTGATAATTACATCCAAAAGAAAAAACTTATTTCTTTAATGTACCAGCGCGGTTTTACTGACGCTGAGGTTGCGCAAGCCCTTGATGTTACTAGGAGAACAGTAGAAAATTGGAAGAAAGAATATCCGGAGTTTTTTCACACTGTAAAACGAGAAAAAGGCGTGGCAGATAGCAGGGTTGAAGAGGCGTTATATGAACGAGCTCTTGGCTATCAGCATCCAGACACCGATATAAAGATCGCGTACGGCGTGGTTATTAAAACAGACATTATAAAACATTACGCTCCAGATCCTACGTCAATGATCTTTTGGTTAAAAAATAGACAACCTGACAAGTGGCGCGAGAAGAGCGAAACGAAATTCGGTATTGACAGTGAAACGGCTGAATTAATTTTGGCAGCATTACCACCCGAATATGCGAAAGCAGTAAAAGAAAAACTAATAGCGATGAAGGGTAAATAATGTCGGAAAAATCTTTTACTATACCCAAAAACCTTCAGTGGTCTGTGGAAGATTGGAAAGATTTATATTTTACTTTGTGTCGTTTTAAAAAAAGATTTTTGGCTAGGCAAACAACCATAAAATTAAAGAAGGAGGAAATTAAAAATGTCATATTCACTAAACACGAGATGCGGAAATTGTATTAAAAAGGATAAGTGTACTGATAGGCATTTTATTGAAGGTGCTATCGGGGGGATTCATTCGGTATGGCCAACGGAAAAAGGTCATTTGGGTAGCGGGACAATAGACCTGAATTGTCAAAACCTCGAAGAAGTAAAAGAAACAGAACCAAAATAAAGGCAAAAAATGCAGACGTCACAAATACCAGTTAAATCTCTTCAAAATTTTGCTGCCGCATTCACTTCTCGATTGCAGCCGGAAGCTGTTACAATTCTTACTTCAAAGCAAACATATCAGCAATACGAAAACGATCCAGTTGGTTTTTGCGAAAAAGAATTAGGAGAAACCCTAACCCTCGACATTGTGAAGATGATGGAATCTGTAAGAGACCATCAAGTAACCGTGGCTGTTTCCAGTAATGCAACCGGGAAAACTCATGGAGCCGCTAGAGCTTCAGTATGGTTTTATAAAGCGTTTGAGGATTGCGAGGTTTTTACCGCAGCGGCTCCTCCTTTTGGAAATCTTAAAAACCTTCTCTGGGGTGAAATTGGATCTATTATTGCTAAAAAGCCGGAAATGTTTCTGGAGGATACGGTGACGACATTGGATATTCGGCGCGGTCCAAAGGATTTTCTCACCGGCGTATCGATCCCGAGCTCAGGTACCGCGAAAGAAAGAGAGGCAAAGTTTTCAGGGAAACATCAAAGACATTTACTTTTTGTGTTGGATGAAGGCGATGCCATTCCCGAAGATGTTTACAAAGGCATTGAATCCTGTATGTCCGGAGGTTTTGTCCGATTGCTTATAATGCTGAATCCGCGGCAAGCTGCCGGTGCCGTCTTCCGGATGCAAAGAGACCATACAGTAAGCGTTGTTCATTTATCAGCGTTAAGACACCCGAATGTGCTCACGGGTAAAGATATCATTCCTGGAGCAGTAACCAGAGAAACCACAGTCCGCAGAATCAACGAATGGACTCGCCCATTGAATCCAGATGAGAAAATAAAGAAGGAAGTTCTTTTTGTTGTCCCAGAGTTTTTAGTTGGCGCCGTAGCCCAAAGACTTGGAGGCGGTACCTATCCGGCATTGTTAAAAGGCAAACGCAAAATAATCAATCCAGCTTTCTCCTACATGGTGTTAGGGCAATACCCAGCTCAGGGCACGAATCAATTAATTTCAACTGAATGGATCTCCAGAGCGCGGGCGCGTTACGATATGTATGTTCTCGAGCACGGCGATGTTCCGCCCGCAGGGTCTATCGGCATAATGGGCCTTGATTGCGCTGAAATGGGCGACGATCTGAACGTTGCCGTTGGCAGATATGGAGGCTATCTTACGCAGTTCACACCCTGGGGAGGCGTTGATACCATCGAAACAGGTTCAAGGGCAGTCGATTGGTATAAATCACACACTGGGATCGGACACGCGATGGTTGATGCCACGGGCGTCGGTGTCGGTGTCGCTCCACAAATGCAGCTATCAAAATGCGTTGCTACCGGGATCAAGGTTGCTGAACGACCTACATTAAAAACAGAAATGGGAGAATTCCGCATTTTAAGGGATCAGCTATTGTGGGCAGTCCGCGAATGGTTGAGAACAGATCCGAGCGCCATGCTGCCGCCGAATGAGGAATTGATTGAAGAATTATCAGCGCCAACTTATGACACAGATTCCGGAAAAATCGAAGTTATGAAGAAAGCCGATATGAAAGAAATATTAAAACGATCACCGAATTACCTGGATTGTTTGGCTATGACGTTTGCTGGCCAAGGCGGTTTCTTCGCTGATTGTAATTTTGAGGCGTACCCATCAGATAATTAGGAGGGAGCGATGTCAACAAGAAAATCAATAGAAAAAGCAGCTCAAGCGTGGTGTAGCAAAGAAACAAAACACCTTGCTATGATTCCTGAACTAGCGAAAGAATTTGCCAAAATTTTGGATAGGGAAAACATTCTCAGGAAAATAAAAAAAGATAAAGAACTTTATTATGCGTGGCAAGCCAATGTTGCTATGGCATTTAAAGATGAATTTTACCACTGTAAAAAGAAGTATAAAAGCAGTGGGGAGATTCATACAATAGCCAATAGAGCGGCAAAGAACTTTCTCGATTTATTAATTAGGAATATATGACCTGCAAAATTAAAAAAATAACTCATCCCTTTGCATGGGAACTATACCAGGCCAAAATTGATCAATCTATTGTTACCGGCAAACCAATGGTTGAGCGGCCGTTTCATTATGAGAATACCGAAACAGGCCAACTCTATTATGACCTTTACGGATGTCTTGCCTGGCCATCGGAAGTCTCAGACAAAGATGAAGGGATGCCCGGATATGCCGCAGTTGTGGGGATAGTCAAGTCAAAGAAAGAAGAAAACCCACAGAACGCGCTCTTCCAATTATTGATCGAAACGGAGAGCAAAGACGTTCCGACGCTGTTAAATAATTGCCTTAAAATAAGGGAAGAATATGGTTATGGACTGCACCCCAATCTTTTGCAGGCATGGTTCGGTGATCCGGAGAGATTTGTTACTACGTTGGCATTGTACAACGAAAAACAGATAGCTGCGGGAGGAGAAAAAGCGGCAGTCCTGATTATTCCGCCTGATGATTTTTACGACACGAAAAGATTCGACAACTATGTCCGGAGCCTGAGGTCGTGCATAATGCCGTCGAATACCAGGTTCTATTTCGGCAAGAATGAAATTCTCAAGAATCGATTGCGGGAATTTAGAGACAAAGACCCGGCTGTGTTGGGAGCGGGAGGATTGGTTCATTCGTTATTGTCGCGTTGTGAATGGCTAGACCAAACGAGAGAGAACGCTTTTAACATTGAGGAGGAGGAATTGGTTCAATGAATTCTGAAACATTAGAAAAAGCAAATAAAATTGAAAGACAAATTACGAGTCTGAATTTAATAATCTCAAAAATAGAAGCAGAACAACGGCCTCTTGCGAAAGTGAACCTATACATAGAATATCCCCAGTCCGGAGTGCGGAATATCGCAACAGTACCAGAGTCAATAAAAGAACGGATTTATGACGAAGTTTTAAAGGAATATGTTGCTGAACGCACTTTACTCCAAAAAGAATTGAGTGAGTTATGAAATTAGATAAAATAGTTTTAAAAATAGCAATTGTCCTATTGAAGTATTTAATAAAGCGAGTAAGCAATCCCGCTCATTATTGGTACATCAGCCAATTGGCAGTTGCGATAAAAGACACAAAAATATTACTGGAGACAAGGTTTAAAAAAGAAGAAGCCGGGAGACCGATTAATGGGTGAGGCAAAAAGGAGAGGAAATATGAAAACGGAACAGATTAATTTAAAAATACCGTTGAGTTCGCTGAATAAAAGAAAATGTAAATGCGGAGGCGAAAGTTTTGTACCGGCAATCCACTTGTACGAAGTATCTGCCATAGTGAGTCCGAATGGAAAGGCCGGAGTAATTTTTGGTGAGACTGGATTCCGTTGTTTAGATTGTGGGGAGCCAGCAGATATGAAACCAAAAGAAGATGCTCCAGTGCAGGGACCAGCGGCGCCAGAGAAAAGCAATCTGATAATTTTGGGCGATAAGGGAGGAACCAAACAATGATGAGTATTTGGCACGTCTTAATTTTAATAAGCGCGGGTGTTGTTTTGGCGCTTATCTGCGTTATAGTTGGCGGCTGGCTTGTGTTTAAAAGTAAAGCAGCACCCGGAGAAGGGCTTTTCAAAGAACCTAAAGGGCAGGTATTTTCTATTACTGATGGCTTGGACAATGAAGAATTTCCGGAAGGTAATGCAGAAAAGAGTGTTTTGGAGAAAACGAAAAAGTTTTTAGATGTATTTACCGGAGGGAAGGAACAATGAAAGCGAAATGTCACCTAACCAACTTTAGACTTTATGAGATAAAACGGAAGATTTCAACGATATGCACGACCACAAAACCAGACTGGTCAAGACCTCCTGATGGGGGATTGCGCGTAGTGGTTAAAGCACTTGTGATCCTGAAATCGATATCGGGGAAGACCTACATAACAGGCTGCTACGGAAGCGATTCTATGACATATAAGGACATAGAAAAAAACAAGAAAACAATGAGATCCTTAAAGGCTTTCATGGTGGCGGCAGCACGGGACGCTATGGAAAGATACTTATTGAGTTTATTTGGGAAAAGGGTTGGGCTAAAACCACAAAAAGGATATTTTAAATTCGTAGATATTATGGAGGAAAAATAAATGCAAGGATTAAAGGTTCAATGCCCAGGCTGTAAGAAGATTTTTCACGAAACCACAGAGAAGTTCGATCTTAATGTCCGGCCAAACGGCGCCATGGTTCGCTTATTAGAGCCATGGAAGGGCTGGGGATGGGCTGCTTTTGATGCTGAGGGAGCGGCCGTTTCCACGACGCTGTGTAGCGAAATGCTCTGCCCTGGCTGTACCGCGCCACTTGCACCTTCAGGGAGATTGGAAGTTATTTTAACACCAGAAGACGCACAAAAAATTCAACCATTAAATTCATTTAGTGATGATGGGAATAAGATAAGAATACCGATAGAAGAACCAGCGCCTCTTCATGAAGGCGCAAAACTGAATGATCAGGCTGACGCTGAAATTACTCACGCCGGAGAAACACCGGTTCCCGGACTTGAAGATGGCGTAGGAATTCCTGGAAGTGCACCGGCCATAGACTCGCCCTTGCCGCCTTCGGGACCGCAACCTCCAACACCCAAACAGAAAACGAAAAAGAAAGCCAACGCGTTAAAGAAAAAAGCGAAGAAACGGAAGTAAGAAATGACTGAAAATTACGACAGCGCACCAGAGACAAAGAAGCATATTGAACGTGTCCGCCGACTCATGACCGGAGCAATCAATTTGCTGAAGGTACGCGCCGAATGCCACGATCAAAGCAAACTTGGAGACGTCGAAAAGAAAACCTTTGATATTTATACTCCGCGTCTCAAAGGAACGACATATGGTAGTAACCGATATAAGCAGGAATTACTTACCGAAATGAATGTTGCCCTGAAACATCATTACGAAAATAACAGCCATCATCCAGAACATTTCGAGAATGGGATTGACGGAATGACCCTGATCGATTTATTGGAAATGGTTTGCGACTGGAATGCCGCAACTGAGCGTCACGCGGATGGAAATATTGTTGAGAGTCTAAGAATCAACAAAGAACGATTTAAAATGAGCGATCAGTTAAGTAAAATTTTAGAAAATACCTGCCAGCAGATGAACTGGTTATAGAAGCAAGGAAGACAAATGGGATGTATCTACCAAGCGAAAAATTTAATTAACGGAAAATGTTATGTTGGTAAAACCGTAAAAAGCCTTAACAGGCGTGTCAGTCGCCATGTAGAGGCTGCAAAGACAAATTCTAATTCCTACTTCCATAATGCTATCCGAAAATACGGCCTTGAATCTTTCCAGTGGGTCGTTCTTTATCAGAACGATGATGAATTAAAATTACTTGAGATGGAAAGGGAATTTATAAATCTTTTAAATACGAAAATTCCCAACGGGTATAATCTTACAGATGGAGGGCAGGGGATGTCCGGCCATATACCATCTTTGGAAACAAGAATTAAATTACATAAAGCGCAACTTGGGAATACTAAAGGATCGGGGAATAAGGGGCGTAAAGTATCAGAAGAAACCAAGGAAAAAATGAAAGGGAAACGGAAACCTTTTTCAGAAGCGGCAAGAAAGAAACTATCTGTGGCACGTACCGGCCATATAGTATCTGAAACGACAAGAAAAAAAATTAGTGCGGCAAACACTGGGAAAAAACGCACGAAAGAGGCAATGAAAAGATCGTGGGAAACAAGACGATTACTAAAGAAAAATAAGGAGAATTAAAAATGGAAAATGAATGGAATTTAACAAATATTCCTCCTCGTGGCCATGTCGATGTTGCCGATTTTGCATTCCAGTTATTCGAAATAGCAAGAATAGAAAAGGAACGCTTAGGGAAACCAAATGATTTTCTCAATAATTATGCTCTTTACCGCGGTCAGTCCAGCCGGCAGGTAACGGCCAAGAAGGGTGGACCGCAACAAAAAAAGAACCTGACGCCGGTAAATCTATATTTTGCCAACGTTGAAAGAACGGTCAGCACTATCACCGCCAGGAATCCTACCGGAGAGGTGGTCGATCTGGACGGCATAGGTGATGATGCTGAAAATGTTCTGAGTATGCAACTTAAAAAATGGTGGAAGGATACAGACCAATTGCTCAAAACAAGAACGACTGCCCGGACAATGGAAGTCTATGGACTTACATCAGAGAAACCGTTTTGGGATAAATTAAAAGATCGCCCCGATATTATGATTACCGATCCGTTCACTTTCTTTCCCGCGCCTGGTAATTGGGATGATATTTCTGAGGAAGCGCCATATATCGCTTATGCTTATTTAGGTTTTGTCAGTAAAATCGAAGCTGAATTCGAAGTCACCGGAATTGCCAAAGACGAAGCTTATGACCTTTTGGGATCCGTCAGAGAAGATTTTAAACCGCCTGCTTATGGTGGGCAGAAACAGACGGTAGGAAACTATGCCGACCCAATGACGGTTGTTAGACCCGGAGAGGGAGGCGTTGCGAAGGCCATTGAGCGGTGTTTAATTATTGAAGTATGGCTGAGGGACGACCGGACAAATACATCGACCATAGAAAAACCATTAATCGATGAAGTAACTCAACAGCCGCTCTTGGATGATGCAGGAGCCCAAAAGATAGAGATAATATCCACGACAGAAAAGATTTGTCCTGATGGCATTCGGAAAATAACAATAACCAAAGCGAAGAACCCCACCCACAAAGATAAAAGCGGCTATATGGTTTTGGATGATTCGGCGAATCCGAATATTAACCCGGCACTTCCGATGGAGCAAGCCTCCGCAACCTTTCCCTGGGGGAGACTGCCCGTATATCACGCTAATTCCTACAAGGATTTAGTGTCGATTTGGGGATTTGCTGCCTCCGAACAGGTTGGAGATTTAATTGTCAAAATCAATTTAATCTTCTCAAAACTTATCGCCTACGTGATTAATGTTATGACGCCTCCACTGGTGGTTCAACAGCACTGCGGGATTACCAGGGAAATGATCGAGAGTTCAATCACGAAAGCGGGCAGACTGATTTTAATGCCCACAACTCCAAATGCGCTGATTAAGTTTTTAGAAATTCCCAGCTTACCCTCCACCTTCTTTCAGGTGTTGGATTTAATCGTGAAATTTTTTGACCGGATATACCAGATTGAGGATGCCGACAGAGGTAAAAGTCCATCCAGAATAGTTGCTGCCTCGGCCATTGTCGCATTACAGGAACGTAATCAGATCGTCATGCAGACCAAAACATCGGCCATCGATAACATTGCGGAAAACAGAGCTCGTTGGGCGATTGGGTTATATCAGAATTTTGGGACACAGGTGGATTCTGTAAACGTCGGCGGACAACCCACAGAATTCAGAGGGACAAATTATGCCGGGAGAAGGTTTGGTTATGTTGTCGAAGCAGGTTCGACTACGCCACGCACGAGTTTACAAATTCAAGACCTAGCTTTCAAATTAGCGGAGGGGAAGTTTATCGGACAACGCGGCCTATTGGAAGCGTTAAATTGGCCAAACTGGAAAGAGGAAATTGAGCGAACCGCCGAAAGTCAACTGGATCAAGCTTTACAAATCTTAATTGATGCAGGATTGCCGGAAGATGGAGCAATAAAATTAAAGCAGATGCTCATGGAGCCGCAAGGAGGTCCAGGGGACACAAAGAAACCACCGGCAACGGAAGGGAAGGCACCGGCCGCACCAGGAGTTTAAATGATCCGAATACAGCAGACAAAATTTGGTAATGGCAATGGTAATTGTTTATTGGCATGTGTGGCGTCTATTCTTGAAAGGCCGATTGAAGGGATACCAGATTTTAATTTGAGTGGCACCGGATGGTTTGGTGAATTATATGAATGGTGTTTAAACGAAAGGATAGGAATAATCTGTGTTCACCCAAAGGATTTGGAACACTCTCTTTTTCTTAATTCCTGGTGTATTGCCGTTTTTACGACCCCAGATAGCATTGAAGAGACTCATGCAGTTATTGGTAAGTGTAGGCGCATCGAAGAGAATTATATTGAAATAAAAGATGAAGATAAATGGAAATGGGAAGCAACAGTTGAATTTGATCCTAACCCAAAAGGCGTAAAACTTGGAAAACTAGAACATATAGTCTTTCTTTTGCCGAACCAACAAATAAGGAGTTTATAATCATGGCAGACCAACCAAAGTCAAAAATGGATGTAGGGATGGAAGAAGTTCTGAAAAAACAAAAAGAGGCCGAAGAAAATAAGAAATTACTGGGCACTGGCACAGCTCGTCAGGTAGCAGAGGCCATCATAAAACGCAAAAAAGATTTAGCTGACGCGATGAAGGAGTAAGTATGCCGGTATATGAATATCATTGTCGAATTTGTAAAAAGACTATTGAGAAATTCCATAAGATTAATCGCGTTCCGAGAAGAATCAGATGCGCTTGTGGCTGTCTCGCCAAAAAAATTATAAGCATTGGAGGGGTAAAAGCAGACAGCATCAATGATGTTAAGTGGCTCCCATCTGCATTAAAAACACTGCAACGTCCGGGAGAAAAACCGATAGAATCACGATCAGAATATAATGCCTATATGAAAAAGAAAGGCATTGCTTGTGTGGGCTGATGGACGATGCTGCTAGAGATAAAAAAATAGATGAGTTCTTAAAAGAAGTGAGGAAACAAATAATTTTCTTGACTTCTACGGTAAAGACAGGAAAATGTGAATTAACATTAGAAATGAATTTGTCACAAGGATCAATTGGAGACACTTTTTTAACCGACCAGACGAGAAGGAAAATTTAAAATGAAATAATTTATAATTACATAACGGTTACTGAACGGACTTTTAAATAAGTTACCACAAAGCCCGGACTCACTGAGAACACATGAAAATGTGCAGTGGCTCCGGGCTTTTTTTATTTAACCAGCGGGACAACAGATTTGCGAGGCCGGAAACCGGACAACCTCAATGCGAACTGCCCAGAAGGAGAGAAGAAAATGGGAAACACAATGGAAAAAGCAGGAATGTTCAAAAGCGTAGTCATGGGATTATTGAAACCTTTAATGAACCAGCGCGGAGATACTGGCGGCAAAGAGGACGGTAAAGATGGTGCTGACGGTGCAGATCAACCCGCTATCCCAGGTACAACCTATAAAACGATTGAAGAAGCCGCGAAGGGATTCGAGAATCTTAATCAAGCGTTAAGTAAACAAGGCAATGAACTCGGCACACTGCGAAAGCAGAACGAGGTTCTAACAAAAACACTTGAACAAAAGAACTCCGAAGGCCCAAAACCCGTGGTGGAAAAAGAGAAAGGTACCGACTACGCCGGCCAAAAAGCGGCCGTGCAGAAAGAAATCAATGAACTTGACCCGATGGCTGACGGATATCAAAAAACCCTCAGCGGACTCATCAGCAAGGTCAGCGATATCACTGCGGCTGAACAACACGAAAAAACACTTGGCGCAGCCAGCTCTATTTTCAAGAAAGAATTGGACGATAGAGACATCAAGGCGACCCATAAAGCGTTTTTAACTGAAAATCCTACTTTTAACACGCCGGAAATGCAGGCGCGGATTAAAGAATACCTCGCCAATGATAAAACCGGCATGTCTGATCCACTTGTGGCTTTCCGGGAGATCCAACGTGACGATATCGCAGTTGAAGCAAAAAAACTGAAAGATGAAAATGACGAAATGAAAAGGGTTTTGGATCTTCAAAAAGGGAAAGATGCGACGGGAAAAGTAATTACCAAGGGCACTCAAACTGTCCAGGTAACTAAACCAGCAAAAGTAACAGGCGCAGCACTGGATCAGGGGATGAAGGCTGCTTTAGATAAAGCCAACTCCGCTGCCTAATACTGTGCCTAACAAATAAAGCACAGGAGAAAATATATGTCATTAATTAACCAATTGAATGCGACGACAGAATATTTCTGGCTGAATACCGAGCCAGTCGATATCGTAAACAAGGCATCCGCCCTTTTGTGGAAATTGATGGGCAACGCCATAGCCAAAGATAATTGGGAAGTAAAACCCCACGAAGTCGTGGACGGCGGGCTCATGGTAAAAGTCCCGTTGGAATACAACACTTCCAACAGAGGCGGATACGGGGCATCCACCGTAATTATCCAAGCGAAAAAGAATATCATCGATGCAGCCCGTTTCGGATGGGCCGGTGTCTATGGTTCCAATACCCTCAATCTGGATGATCAGACCCAGAACACCGGAGACGAGGCGATTATTTCCCTCACCAAACAGTACATGAAAAGCATCATCAAAGCCGCACGAATTCAGATGGCGGAAGATGTAATTCTTGCCGCGGTTGACAGTTCGAGGATAAACGGTCTGGGCGATTTGTTCCAGTATGCCAATACCGCCCTCGAATACGGGTCTATCGCAGAATCCGTAGTGACTGATTGGAAGGCCAACGTCATTGTGGATGCGGAAGCAATTTCTTTTGAAGTAATGCAGAAGATTTTCCGCGCTCCGAACATGGGTGAACTCGATGAATTACTCCCGAATTTCTGCGTCACAACGCCGACTCTTCGGGATGGTTATGAGAGATCACTTCACCCTCAACAGAGATACACCGAAACCAAAATGGTCGAAGCAGGCTGGAAGAATATTCTCCATAAAGGCGCTCCGATTGTCGGTGATCCCTACGTGACGGCAGGCTACCTTGATGCGCTGAACCTCAATTTCCTCGAGCTCCGCAGCCACAAGGATTACCAGTTCACGAAACCGGTTTGGGCAAACAGGGAAGTCCTGGGTCAACCAGATACGATTTCCGCGAATACCCGCTGGAGAGGAAACCTGTATTGTTCCAACCGTAAAATGCAGGTACGGCATACCAACCTCACCGAACCGGTGTAACGGTAAACGTGTAATTTTATGTTGATGTTATGGTGGAGGCGTAAAACCCTCCACCTTCTTTCAGATAACCGCTTTAAAGAAGGAGAATGAGCATGAAAAAAATAACCAGTCTTTTAATCGGCTTGTTTTTATCGGTACTGTTTGCTTTTCCCGTACTCGGTGCGGAAAGAGTTTTAACGGTAGGCGGTAATGCAGCCTCCCGACCCATCAGTGACTTTTATATGGGTCAACACGAAGGGACCTTCTATTATGTCAATAGTGCCGTAACAGCCAGCGGGAATTGTAGGTCTTTGGCAACTGCTTGTAAAACAATTACCGAAGCCGTGGCCGTGGCAGTGGCTGGAGACACTATTTACATTAAAGGGTCATTCAGCGAAGCCGTGACAGTCGCTGTGGCCGGTGTGCGTATTGTCGGTATAGGGTCAACGCCTCATAGGGCGCAGTGGACTTCTGCAACGGACACAAAAACACTTACCATTACCGCTGCCGATGTCGTTGTTGAAAATATTAGATTTGCGCCACCGACCTACACTGCGGGTATTCCTGCATCAATTTACCTCAATGGTGCCACTTACGCTGTTATCAAGAATAATCGTTTTCAGGGGAAAGCAGGTTCTTGGTACGCCATTTACACGACCGGTGATTGTGACAATACTAAAATTATCAACAACGAATTCTTTTATATGAATACCGCGACCTATGGGACAGCCATCAAAAGTTCCGGCGCATCCGATATCAGCGGTATGCTTATTGAAGGAAATGTTTTTAATTCCAACCTCAATCACATTGTTGCACCGATGAAACTCAGCGTTATTAAAAATAATGTCCTGCCTGGAGGCGGTTTGGCCGCTGCTGGTACATATTCCGCCACATTAACTGTCCTTGGCATTGATGTTCATGGAGTTTCGGACGGTGGGTACAATGTTGTTACGCAAAACCAGTTGGGCAGCTTGTATCACCAAGCTTGTTATTACCCTGGGACAGGTGATGAATGGAACGGAAATTTTGTTAAGGACAGGACACACGCAACTCAGGTTGATGCAACCACAGGCATAAGTATCCTTGCGCCTGCGGCTTAACAATTAAAAAAATTAAAGGAGACCTTTAAAATGATTAGATTACTTGTAGCTTTAGCAAGCGATGGAACTGTGTACGTTCCCGCGCCGTGTCGAGGAGTCGTCTCTGGCCTGAAAGCGGTATATCAAACAAATACCGTTGAGCCGGGTGACACGATTATTGCGTCGAGAGATACGACCGCGGTAAATACCCTTACCGCCGTTACGACCGCTGGCCTTGTTGTCGAAACAGGCGTCCCGGATGTGACCAACAAAGGATTGGTTTTCGATCCCGCGGACACTACTCCGGCAAACCAGGTTATCAAACTGGTGGCCAATGGCGCAGCAGGAGCCGCTCTCGTCGAAATCGAATTTGACGAGTTCGCTTATGTCAAACAAGCAGCCTCGGAAGCATAAATTTGAGGCAAAGGCATAAACAAAAAACCCTCCTTCTTCTCAACGGGAGGAGGGTTTTTTAAAAACGTCCAATAATGGATAAGCAGGCGCTTAAAATAAAAAAAGGAGGACGTGTTTATGAGCGGCGTGGAAATTACCAGGGCAACATTTACAGGAATGCCCACAAAAGATAAATTGAATGTCCTTTTTGATTTAACTCAGGGAACGCTTCGCGTTGGTTGCGAAAATAAAGAAGCATTAGAACTTTTAGACAAGAAGGTAAATAAACGGTGGAAGTTAAATGCTTCTATCGCAGCCGTAACCGGATTTTTGGGCGGAGTATGTGCCCATATTGGTCAAGGATTATTAACGGGAAAACCGCCAACGGGAGTTTAAATGAGCCGAAATCTTGAAATGACCACACCGTTTATGAAGGAATTTTCTCTTCAATTAATTTACCAATCAGAAACAGAATTGGGACATCTTGTAATCGTGACTTCTGTGGATCGTTTATTTCAGGAACAGATGGCTCTTTTTGCCCAGGGAAGACAGCTGTTGACTGAGGTAAATCTTTTACGTTTTGGTGTTGGCTGGCCGGCAATTACGGAAAAAGAGAATCGAAAAGTTACGTGGACGATGGCATCAAAGCATATCATTAATTTACTTGACCTCGATCCGGCGAATGACAAGGCACATGCCGTAGATTTTGGAATTGTTATAGCCGGTAAATATATAACGGAAGATAAAGATGTTGATGCCGATGGCATCCCGGAATACGAAGAACTTGGTTTATTGGGTGAAAAGATAGGTGGTGAAAGAATTAAGTGGGGCGGACGGTTTAAGGATGCCAAAGGGAACCCGAAACCAGATAAACCGCATTTTGAGGAGACCACATGAAAAAATATTCGTTCCACCCGTTGTGCAGGTAAGGACACATAGGTTAACTTCTGATGAAGAAACTAATTTTGTGTTTAATAATTTTATGTATTGTTGGTTTTGCTCGTGAAGGCAAAGAAAGCGTTATATGGAATGATCGGATTGACCGATTGGTTGATGAAATTATTTTATGTGAAAGCGGTGGGCAGAATAATATTTGGGGTGATTGTGATAAAAATATACCATCCCCTTATTATTGCAAAACAAGTACTTGTGCTAAAAAATATCATTGTAAGGCGCGTGGTTGCGCCCAATTTTGGAGGAAAACATTTGATTGGTTTACCGGTTTAGCTGTCCGGAAAGACCTTAAAATTGAATCGGAGCAAGATCAAAGATGGCTTTTAAAGTGGGCGATTATAAACGGACACGGTTCAAACTGGGCTTGCTATAAGGGAGGGTAAGAAATGAAAAAGATAATTAGTATTTTATTTATAGTTTTAATATTTCCAGTGTTGTCTTTCGCCCAGCCATATCAACCGCCATGCGTAAATGCTCTAGCTTGTCATATTGATTACAATCAACCATGCAAATATGATTATCTGCTCTATAAAGCTACGATTCTCAATGAAGTGGTTTATCGCGTTTATTACTGTGAAGAAGGAACAAACTATTCGTACTATGGCTCATTGGATTTTAAGGAATTTAAGAGAGCGCACAATCATATTTTAAAACAACGGAAACTAAAAACAAAAGAGAAGGCCATTGAAGCTTTTAATGAAGCAAAGAAAAGAGCAAAGTGGGAGAAGGTAAAATAATATGAAAAAATTTTACGATATTCATTTTCACGCGCTTACTTTGGGACATCCAAACCTCTTAGCATTTATTCAGAGAATGAATTGGCGTCTATTGTTAATGACGACTCCGATTAGTGCGCCTATAATGGGTTTTCTCGGGAAAGATAAGGTTGTAAAAAATCTTCTGGGCATGATGGAAAACGACCTGGGTAATTACTTCCTCATCCTTGAATATTATCTGCGGCAATCTTCTTGCATACAGGGTGATGTCGTCACTGTCTCCGGCAATAAATATAAAAAAATTGTCCTTACTCCTCTTATTATGGACTTCGGATTTAAAAACATTATGTCTGATACATTCTATAAACTGCCAGCACAAAAGCCGATTGTTGAGCAAATGACAGACCTGTACGAAGCCATCACTTGTTATAATATGTTCGACCTTGAAGTGGTTCCACGACAAGGTAACGCCGTGAATTGCGAACACGTTTTAGTAGAGAAGGAATCAAAACTGTTTGAAATTTATCCCTTCATCAGCCTGAATACTTCCAATTATACGTTGGCCACAATAGAAAAAATCATGGCAGAGTGTTTTGGAAACTACAAACCTGATATATCTGTTCTTTACGGAAACATGGGAACCGTGAAGGGATTTGCCGGCGTTAAATTATATCCACCTTTGGGATTTGACCCTTGGCCACAGGATATTAAAGAACAGGAAAAAGTCAGATTCCTTTATCAGTATTGCTGCAACAAAAAGATACCCGTCACGACACATTGCAGTGATGGTGGATTTGCTATTGTCAACGAAGCCAATGTTTATACTACCCCGGATAAATGGGAAAGCGTACTCCAAGAATATCCGACCCTGAAACTAAATCTAGCTCACATGGGCGCACAGAACAAAAAGAATTGGTTGGTTTTTTCTCAAAGCGATTGGCAGACGAAGGTTCTCAGACTCGTCAATAGTTATGAAAATGTTTATACTGATTTTTCCTGTTTGGCTTTTGCCGATTCATATTACAAAGATTTAATTGCTTTGGTGAATAAACAAAAACTTCCCCATTACACGAAACAAAGGATTCTTTTTGGGACAGATTTTATGATTAATCTGCTTTGGAGTCCTTCTTATAATCAATACTTAGAAACATTTTGCAACACGAAGCGCCTCTGTGACAACGAGAAGGATTTATTTTGTTCCGTAAACCCAGAGAGGTTTTTATTTAATTAAAGGGGAGACAAAATGGAATTATCTGCTTTATTAACTTCTATCACAGAAATCATTCAAGACCCGGCATATACCGAAACGATCTTAACGGATAAAATAAATAGTGCCGTTTCTATAATTGCCGCGGGAATAAGAATGCCAAACGGACAGATATCACCTCCTCTTCCAGATCTTTTTAAAGTCGGTACCGTGGCCACCATCACCACAGATTCCAAGGTTCCATTGCCAACTGATTACCAGCGGAAGGTCATGGTTATTGTCGATTCAAGCGGCAATAGAATTCTCCCTCCTGTCGGCGGAGATTACTATTCCTTTGCGCTATTTCTAAAACAGATTAGCAATCTGAATATAACTGAGACAGGGGAAATTTATAAAATCTGCGTCAAAGGGTCTAATCTTTACTATCAGGGCATTCCGGCCGCTGCTCAAACCTTGGGTATCCATTATTACAGAAAACCCGCGGCCATGACTGACGACGACGATGTGCCAGATGGCATTCCGGAGCACCTGCAAGAACGATTAGTTAAACATTATGTCGTTAAAGAAATTTTCGGAGAGGCTATCGAAGATGGCCAGGACAATTCAGGAATCGGTACAAAATATCATACAGGCAAATTTTACGAGGCCATGACAGAACTTTGTGATTTTATCGGGATCGACGCAGAACCTCAGTATTATGGCGATGATGGTTCTGAGGATAGGGGAGCGTGCGATTAATGTCTGAAATCAATGTTAATGGCTTTTCCGGAGCCAACAACGTTAAAGATGAGGAACGATTTTACTCAAAAACTGGTATTGCCGAACCGCGTATCATTCTTAACGCTGACGTTGATTTGACTAATCATTTATCCATCCGCAAAGGAAAGACGTTGTTCATTACACTTGCCGGTGCTCATAGCCTTTGGGCTGGCAATAACTGTATGCTCTGCGTGGCCAACGGAATACTTTATCGGAATATCCAAGGCCATGCTGTTAATATTGGCGCCGTGGCTGGACCAAAGCATCCTTTTTCCTATATCGATGTTGACGATAAAGTTTACATATCTAATTCGTACTGGCAGGGAGTTTTTGATCCGGCGACCAATTCCGTCTTGCCATGGGGCGTACCGCAACCTCCCGGTGCAATGCTCCTTTTGGGCAATGGAAACCTCCCTGCCGGCACTTACCATGTTTGCATGACCAATGTGGTTAACGGCGAGCTTTCGGGTAATGGCGCAATATCACAGATTGAACTCGCCGTAGAAGGTGGAATACAGATCTTAAACCGCCCCGCGGGAGCGCTCGTCTGGGTGACTGATTCTGATGAATATTTGTTTTATTTGGTTGGTGCAGTGGACACAATTGTTGATCTGCCGACAGTCGAACCGTTGCCCTCATTTTTATGCAGTCCTCCGCCTTATCTGGAAAATCTTTGTTATGCTTTTGGGCGAATCTGGGGATCTGATGGTTCCGATCTTCTTTACAGTTTACCGTTTAAATTTGGCTGGTTCAAAGTGACATCAAATAAGTTTTCTTTCGATTCAATCATCACACTGA
>MGQN01000034.1:360-571 GCA_001797845.1 Deltaproteobacteria bacterium RBG_16_44_11 | reverse complement strand
GAAGATCGTACTCGCTTCCTAGCCGGGACCGAACCCGAAAAAATGGTACAAACAGACGCCGGTGCAGGATCAATTAAAAACACCCTGGCCTATTGTAATAATATGCCCGAACTCGGTTGGACATTGGGCACCCCGGAAAAAGATTTCACTGACGTCCCGGTCTGGTTGACCTCGGAAGGGATTGTCGTCGGTAATCCATCGGGGAAATTTT
>MGQN01000034.1:0-238 GCA_001797845.1 Deltaproteobacteria bacterium RBG_16_44_11 | reverse complement strand
GCTGGATTTTCCGACGCAGACACAGATGATGCTTTTAAAAATGGAGCGATCCCAACAAATAACAAAAATCCGGAAGGCACGGATAACAAAGTGGGATTCGCTGATATCGCAACATGTAAAGTGTTTCGTGGAGGTGTTGAAATTTAACACATAACAGTTACCAATAAACCTTCAAGTTGAAGGAATTTTGCGGCCTGTAATTATCCAAAAAATAAAGGATGGTTACAGGCTTTTTTAT
>MGQN01000033.1:32112-50226 GCA_001797845.1 Deltaproteobacteria bacterium RBG_16_44_11 | reverse complement strand
GCCGGTCGATTTTGGGTATATCCAAAGAGGAGATGTTCAAAAAAGTAAATGTCAACGGCAGTGCGATTGCCTACGGTCATCCCATCGGAGCAACCGGTGCCAGAATCGCTATGACGTTGGGCTATGAACTGAAGCGCCGCGGCGGCGGCTGGGGAGTCTGTGGAATTTGTTCGGGGCATGCGCAGGGAGATGCGATGCTGATCAAAGTTGAAAAATAATTATTACGGCTGCCGGTTGATGATTTAAAAACAATTTCTGCTGTCATTCCCCGGCTTGACCGGGGAATCCAGAAAATACTTAACTAACCTGGATTCCCGCCTTCGCGGGAATGACAAATGAGACGCCTGTTCCCACTTAGGCCAGCATCTTTTTCACAACATCCGCGATTTGGCGACAGTAGGTTTCCGTCTCTTTTTTTGTCGGGCCTTCCACCATCACCCGGCACATGTTTTGTGTGCCGGAATAACGCACGAGCACGCGGCCTTTATCACCGAGCTTTTCTTCAACCTGTTTAATGGCGGCCATGATTTCCGGTACGGATTCAATTTTTGGTTTCTTTTTCACATCAAGATTGATGAGCATTTGCGGAAACACGGTCATGATTCCCGCTAGCTCCGATAGCGACTTGCCTTCTTTTTTCATTGCGGCCAGCACTTGCAGTGCGGTAATCAGGCCGTCGCCGGTGGTATGATGTTGTAAAAAGATTATATGACCGGAATCCTCGCCGCCGATGATGGCGCCTTTCGCCAGCATTTCTTTTAGAACATAACGGTCACCGACATCGGCAAAAACGGAATCAATTCCCAATTTCTGAAAAGCAACACTCAATCCTAGATTGCTCATAACCGTGCGCACAACCAAATTATTGGTCAGCTTTCCTTCTTTTTTGAGAATGGCTGAGCAAAGGGCCAAGGCCTGATCGCCGGTAAGAACATTTCCTTTTTCATCCACGGCAATCACCCGGTCACCATCACCATCAAAGGCAAAACCAACATCAGCCTTCTGACGCAACACTTCGGCAGCCAGCGCTTCCGGATGTTGCGAGCCGCAATTGAGGTTGATGTTCCTGCCGTCGGGTTGATTAAACAGTGTTGTAATCTCAACGCCGAGTTCCGTAAAAACAGCAGGAGCCACACGATACGTTGCTCCATTACTGCAATCCAGGACAACTTTAATTCCTTCGGGGTTGAGGTCTTGCGGGAACGTCTGTTTTACAAAGTCCACATAGCGGCCGGCGGCATCATCCATCCGGGATAATTTCCCCAGCTCTTTGGGAGCGGGGTGAAGTTTGTGCATATTATTCGCAAAGACTAATTCTTCGATTTGATTTTCTTTTTCATCGGAGAGCTTAAAGCCGTCGCTTTTAAAAATTTTTATGCCGTTATCCTGCATGGGATTGTGGGAGGCGGAAATAACAATGCCCGCGTCGGCGCGCATGTTGGAAGTTAAAAAGGCAATGCCCGGCGTGGGAATGACGCCTACGGAAATGGCGTTGACACCCATCGAACAAATGCCGGAAATAAGCGAGCTTTCAAACATATCTCCCGATAGCCGTGTATCCTTGCCGATGATAATCCGGGGCGAATGACCTTCTCTTTTCGAAAGATAAGCAATCGCGCGTCCCACGCTGAGGGCGACTTCCGCCGTCATGGGGTGTTGATTGGCAATTCCTCGGATGCCGTCTGTGCCGAATAGTTTCTTTGTCATTGTGGTTTTTTACCTTACAGTATTTGTTTTTGCAACAGAGAAAAAAGCATTTAACAATTGTCTAAAAGCCGGTTTTGTTATATTAGAACAAAAATTGGCAAAATAAAGAAAAAACTGAGGTGTATAGCAATGAATCAGAAAGTTACGGTAATAGGAGCGGGTAATGTTGGGGCGACAGCGGCGCAAAGACTTGCGGAAAAAGAACTTTGCGATGTTGTTTTGGTAGACATTGTTGAAGGTGTCCCGCAGGGGAAAGCGCTGGATTTGGCGCAGGCGGCACCCGTGGAAAAACATGATGCCCATCTAATCGGTGCCAACACTTACGAGGCTTCGGCCAACTCCGATATCATTATTATCACTGCTGGCATACCGCGCAAGCCAGGCATGAGCCGTGATGATCTCCTGGCGACAAACAAAGGAATAATTAAGAGCGTCACCAAGCAGGTTGTTCAGTATTCGCCCAAATCTATTTTGATTATTGTCAGTAATCCACTGGATGCGATGTGTCATGTGGCGATGGAAGCAAGCGGCTTTCCCAAACAAAGAGTAATCGGTATGGCTGGTGTTTTGGATTCCGCGAGATTTCGCGCTTTTATTTCGATGGAACTCAATGTTTCCGTGGAAAATATTTCCGCCCTTGTTATGGGCGGGCACGGCGACACCATGGTGCCCCTGCCGCGCTTTTCTACAGTGGCGGGAGTTCCCATTACAGAACTTATTTTGCCGGAGCGCATTGAAGCAATGGTAACGCGGACGCGCAATGGCGGTGCCGAAATAGTAAGTCTTTTGAAAACAGGCAGCGCCTACTACGCGCCCGCTTCGGCGGCGGTCGAAATGGCCGAATCCATCCTGAAAGATAAAAAGAAAATATTGCCCTGCGCGGCATATCTCACAGGTGAATACGGTATTTCCGGCTTGTTTGTCGGCGTGCCGGTAAAGCTGGGTAAAAACGGAATCGAACAGATTATTTCTTTAAAACTCACCGCAGAAGAGAAAAAAGCATTAGCCAAATCAGCAGCAGCTGTGCAGGAGTTGGTGGACGCAATGAAGAAGATGCCATGAAAGCAAACTGTATTCATACGGCTACCTTTGTTGGCGTCGTCGTCGGCTTCCTCAACGTATTTAGTAATACGCCTGCGGAGCCTCCTCCTTGCCGTCGCGGTATCCTGATGACTACAGCTTGCTTGATTCCCGAAACCACAAATTTGAAAAATGAGAGAGCTATTTCATGAAGCGCAAAATCATCAAAATTGATGAAGAAAAATGCACCGGTTGCGGTTTGTGCGTGCCGAATTGTCAGGAAGAGGCAATCAAGATTATTGACGGCAAGGCAAAGCTCGTGAACGACGTTTTTTGCGATGGGCTGGGCGCCTGCCTGGGCGAGTGTCCCGAAGGAGCGTTGACGCTGGAGGAGCGTGAGGCCGATCCGTTTGATGAAAAACTTGTGATGGAAAACATCGCCCACAAAAAACACGAAAAAGTTCAATCGCAAGCCGGTAAATCCGCCCCGCAGGGGCTTGGTGTTATTAGCCCTGCCGCTCACGGATGCCCCGGATCAGCGCACGCGGTTTTTGAAAGAAAAAGGCGAAGCTCTACACCACAAGCAAGCCTGCAATCAGAACTGACCCACTGGCCGATTCAACTGCATCTGGTTAATCCCGCTGCCGACTTTTTTCGCGGTAAGGATGTTGTGCTGGCTGCCGATTGTGTTGCCTTTACTTTAGGCGATTTTCACGAACGGTTTTTAAAAGGCAAAAGCCTGGCCATTGCTTGTCCCAAGCTTGATGAGGGACAGGGTGAATATATCGAAAAAATTCGCAGGATGGTTGACGAAGCAAAAATCAACACACTAACGGTTATCATGATGGAAGTTCCTTGCTGCCGCGGTCTGTTGCAAATTACCCAGGCCGCACTGCAAAAGGCGAAAAGAAAAGTTCCGCTGAAAGCGGTTATTGTCAGTATCCGCGGCGATATCATTTCTGAAGAATGGATTTGAGATGATCGAAAAATATTTCCTTCATTCTGTGATTTAATTATTATTTGCAAGGAGGCTCTTTGTATCAGCTACTTGCCGACGCGATTGTTATAACGCATTTCATATTTATTGTTTTCGTTGTAGGCGGAGGTTTGCTGGTCATTTATTGGCCACGTGTAACCTGGGCACATCTTCCTGCCGCCATCTGGGGAGCCGTTGTCGAATTCACGGGTTGGATTTGTCCTTTGACCCCGCTGGAGAATCACTTTCGCGAGTTGGGCGGGGGCGTTTCATACAGCGGAGACTTTATCGCTCAGTATTTGCTTGTCGTAATCTACCCGGAAAATCTGACTGCTGAGATTCAGTGTATTTTAGGCGGATTAGTGATTGCGATAAACTTTATCTTCTACACTCTAGCCATTCGAAGATACAGATACCTCTCTAAGATTTATGGCGTATAAAAAATTGAACACATTGAACTCCCGGGCTTATTTGTTAAGTCTGCCGCTTTTTAAAAAAATCGGCAAGTGCGTCCAAAAATACTTTGAGGGAGAATGGTTTAAGAAGATAGTCGGCAAAACCGATATCCATGGCTTCCTCTTTATCCATATTCATGGCATTGCCGGTTACAGCAATAATGGGAATATGCTTTAAATCAGGATCGTTCTTGATGAACTGAGCCGCGCTCAATCCATCTATACCCGGCAACTGGATATCCATCAAAATGAGATCAGGATGCTGTTCTCTGACTAGGCGAATGCCGGTTTCGGCATCTCTGGCTTCCAGTATACGATACTTGCCTATTTCAAGAAATGTTCTGATAAGCTTCATGTTTATTTCATTATCTTCAATGACTAAAATAGTTTTATCTTCCATAGAAAGACCTTTCTTAAGTTACACTCAAATCTTTAATCCAGAGCCTAGCGAAGGGAAAACAATAGGTTTGCCCTACCGGGATTAAACTGGAATTACAAAATGAAAAGTGCATCCCTTGTCTTCTCCTTCGCTCTCTACCCATATACTTCCTTTATGGAGTTCTATAAACTGTTTAGACAAAGACAGGCCTAAACCGGTGCCCTGGTAGCGGCGGCTTTTAGATCCGTCAACTTGCACAAATGGGTTGAATATCAATTTCATATATTCTTTTTTCAAACCAATGCCGGTATCAGCCACCGAAATTCTGACTAATTGCCGGCAATCTATCTTATCTTCTTCATTAAATAAAGGCAGAGATAAAACCTCTCCTTTTTTTGTTATCCACTTGCTGTTGGACCGGCTTAAATGGTGGGCAGAGACTTTTATTGATCCGCCTTCCGGCGTGAATTTTGTGGCATTGGAAAGAAGGTTATATAGGACTTGTCGGATCATTCTTTCATCTGCCGGTATTATTTCAGGGCAATCAACTATATCCGATAATAATTTAATTCCATTATTTTGAGTCATACTTCCAAAAAGGTTCAAGCTGTTTTCCAAAAGCATTTTTAAATTGGTTTGGGATATGTCTATTTCCATCTTGCCGGCTTCCATTTTGCTGATGTCCAGAAGATCGTTGATGATGGCAAGCAAATGTTTTCCGCTGGAGTTGATGTCTTTTACAGAATCTTTCTGTTTATTATTCAATTCACCGAGGTAATGGTTATTGAGCAGGTCGGAAAATCCGATAATGGCATGCAGTGGAGTTCTTAGCTCATGAGATATATTGGCCAAGAATTCCGATTTAAGCCGTTCGGATTCATTTGCCTTAATCAGGGCTAACCTAAGGTCCTCGTTTTGTCGGCTCAGTTTTTCTCTGTTGTTCTTCAAGAGCTGCACGGTATAAGATGATATAAAAGCCACAATGAAAAACATGGGTACTACCGTGGTCATGATGGCCAACTGATAGTTCCACGGCATAAAATAATCAGGGTTAACTTTTATTGTCCGAAGAATCCCAAAGTGCTCTAAGTGAAGTAGTGATAAGAAGCAAATATTGATGAGCAAGGCAATAATATAAGGCTTTTTTCGTGCTTCCATGGGGCCGACATAAGCGATGGCTGCCGCGTATATAGGTAGCAAAAACGCGGCTTCGATGCCGCCGAAAGAATGTATAATTGCGGTGATTCCGATTATTTCCAATACGCTTATAAAGTAAGTAAAGAAATCGGCGAAATTGGTATTTTTAATTCTTTTCAATATCCAGAGGGCAGGGGGATTGATGAATATCATATATAAAACGGCAATGCTTGCGTAGGCGAAGTTATCAAAATTAATAACGTCAAGTAAATAAGCTGTCAGGGCAGTCGACCACATAATAAAACCGCCAATCGATCTTACCTTAGCCGCTTGTGCCTGTCTTTGATAAATTGGTTTTGTATAATCGTTACTTATGATGGGATTTTGCCTGATTTGCGCTCTCATATTTGTACTTCCGTTCGCCATCTGTGAGCTGCGTTCATCTGCTCAAACCTTTTTCGATGTTAAAACTGCTATAGGCCTTAATTAAGGAAAAGACATCAACGTGTCAAGAAAATTAAAACTTAATTATTTTAATGTAATCCGGAGATTTTATGATAATAAAACGGGCAGGTGTGTAAAATGATTAATCTTTCTGGAGATTCACAAAAGCATTCACAGGGTCGCGTTTCGATGTCTGCGGTTAAAGAGAACGAGGAGAACACCGCCCAAACCGCTTGTTACAACAAATACTTTAATCAGCCAGCCGATGTAAGGTATCCAACCTATCACCAGGAGCAAAATCAATCCTAAAATAGTTTCTACGATGAGAGGTTTTTTATAGCTATGAGCTATTTTTGTTAGGATAATATCCCCCAGAAGCGCCGCGGCGGCGATATAGCCGAGGATGAATGCCATAAGTAAAGCTGTAAAAGCTACCGGAATTAGATAAATGCCGGCAATTGAAATCACCAGCAAAATAAAAAAAGGTGTAATCATCAGGGTAGCCAGTAAACCCCAGAAAAAAGATTTAATTTTACTTTCTTGAATAGACTGTTTAATTGCCGTCAAAGGGCGGGGAATAATAAAAGCCGCCAGCAAGGCCAAGATAAATATTAAACCTTGGAAGTAAAGAGAAATGATATTAAAAAGCGCCGACCAGCCCTCTGGTTCGCCGCGAAAAAATGAGTTAATGATAGCGCTGATATTTGATGAATTTATTTCTTTTACCTTGCCGAAAACTTGAGCGCCGCTTCCCCTGGCGATAACCCCGCCGATACAAACGACATTACCGCGTACAAGAGCCTTGCTGGTCAAGACTACCGAACCGCCGAGAGCAACCACATTATTCTCTACAAGGCCGGTGACGGTTATTTGGCCGCCGATCACAATGACGTTGTTTACTTTCATCCCTTCTTCGATAGTCACATCAGCGCCTATCTTAAATACGTTTTCTGCTTTGACGGCGGCTGCCGGGAAAATAATCAGCACAATGGCTATGAAGAAAATAAATTTTGTTTTCATATTTCAGCCTGATCTTTATTTGCTGTTTTATTAGCAGCAAGATGTTTTTGTCGCCAGTATTCAATGAATCCCGGCATGACGGAAACAATAACAATCGCGATTATTACTACTGTAAAATTATTTTTTACGGCTGGTATGTTGCCAAAAAAATAACCACCCAAAAGAAATATGCAAACCCAGGCAATCCCGCCGCTGATATTGTATAAAATAAATTTGGCATAGCTCATTGCGCCGACGCCGGCTACGAAAGGGGCAAAAGTGCGAATAATAGGCATGAAGCGGGCAATAACAATTGTTTTGCCGCCATGCTTTTCATAAAAATTGTGTGTTTTTATGAGATATTCTTTTTTGAAGAATCGGCTGTCTTCGTAATGAAAAACCTTAGGGCCGATATAATGACCGATGGCGTAATTAACACTATCTCCGGCAATGGCAGCGACGCAAAGTGAAATCAACAATACTTCAATATTCAAAGATCCAAGTGCGGCAAACGTACCCAAGGCGAACAGCAGAGAATCACCGGGCAAAACGGGTGTAACCACAAGACCGGTTTCACAAAAAATAACCACAAACACAATAACATATGCCCAGATGCCAAAGCTATCAATGATAATCGGCAGATACCGGTCAAGATGAATAAAAAAATCTATAAAATTAATGATTATATCCATAGTTAGTGCTAAATAAAAAAGCAATTGAATCTATATAGGGATAACAGGGAGGGTGTCAATATGAAAAAGATTTTAATTGTCTTATTGATATTAATTATGGCTGTCGTTGCCGGATACTATACTTTCCCCGAAAGAGTAGCCGGGTATATGCTTGATCTGGCCAGAAGCAACGCCGGCCTGACCCAGAAAGAAATAAAAATAGATGACCATAATATTGTTTACTTGGAAGGGGGAAAGGGAGAGACAATATTGCTTTTGCACGGTTATACAGCGGAAAAAGACAACTGGCTTCAATTTGCCGCTTATTTGACCAAAGATTACCATGTAGTTATACCCGATATCCCTGGTTACGGAGAAAGCTCTCAGCTCATGGATGCGTCTTATAATTTATCCAACCAAATGTTCCGTTTACATAAATTTGCCCAAGCTGTTAATCCAAAAAAATTTCATATTGTCGGTAATTCCATGGGCGGCTTTTTCGCCGGAACGTATGCCGTGCGCTATCCTGATGAAATTATCAGTCTGGGGCTGTTTGACGCCGGAGGGGTAATGCCTTTGGAAAAAAATGTAATAATGAAAATGATGGGAAAAGGCGAAAACCCTATTGTGTTAAAAAACAGCGGTGATTGGCCGAGGATTATGGGATTGGTTTTTGTTAATCCTCCTAGTTTACCTTATCCGCTTAAGAAGGTGTTCATCCAGAAAGCTTTAGCCAATCGCAACTTTTATGAAAAGGCTCTTAAAGAAATTAAACCCGACTTTTTTTCTCTCGAAAAAAACCTGCCCAAAATAAAGGCGCCGACTTTAATTCTTTGGGGCGATCAGGATAAAATCCTTGATATTTCCAGCGTGCCGGTTTTCGAAAAAGGATTGAAAAATCACAAAACAGTGATCATGAAAGATTGCGGTCATGTGCCTCAGGTTGAAAAACCGAAAGAGACGGCAATGCATTATTTAGATTTTATAAAGACCATAAAGAATTAAAGACGGATAAATCAGCCGGAGCGTTTTGTTGGCCTTAGAATAGCTGCGTTTGATTATTCATAATGCGTCCACATTCTGATAACTTTCACAGTATGAATATCTTTTAGTATTTGATAAATGAGACGATGCTGTATGTTGATTCTTCGAGAATAAGCACCAGAAAGGTCGCCTACGAGTTTCTCATAGGATGGCGGATTTCGGAATGGGTCTTCTCTCAGCAAGTCCAATAATCGATTCACCTGTGGTTTAAAACCGAATTTTACAATTTTTTTTGCATCTTTTTGCGCTTGCTTAGTGAAAACCAATCGCCAACTCACCAGCCGGGATCCTCATCACACTTTTCAACAGGTGTATTCAAGCCCTTTTTTATTGATTCGCGCATACCGGGAATTGACGTGAGATACAAAGTTTCTTCTATTGCACGCCAGTCATCTTCTGAAATGAGAATGGCAGAATTTCTCTTACCGATAATTTGAACCGGAACATGCGTATTTTTCACTTCATCCACAAGATTGTATAGACGCTTTCTTGCGTCTGATGCTGTTAATGTTGTCATACTTCTTAACCTCCTTAACGTACGACATATGGTACGCCATAATCATGCCAATGTCAAATTATTTTACGGCTGAGCTGTCCCGCGAGGCGGGATCGGTTCTAGTCGCTGTTCGGCCGCCGCAGGCGGTTGAACAAGCGACCTTCAGACGCGGCTTCGTTCGTCTGACCGCGTATGCGGTCGGACGAACGAAAAAATCACCCGGAGCGTAGCGATCGGGTGGATTGCCTTTGTTAGATGCATATGTTACCTATTTTCCCGTTCGCTCATTCTTAAAGCCTGGTGAGGGAGAAAACCTTGTTCACCGGAAGAACCACTTCATTTTTTTTAGCGATTTTATTCAAATCCTGATACAGCGTTTCGTAGTCCTTTTCAGATTTCATCAAGGTCCAACGGCTTCGCAAGAGTTTTGCTTCTTGATCACTGATATAGGGCGCAAGAAGAACGATGTGCTGTATAAAGCTAGTAGTGATTCTCAACTGAAACATGGTGCTGTAAAGGTTTGCCATAGGTGTAATGAGCATAAAAAGAGCCAGTAAAATGACGCCCCATCGAATGACGCTCTTGGGCAGACGAATTCTTCGTATTCTTTTTTGAAGTACCTCTGATGGCCTATTCAGGAACAAAAAGAAGATTATCACAACCATGCTAATACCAGACGTGATACCCGTAACCATGCTGAGAAGAAAAAGGCTTGGATCAGGAGCGGTTAAAAGGGCAGCCTGCTCGAAAAGCATGTCTGTATACCCTTGCGCAATAGAACCAAATGTCTTGAAAAGTAGGAAGGTCACAAATCGCAAAAGGGGGTCAAGGAAATAGATAAATAAGAAAGTGGCAACAATACTGGAGATGACTCCAATCTTTAAGTTCCGGTCATTAATCATATGCTTTCCTCATCTAACGAAAAAATCAGCCGGAGCGTAGCGATCGGCTGTATTGAATGGTTATGTGTTTTTATCTACCTTTTACGTTCGCTTTTCCTTAAGGGAAATATTCTTTTAATTTATTCCAAAATTTATCCCCAAAGAACCCACCCAGTAGAAAAAATATAACTCCTACAATGCTACAAATGGTTATCAAGTTTTCCCACCAGTGCAATGACATCATTGATTTAAAAGCATTTACTAAAAACGCCAAAAGAAATCCAACTATAAAACCAATAATCCCATGTAGCCAAAAGACACCCCAATCCCATCTGCCATTATAATTATTCAGTTTCATATTTTTCTCAGAGTTAATTTTAACATAACGGAGCCGCGGCTGAGCTGCTGGCCGCAGGCCAGTCCGTTCTAGTCGCTGTTCGGCCGCCGCAGGCGGTTGAACAAGCGACCTTCAGACGCGGCTCCGTTCGTCTGACCGCGTATGCGGTCGGACGAACGAAAAAATCAGCCGGAGCCGGGCGTGCCCGGCGATCGGCTGGATTGACCTTGTTAGCTTATTTTGCTTATTTTTTGACGAAAAGAGATGATAAATCATAAGAATGATTCCCCTTCTTCAATTCATCATTCAGGTTGATTGTGGCTACATCTTCGAAATTATGCAAATAGTAAATATATATAAGGCCTTTTTGCATATCATAGATATACGAATAGAGAGTCTCAGCTAATAATCCATCTTGAGATGTTGCGTGCAGGATTTTACGAAAGCCATCTACAAAAATATTCTGGTGATCTTCCAGCATGTTAATGGCGGTTTTGTACCTGTCACAACCGAGTCTATAAAATTCACAGGGTTTATCCTCGTCTTTTACTTTTGACTGATGGAAATTTGTTACAACTTGATATTTTCCCTTTTTCCGAAGAACGTTATCACCTTCAATAATTGCTGAATCGCCTGTCTTGTCAACTATAAATATTTGAGCATTATATTTTTTTAGAAAACCAAGATTATATTTTATAATCAATTGCAGTGCCTGTTCAACGGTGGCACATTCTTCCAGCACTTTATTCATGAGTTTTCCCTTGAATTCTTCTTTATCTTTTGAAAGCGTTACTTCTGGAGAGGAAAATGGAGTCGCAAAGAAATCAAACATGAAACCCTGTGTATTGATACCAGCTTGAGTGAGATTATTATAAATAATATATACCCTTCCATACTTCCCATTTTCTGATTGTTCAAACTTCAATTCAATGGGATATTTTTTTAACCAGTCTTCATTGTTTCCAACTAAGACGGTATCTCCATCTGCAGACACAAACGCAGTACAGGCCATTATGGGATTACTTATAAAGACACTAATCAAAAATATCGAAACAAGAAAAAGCTTTTTCATCTTGTACCACCCTTCTAATTATAAGAATTACTCTATTTTATTTTGTATGCTAACGGAGCTGCGGCTGAGCTGCTGGCCGCAGGCCAGTCCGTTCTAGTCGCTGTTCGGCCGCCGCAGGCGGTTGAACAAGCGACCTTCAGACGCGGCTCCGTTCGTCTGACCGCGTATGCGGTCGGACGAACATTGTTTATATGGATCGGTGTTAATATTACAAACACCGCTCTCCTGTCGGCATAACACCCCTCTACAAAATCTGCAATTTTAAGTTTAATAACTTAATATTAAACAATAATCAACCTATTTCCTTTCTCTTCATGTGGGATGTTATACGGATCGGCATAACATCCCTACCTATCTACTAGAGATTATCCGCTGGACTTCTTACCGCCGCAGGGTTTTTTTGAAAAGATGTTGAATAATTAGTTTTAGGTTGAATCATTTTAAAGCTACCCATATCAATCTTACTTTATCACTATAAAACCTCATTTATGGTATTTCCGCACAACCGCGGTAATGACGCCGGCGATGCGCAGTTCTGTTTGCGGGATAATCGGGGGATATTTGGGATTAGCCGCCTCCAGCGTTACCGTTTTTCCTTTCTTGCAGAAATACTTCATTGTCCAGTTGCCGTCCACTTCGGCCAGAATGATATCGCCGTTTTTCGGTTCTTGGCCCCTGTCCACAATGACCAAATCTTTTTCCATGATTCCTTCGCCGATCATGGAATCGCCGGTGACGGAAAGCAGAAATGATGTTTCCGGATGCGCCACCAGATATTCATCAAAGGAAATGACATCGCGCAATTCTTCTTCTGCAGGAGAAGGAAAACCGGCGCAAACTTCTCCGGCCAGAGGCAAGCCCAGCGATAAACGCGCCGGCGCTAAAAAGCCTTTGGCATCTTTTTGCAAAAGCCCGGAAGCCATCATTTTTTTTACCCAGAAGTGAACGACACTTTTAGAACGCACGCCAATAATTTCAGCCGCTTCCGAGTATGTCGGCATGCGCCGGTTTTCGCGGAAAAAGGTGGAAAATATTTTCTCCACATCCGGTAAAGTTCGCTTGACTTTCATGAAAGGTATGATATAGAACGATTGTTCTATTGTCAAGAGATTTTAATGAGACTCGCTAAAAACGAACGAAGTGAAGTTTGAAGCGTTAGTCGAATTATCCCAGGAGCGTAGCGACGCGGGATTTAAGTCCCAAATTTCAGAAGCGTAGCGCATAACCTGAAGGTCATCTGCGACTGAAATTTGCTGGATGTAATGAGGCTCAAATTTCATAAGCGTAGTGTAATGAAATTTGTAAGTCGAATTATCCAATAGCCAAAGGTTATTGGAAACTATCCCGCGCGAAGCACAGGGAAATGAGACCACAAAAACAGTCTGCGGGGAGAACTTTAGCGAAGGGCAAAGTAAAAAGGGATTTGGGGCGGAAGGCCGAAAAATAATTGACACCAATTTAAAAAGAATATAGCCTGTGCAAACTTAACTAGTTGAAAATAGGCGTCATTTTAGTTCATAGGAGTCAAAGGAGCGGTTATGAACGAAAAGCTGATAAAATTATTGGCAACAGGTTTTGGCGCCGGGTTGGCACCCGTTGCTCCCGGGACTGCCGGCACATTAGTCGGCGTGTTGATTTGCCTTATTTCTTCCCCCCTGCACTGGTTACTGCGTCTTTTAATTGTAATCTTTTTATTGGGTTTAGCTATTTATATCGCCGAACGCGCAGAACAAGTTTACCGTAAAAAAGATGACCAACGCATTGTGATTGATGAAATTGCCGGCTTTCAAGTGACCATGCTGGCGGTGGACATAACTGGTTTGCACTTATTAGTTTGCTTTGTTCTGTTTCGGATTTTTGATATCTGGAAACCTTTCCCTATCCGTGATCTGCAGAAAATATCCGGTGGTTTGGGCATTGTGCTGGATGATGTTGCCGCCGGAATTTACGCAGGTGCGGTGATATTGTTGCTCGTATTTTTTGGTGTGCTATGAAAATTGGGATTCTAACTATCGGCAATGAATTGATCAGCGGTCGCACCGCGGATACTAATTCTTCTTTTATCGCTCGGAAAATCAATCAGCAGGGCTGGCGCGTGGAAGCGATAATGTCCGTGGGTGATGATTTTGAAGCGATTGAAAATCGTTTGAATTATTTGTTGCCCCTGACAGACGCTATAATCTGCACGGGAGGATTGGGGCCTACCGCCGACGACATTACCTCTGCCGCGATTGCCCAGGCGTTTGAATTGCCGTTATATACTGACGAAAATGTTTTGAATTACATCAAAGAAATATTTACCAAATATAATTTGCGCTGGATAGAAAATAACGCCAAGCAAGCTATGTTTCCTCAAGGCGCCGAAATCATTGCCAACCCTGTGGGTACGGCAGCGGGTTTTGTCCTGAATATTAAAGGGAAGCTGATTTTTGTCATTCCCGGTGTTCCCGCCGAAACAATAAGAATGATGACGGAAGGTGTGCTTCCTGTTTTGCGCAGATGTTTTCCGCAAAATGAACAATATTCCGCCAAACAAACTATCAAGACTTTCGGGCTTTCCGAAGCAGCCGTTGATGATAGCCTGAAGGATATTGATTTTAATGCATTAGACGTGAGTATTGGTTTTTACCCCGTTTTTCCTGAAAATCATCTTGTTATAATATCGCGCCGGAAAACCTTGGTGGAAGCTCAGCGAAAATTGAAGCTGGCGCAAGATGAGATAACCAAGCGGCTGGAAAAATACATTTTTCATTATGGTGAGGAAACCCTGGAAGAGATTGTTGCCACTTTACTGATAGAGAGAAAAATGACCTTGGCGGTAGCGGAATCGTGCACCGGCGGACTGATATCTAATCGCTTGACCGATGTTGCGGGCAGCTCCGCCTTTTTTGAGCGCGGCATAGTTACTTACAGCAATGCTGCAAAAATAAAGTTGCTGGGCGTTCCCGTAGACGTTATAGAAAAATATGGAGCGGTAAGTGAAGAAACGGCGCGTTTGATGGCGGAGGGAGTACGCAAGCTGTCCGGCACCGATTTAGGGCTTTCTTCCACCGGCATTGCCGGCCCAACCGGCGGAAGTCCGGATAAGCCTGTAGGCACTATTTATTTGGCCTTAAGCGATTCCACGCAAACTCTTTGCCGTCATTACGCTTTTAGATGGGATCGTAAAAGAAACAAGCACGTTTTTTCCGAAGCGGCTTTAATGATGTTGAAAGATTATTGTGAGACTCAAATTTCAAAAACGAAGTGAATTGAAATTTGTAAGTCGAACAATCCCGCACAGCGGAGGGTACAATAGTTTCCAAAGCTTGCTTTGGGGTTCATACCCGTGATTTTCAGGAAAAAGGTCAATAGCAAATGGATGCGCAAAAGAATATACGGGCATTTTTAGCAGTTGAGCTGTCGGAAGAGGTTTTACAGGCGGTTGACCTTCTGCAGGCAAAATTGAAAAAAGAAATAAAGGGGAAGATTAGCTGGACTAAATCTCAAGGCAATCACATTACATTAAAATTTTTCGGCAATATTGATAAAGACGATATAAAAAATATTTGCGCTGTAGTGGAAAAGCAGGTAGCTTTGGTACTGCCCCTGTCTCTGACAATCGAAAAAATGGGCGTTTTCCCCGATGCTCGCAGGCCACGTGTTCTCTGGCTGGGAGCGACAGGTGATGTAGAGGAGTTAACCGCACTGCAAATAAAGATGGAAAGCGATTTTGAGGGCATTGGCTTTGAGCGGGAAAACAGGCCCTTTCGTGCACATCTGACTTTGGGGAGGATTAAAATTCCGCAGGAAACAACAGGAATTAGTGAGTCTCTGAGTAAATATTGTAATTGTACTATTGGCGAATTTAGCTGCAGGGAATTAGTTTTGTTTCAAAGCAAGTTGACACCACAGGGAGCGGTTTACACAAAGTTAAAAAAGTTTAATTTTTCCGGATAAGGATTGATGATGGCAATGAAAACTAAAAAAACTACCAACAATAAAATTAATGGAGGTCATGATACTATGTGCGCAGATTTAGATAGATCAAAGGCTGTTGATTTGGCAATTACTCAAATAGAAAGACAGTTTGGCAAAGGATCGATCATGAAGCTGGGCGGCTCGGAGCGGGTTGCAGATGTTCCGGCAATATCGACAGGTTCGCTTAGTTTGGATATTGCTTTGGGGACATTTGGTGTGCCGCGCGGAAGAGTTATCGAGATCTATGGGCCGGAATCAGGCGGTAAAACAACTCTTGCCCTGCATATTGTAGCGGAGGCACAAAAGAAAAATGGGCTTGCCGCTTACATTGATGCTGAACACGCTTTAGATGTGACTTACGCCAAAAAAATCGGCGTCAATACGGATGATCTTCTTATATCGCAGCCGGATACGGGCGAGCAGGCGCTCGAAATTGCGGAAACGCTTGTCCGCAGCGGCGCGCTGGATGTTTTGGTAATTGATTCCGTGGCCGCGCTGGTTCCGAAAGCTGAACTGGAAGGTGAAATGGGCGACGCGCAGATGGGTTTGCAAGCAAGGCTTATGTCGCAGGCACTGCGCAAGCTTACCGGCAGTATCAGCAAATCCAAAACCACCGTTATTTTTATCAATCAATTGCGCATGAAAATCGGCGTCTTCTTCGGCAATCCGGAAACGACCACCGGTGGTAATGCTCTGAAATTCTATGCTTCACAACGGCTCGACATTAGAAAAATGACTTCCATAAAAAACGGTCAGGACGTTATCGGCTTTAGAACAAAAGTTAAAGTTGTAAAAAACAAGCTGGCTCCACCTTTCAGAGAAGCGGAATTCGATATTATCTTCGGCGAAGGTATATCACGCGAAGGCGATGTATTGGATCTGGCGGCGGAAAATGGTATCATTGAGAAAAGCGGCGCCTGGTATTCTTACAAGGGTGACAGAATAGGCCAAGGCCGGGATAATTCCCGTATCTTTTTAAAAGATAATCCGGATGTTATGACGGCAGTGGAAAATGATGTGCGCACCAAATTGGGTATTGTGGCTAAAGAGCAGGAAGATGATAAGTGAAGGTTTTAGATCTGGCGGCTGCCCTTCAAAAAGCTTATCGCCTTTTGTCGATGCGGCCACACAGCGAAAAAGAGCTGGAAAAAAAGTTGCGGGAAAAAGGCTTTTCGCCAGTTATTGTTAAAGAAGCGCTGGAAAAACTCCACGAATTGAAGTATCTGGATGATGCATTATTTGCTCGTCAATGGGCGCGCAATCTTGCCGTTAACAAACTTTGTGGGAGCAGGAAGATAATTGTCAGTTTGCAGGGAAAAGGTGTCGCGGCGGAATTGATCAGTACGGCAATAGATGAAGCCCGCCGGGAAATTTCCGAGGAAGAGGCAATTATATTTTTGATTAAGAAAAAAGCGGCAAGAAAAAAGTTGGATACTTTAGATCTGAAGGAAAAAAAAAGAATATTTCAAAACTTGCGGGGACGGGGTTTCCCGGCGGGCTTGATTTTAAACAAACTGGGAAGGATTGCTCAAGGTGAGTTCGATGGCGAAAACGGGGAGTGAAATTAGGGAGGGCTTCTTAAAGTATTTCGAAGGGAAAAAACACACACGAGTAGCTAGTTCATCCCTGGTGCCGAAGGACGATCCAACTTTGCTTTTTACCAACGCGGGCATGGTACAGTTTAAAAACGCGTTTTTAGGGCTGGAAAACAGAGGATATACAAGGGCGGCATCCTTCCAGAAATGCGCTCGTGCCGGCGGCAAACACAACGATTTGGAAAATGTCGGCGTCACGGCGCGCCACCACACATTTTTCGAAATGCTCGGCAATTTTTCGTTCGGTGATTATTTCAAAGAAGAAGCGATTTCTTGGGCATGGGAATACCTAATCAAAATCGTAAAACTTTCCAAAGAAAAACTGTGGGTGACGATTTATGAGGATGACGATGAGGCTTTCGCCATCTGGAATAAGAAGATGGGTGTGCCGAAAGAGCGCATTGTGCGCATGGGTGAAAAAAGCAATTTCTGGATGATGGGGGAAACCGGTCCCTGCGGCCCCTGCTCCGAAATTATTTACGATCAGGGCGAAGGCACTGGCTGCGGCCGCGCCGAATGCGATCTGAATTGCGGTTGTGATAGGTATCTGGAAATCTGGAATCTTGTATTTACCCAGTATGATCGCGATGAAAATGGAAAATTAAAGCCGTTGGCCAAGCCCAGTATTGATACGGGAATGGGTTTGGAGCGCCTCACTGCTGTAATTCAGGGAGTCAAAAGCAATTACGATACCGACCTTTTTTCTCCCATTATCCGCTTTGTAGAAAAAATATCCGGCAAAACCTACGGTACAAATGCAGAAAACGATGTTTCCATCCGGGTCATTGCCGATCATAGTCGTGCGGTGACTTTTTTAATCGGCGACGGAATTATGCCCGTGAACGAAGGCCGCGGGTATGTTTTGCGGCGCATATTGCGGCGGGCAGCGCGCCACGGAAAAATGCTGGGCATCAATAAACCATTTTTGCATTCGAGTGCGC
>MGQN01000033.1:27800-32097 GCA_001797845.1 Deltaproteobacteria bacterium RBG_16_44_11 | reverse complement strand
CGGTCATTGATATGATGAAAGACGTTTACCCCGATCTGGTGGAGAAAACTTCCTACATTACCAAAGTTATTCTCAATGAAGAGCAGCGTTTTATGGAAACGTTGGATGCGGGCCTGCGCATTTTGCAGGAAGAAACGGCCGCCCTGAAAAAAGCAGGCAAATCGGTTCTGCCAGGCGCTCTGGTTTTTAAACTCTACGATACGTTTGGTTTTCCCACAGACTTAACTGCGGACATCGTTAAAAAAGATAATTTTACACTCGATACGGCCGGATTTGAAGCCGAGATGGGAAAGCAAAGAGAAAGAGCGCGTGGCGCCTGGAAGGGGAGCGGTGAAGAAGCAGTAGCCGAATGCTACCTGAAAGCATCCAGCTCCGGTATATTGAGCGAGTTTTGCGGTTATGAAGACGTAACCAAGGTAAAGTCGAAAATTGCGGCTATTTTTCTGAATGGACAATCCGTGCAGAGTGCGAACGAAGGACAAGATGCGGATATCGTTTTGGACACAACGCCGTTTTATGGCGAATCCGGCGGACAGATCGGCGACACAGGTTTTCTGGAAGGAGCTGGTTTTAACTTTGCTGTGCTCGACACCAAAAAGCCGGTGGAAAATTTTATTGTGCATAAAGGAATTGTTCAGAAAGGAAAAATAAAAGTCGGTGATACGGCGCAATTGATCGTTGATGAAAAAAAACGCAAAGCCATTGCCGCCAATCATTCCGGCACGCATATTTTGCAGGCGGCGCTCAAAGCCGTGCTGGGCGATCATATCAAACAATCCGGTTCGCAGGTGACTGCCGAGCGGTTGCGTTTTGACTTTACCCATTTTTCGAAAATCAGCGATGAAGAACTCCAACGTGTGGAAGATATCGCCAATGACACGATTCGGAAAAACTTGCCTGTGCAGACGGAAGTTTGCGCTCTGGAAGAAGCGCTCAAAACCGGCGCCACGGCGGTTTTCGATGAGAAATACGGCGCGACCGTGCGCATTGTTAAAATGGGCGAAATGAGCATGGAGCTTTGTGGTGGCACGCACGTCCAGCGTACCGGAGATATAGGCTTTTTAAAAATTGTTCACGAATCGGCCATTGCCGCGGGCGTCCGCAGAATTGAAGCCGTTACCGGCAAGGAAGCGCTCACGCATGTGCAGAAAGCGGAAGAAGAACTCAAAAAAGCAGCAAACTTGTTTAAGACCAACCCTCTGGAGCTTGTGGATAGAACTGAAAAATTACTCAAACACACAAAAGAGCTGGAAAAAGAAATCGAAGCTCTTAAAGGAAAACTTGCGGCCAAGGACTCCGGTGATCTGATGAGCCAGGTGCGCGAAATTGGCGGGGTCAAAGTGTTGGCAGTGGAAGTGAACATTGCTGATGCCAAGAGCCTGCGCGATTTCGGCGACAAGCTGCGCGACAAGATGGAATCCGGCATTATCCTACTGGGAAGCAAAGCAAGTGATAAGGCAATGCTGTTGTGCATGGTGACAAAAGATTTGGCTGGAAAGTATCATGCCGGAAACATTATCAAGGAACTCGCGCCGCTTGTCGGCGGGAGCGGCGGCGGCAGTCCCGATATGGCCCAGGCCGGCGGCACCCATCCAGAAAATTTGAACAAAATTTTTCCGGCTTTGGAAAAAATGTTGATAAAATAGGTGACAGCAGACAATTTATTTTTTGTCATTCCGGGCTTGAACCGGAATCCAGTGCTTTTTAGCCGTGTTCTGCTTTGGCTATGGCGAGCGTTTTCTTGGTCCGTATGAGGACTAATGTAAAAAATACATCTATTGCGGTCAACTAAGCAAAATGCGAATATCTGTTATTCTTGCTCATCCTGATCCCACAAGTTTTAACCACGCCATTGCGCAAACGGCGATTGCGGCAATAAAATCCAACGGGCATACCGCCTTCTTTCACGATCTTTATCAAGAACAATTTGATCCAATATTAAGCTGCGAAGAAATAGCCAAAGGCTCTCCATTACCAGCCGCAATAAGAAAACATTGTGATGAAATTACTGCGGCGGATGGAATTGTCATCGTGCATCCGAATTGGTGGGGGCAGCCTCCGGCCATTTTGAAAGGTTGGGTGGATCGCGTGATTCGTCCCGGCGTTGCCTATGAGTTTCTGGAAGGCGATTCTGGCGAAGGCATACCCAGTGGCTTACTGAAAGCCAAAACGGCGCTGGTTTTTAATACGTCCAATACCGAAGCCCAAAGAGAGAAAGATATTTTCGGCGATCCGCTGGAGACGATCTGGAAAAATTGTATCTTCGGCCTCTGCGGTGTAACCAACTTTCATCGTCGGATGTTTACTGTCGTTGTTACAAGCACAGAAGCCCAACGCAAGGGTTGGCTAAACGATATTAGAAAAGATATTGATATTTTCTTTCCCAAAGTTAAATAGTATGAAGGCAAAAGAAATCAGCAAACGCTTGCAGAAAATGGGTGATAAAAAAGACGCCCGGTTTCTGCAGGGGTTTTTCAAAACCGGTGTCGGGCAATACGGTGAAGGAGATATTTTCCTAGGTATTCGCGTTCCGGCGCTGCGAAAGCTGGCCAAAGAATATAAGGCTCTGCTGCCCGAAGAAGTGTTGCCGTTGCTGAGATCTACTTATCACGAGGTGAGGCTATTCGCACTCATCTTGTTTGTTAACGCCTTTGCCCAAGGTGATAAAATTATTCAAAAGAAAATCTATGACCTGTATATGGCAAACACCAGACACATCAATAACTGGGATTTGGTGGATATTTCCGCGCCCAATATTGTGGGAGCGTTTTTGATGGAAAGAAGCAAAAAGCCTCTCTATCAACTGGCGAAATCAAAGAGCCTCTGGGAGCGACGCATTGCAGTACTCGCAAATTTCTATTTTATCAGAAGCAATAAATTTGCAGACTCACTAAAGATCGCCGTAATTTTACTGCAAGATAAAGAAGATTTAATTCACAAGGCGGTCGGTTGGATGCTACGCGAAGTTGGCAAACGTGATATGGAGTGTGCAGAGGCGTTTTTACAAAAGCATTGCCGAGTAATGCCTAGAACCATGCTACGTTACGCGATAGAAAGATTTACCCCATCAAAAAGGCGCATGTATATGGACGGCTGATAATTATAATAGATAACTGTTTTAATGAGGGTAAAAATATGGAAATGAAATATAATATTGACTTTGCGGGTAATAAAAAAGTAGATGCGCATTTTCGGGGTTTTACTCTAAAATCTGATCAACCGGTAGCGGACGGCGGTGACAATACCGCCCCCGCACCTTTGGAAATATTTCTAGCTTCCATTGGGATGTGCGCCGGGTTTTATATCGTATCATTCTGTCAGTCACGTTCTATTCCCACAGACAATATATCAGTGACACAAACCGTTGTTCGTAATGACAAAACGCATATGGTGGAAAAAGTCATTATTGATATAAATCTGCCGCCGGATTTTCCGGAGAAATACAAAGCTGCGGTCATTAAATCCGCGCAATCATGTTCGGTTAAAAAGTTTTTGGATGTGCCGCCGGAGATTCAGATAGCAGCTAAAGTGCAATAAGCGCACGGTACCATATTACTGATAATTTGATTTTTCAACAAAGCGGGAATTTCCATAATTCAGGAATCAATCTCTCCATCGCCATACCAGCAATACCTGTTGCGTCCCATAGCTTTGGCCCGGTACATGGCATTGTCGGCTTTACTCATAAGCGTGTCGATATCCTGGCCGTGCAGGGGATACATGGCTACGCCGATGCTCGCCGTCACAGTGATCTCGCCTATATCGAGACGAAAAGGTTTATTAAATGCTATTATTATTTTTCGGACAATTACCTCAGCGTCTTTTTCACTAGACAGGTGCGGCATAATGAGGGTGAATTCATCACCTCCGTAACGGGCAATCGTATCGCTTGCCCTGACCATCTTATAGAGCCTTTCGGATACCGCTTTGAGCAGATCATCTCCCGCCATGTGACCTTGGGTATCATTGATTTCTTTAAAGTGGTCAAGGTCAAGTATAATGAGTGCGACCATTTTTTGATTTCGCTTGGCTAGACTAAAAGCCATATGCATGCGGTCATAAAAAAGGATTCTATTGGCCAGACCGGTCAGGGAGTCATGGAATGCTTGATGACGGATCGTTTCTTCTGCTTTGCGCCTTAGCGTAATATCGCTGATGATGCCGCGAAATCCCAGCGGTTTACCTTTGGCGTCACGGATGAGACTCACGGAAAGCTCCACCTGTTTCTTTTTTCCGCTTTTGGTAATTATTTCCCATTCCATTTTTTTTGTCGACTTACCGGTTTTGAAGACCTGAT
>MGQN01000033.1:24656-27790 GCA_001797845.1 Deltaproteobacteria bacterium RBG_16_44_11 | reverse complement strand
CTTGGCCATTTCCGCTTTTTCCTTATCCACGTATGACCGGTAATTTTTCCCCAGCATTTCTTCCGCGCTGTATTCGTAGAGTTTAAGATAGGCATCGTTGAATACAGTGGTGTTTCCTGCCAGATCAACTTCATAGTAAGCATCCGCTATAGTGTCGATGATTGTGCGATAACGTTCCTCGCTCTGTCTTAAGGCATCTTCTTTTTTGCGCCGTTCGGTAATATCCCGGGCAACGCGATGAAAACCAACTGGTTTTCCTTCGGTGTCCCGAATGAGGCTAACGGACATTTCGCTCACTCTTTTTTCTCCGTCCTTCCTAATCCACTCCACTTCTACATTCTTTATTGATTTTCCGGTTTTAAAAACCGTGTTGTAGGCCCGAAAGGTATGTTCTGCATTTTCCTTGTCCATATATTTACGATAATTGAGATTATGCAATTCCTCCGGACTGTAACCCATACTCTCCACGTGGGCGTCGTTGAAAAATATATTAGTTCCCTTCAAATCTTGTTCGGAATAGGAGTCGGGAATGGTTTCGATTATTGTGCGATAGCGTTCCTCGCTTTGCCTCAGATTCATTTCCGCCTGCTTCTGGGGCGTAATGTCCATCTGACTGCCGAGAATTGCTCTCTTCCCGTTGTAAGTGATAGAAGTCACTGTTCCGACATACCACAGTATTTCTCCGGCTTTAGTTACCACCCGGTATTCAAAAGGAAGGGAGATCTCGCCGCGGAGCATGGCTATGGAGTTGCTCTTGAGCATTTCCCTGTCGTCTGGATGGACAAGATGTGGATAAGGCATATTTATAAGCTCATCGAATTTGTATCCCATGGAATTCTGTAGTTTCGAATTGCTCCATTGAATATTGCCATCCTGAACAATAAAAATACCGATGGGCGAGTTTTCCGCCAGAGTGGTATAGAGTTGCTTAGCGCGCTTCAACTCGGTAATGTCCTTAGCGATGACCGCCGCCGCCGTTATTTTTCCGGTATCGGCGTTATGCCGTACGGGGTAAAAGGTGCGCAAGAATTCGTTCTCATCTCTTTTGCTTTGGTATTCTCGCGGAAAAGGCAGGCCTTTTTGGAAAACCTTCTCCACATCTGCGGCGAAGGCTTGTGTTGTTTCCGGGGAATGGAAATCTCCGTAGTGTCTGCCGGCAATGTCTTTCAGTGGTAAAGATAGCCGGGAGCAATATCTGGGGTTGGCATAAATGTAGCGGCAGGAGGCATCCACCATGTAAATGGAGTCGGTTGTCGCTTCCACCAGGCTTTGATAAAGATCCGCTGTTTTTTCGTGGGCGCTTTTTTTAATCTGTTGCCGCGGTTCTTTTTCCGACATACTCAAACTTTGTTTTTTGACCTTTTTCTTAATCATGGTATTGCTCTTCCCAGTTCTAAAAATAACCCAGCAATTATCTCAATAGCTTCCCTTTATGATTCATATATAATTTACTTATGATGTTAATTATATCATCATAAAGATAAAAACAATAACACGCTAATTTGTAAAATATTGTTTAATTTAGTTCTATAGTTTGACAATGTCCATTATTTTTTGTTCTCATTTTACAGGTGACTGCGATCATTGAGCAAATCGATGGTTGCCCCTTCATTAGCGATCTGAACGATAGTTTTAGAAGCCGTATCTACGCAGGCACTACGAAATTCAGAAAGGCTGATGTTGCGCAGACGGCACAGTATAGCGGCGATGGTGAAATTGTGGGAAACAATCAACGCGTTTTGTGATTTGGAAATTATTTCTTCCATAGTTCTCCAGGCGCGGTTCTGCAACTCCGATAATGATTCTCCATTGGGCATCTTTATGGCGGCGGGATCGGTAATCCATCTTTTGAGAAATTCTTTTTTATCAGCCATTAGTTCTTTAAAGGAAAAGCCTTCGAAGTCTCCCTGGTCCATTTCCATTAGATTTTGATGAATCTGAATGTCCAGCGAATGAAACTCATTAATTATTTTTGCAGTTTGAAGGGCCCTTTTCAAAGGGCTTACATGAATCGCCTCTATGGTATGGTCTTTCAAAGACAAAGCCAAAAGCTTGGCCTGTTTTTTGCCGATATCGCTTAATTCGATATCGCTTGTGCCCTGAACACGGCCTTCTTTGTTCCAGAGAGTTTCGCCGTGACGGATCAGAATCAATTGCATGTTCATCTATCTCCAATCGTTCTTCAGTCTCTCTCTATCTCCACAAGATTTTCCAGTGTCAGTTTTTCTGTCAATTGTTTATTTGCTTCATCCAATTTTTCCCGCGCGGAATAAACAGCGACCGCTTTTGAATTTGCCGCTTGAGAAAAATAATCTGCCAGCGTGTCTCTGACTTTCTGCGGCGTCGCGGATAAAACATCATCTCTGAACTTTTGCCGCATTTCATCTGTTGCTCCCATAAACGCGCGGATCATGGAAATATAACCACGGCTCGCCGGATCCAGGGGTTTATCCAGCGCGCCGATAGTGCTGATGATTGCCTTTTCCATATCGTCCGCGCTCAGAAGCTGATTAGAATAAAAATTCTGTGCGTCTTTATATGCTTGCAGTGTTTCCGTAATATGCGGGTCGCGATAAGAAAGAAACGAAAACAATCCCAGAGACGGATCAAATGAAGACATGCCGCCGTATGCACCGCCCTGAACGCGGATATGTTTGTAAAGGTAACTGTTGGAAAGTTCACGGGCGACCAGCATCAAAATAGCTGCGGTCGGATTATTGTATGCGGGAGCTTTCATAACGCGGGCTACATAAGATACCTGAGAGGGAATGGCAATCCCGGCATAAACCGGTGTAAGCCGAGGAGGTGCTTGGTTTTGAAGAGCGGTGGATGCAGGCAGTTTCTGTAAGAGAGGTGAAATATTTTCTTTAGCCAGTTTTAAACCCTGATCTTCAGCAGTTATATTTACAAGCAGGGTCTCTTTGCAGAAGATTATCGACTTCAATTGCTTCAGTTTTTCGCGCAGGTCAATTTTTGCCGAATCGAAATTGTCCGCTTTATGCTGGACGAAGCGCAGCTGGGTGCGGCCGTGCCACTGTTCGTCACGATAAGCGGGTAGGGTGAGCGCCGCTCCCGCGGTTCTTTTGGCGAAAATATGACCAGACGGAACAATGGCTGATTGCAGGCCGTTTTTT
>MGQN01000033.1:22357-24507 GCA_001797845.1 Deltaproteobacteria bacterium RBG_16_44_11 | reverse complement strand
TCCACGGAAAACCCTGTATCCAGATCATAACCAAATCCGCCCATCGTGAGCGCGATGCGTTTAGCCATTTCATCATAGGTGAAACCGGCAGCCCCCATACCGCTCATCATCTTACCCAGAAGCGGCAGGTAAATTTGCAGTTCTTCCGGCACATGCGCAATATCGAAGGCCAGATCAATATAAACAATACCGTTGGTAAAAATATCATGCTCCAACGCTTTCACTCCGGCAAGCGTTGTGCTTTGCGTCGGAATAGTTTCCACCTTCCGGGTAATATCTTCAATCCTCAATTTGGGCAGTGTCGCCGCGGCCGTGGGTGAATCCGGCTCGGTCTGGAATTTCTTTAATTTTGCCGCCTGTTCGTTGACATGACGCAATTGCTCTTGAGAAAACCTGGATTTCATCTTTGCCATTTTATCTTTTAATTTGTTATCATACCGCTCAGTGAAATCGCGATCGGGTTCCATAACGGCCAGAAGACGATGCTGGTTGTCCAGCAGCCATTGCCTGATCATTTTCTGGAATGTCTGCGGATCAGAAGCCAACTGGCCGCGTATGTTTTCAATCACACGGGGGAAATCGAGGCCGACTAAGGGATCGCCGTCATAGAGCCAGGTCTGGAAAACATTACTCATGAGCGTTATGCCGTAAGGGTATGAACCTCGGACGATTTCCTTGCCGTGAAATTCCACCTGGTGCAGAACGCCTTCGATAAGTTCCTTATCAAATCCCTCGTCGGTTATTGTTTGCAGAGTGTCAAAAATTAGTTTTTCAATTTTTTCTATATCCTCGCTTTTAGCATTGCGCAGACCCGCGCAAAACATCAGTTGCTTTAAATCAGATTCCATGCCGCTCACTGGTGTCAAATCTTCGCCCAGGCCTGAATCAATGAGCGCCTTGCGTAAAGGACTGGCTGCGCTGCCGATGAGGAGACCGGCGATAATTTCCAGAAGAAGAGCCGTTTCATAATCTTTATTTTCCGTCAGCATCCAGGCTACATTCACCATTGTTTTACTGCTGATGGGTTCATCTTTGCTCACCGGATATTTGCCGTCCACGCGACACGAAGCAGAAAGGCGCGGCTGATTTTTGATAGATGAATCAACTTCTATCCGATCAAATCCCGCCAGCATCTCGGCGAGAAAGGCCAGATGCTCAGCCGTAGGAATATCGCCGTAGAGGAAAAAGCGGGCGTTGGCTGGGGAATAATACCGTCGGTGAAAATTCTGAAATTGTTCATAGGTTAGAGAGGGAATGACATCAGGATCGCCTCCGGAGTCGAACGCGTAAACACTGTCGGGATAAAGATTTTCCTGAATCGCCTTATACATCAGCGCATCGGGTGAAGAATATGCACCTTTCATTTCATTATAGACGATGCCGGAAATAATCAAATCGCTGGATAAATCATCCGGTATGGAAAATTCAAGATGATGTCCTTCCTGTAAAAAAGTTTCTTTAAGCATCCGCGGATGTAAAACCAGGTCTGTATAAACGCGCGCCAGATTAAAAAAATCAGCTTTTATCTGACTGGCGACCGGATAAATCGTCTTGTCGGGGTAAGTGAAAGCGTTGATAAAAGTCTGCATCGAAGAGCGCATCAGCTCTTTGAAAACATCTTTGAGCGGATACTTTTCGGAGCCCGCCAGAACGGAATGCTCCAGGATGTGAGGCAGGCCGGTGGAATCTTCAGGCGGTGTGCGAAAGCATATCGCGTATAAATTTTCCCGGTCAGATGAGTGCAGATGCAAAACTTTCGCACCGGTTTTTTCGTGCTCGATTTCATAGGCGGTCAGACGCAGCGCGGCGATAGTTTCCACGCGGGTCACTTTAAATCCATGCAGGTTGTCGCCGGTACTAAGAGTAGGATGCGGAAAATTAAATTTATCAGGCATGGGGAATCCTTATATTAATATAAAATTAAAGCCAAGCGAAAAGGCAAATCTGTGTAAAGTAGTATAAACGCTGGAACGATAGAAGGCTTCTTCAGTTTATTTTTCCCAAAGCCGCATTATTTCGGTTCGAGTAAATACTGACTGGATATTTTTTACATACCGGAGAATGTTTTCCCTGCCGCCTTCTTCGCGGTCAATAAGAGTTATCACTCTTTCGACAATCAGTTTCGCTTTGCGTGCGTGTTCAATTGCCGT
>MGQN01000033.1:15765-22305 GCA_001797845.1 Deltaproteobacteria bacterium RBG_16_44_11 | reverse complement strand
TCCCCCGGCGTGACGTTTCCTTCAATCGCGCTTTTAGTGCCGTGATCTTTGACATCCTTGCGGACGATGAAAGATTTTATCGGTTTGCCTCGTTGGTAAGATATCACGGAAAGAGCGTTCGCTATCGGATCAGCTCCCAGAGTAAGCCCTCCGGCTGCGGTAACATCACTGTCTTTGAGCATGTTGAAAATAATTTCTCCAATAAGGTTCATGCCTTCAGGATCAAGCGTTGTCGGTTTGCAATTGAAGTAGTAACTGCTAGTTCTACCGGAGGCGAGTGTAAAGGGAGGATTGTCGCTGTATTTGAAAGACCGTGCGATAATTATTTCGCCCAGCTTTTCCTTCATTTTTTCAATGGTCATTATTTTTTTCCTTTATTTCAATTATGATTGCGACTTGTTATTGTGTAATACAAATTTGATGGGTACTTCCACCCAAAAAGTAAAAGGCTTGCCTGATTTTTTCGCCGGTTCGAATCTCCAGGGTTTTACCGCTTCGAGCGCCGATTGATCTAAAATGGCATAACCGGATGATTGGCGGATTTTCGCGTTTCCCACACGGCCGGTTGGTAAAATTTCCGCGGCGATTAAAACGACGCCTTCATAGCCGCGAACGCGCGCGATTTCCGGATATATTGGAGGCATATTTTCCCTGTATAGCGGATATGCGGTGACCGCGCCCCCTTTGGATGCATCGCCGATGTTTTGATTAGAGCTATAGCTGTCCATGTGCGCTGATGATTCATTTGTCTTACCTGGATCGTACGTTTCGTAGTTGGCTAACTTAATCGGTTTGGCCGATTCCATTGCGGCAATAATTACCGCAGCTGTAGCTTCGGAGCCATGCTTCTGGTTTACGGTATGTTTGCTTCCCGGTGGCTTCTGTTGTAATGGAAATACGCTATTGCTGTTATTGGCGTCGAGGGAAACCCAAACCCAATTTAATCCGTTTAAGCTGGGGAGAGAGTTTATATTTCTTGACAGACCAAAGATTAAAAGTGTTCCTACAACGACGTGAATAAGCAGAGAAAAGCAAACTGCGGGTATTATTTTATATGGTTTATTCTTCCGGTTGATTAATTCCATTTGGCAAAAAGCTATTATTTTTTAATTAGTTTATCTACAACCTTAACTGCTTCCACCCCGTCTTTAGCATAATAAGCGCCGATAGATTGCGCGTAAGCATCGGTTACCACCGCACCGCCAATAAGAAAATCTGTTTTTACACCTGTAGCTCTGGCCAGTGTTATAACTTCTTTCATGTTAACCATTGTTGTCGTCATCAACGCAGAAAGGCCGATAACATCCGGATTTTCCTTTTTGGCGATCTCAATTATAGCATGGGAAGAGACATCTTTACCCAAATCAATAACATTATAGCCGTAATTTTTCAAAAGCAGGGCGACGATGTTTTTTCCGATATCATGAATATCTCCCTCGACAGTGGCCAGAATGATTTTACCTTTATTGGCGGCCGATACTTTTTTTAAGTATGGATCAAGATAATCAATCCCTGATTTCATGGTTTCCGCCGCCGCCATGAGCTGCGGTAAAAAGTAAATCTTCTTTTCGTATAGGCTACCGACGCTGACAATAGCGGGAATCATAACTTTATTCACTATCTCGAGAGCTGAGGAGCCGGAAGATAGAGCCGTCTTGATTAAATTAGTTATATTTTCCCGATTACCCTCAACTATTGCGCCAGTGATTTTTTCCTCCAGGGTAAGTGCTTTTGCCGCGGCCGGGTTGGAACCAGCAGCAGGTGCTGAAAAATATTCGATAAAACTCTGCGCGGCCCTGTCTTTAGACGTAAGAACTTCTCCCGCCATTTTTATGTTCATTATTTCCGTGCTGGCCGGATTGGCAATGGCCATGGTGAGCCCTAAATATTGTGCCATAGCCAGAAACGCCGCGTTTAGCCATGGACGCCCCGGCATTCCGAAAGAAACGTTGGATAGTCCGAGGATGGTTTTACTGTTAAATATTTCTTCGCACCATTTCAATGTTGCCAGAGTTTCCTTGGCCGCCTTGAAATCAGATGCCACTGCCATCACCAGGCAATCGACCACAAAATTATCTTTGGTCAGGCCAAACGTTTTTGCTTTGGCAAAAATATTTTTTATTACCATTTCACGTTTTTTAGCCGTTTGCGGGATTTCGCCTTTGGTTAAAGGCAGTAAAATAAACATGGCGCCGTATTTGGCGGCCAGCGGCAAAAGCCGCACCATTTTTTGTGTTTCACCGGAAATGGAATTGATAAGCATTCTGCCGGGGTACAATCGCAAAGCGGCTTCGATAGTCTCTATACGGGAGGAATCTATAACCAGAGGCAGCCTGCTTACCGTAGATAAAAGGCCGACTACGGTTTTGATCGTCTTTACTTCATCGATGCCGGGCTGGCCGATATTGATGTCCAGCAGGCTTGCCCCCTGCTTTTCCTGCTCCAGAGCCATCTGGCGGATAAGGGAAGTCTTTCCTTCCATAAGTTCCTGCTGCAGGGCTTTTTTGCCGGTCGGGTTGATTCGTTCACCAACGATGAAAAGCGGTTTATTTTTGTCTAAAAGCAAAAATCTGCGCGCTGAGCTCAATGCAGAGATTGATTTTATGAGCGGCGGTTTTGGTTTGATGCCTGCGGTTATTTGGGCGAGTTTTTTAATATGTTCCGGCGTAGTTCCGCAACAACCGCCCAGCATATTAGCTCCCGCTGCCGCAAGCTTTCGGCCGAAAGCAGCAAATGCTTTTGCCTCCATGTCAAAGACTGTTTTCCCGTTTTCAAGACGGGGAACTCCGGCGTTGGGTTTAGCCGTTAGCGGCACTGTCGCGTAGGGTTTCATGGCGGCGATTAAATCAACCATTTTTTCCGGCCCTGTGGAACAATTACAGCCTACCGCGTCAGCGCCGAGACTTTGCAAAGTAATTAATGCGCTTACCGGATCCGTGCCGCTAAGTGTGTGAGCGTCTTCTTCATACGTCATGGAGACAATTGTAAAAATATCTTTAATTTCCTTAACGGCCAGTAACGCGGCGCGTGTTTCCTGTATGTCGATCATGGTTTCAATGACAATCAGATCACAGCCGCCGTCAATCAAACCGCGCACCTGCTCTTTAAACGCATCAACCGCTTCTTCAAAAGGAAGCTTCCCGAAAGGTTCGATAAATAAACCGGTGGGGCCGATATCGCCCGCAACCAAAGTTTTTTTGCCGCAGGCCTGTTTGGCCAGCTGCGCCAGTTTACGGTTAACCTGGTGGACGTTATCCTTAACTCCATATTGTTGAAGTTTGAAACGGTTAGCGCCGAAAGTACAGGTATAAACTATTTGCGCCCCTGCCTGCTGATAAGATACGTGGATATCTTTAATAACTTGCGGATTTTCCAGACACCATGATTCCGGGCAAGCCCCCGCGGGCATTCCCTTCTTTTGCAGTTCGGTGCCGGTGGCTCCGTCCAAGATAACTATTTTTTTCGTCAAAAGGTTCTTTATTTTGCCGTTTGTCATTATATATATTCCTAAAAAATATAGATACTTCTTTTAATGCGCTCTATATCATCTTTATAGCAAGAAGTGGAATTATTTTTGACCGAGTGAAAATGACTTATCGTTTTAACCGCATATGCCGCAAACAGCGGTGACGGATTTCTCCGGAAGCAGGATAAATTTGTCAGTAATGGTTACGCCGATTTTTTCCATTTGGAGTTTTTGATAAATTGCTTTTTGATTTTTCAAATCGAAGTCGGCATAGCCTGCCGAAAAACGCCGCGGCAGAAGAGTTTTTCCTTCGCGCCGGATTAACTGGTTTAAATAATCCATTATCCAATCCAGGGCGGCATCGGTCATTTCACTGGCGGTAGCGTCATAAACTACCGCGGCAGTTAAATTGCCCTGGCTTGTTTTTTCTACGATAGCTTTCATGATAGCATTGCCGGCCGTTGCGCCCAAAAGCGCCGCCTCCATGCAGTCACGAAGAAAAGCGGATAATTTCGCGCTGGCAAATTTCAGGCCGCCGGAAAAGGTGATGCTTTTGCCGTCATTATTGTCAATGGAAAGACGCAGGAAAGAACCTTGAAGCAAGATAAGAGATACGGCCTCCTCAATGTAACCGTCAGTTTCCTTCTGCTTGCTTGCCGAAAGTTGAGTAGTCTTTTTTTTGAAGCCGAGTCTTTGATAGATTTTGGCAGTGGGGGGAGCGATTGCTATCTTTTCCAGATAAACGGATGATTCCATCTATTTCATCCTTGATAGGCAGTAGTTGTCAGTTGTAAGTATCTGACCGTGCCTATTTAACTTAAAAGTTTTCGCAGTTTCTTTACCACCTGATTACCCATTTCTTCAGTACCAATGAGTTTCTTTCCCTGCTGATAAATATCTTGCGTGCGGAAACCTTCTTTTATGGTTTGGGCTACCGCCTTCTCTAATAAATCTGCTTCCTGCGGCATGGACAGTGAATAGCGCATCATCATTGCCGCCGAAAGAATCGTCGCCAGAGGATTGGCGATATTTTTTCCCGCGATATCCGGAGCGGAACCATGAATCGGTTCATATAGGGCTTTGTCATTGCCCAGGGAAGCTGAAGGAAGCATGCCGATGGAACCGGTAAGCATGGCTGCTTCATCGCTTAATATATCCCCAAACAAATTGGTTGTTAAGATTACGTCAAATTGAGACGGATTGCGTATAAGCTGCATGGCGCAGTTATCAACGTACATGTGTCTTAATGTCACTTCGGGATAATTATAGCCCACTTCGCTGACGATGTCACGCCATAGTTCACTGCTTTCAAGAATATTGGCCTTATCCACGGACACGAGATTTCTTTTTCGTTTTTGAGCGATTTCAAAAGCGCGAACGGCAATCCGGCGAACCTCATCTTCGCTATAAATCATTGTATTGATGCCTATGCGCCTGCCGTCTTTTTCTTTCGAGACGCCCCGCGGCTGGCCAAAATAAATATCTCCGGTCAATTCGCGGACAATCATGATATTAATGCCGCGCACGATTTCTTTCTTAAGAGGAGATGCATCCAGAAGTTCGTCGAAAGCGACAACCGGCCGCAAATTAGTAAAAAGATCTAATTTCTGCCGTAAGGTCAAAAGCGCTCTTTCCGGCCTTACGCTGTAATCGAGGGACTCCCACTTCGGGCCGCCTACGGCTCCAAGAAGAATGGCATCGCAATGCAGCGCCAGATCAAGGCTCTGCTGGGGCAGGGGAACGCCATACAAATCATAAGCACTGCCGCCAACACTTCCTTCCGCAAGCGAGAGACTGATGTTTCTTGTATCGGAGATGAGCTTTAAAACCTTTAAGGCCTCTTGTATTATTTCCACGCCGATGCCGTCACCGGCAAAAACGGCTATCTTAAAATCTTTCTTTTTTATTTTCCCCTCACTTTCCGGCAATGTGCTTCATTAAACCGCCATCGGCAATTAACTGCTCCATGAAGGGCGGTATCGGAGCAATGCGAAATGTTTTATTCGCTTTGGTAATGACGATGGTGCCTTTGGCGCTGTCCAGTGTTATTTCATCCCCTTCTTTAACCGCGTCGCCCAATTCGCGGGATTCAAAAATCGGCAGTCCCATGTTGAAGGAGTTGCGGTAGAAAATACGGGCGAAGCTTTTGGCCACCACGCAGGAAATACCTGCCGCTTTAATGGCGATGGGCGCGTGCTCGCGCGAAGAGCCGCAGCCGAAATTTTTCCCGCCGACAATAATATCTCCTGGTTTCATCTTTTTAATAAAAGCGGGATCCGCGTCTTCCATGCAGTGCAAGGCTAGCTCTTGCGGATCAGATGTCGTTAAATAACGCGCGGGAATGATCGCGTCCGTATCGATGTTGTCGCCAAATTTCCAAACTTTTCCTTTAAATATCATATAAAAATCCTTAATGAAACTCCAATCGCGAAAGCGAAGCGCATCGGGATTGGTTAGTTGAATTATCCAACGTGCGAAGCAGCGTTGGGCTGGTACCTTTTTATAGTTCTTCCGGTGAAGCAATCCTGCCCAGTATGGCAGAGGCGGCCGCTACGGCGGGACTCGCCAGATAGACTTCGCTTTTAGGATGACCCATGCGTCCCACAAAGTTGCGGTTTGTCGTGGCCACCGCCCTTTCACCTTCCGCCAGAATTCCCAGATGTCCTCCCAGACACGCGCCGCAGGAAGGGGGGCTGATAACCGCATCGGCATTCATGAAGATTTCGATGAGCCCCTCCTGCATCGCTTGCTTATAAATGAACGGTGTTGCCGGAACAACGATCAATCTCACATTGGATGCAGCTTTACGGTTTTTTAAAATTTGTGCGGCGATTCTTAAATCTTCAATCCGGCCGTTGGTGCAGGAACCGATCAGCGCCTGGTCTATTTTGATGTTACCCGCTTTGCTTATACCTTTAACATTGGACGGCAGATGCGGAAAAGCCACCTGCGGCTCAATTTTACTAGCATCGATTTCAATAGTATCCGAATAGACGGCATCGGCATCGGAGGAATAAAATTTATAGGGACGCTTCGCCCGCTTTTCAACGTCCTCTGTAGTAATTGCATCGGGG
>MGQN01000033.1:2366-15743 GCA_001797845.1 Deltaproteobacteria bacterium RBG_16_44_11 | reverse complement strand
TTAGCCATAGAAAGCCTATCAGCCATCGGCAATTTACCGATCGTCTCACCGGTGAATTCCATGGCTTTGTAGAGTGCTCCGTCCACACCGATGCGGCCGATAATATTCAGAATAAGGTCTTTTCCCGAAACCCATTTTTGAAGTTTCCCGAAAATAACAAATTTCATCGACGACGGAACTTTGAACCATAGTTCTCCGGTAAGCATCACGGCGGCAAGATCAGTGCTGCCCACACCGGTGGCAAAAGCGCCCAGTGCGCCGTAAGTGCAGGTATGGCTATCCGCACCAATGACTAAATCTCCGGGGAGCACGATGCCTTTCTCCGGCAACAGGGCGTGTTCGATGCCTACTTGTCCGCCTTCGAAAAAATGAGTTACTTGTTGCTCCGTGGCGAATTCATGGACAAACTTGCACTGCTGTGCGGAATTAATATCTTTATTCGGCGTGAAATGGTCCAAAACAAGCGCGATTTTGTCTTTATCAAAAACTTTTTTTCCGCCCGCCGCCCGAAATTCCTTGATGGCAATAGGCGCGGTAATATCATTGCCTAAAGCAATATCCACTTTGGCGTTGATCAATTGACCGGCGGAGATATCCTTAAGGTCGGTATGTGCCATTAAAATTTTTTCTGTAATCGTGTTTGCCACAAATATTCTCCTGCGTTTAAAAAATGAAGCTGTTCTTAACTTATTTTTTGTTTTTATTCAACAATCTTAACCTTCTTGACGTTGTCTTTTAAAAATTCCAGACGATTCAGCGCGTTGATATAGGCCTTGGCGGAAGCGACAATAACATCCGGATGCGCGCCGCGTCCCACAACCGAATGACCGTTATATTTGAGCTGGACAGTCACTTCGCCCTGCGCGTCCGAGCCGCCGGTAATCGCGTTGACCGCGTATTTCATAAGCGGATAATTGGTTTTGGTGATGCTGCGAATCGCCGTGAAGGTCGCGTCCACCGGGCCGTTGCCGAATCCCGCTTCACGCACCACGTTTTTGCCTACCTGCATTTCCATGGTCGCTGTGGGAATGGCTACATTGCCGCTTATTACATTCAGATAAACCAGATTATATTTATCCTCTCCCCGGTAAATTTCCTCGGAAAGAATCGCTTCCAGGTCTTCATCATAAATATCTTTTTTGACGTCCGCCAGATCCTTTACGCGTGCCGCCACTTTGGTAATTTGCTCATCATTAAGGACGTAGCCCATTTTTTTCAAATGGTGCGAAATGGCGTTACGTCCGGAGTGTTTACCCAGCACGATATGCGTATCGCTGATGCCGACGGACTGTGGTGTCATAATCTCGTAGGTAATTTTTTCCTTAATCAAGCCGTCCTGATGAATCCCGGATTCATGCGCGAAAGCGTTTGCTCCCACAATGGCTTTATTGGGCTGCACCGGTATGCCGGTAATTTGTGTCAACAGGCGCGATGTCTTGTAAATCTGGCTGGTATTTATTTTTGTATAAAGGCCGTACATATCTTTGCGAGTTTGCAGAGCCATGACGATTTCTTCCATCGCCGTGTTGCCCGCCCGCTCACCGATGCCGTTGATGGTGCATTCCACCTGTCTGGCGCCGTTGCGAATTGCGGCCAGAGAATTGGCTACCGCCAATCCCAAATCGTTATGGCAATGAACGGCGACAATCGTATCACCCATGTTCTTTACATTGGCAAAAAGATAGGCGATCAGCTCGCCGAATTCATCTGGAACGGCATAGCCGACCGTATCAGGAATATTGATCGTGCAGGCTCCGGCATCGATAACTGCTGAAACCATTTCTACCAGATAATCTTTATCCGAGCGTGTAGCGTCCATTGGCGAGAATTCGACATTATCCGTGTAGGAGCGCGCCAGTTTGACAGCGGCAATAGCCTCTTTGAGTACCTGCTCGCGGCTCTTTTTGAGCTGATATTTCAAATGAATATCCGACGAAGAGATAAAAGTATGGATGCGCGGACGTGCCGCGCTTTTTATTGCCTGCCAGGCGCGGTCAATATCGAGCTTGTTGGCGCGCGCCAGTCCCGCCACTTGCGATTTCTTGATCTCTTTGGCTATTTGCTTGACCGCGTCAAAATCTCCCTCGGAAGCGATGGGAAATCCCGCCTCGATTATATCGACGCCTAGTTTTTCAAGCTGTCGGGCCATAATCAACTTCTCTTCCGTGTTCATGCTGTAGCCCGGTGATTGTTCCCCGTCTCTCAATGTCGTATCAAAAATATAAACACGATTCTTATCTTTTTTCATGTACATACCCCCAGTTAAGTAATTATTTGCAAAAAAAAGGCTGTGGACTTTTTGAGCCCACAGCCTTTAGGTAATCAGTTATTTTTATAGTACTAGTGACAACCTAAAAACGATGAGCGGCAAGCCCTAAGTAAAAGGCGCAACAGGGCGAGACCCAAAAGCAGGGGTAGAATGGTGATTGCTAAATTCTGATTTCTCGCTATGTCCAACATCGTTTTTATTGCCTTCGTTTTAAAAAAGTTATGACATCCTAATGCAAAAATTAAATATTGTCAAAATATTTTTTTCAATTATACATAAATATTTTTTCGGTCCAGAAGTTGTAATGGGCATGAAAAGAGCGAATATCACCGAAACGTTGTGGCTCTAGGCGAAATGGAGCATAAGGCAGCCGGACTGTCTGAACCCGCAGGGTGAGTTTCCGGCTGCCGTGTAATGAGCCGTAGAGCCACAGTTGCAGGGGATTCTGAGCGAATGAATGCCCATATATAACTTTGTAGCTAAATTGGACGAATTTCCCATATTTTACGTAATTATTAGCTTGAATAAGAAGATTTACTGCGCTATATTTTTCGTGGCTCAATTTGCACAAACAAAGTTCGGAAATGTTCGGTGAGAGTGAAGAAAATGGACCTTCTGCAGGAACTAAAAACACTCATCTCGAAATTAAAAGAAGAGAAAATTGATTTTGCTCTTTGTGGTGGACTGGCGATGGCTGTTTATGCTTTTCCCAGGGCAACGATGGATATAGATATTATGATAAAACCAGAGAGCCTTGCCCGGGTAAAAGAAATTGCAGGCAGGCTTGGATTTTCTTTAGATACCGGCTCGTTGAAATTTAAAGGTGGAAAAATTGAAATCTACAGGCTGTGCAAAATAGAGGATGAATCCGGTGATGAACTTCTTCTCGACTTGCTTTTTGTGACCCCGGAAATTAATGATGTCTGGGAATCTCGAAAAGATGTTTTGTGGGAAGGGGGGGCTATTCCCATTGTATCGCCGGAAGGATTAATCCGCTTGAAATCTTTACGTGGAAGCGGTCAGGATGCAGATGACATTAAGCACCTAAAGGGATTAATTGATGAAGACTGACATGAGCCCTCAGGCAGTTACAAGACGTATCAGGCAGACCAGTGAGTTACGGCGTCTTTCCTTGGCGCTTGGTAATAATAATTATTTCAAGCTCAAAAAGAATATTAAGAATTTAGATACCCAGCAGGTCAAACAGACGCACAAAAGCTGAGTTACTTATCTAATAACGCAGTTTTTATTGTCATAAAATTAATGTAATCCACCTATGTATTTACCAGATTTTACATAATATTTATCTTGAATAAGAAAATTCAATGAGCTATATTTTTTGAGAGTAAATCGGGAAAACGAAGTTCGTATATTAATTGTTAGTCGCGCAAAATAACAATGAAAAATAATGATAAGCCATATCATTTTTGCCGTGGGAAAATTTATTACCCCCTTGTTATGAATTACATTTACAGTATTCACGGATTTATTGATTTAGTATCGAGAGGATTGATAAATAAATTAGTGGAACTAAGGATTTCTAAATCAGAAGATGAAATTGATGATGTGATTAATTCTTTAAATATTCAAGATGATGCTATTAAAAATCAATTTAAAGAAATAGATAAAACTGCCCCCTTATTTGCAAAGCAAAAATTCATAAAATCTGATGGGAAAGAAATTGAAATCGATATAAATGAAATTGCAGAAGAAATGTTAACAAAAGGAGTCTATTTATCCGCTACATTAAAAAACTCAGCATGCACCCTATTGATATCTGCATTTGAAAAAACGAAAGATTGGGACGACCAAAATGATCCTATCTGGAATTTCTTTTACCATTGCAGAAACGCTTCTGCACACGACAATAAATTTAAAATAGAAAAAGATAGATTTCCTGCAAAATGGAGAGCTTTAGAAATAACTAAAATTATGAATGGTAACAAATTATTTAAAGAGAATAAACATGATGGATTCCTAAATTTTGGTGACCCTATCGCTTTGTTGTGGGATATTGAACAAAAATATCGATCAATGAAATTAAAGTAGCTGTATTAAAAACAGTCGAATAAGGTAAATCAGTTAAAGCGTCTAACATGTAATCGAACTTGATGCCGCTAGCTCATTTTTGTTTCTCGAAAGTCACGCGAAATCGAAGGCTGGTTAAGTTCCTGAATGTTTTTGCTCATACCCGCGGCACAGCTCATTACGTCGTTCTGTCAAAAAAGCACCTTCTAATGATTGAAGTGGGAAAAAAGCTTCCGCGCATTCATGCAGCAGCTCAGATTTCACACCTATCTATAAGTTTTTTTAAAAATTTACTTGACAAAAACGGCTATAAAAATTAGATTCGGCAATTCGCTTAAGGGCGAAGTTGTGTCTTTTTGTGCTTAAAGGCATAAAGGCTTGATATAAAAGATAATTAAGGTGGGATTTGCTGGCGTAGCTCAATCGGTAGAGCAGCTGATTTGTAATCAGCAGGTTGCGGGTTCGAGTCCCATCGCCAGCTCCAGTTTGGCTATTATATACTGGAGGGGTTCCCGAGCGGCCAAAGGGAGCAGACTGTAAATCTGCCGGCGGAGCCTACGGAGGTTCGAATCCTCCCCCCTCCACCAAGGATTTTTTGAAGCTGGATAAGCGGGAGTAGCTCAGTGGCTAGAGCGTCAGCCTTCCAAGCTGAGGGTCGCGGGTTCGAATCCCGTTTCCCGCTCCAAATATTTAATAATATACGGGCAACAAGTCTAAGAGATTGTGCCCACGTAGCTCAGTTGGTAGAGCACATCCTTGGTAAGGATGAGGTCACCAGTTCAATCCTGGTCGTGGGCTCCAGTAAAGGGGAATTATGCGCAATAATATTATTTTGGCTTGCACGGAATGCAAGCAAAGAAATTACGTTACGACAAAAAATAAACGCACCACGCAAAACCGCCTGGAAATGAAAAAATATTGCAAGTTTTGCCGGGGGCATAAATTGCACAGGGAGACCAAATAGCTAATATTGGCATAGGCCAGTAGCTCTAATGGATAGAGCGCCGGACTCCAAATCCGGATGCTGGGGGTTCAAGTCCCTCCTGGCCTGCCATCTTTTTCTGTTAAAAGGAATTTTAAAATATGGAAAAAATAAAGGAAATATTTCAAAAAATAATCCAATTCTTGAACGGCGCCAAAGTGGAACTGAAGAAAGTAACCTGGCCGGACAAAAAACAAACATTAGCTTCTACTGCTGTAGTAATTATTATCGTTTTTATTGTAGCGATTTACCTGGGCATAGTTGATTACGTTCTTGCTAAACTCGTTAAATGGATTTTAGGCTAGCAAAATGGCTTTTAAATGGTACGTTGTTCACACATATTCGGGATACGAAAACAAAGTAAAAATGAGCCTGCAGGAAAGAATTGAGATCGCCGGCGCGCAGGAGTTTTTTTCGGATATTCTTATTCCGGAAGAAGATGTTGTGGAATTGATTTCGGGGGAAAAGAAAACTTCCAAACGCAAGTTTTTCCCCGGCTATATACTTGTGCGCATGGAAATGAGCGATGAGACCTGGCACATTGTGAAAAACACGCCTAAGGTGACCGGTTTCATCGGCAGTAAGGATAAACCTTCGCCTATCTTGGACAAAGACGTAGAAAATTTAAAAATCAGGATTGACGAAGGAACTTTAAAGCCCAAACCTAAGTTTAAATTCGATGTCGGTGATCATGTAAGAATAATTGACGGGCCATTTACCAATTTCGATGGAGTTATTGACGAAATCAAACCGGAAAAAAGCAAGCTGAGAGTTATCGTGAGTATCTTCGGACGGCCGACGCCGGTAGAGCTAGACTTTATTCAGGTAACGCAAGGGTAAGTTATAACAAGGCAAAAAGCATGAAGCCTTTAAAAATTTTTCAGATCAGGTGATTTATCATGGCAAAAAAAGTTATCGCGAACATAAAATTGCAAATAAAAGCGGGCAAGGCGACGCCTTCGCCGCCAATCGGTCCGGCGTTGGGTCAGCACGGCGTTAACATCATGGAATTTTGCAAGGCGTATAACGCCATGACGCAAAATCAGGAAGGGATGATCGTTCCGGTAGTTATTACCGTTTATGCCGACAGGTCATTCACCTTCATTACCAAAACACCGCCGGCATCGGTCCTGCTCAAGCAAGCGGCCAAAATTGCCAAAGGAGCCAACGATCCCAAAAGGGAAAAAGTGGGTACCGTCACGGCCAAACAGGTTCAGGAAATCGCCCAATTGAAATTCAATGATTTAAACGCTGTAGATATCGAAGGAGCTGTAAAGATCATTGCCGGTACGGCAAGGTCAATGGGAATAGAAATCGCGGGTTAATTAAGAAGAGGTTTTATCATGTTAAGAAAAGGCAAACGCATATTAGCGGCAAAAGCAAAGGTGGAGCTGGGTAAACGCTACACACTTAAAGAAGCTACGGAGATAGTTGCATCGATGCCGTGCGCAAAATTCGACGAAACGGTGGACGTTGCCGTTCGTTTGGGCGTCAATCCCGCGCACGCCGATCAAATGGTTCGGGGCAGCGTGGTTTTACCCAACGGTCTGGGCAAAGCGGTGCGGATTTTAGTTTTTGCCAAGGGAGAAAAAGAAAAAGAAGCCCTGGAAGCCGGCGCCGATCTTATCGGCAATGAAGAGATTATTGAAAAAATCAAAGGCGGCTGGTTGGAATTTGACCGGGTTATCTCCACACCGGATATGATGGGTTCCGTGGGAAAGATTGGTAAGATTTTAGGCCCCCGCGGCTTGATGCCTAATCCGAAAGTAGGAACGGTTACTTTTGAAGTAGCCAATGCGGTGAACGAGCTCAAATCAGGTAAAGTTGAATTCCGCGTGGAAAAAGCCGGAATCATCCACTCTCCGGTAGGCAAAGTTTCCTTTGGCGCCGAAAAATTAAGAGAAAACGTCAGCGCTTTACTGGAAACAATCATAAAATTAAAGCCGGCGTCCAGCAAGGGAATTTATATTAAAAGTATTTCCGTTTCCAGCACAATGGGCGCAGGTGTGAGAATTGATCCTCTTGATATTAAGGCTGCTTAATAAAAAAAGAGGGGTTAATCGTTTTAGTAAAAAGGTCGAAGACAGCAGGTACAGAAGTTTAAACGTGAAGCGGCCTGCCGAGACTCGTGGAATAAAAAAGTTACTTTATTTTTTTTAGGGTAATAAATTTTTAAAAACGGGAATCGGAATTAGGTAAAAGATGCCGTTTTGTTCTGTATGTGGCTATACTCTCCGGCCTCAGGCAGCTAAATTAATTTTGGAAAGGAGGCTGATAAATTGGATCGGAGAACGAAAGAGCAAGTAGTATCCGAACTGCACGAGAAACTCAAGGAAGCCAAGCTGGGCGTTATAACCAGTTTCAGCGGGATGAACGTCTTGAAGATGGAAGCCCTGAGAAATGCTCTGCGCAAGTCCAGCGCTGAAGTAAAGGTTGTGAAAAACACGCTTTTGGGAATTGCCTCAAAAGAAACCGGCTTCAGTGTCCTTGCCGAGCATTTTCAATGGCCCATTGCCATGGTCTTAGGCTATAAAGATCCTGTTGAACCGACAAAAGTTCTTATTGAGTTTGCTAAAAAAAATCCGGAATTGGAAATAAAAATCGGTGCGCTGGACGGCAAGCTTTTAACCAAGAGCGATCTTACGGCGTTGGCGGAATTACCCAGCAGGGAAGTTCTTTTGGGCAAGTTGGTTTCGGTTATGGCAGCGGTACCGACATCATTGGTGACGGTTTTAAGCGGTGTTCAGAGAAACTTTGTGCAACTGCTCAATGCTTACGGTGAAAAGAAAAAAACACTAAATTAATAAAACATACAGAAAAGAGGATAGAAAAATGTCAGGTAAAATTACTAAAGAAGATGTGATAAAATTTATTGAAGAAATGACAGTACTCGAGCTTTCTGCTCTGGTGAAAGAATTAGAGGAAAAATTTGGAGTTTCAGCCGCCGCTCCTATGATGGCGGCGGTTGCCCTCGGCGGTGGAGCACCGGCGGCGGCGGCTGAAGAGAAGACCGAATTCAACGCGATTCTTACCGGTTTTGGCGCGGAAAAAATTCAGGTAATCAAGGTGGTGAGGGCGATTACCAGTTTAGGCTTGAAGGAAGCCAAGGATTTGGTGGAAGGCCTGCCCAAACCAATTAAAGAAGGCGTTTCCAAAGATGAAGCCGCCGATATTAAGAAGAAGATTGAAGAAGTTGGCGGAACCGTCGAGATTAAATAGATCAATCAATAATAATTATCTTATTTTAAGGATGCTATGGGCAAATTTAGAAAAAATTTTGGCCGGGTAAAAAAAGTACTGGACATTCCCAATTTAATTGAAATCCAGACAGTATCTTACGAAAAGTTTCTCCAAAAGTATTTAGCGCCGGCAAAAAGGGGCAATGTTGGTTTGCAAGGCGCCTTCAAGAGCGTTTTTCCGATTTCCGATTTCAGCGGGAAGTGTTCTTTGGAGTTTGTCAGCTATAAAATTGGAGATGTCCGGTATGATATCAAAGAGTGTATTCAAAAAGGGATGACCTATGCCGCTCCTTTGAAAATTGTGGTCAGGCTGGTGGTGTTTGATACCGACCGTATTGCGGACGCGAAAATCAACAAAGAACCAAACGAGACGAAGCCGATACGCGATATAAAGGAGCAGGAAATATACTTCGGCGAAATTCCGCTAATGACGGAAAACGGCACCTTTATTATTAATGGCACGGAACGGGTTATTGTCAGCCAACTGCACCGTTCCCCCGGTATATTTTTCGATCATGATAAAGGGAAAACTGTCGCCAGCGGCAAGCTGATTTATTCGGCGCGAATTATTCCCATTCGAGGGTCATGGCTGGATTTGGAATTCGATTCTAAGGATCTTTTGTACGTGAGGATCGACCGCCGCCGTAAAATGCCCGTGACTATTCTGCTCAAGGCGATGGGCAATTCCACCGAATTTATCCTGAATTATTTTTACAACATCGAAAAACTGGTTATCGAAGGTGAAAAACTTTATTTCACCGCGGATGAATCTCTTGCCGGTCAAAAAGCACCCGAAGATATCAAAGATCCCAAAAGCGGGGAAGTGATTATAAAAAAAGGACGCAAGCTGACCAAAGTTCTTTTAAAGAAAGTATTGGATGCCGGTATCAAACGTATTGCCATTAAGGAAGCTGATCTTGCCGGAAAAATTCTTTCTTCGGACGTTCGTGATCCGAAAACGGGAGAAATTATATTCCGCTGCAATGAAGAATTGCCCCCAAATGGTTTGGAGATAGCCAAAGAAAAAGGCATCAAAAAGCTGGGCTTTATTTATATAGACGAAGACCTGGATAATGCCGCCATTCGGGATACGCTATTGATGGATAAAATCGATACATCTGAAGACGCAATATTGGAAATATATCGCCGCTTGCGCCCCAGTAATCCGCCCACGCCGGAAACGGCGGCCAAGTTTTTTAAGAGCCTGTTTTTTGAGCCGGAAACTTACGATTTATCGGATGTCGGCCGCGCCAAGATGAATTATAAATTGCATTTAAATGTGCCGACTGATGTTACGATATTGCGCAATGAGGATATTTTGTCCGCAGTTAAGTATCTGATTGATTTAAAAAATGGTGTTGGTGAGTGCAGTGTCGATGATATCGATCATTTAGGCAATCGCCGGGTGCGTTCCGTTGGGGAGCTTATTGAAAATCAATATCGTATCGGCTTAGTGCGTATGGAGCGGGCAATCAAGGAAAAAATGAGCCTACAGGATATCGAAACAATGATGCCGCATGATTTGATTAATGCCAAGCCTGTTTCGGCTGTTGTTAATGAATTTTTTGGTTCCAGCCAGCTTTCTCAGTTTATGGACCAGACCAATCCGCTTTCTGAAATCACGCATAAGCGGCGCTTATCCGCGTTGGGGCCTGGCGGCTTAACGCGGGAAAGAGCCGGATTTGAAGTCCGTGACGTCCATCCTACTCATTACGGCCGCATTTGCCCGATAGAGACTCCGGAAGGACCTAATATCGGCTTGATTGTTTCTCTAAGTACTTACGCGCGGGTTAACGAATTCGGATTTATCGAAACACCATACAAATTAGTAGAAAACGGTAAAGTCTTGAAAGATGTTCGCTTCGTGACGGCGATTGAAGAAGAAAATCAGATTATCGCGCCAGCCGACCGTCCTTTGGATAAACAGGGCAGGTTTGTCGAGGAATTGATCTCCGTTAGAAAAGGAGCAGATTTTATTTCCGTTGTGCCGGAAGAGCTCAAAATGATGGATGTTTCGCCTAATCAGCTAGTCTCCGTGGCGGCAGCGTTAATTCCGTTCCTGGAACACGATGATGCTAACCGCGCGCTTATGGGTTCCAATATGCAGAGGCAAGCTGTGCCGCTGATGTGTCCGGAAACGCCGATAGTAGGTACAGGTATGGAAGCGGTTGTTGCCGGTGATTCCGGCGCGGTTCTTGTAGCCAAAAGACCGGGTGTTGTGGAAAGCGTTGACGCTTCGCGGATTGTTGTTCGCGCGGACCATCCTGAAGAAGATGGCATCGATAGCGGTGTTGATATTTATACGTTAGCTAAATACCAACGATCTAATCAGGATACTTGTTTTAATCAAAAGCCGATAGTTAAAGCCGGTGAGCGTATTGGCAAAAAAGATATATTGGCCGATGGGCCCGCAACAGATGATGGCGAGTTAGCACTAGGCAGGAATGTCATGGTTGCCTTCATGTCTTGGGGCGGTTACAATTATGAAGATTCCATTTTGGTCAGCGAAAGAATAGTTAAGGAAGATATTTATACATCCATTCATATCGAAGAATTCGAAACAATGGCCCGCGATACCAAATTGGGCAAGGAAGAAATCACGCGAGATATTCCCAATGTTGGTGAAGAAGCGCTGCGAAATCTGGATGAAAGCGGTATAATCCGTATTGGTGTCTCGGTGAAGCCCGGTGATATTCTTGTCGGTAAAATAACTCCCAAGGGTGAAACTCAGTTATCTGCCGAAGAAAAACTGCTGCGGGCGATATTCGGAGAAAAAGCCAGCGATGTGCGCGATACGTCCCTGCGCGTGCCTCCCGGAGTTGAAGGCACTATTATTGACGCAAAAATATTCACGCGTAAAGGCGCGGACAGGGACTTACGTTCTCTAGAAATCGAAGCCGAAGCTATTGAACAGCTAACCAAGGACAGGGATGATCAAATTCGCATTCTGACCGAATCAATTAAAAAAGATGTGGCGAAACTTGTTATCGGAAAAACAGTTTCCACCAAGATTGTCGATGCCAAAAAGAAGAAGACCCTTTTAAAAAAAGGCGATAAGATTACCAAGGACACTTGGGCTGATATCCCCTTTAATTGCTGGAAAAACATTGCCATAGCCGAAAGCGACGCGACGGAGGAAAAGCTGACAAACCTACTTTCTTCATTGGAGCGAAAAATAGATTTTGTGCGAGCTCATTTTGAAGAAAAGTTGGACAAGATTAAGGCCAGTGACGAACTTCCTCCCGGCGTCATTAAAATGGTTAAGGTTTTTGTCGCCATCAAGAGAAAATTATCCGTAGGTGACAAGATGGCGGGACGGCACGGCAACAAGGGTGTCTTATCGCGAATTTTACCGGAAGAAGACATGCCTTGTTTCGCCGACGGTTCGACAGTGGATATTATTCTCAATCCATTGGGCGTTCCTTCTCGTATGAATGTCGGCCAAATTCTGGAAACACACTTAGGTTGGGCGGCAAAATCAATCGGTGAAGGATTAAATGAGCTTTGGGAAAAGAATAACAATCTAAATAATATCAAAAGTGAACTGAAAAAAGCTTATGCTTCGCCTGACTTTGACAAATTTATCGATGAGGCTTCCTCTGAAAATATCAGGAGTTTTGTCGGGCGTTTAAAAAAAGGGATGCTGGTAGCGACCCCTGTTTTTGACGGTTGCCCCGAAAGCCAGATTAGGGAAATGTTGGAAAAGGCCGATTTGCCGGAGAAAGGGCAGGCGATTCTTTTCGACGGACGAACCGGAGAACCTTTTGATCAGGAAGTTACGGTGGGTATCATTTATATGCTGAAGCTCCATCATTTAGTGGATAATAAAATTCACGCTCGTTCTATCGGTCCATATTCCCTGGTGACCCAACAGCCGTTGGGCGGGAAAGCTCAGTTTGGCGGACAAAGACTAGGAGAGATGGAAGTCTGGGCAATGGAAGCTTACGGAGCTTCTTATACCTTGCAGGAGTTTCTGACGGTCAAATCCGATGATGTAGCCGGCCGGACAAGAATTTATGAATCTATCGTAAAAGGTGAACATACATTTGAGCCGGGGCTTCCGGAATCCTTTAATGTCCTTGTTAAAGAATTGCAAAGTCTCGGATTAGACGTTGAATTGATCGAAGAAGATAATGCAATTCAACAATAATAACGACAAGAAGCCGACTTCGTAAAAAGTATATAAGTTTATTTAATTAGATATTTAATAATACAGGAGAAAATCTGTGGAAGATGTTTTTAGTTATTTTGAGAAGCCAAAAAATCCGATCAGATTCAATGCTATAAGAATTTCTATTGCTTCACCGGAAAAAATTCTTTCCTGGTCGCGTGGTGAAGTAAAGAAACCGGAAACAATCAACTACCGGACATTCAAGCCGGAAAGAGACGGGCTTTTTTGCGCCAAGATATTTGGTCCGGTAAAGGATTACGAATGCCTTTGCGGACGTTATAAGCGGATGAAGCACCGTGGAGTCGTTTGCGAAAAGTGTGGCGTCGAAGTTATTCAATCCAAGGTCCGCCGCGAACGCATGGGGCATATTACATTGGCCACGCCGGTCGCCCATATCTGGTTTTTAAAAAGCCTTCCCAGCCGTATCGGAAATGTCATGGATTTATCCCTGAAGGAGTTGGAAAAGGTTCTGTATTTTGAATCCTGGATTGTTCTTGATCCTAAAGAAACGACGCTGAAGAAGAAAGAACTGCTTACGGATGAAGAATACATCGAAGCCCGGGAACAGTACGGTGATACTGGATTTGTTGCGGGAATTGGCGCTGAAGCTATCCGGCAGCTGCTCGAAGAAATTGATTTGGAAAAGCTCTACGAAGAACTGCGTACGGAAGTCGTGACCTCTGTTTCC
>MGQN01000033.1:2198-2347 GCA_001797845.1 Deltaproteobacteria bacterium RBG_16_44_11 | reverse complement strand
GGTCAAGCGATTGAAGGTAGTGGAAGCGCTGCGCAAATCTGGAAACAAACCAGAATGGATGATTTTGACCGTTCTCCCCGTTATCCCGCCTGATTTACGGCCATTGGTGCCTCTGGATGGGGGGCGTTTTGCCACGTCCGATCTGAACG
>MGQN01000033.1:0-1962 GCA_001797845.1 Deltaproteobacteria bacterium RBG_16_44_11 | reverse complement strand
AGAGTCGATTACTCCGGCCGTTCGGTTATTACCGTCGGCCCTGATTTAAGACTGCATCAGTGCGGCTTGCCGAAAAAAATGGCGCTCGAACTTTTTAAACCATTTGTTTATAACCGCTTGCTGGAAAAAGGTTATGTCACCACCGTGAAAAGTGCCAAGAAAATGGTGGAAAGAGAAACATCTGAGGTATGGGATGCCTTGGATGAAGTTGTGCGCGAATATCCCGTTATCCTGAACCGCGCGCCAACACTGCACCGTTTGGGTATGCAGGCTTTTGAGCCGGTGTTGATTGAAGGGAAAGCTATCCGTTTGCATCCGCTGGTCTGCACGGCTTTTAACGCTGACTTTGACGGCGACCAAATGGCGGTGCATGTGCCCTTGTCCGTTGAGGCGCAAACAGAAGCACGCGTCCTGATGATGTCTACGAATAATATTCTTTCTCCGGCCAACGGGAAACCGATCATTATACCCAGCCAGGATATCGTTTTGGGTATTTATTATCTTACTCGCGCAAAAACAGGCGTAAAAGGCGAAGGAATGGTTTTCGCGTCTGCGGAGGAAGTACGCTGCGCTTTTGATGCGGGAGCAATAGATTTGCATGCGCGTATTAAAGTTCGCATTGACTCAGTGTTGAAAGATACAACTGTGGGAAGAATAATTCTTTCCGAAATAGTTCCCGAAGAAATTGCTTTCGATGCCATTAATAAATTAATGAATAAAAAGGAGTTGGCCAATTTAATCGATCACTGCTACCGGTTATGCGGCGATAAGACCACCGTTTTGCTGGCTGACAGGCTTAAGGATTTGGGCTTTAAATATGCCACCATTTCCGGACTTTCTTTTGCCTTGAGCAATATGATTATTCCGGAAAATAAAAAGAACATTGTTTTACAGGCAGACAAAGACGTATTGAAAATTCAAAAGCAGTACATGGACGGTTTGATTACCGATGGCGAGCGTTACAATAAGGTTATCGATATTTGGGCCCAATCAACAGAAAAGATCGCCGCCGAAATGTTAAGCGGTATAAGCACGGAAGAAGTTTCTGCCGCCGACGGTAAAAAACGAAAAATCGAAAGTTTCAATCCCATTTATATGATGGCAGATTCCGGTGCCCGTGGTTCCGGGGTGCAATTAAGGCAATTGGCCGGTATGCGCGGTTTAATGGCCAAACCCTCCGGAGAAATCATCGAGACACCAATCACGGCAAACTTCCGCGAGGGCTTGAGCGTGCTTCAATATTTTATTTCGACGCATGGCGCGCGCAAAGGTTTGGCCGATACAGCGTTGAAAACAGCAAATTCCGGTTATCTGACCAGAAGGCTGGTGGATGTCGCGCAGGATTGCATTATAACAGAGCAGGATTGCGAGACCATGGATGGAATTTACGTTTCCGCGCTTATGGAAGGCGGTGAAATTATAGAAACCGCCGGAGAGCGTGTGCTGGGCAGAGTTGCTCTTCAGGAAATAAAAGATCCATTTACCTCTGAGATTATCGTTAAAGCCAATGAAGCTATAGATGAGGCACTGGCTGAAAAAATCGATAATTCCGGCATTGAAAGAGTCAATATACGGTCGGTTTTAACTTGCCGTTCCAAACATGGCGTTTGCGCCATGTGTTACGGACGCGATCTGGCTCACGGCCATTTGGTTAATATCGGTGAAGCGGTCGGCATTGTTGCGGCTCAATCCATCGGCGAACCGGGCACGCAATTGACGATGAGAACATTTCATATCGGCGGAACGGCGAAATTTGATGAGCATTCCACATTGGAAGCTCGTCATGACGGCATCATTAAATTCGTTAATTTAAATACGGTTAAAACCAAAGAAAACGACTACGTGGTGATGAATCGTCATGGCGAAGTACATGTTTTGGATGAACAAAAACGAAGCCGCGGAAAGTATACCGTACCCTATGGCGCGCATTTAAAAGTAAAAGATAATAGCCCGGTCAAGCAC
>MGQN01000032.1:5463-8835 GCA_001797845.1 Deltaproteobacteria bacterium RBG_16_44_11 | reverse complement strand
GCGTCGGCTGGGCAAAGGATCATTTACTGCCGGTTTGATGAAGCATTCCTGATTTGTGCAATGCTTTCAACCCATTTCTAACGAAACCTTTCTGTTTTGGGCTGAAAAAAAGGAGGATACAAAAATGAAACGGGTCGTTTTCCAGGTATTTTTTTCTTTTCTTATGGTTAGCATCATATGTTGCAGTCTGGGAATTCCTAAAGCACCAGAGGGCAAAGACCCTATTAAACTATACTATTCAGACCCGGCACAGGTTGAATTGATAAGCGCCAGGGGGACAAGGGTTTTTATTGATGTTATTACTCCCGAAGCGCTATCCAGCCCTCCAACCAAGAATGATGTTTTACTGACAACGCACAATCACGGGGATCATCGGCGTTTGGATTTTGTCAAAATCTTTCCGGGGCAACAGCTTGATGTGAAAATCGGAGAAATCAAGATGGAGGATGTAGTGATTCGCGGCATTGCCTCTGCCCATAACGAGGGACATGAATTTCGATCCGAAGGCGGGAGCAATTACATATTTATCGTTGATATGGGTGGTTTGCGAATCGCCCACTTTGGAGATATCGGGCAGGATGCATTGACCCCTGAACAACTCTCTGCTTTGGGTAAGGTGGATATCGCTATCACGCAACTGAGCAATTTCTATTCCGGCATGAACGCGGCAAACAAGAAGGGATTCAATCTTATGGATCAGGTGAAACCCAGGCTGATTATCCCTACCCATATATTCGAATCAACCTGTGCCAAAATGGCAGTAGATAAATGGACCGGGTATAAGTCATCCAAGAAATTCATATCGATCAGTCCTGAAGATCTACCGAGCAAAACAAGCATTATATTTATGGGCCAAAATGCAAATAGCGTAGATCTGCCCGATTCAAGTTTTTGAGAATACACTTCACGTAAGGAGGAAATACGGATAAAATATCGAGAAGAAGTTTCATCAAGAAAACAGCAGTTGTAGAGGCCGGCATTTTGATACCGGCCTCCAAGCAAGCAAGTTTCAATAAAATTGAATTAAATTAAATTCTTTAACCACGGTCCGTTTGTCTTCGGTTTTCCTACAAGTTGAGGAACATATTTATTGAACAGGTAAATTAAAGGGATGCAAACGGCCAGGCTCACCACTGTCATCAGAAGGCTAATCACTAAAATAGTCGGGAAAGAACCGGAAAGATTATCCAGAACCAATTTGGCTACCCTAAAATTAATGTAGTGGTAGAAAAGACCGTTCAGGCACATGAGGAGCAGCGTATTTTGTCCGATCAAAACGATCGTCTTTTGGGATGGTGTGATTTTCGCCAGGAAAAAAATCAAGAGTGACCCCACAATTGCGGTAATGGGGAACCAGATAAAGCTGCCATGCGAAGAGAACAATATTACCACGGAATTAAAATAGTTAAAATTGAAGGGGCCGTTGTTTAAATTGAATGTAAAGAAGACGATCAGAAAAGCTATAATCGCGCCGGGGATCGTTATCTTTAGGGACACTTTATTCATCAGGAATTGTCTGCGTCTCAAATAGACACCTAACAAATAAAACGCATACATGGTAATTGCTTCATGGATAAAAAGATAATTCCAGCCAATCATCCTTTGTTTTGCCGGATTGAATATATCAAATTGCAAATTAATCCAGTATCCAGCCACGTAGAAAACAACAACGGCGATCAAAATCTTTATATTGGACGACTTTAAGAAGCGAAACGCGCCGTAATGGACAAGCTCTACGGTAAAAAACATAAGAATAAACCAGGAAGGAATGCAAAATACAGGCAACCCGAAAACCGTCAAAAGCGTTCCGATTATATACCCTCTGATACTGGGCAATTGTAATTGCCCAAAATCGCCAGAAAAAATAAAGGGCAATATCATGAATATTACAGTAAAAAATAAGAAGGGGAGAAGACGGGAAAAAAACCGGTGTTTTAGATACTTTCCAAAACCAAACTCGAGGTCGCTCTCCCGGGAGATATATCCTCCCAGAATAAAAAACAATATCATATGGAATGAATATATGAATTTATACTGGATGGCGCCGGCCGGGTTTTGCAGGATCATGAGCCGTTCGACGAAATGACCGTAAAAGACGAGTGCTATTGCGTAAAACCGGGCGATATCAATTAACCATATTCTTTTTTCTTCTGCTATAGCTGGCATAATTCAAGTAACCTCCTTTTAGATTATTTTGTTTTATGATGCGGAATTGATGAGAACTTGCTTCCTTAAGAAACGATATAGGAAAGCCAAGCTTGTTTGTCAATAGAAAACTGACTACAAAATGTGGGGTATGGTAGTGTCGTTGATTTATGGACGTATAAGCATAAACATAATTATCAGCAAAATAAATACGGAAGCAGCTGCTATACGCGGGAACGGCTTCATCAAAAACTGGCTGACCGAATAAGTGAAGATGATTGATAAAGTTGAAACAACCCCAAATTTTATTAATCCCGTAATTCCGGGGATGAAGAACAGCGCAAATTGCAAGATAATCACAATTGGATAATGAGTGATATACATGTCGTAAGAATTTGATGCGAGGTTTCGATTAATTTTTGTCGGGCGATTCCAGTACCTGACGGCAAGCGCCATGGAAAGACTCAGAATGGACATGGTAAGCAGGTTGCGCAAAAAAAAGGCTGCTGTTCCACAAACAATAATCAAATTTCCAGGAGCGTTTAGATAAATATTCTTAATATACAAACCATTAATGTAATAGAAGCTAATAAGTAATATGAAAAATGATATTGTCCAGGTGATCAAATGACCGGGGAATATAGCTCTTTCTATCCATTTATTTTTATATGTCAGGATACCCAATCCAAAATAAATCAAATGCAAAAATAACCTTGACGGTTGAAGTTCTATAAAACCACTAAAACTCACCCATGCTTCAGGATCACGTGTCGCGGGGATAACCAGGAAAAGAATCAAGATTTCCGAAAGGAAAAAAGTTAGAAATCCGACTAAAAATAAAAACTTGATGTTTGTATAAGCAGATCCATTTGCCAGTTTGCAGGATTCATTGGTCGTTGTAAACCAGTTTCTTTTTACTTTATAGATGAGGGCGAATATAAGAAAGAATACAAACAGCATGGAAATAAACCACATATAACCTTGAAAATATTGAGGCACAGGATCTGACCACCAGCTTCTGATCCTGAAAGTGAATTCAGTAAAATGTTGTATATACGACAGCCATAAATCCCCGAAGCTTGTTGCCAGTGTTAATTTATTGCGCAAGTAATGAGCAATGAGCAGTGTAAACGGATTAATTGTCAGGATACATATGATCCAGGGAATTCCCAGCCTACTTAATTTTCCCTTAAGAAATGATGAAATTCCTTTTTTTTGTATGGTGGG
>MGQN01000032.1:4717-5455 GCA_001797845.1 Deltaproteobacteria bacterium RBG_16_44_11 | reverse complement strand
ACCGGCAATATAAAAAAGGAGAGGCATGGCAAAAGCGTCAAAAAATGTGGCCAGCATGCTCGCGATCAAGGTGTTGTCGGGATCAATAACCGGCCACCAGGCCATAGTGCCGATCATATAAGCAGGAGTTGCATGTAATATTATAACGCACAGAACCGAAAAATAGCGCAGGTTATCAAGAAAAATTACCCGGTTATCAGTAGCATTATTCATGGTAGGCGAATGAAGTACTTCTCCTTTAAAATTTAGAATATATAAGTAAAACGCAAGATGAAATTATGTGCTTTCGGACCGCGACAGATTTTCGAAGCTGGTGAATTTTTCCAAAAAGGCAAGCTTAACGGTTCCGGTAGGGCCGTTTCTTTGTTTGGCGATGATGATTTCCGCCAATCCTTTTTCCGTATTATCTTCCGATTTGTTGTAAACCTCGTCACGATAAATAAAAGCGATAACGTCGGCATCCTGTTCAATGGCGCCGGATTCCCTTAAGTCCGCCATTTGCGGACGGCGGTTGGTGCGGTCTTCTACTTTGCGGTTAAGCTGGGAAAGAGCGACGACTGGAACTCTGAGCTCTTTGGATAGTGCTTTTAAAGAACGGCTGATTTCCGATATTTCCTGTTCGCGCGATTCCCGATAACTGCCGGAACGCATCAATTGAATATAATCCACGATAATCAATCCCAGTCCGGTATCGGCTTTAAGCCGGCGCGATTTGGCTTTCATTTCCAAAACGGTAAT
>MGQN01000032.1:0-4654 GCA_001797845.1 Deltaproteobacteria bacterium RBG_16_44_11 | reverse complement strand
CGGCCAGTCCGTCTCACCTAAAAATCCTTTTCTCAGCCGTTGTGAATCCACTTTCGCTTCGGAGGCAAGCATGCGGAAGGCCAACTGCTCTTTGGACATTTCCAAAGAAAAAATCGCCGCGGGAGTCTGCGCTTCCAGCGCGGCGTATTGAGCGATGTTTAAAGCTAAAGCGGTTTTGCCCATGCTGGGGCGTCCGGCGATAATAATCAATTCTGATTTTTGCAAACCGGAAGTCAAATCATCGATTTTTTCAAAACCGGTAGGCACGCCGGTAATCAGCTCTTTGCGGGAAAAAAGGTCTTCAATCGACCGGAAACTGTCTTTGATAATTTCCCTGATCGGGAAAAATGAAGGACGCACTTTATTTTCGGAAATTTCAAAAATACGATGCTCGGCTTTATCCAATACCTCATCAACATCCGAGCCGGTTTCGTAACAACTACCGATTATTTCCGTGGCCGAACTGATTAAGCCGCGGAGAATCGCTTTTTCCTTAACGATCTTTGCGTAATGGGCAACATTAGCCGAAGAAGGAACGTTATCCACTAATGAGGCCAGATAGGACGTGCCTCCTACGGAATCAAGCAGGGCTTTATCTTTCAGGGCATTGCTTAAAGTTATTAGATCAACCGGTTCGTTTTTTTCGGATAGCTCAACGATGACGTTAAAAATCTTACGATGTGCCTCGTTGTAAAAATCATCTTTGGTAAGAATTTCCAGCGCGCTATTGATGGCGCTGTTTTCCAGCAGGATGCTGCCGAGGATGGATTGTTCGGCCTCAATGTTTTGAGGAGGGACTTTATAAAAAGATGGATCGATATCTTTCATTTTATTAGTGAAACTCCAATTCCGAAAGCGCAGCGCATTGGAATTGGTAAGTTGAACAATCCCGCGCAGCGGAGGGTATAATAACTAGCGGCGAGCTCACGAAATAATTCCAATGCTTGCTTTATGGTTCATACCCGTGATTCGCCAGTAACGATTACTTTAAGTTCGGTTTCCACGCCGGCAGTCAATTTGATTTTTACTTTAAACTCACCGAGTGATTTTATGTGATCATCAAGAATAATCATTTTTCTATCAATACTGTAACCTTTTTCTTTTAGCGACTCTTCGATGTCCTTGGTGGTTACCGAACCGAATATTTTATCCTGATCTCCTACTTTGCGGGAGAAGGCGAGGGTGACATTGGCCAGGACCAGCGCTAAATCTTCAGCGCTTTTGTGTTCCTTTTCGGCTTTTCTCAGAATATTTCTTTTTTCATGTTCAAAGGTTTTGATATTCTTTTCATCGGCTTCTGTGGCTAAGCCTTTCGGAATCAAATAGTTGCGGGCGTAACCGTCATGAACCTTAATCAAGTCCCCGGCCTTACCTAGCGAGGGCACGTTTTGCTTTAAAATCACCTTCATGAAAATCCTCCGTTCATAAGAAATAAATGTGACAAATCAAGTTGTTGGTTCGTTTTTTTGAAAAAATTTTCTGAAATCAACCCAAATGTCTAATAATCCAAAGACGATTATTGGTATCATAAAAATTTGTTGAACTGCAATTAAAAAATAAAAAAAATATCGGAAAAAATTAGGCACGTTTTTGTTTTGGAAGACGAAGCTAATGATAGCAAAGCCTTGGAGTAAATAAATAAAGCAAATAACGATAAATATATTTCGGCCGAAAATTATTATTTGTTCAAAGGGCACGAAAAGAAGGGCGCCGGAAACGATAAATATCCAAATCAGAAACTCCGGCGCTTTCCAGCGGAATAATCCCTCGAGCGGAGAGAATAATATGCTTTGCTTACGGAGCATGTTTCTTCCCATGAGTATGCTAATCCAGGCAATAAAAGCAGAAGCGATAATAACTAAAGAAGGGAATATACCGGTGAAGAAATCAATGAAGGACTGCTTGTTATCGTTGATAAAATTAATATCCTCTTTTTCGAACGGCAGCATAGAATACATTTTTATATTTTCTTCAACCGTTTCGGCGACAAATTTTTGAACGAACTGCCACGGGTTTATATTTTGGTTATAACCGCTGTAAAGGAAGTAGGCGCAGACTGACGCGCTGATAAAAAGGGAAGCATAAATTACCGTTTTTTCAATAGATACATTTTTAAAAGCTATCGTGGCGATTAAAATACCGGCAATTCCCATGGTGAGAATTACCGGATAAGGGGTGTAAAATTGGAAAAAATAAGAAAAAAGCAAGAACGGCAGAAGAGCGATTAAAAAAGCGCCTGCCGATTTAATCCTGCCGGTGCGTACAGAATAAAAAAATAAAATCGCCGGAATAAACAGAAGAAAAATGGAGCCAACGAGAGGGAAAAAAGTCGCCGCGGCGGTAAAAAAAGAAATAATTAAGAATATCTGGAGAAAATGGTTTTGGGGGACAAGAGAGCCGAAAGTTTTCAAAACCGATGACCTTTTTAAAGTAACTGTTCGGGAAATTATGAAGTTGCCGGTTTTTTCAAAAAGGAAAAAACCGGCAACTCAGCTTGAAAAATATTTTATCTTCCTTCAGCGGTAACAAAAGGCATAATCGCGATAGCGCGAGCTCGTTTAATGGCTATAGCCAACTCTCTTTGATGCTTGGAACAATTACCGGTAATTCTACGGGGCATGATTTTGCCTCTCTCCGTTACAAAATTATTGAGAATGGCCGGATATTTATAATCAATCTTTAAATTTGAATCCGTGCAAAAGCGGCAAAATTTCTTTCTATGAAAAAACTTTTTCTGCGAATATCGTACTGGTCTATCTGAGCTAGCTGTTTCCATTGCTTATTCCTCTTTCAATGATTGTTCGTCTTTTTTAACAGATTTTTTAGGGGCCGGTCTGCGCGGCTTTGTATCTTTTGTATCAGCTGATAGTTTTTCTATCTGCTGGATAACCTTTCCTTCGGAAGAAGAACCAGCGGAATCGCTTTCTATTCGCGCTTGTGTGCGCTTTGCCTCCGCCGCGGCAATTTCCTGGTCAATGCCTTCGCTTGTGACAGCGCCATCCTTTTTTATCGTTATGAATTTGAGAATGCGATCGTCAATTTTATAGTTTCTTTCAATTTCATCGATAATAGGACCGTCGCCAACAAGGTCGATAAAAAAATAATAACCGTCTTTTTGTTTGTTAATTTCATAAGCGAGGCGTCTTTTGCCCCATTTATCAATTTTAACAATCAGACCTTTGCGTTTGGTAATGATTTTCTCAATGCGTTCGATCAGAGAGGTGATATCGTCATCGGGTAAATCGGATTTAACTATAGCTATAACTTCGTATCTTTTCAAAATTTCCTCCTTTTGGCTCTAAAGCCCATGATCAAAGTCACAGGCAAGGGGAGTCTCTATAAATTTGTGATTGTGCTTCCTATACTATACTTAATTAGAAATCAAGAACTATTATGTCAGTGCTTATTCGGGTTAATGATTACCTTGATCGAGTTCCGGCCATCTGCTACCAACTGAAAACCGTAGGCGATATCGGTTAAGGGAAGCCGGTGCGTGATCAGATCATCTACTACGATTTCGCCCGATTCGATCAGCTCCATTGCGCAAGTTATATCGGGAGGCCCGCAATAATAAGAAGTGATGATGGTGATTTCTTTCATCCAGAAATCATTGATCGGAACGACAACCTTCTTGTCCGGTCCGGGAACGGCAAAAAGTACTATCACACCGCCCTTATCCACACACTCCCAGGCCTGCTTCACTGCCGAATCAGCCGAGGCGCATAAAAATACGACGTCGGCCTTTTTGCCGTTTTCCACAACCAATCGCTCCGGAACATTATTTTTCGCATCGATGACAACGTCGGCCCCCATTCTTGCGGCAAATTCCAGCTTCATCTTGTTGATGTCGGCGGCGATTACTTTACATCCCGCAGCCTTAGCCAGCTTTATGTGGAGCAGTCCGGACATCCCGCACCCAATAACCATCACCGACTGCCCCTTTTTTACCACGTTAGCGACAACGGGGTGAACTCCGGCCAGCCGCTGCGCTCTGACGACACAGGCAAGAGGTTCAATGAATGTGCTTTGATCGTAGGTAATATTTTCCGGCAGTAGATATGTTCCACGCTCTACCAGAATCTCCGGAACCAGAATGTATTCAGCAAAACCGCCGGGGAGCCGCTCCTTAACCTCCGAGCATTGAGGATAGTGTCCGTTTGCGCAGTAAAAGCATTTTCCGCAGGGTACTTTAGGGGCGATAAATACCCGGTCGCCCGATTTGTATTTATTTACGGAAGCACCGAGGGCAACAACTTCCGCTCCTATTTCGTGTCCCTGCACCAGCGGCGCTCGCGGGAGACGGTACCATTCGACGGTATCACTGCCGCAGATGCCGCAGGAAATAACCTTAACCAGCATCTCCCTAGGGCCGGGTTTCGGAGTCGGTACTTCTTCAATCCGGATGTCTTTGTTGTTGTACCAGTAGGCAGCTTTCATTTATTTTCTTAATGTATTGTAAAGATCAAAAGCCTTTGCCGGAGTCTCGTTGTCATGGACGACAGCCCGCACCGCCTTGATCATGGCAATCGGTGCTTTCGATTGGAAAATGTTGCGCCCCATATCGACACCGGCGGCGCCTTTCTGAACCGCGTTATAGGCCATAGTCAGGGCGTCAAGTTCCGGTATCTTCTTGCCGCCAGCCATCACGATAGGC
>MGQN01000031.1:17908-18123 GCA_001797845.1 Deltaproteobacteria bacterium RBG_16_44_11 | reverse complement strand
GGAATCCCAATCTGTATTAGGTGACGGACATGAATTTCCGGTATCATTTGATTCTGGCGGTGGTGTAGAGCACCCTGGCAGGCCAGGAGGGCAACAACCAGCGGCTATTTCCGCCTCAGTACGCAAATCGACAGCTTCATTGAGGGCACTTTTATCCGTCCCATATGCACAATCGCTATTCGGGTAAGTATCTGCTAGTGCAGCTGCTTCACAAC
>MGQN01000031.1:3853-17846 GCA_001797845.1 Deltaproteobacteria bacterium RBG_16_44_11 | reverse complement strand
TACCAATGCGTTTCGGTACCATCGCAGTTTCCAATATATACCCATATTAGAGCACAGTATTCGACGTCGCCGGGTTCGCCGGGATTATATTCACTATGGCAACGCTTTATACTATAAGCGGCAGCATACCCTGAATTAACAAATAATAAATTAATGAAAAAGCTAAAAATAATGACAACAAAATATAATTTCTTTTTCCTAAACATGAGAGTATGCCTCCTATAAAATAATTTGCTGCTTTTTTGACTTTGATGATGCTAATTATTAAACAGAGCCAGCGCTCGTTTATTTATTGGTGTACCTGAATAACCTGTGATGTTTGAAAGTTATATATATTCTTTGAAAATGAGATGCAAATGTTTTTTTGGGGGAAAATTTGGTTAATAAGAGATTGCCACGGGCTTCGAGATGGTGTCGTAATTAACTTTCCGTCATTCCGTCCAGCATTCGCCGAATAAAGTCCAGCGAAGTGCGACTTTGAGTCTGCCCCGTGCTTGACATGGGGGAATCCAGTATTATTGAAACTGGTCACCGGCCTTCGCCGGGACGGCGTCGTCATACCGGCCTGCGCCGGTATGACGACTTAGGTGGCGATTTCCGACATTGCGACATAGCCTCACGCGTGCCCTCGCGTCACCTTTAGGTGATTAGGGTATTAGGTTATCTGCCCGGTTTTACTTTCCTCATCATACTCAGAATACCAAGTCGCATTCAAAAGGATATCGAGGCGGCAAGGAAGAGGCGACACAGTCGTATGTTACGATACGTCGAGGAGCCGATGACGCTGCCAACAAAGATAACCGAATGAAGGCCGGCTTGGCATTAATAAAAAAAGCGCCCCACAGTGAGGCGCTTTTTTTGTTGATTCAAAGAAGTTAAATTCTATTTACCTTTACCCTTACCTTTACTTTTACCGTCATCGAGTTTTTCTTCGGATATTCGCATACTGTAGAATGAACGGTAAACGAAAATCAGCGCGATGAGGAAGAAGCAAGCGGCCAGGCCGAGCTTCAAGTTTACATCGGTCATGGTAACCGCTATTTCCACAGCCAGCAAACCAAATAAGGTTGTAAATTTGATAACCGGGTTCAAAGAAACGGAAGACGTATCTTTGAACGGGTCGCCGACGGTATCGCCGACAACTGTCGCTTCATGCAGAGGAGTGTTCTTCATCTTCAGATCAACTTCAACAATTTTCTTGCCGTTATCCCAGCAGCCGCCGGCATTGGCCATGAAAATCGCCTGGAACAGGCCAAAGAAGGCAATGGCGATAAGGTAGCCGATAAAGTAGTAAGGGTTGAAGAACGAAAGAGCCAACGTCATAAAGAAAATGACAATGAAAATATTGATCATTCCCTTTTGCGCGTACTTAGTGCAAATCTTGACGACTTCCTTGCTGTCCTCAATAGAGGCTTCTTTCTTATCTAGTTTGATGTTCTTTTTGATGAACACAACCGCCTGGTAAGCGCCGGTGGTAACTGCCTGCATAGAAGCGCCGGTAAACCAGTAAATAACACAGCCGCCCATGAGCAAGCCCAGGATTACTTCCGGCTGGACAAGAGAAAGTTTGGCAATGACATTACCGAAGAGGCGTTCCAGCAAGATGATGATGCCGAACACCATAGTGGTTGCCCCGACAACAGCCGTTCCGATTAACACCGGTTTTGCCGTGGCTTTAAAAGTATTGCCCGCGCCGTCAGCCGATTCCAAAAAGTGCTTGGCCAGTTCAAAGTCAGGTTCAACGCCATAGTGTTTCTTGACAACTGCTTTCGCGTCCTTACGGGATTCGATCATCGAAAGCTCATAGATGGATTGAGCGTTATCCGATACCGGACCGAAACTATCAACGGCGATGGTCACCGGGCCCATGCCCAGGAAACCGAAAGCGACCAGACCGAAAGCGAAAACCGGAGCAGCAAAAACGAATTCGGGAGGCAATATCGCGATGACGGCCGGATTTTTCGATACCAGATAGGCTATAAACATTAAAAACATGATGGTCATGCCTTCCCAGAAAGCGGAGAAGTTGCCGGCAACAAATCCGGAAAGAACATTCAGCGAAGCTCCGCCTTGCTTGGAAGCATCAACGACTTCTTCGCAATGGCGCGATTTAGTAGAGGTGAATACTTTGGTCAGCTCGGGAATTAAAGCGCCGGCAATGGTTCCGCAACTGATGATGATGGAAAGAGCCCACCATAAATCTTTTAAGTTATCGGTCAAGTCTCCCAACAGAAAATAGCTGGCGGCGAAAGTGACGGCGATCGAAATGGCCGAAGTAATCCAAACCAGGTTGGTCAGGGGATGTTCAAAATTGAAATCCTTCTTGCCGGAGAACACCTTTTGGCTGATTACATCATTGACAAAATAAGAAGCAAGAGAAGTCAGGATCATGAGGATTCTCATGGCAAAAATCCAGACGATAAGTTTTCCGCCCATTTCGGGAGTTCCCGCCAAAGCCAGCGCCAAAAAGGCGATTAAGGCAACGCCGGTTACGCCGTAAGTTTCAAAACCATCAGCGGTAGGGCCAACACTGTCACCCGCGTTGTCACCGGTACAGTCGGCAATAACACCCGGGTTTTTGGGATCATCTTCCGGCAGGTGAAAAACTATTTTCATCAGGTCGGAACCGATATCGGCGATTTTGGTGAAGATACCGCCGCAGATACGCAGAACGGAAGCACCCAGCGATTCACCGATGGCAAAGCCGATAAAGCAGGGACCGGATAATTCCTTGGGAATGTATGCCAGAATGAGAATCATAAAGAAAAGTTCGATGCTGACGAGTAGTAACCCCACGCTCATACCCGATCTTAAACAAATGTTGACAATGTTTAAGGGATTGCCGCTCATGGAAGCGAAGGCGGCGCGGGAATTGGCCACGGTATTGATGCGAATGCCAAACCAGGCCACACCGTAGGAGCCTAAAATTCCGACAACCGAACATGAAAGAATTATTATTACGCCGTTTATCGGAGAGTTCTGCAGGCCGTAGAAGTAGTAAATAATACACGCAGCGATGAGTATCCATAAACCGACCAGGAATTTTCCCTGCTGGAAAAGATATGTCTTGCAGGTTTCCCATATAGTTTTAGATACGGCCAACATCGACTGATGGGCGGGCAGATTTTTCGTTTGCACATATTGGATCAAACCAAAAATCATGCCGATGACGCAGATAGCAAGTCCGATATTTAAAATCATCATGCCTGACAGGTTGCCGCCTAGAAAAGCAATATTGGTCAAATCAGGCAATTTGATATCCGCTTCACCCGCGAAAGCGGTACCGGCAAACAAAAGAAAAATGATGCCGCTAAGTAAAAATGTCCAGATACTTCGTTTTTTTTGTAACATTATTAATCCTCCTTTTTTAAGAATTACTTATATTTTTTGTATGGTATTTAGCCATAGCTTCCTGCATGCCTGATAATATTATTTCGGAAGCTGCGTCTGCCGCCTTCTGAATAATCTGCTTCAGCACAGCTTCTTCTTTCGGTTCGAATCTCTCCAGAACATAACTTTCAATGCGCGCTTTGTCGGCTGGTTTGCCGATACCTATCCTTACGCGCATAAAGCCCGCAGAGCCCAGGTTCTCCACGATGGATTCCAAACCTTTATGGCCGGCGTTTCCTCCGCCGGTTTTCAGGCGAATAGCGCCAAAGGGCAAATCAAGGTCATCGTGAACAACGATCAAACATTTTATATCCGCTTTAAAGAACGTTAGCAGCTCTCTTACCGCGTTGCCGCTTAAATTCATGTATGTCTGAGGCATGGCTAGAAGCACAATATTATTGGCGATTTTACCTTTGCCCCACAAAGCGTTAAAGCTTTTCTGCTTCAAATCAATTTCCAGCGCGGCGGCCAACGTCTCCAGAACCATGAATCCGACGTTATGTCTGGTCCGCCGATAGCGATTGCCGGGATTACCCAGACCGAATATTAAATACATCTCTTGCTTCCTCTCAGAGCCGCGCCGAGAAAATATTTTTTTCAAATTCGAGAGGAACACTTTCTACCGCCCGATAATTGATAGGTGGATACAGAGATTTACTTTTCCTTTTTTTCCTTCTTTTCTTTATCTTTCTTTTCTTTTTCCGGTTTTTCTGATTTTTCTGCCGGTGCGGCGGTGCCTTCAACCGCTGGGGCTCCTTCGGCTCCTTCTGCCGCGGCGCCTTCCTCAGTTACTGCCGCTTCTGCCACAGGCGCTTCTACCACGACCACCTTAATTACGGCGACGGCCGCTACAGCACTATCCGGTGAATCCAGAATGGTAACGCCTTCCGGAACAGTTAATTCTCTGATTTTTATGGAATCTCCGATATCCAGAGCGGCCACGTCCACGTCGATATGATCGGGAAGATCAGACGGTAGACAGGAAACCTTCACTTCGCGCTTTATATGCTGTAATTCGCCGCCGTTATCCACGCCGACAGGTTTGCCGACAAAACGCAAGGAAACCTCTACAGTAAGCTTGTGTTTCATGTCCACTTCATAGAAATCAGCATGATAAAACTTACCGGTTAAAGGCTGTACCTGCAGTTCTTTGATTAACGATAGCTTTTCTGTTTTTTTCTTACCGTCATCAATAATTAGTTTGATGAAGGCGTGATCTTTTTTATCTTTATGTATTTTAACCAGCGCGTCATTTTTTACCGCCAGCAATATATTTTCGGCGGAGCGGCCGTAAAAAATTGCCGGGACATAGCCGCTTTGACGCAGTCTGCGGGCTGGTCCTTTCTTTTGTTCTTTACGGACTTGAGCCGCTAAATCGGTTACCTCCATTTGTTCCTCCTATATAAATAATGAGCTTACAGAATCGTTATAGTATATGCGGCGCACGGCTTCGCTCAAAAGGCCGGATACCGACAAAACTTTTATTCTTTTACATTTTTTTGCCCGATCATTCAGAGGTATCGTATCAGTGACGACGACTTCTTTGATATCGGATCCTTCGATACGCTCCAAAGCGGGCCCGGATAAAACAGGGTGCGTGCAGCAGACACAAATTTGCAAGGCGCCCGCGTCTTTCAAGGCTTTGGCGGCCTGAACTACAGTTCCTGCCGTATCAATCATATCGTCAAGGATGATAACTCCTTTACCTTTTACATTACCGATAATATTCATTACCTGGGCTTCATTGGGGCCTTCTCTTCTTTTGTCAATAATAGCCAGGCTTGCTCCCAGCCTTTTGCCGAACGCGCGGGCGCGTTCCACGCCGCCGGTATCCGGCGAAACAACCACGGTATCATTTAGATAAGTTTTTTTGATATATTCCAGCAAAACCGGCGTAGCAAAAAGATTATCCACGGGAATATTGAAGAAGCCTTGAATCTGGCCGGCGTGCAGATCCATGGAGAGTACACGGTTAGCTCCGGCCGTGGTAATCAGGTCAGCCAGTAATTTTGCCGAAATCGGCGCACGCGGAGCGACTTTTCTATCCTGCCGGCCGTAACCGTAATAAGGCACAACGGCGGTAATCCGTTCAGCAGATGCGCGCTTCATCGCATCAATCATAATCAAGAGCTCCATGCACATGACATTAACCGGTGAGCATGTGGATTGAATAATGAAAACATCCATGCCGCGAACATTTTCATTTATTTCTACCTGAGTCTCACCGTCGCTGAAAGTCGTCACATTGGCTTTGCCCAGCACAACGCCTAATTTTTCACAAATTTTTTCAGCCAATCCAATATTGGAATTTCCGGAAAAAATCCTTATTTTTTCTAACATTTAAATCCTTTCCCAATATCCTCTTTATGGCTGGGGCGGGAGGATTCGAACCTCCGAATGCAGGAACCAAAATCCTGTGTCTTACCGCTTGACGACGCCCCAATATGCTCAACAAATAAAAGTTTTTGTCGGATAATGCACCTCATCATATGGATCGAGCAAAAAAAACAGCACATTTACCGGAAAGTTCTTTATCGATAGCTATTTGAGCTTTTTTTGCCGATTTCTCATCCGAAAAAATGCCAAAGACCGTAGGGCCGCTACCCGTCATCAATGCGCCAAGCGCTCCATGATGCAACAACATTTGCTTTAAATTACCTAATTCGGGATGCAATTTTAATGAAAAATCTTCTAAATCATTATGCAATTCCCGGGTTACATCGCCTAAAGCGAAAAACCGCGGAATGCTATAATTAATTTTTTGCCTTGTCAATCTTAAATTGAGGTTTTCGTAAACAGTTTTTGTGGATAGGGGAAATTGGGGATTGATGAGAACAAAGTAGAGTTTGGGGAAATTTTTACAAGCTTTTAACTTATTGCCGGTGCCCCGGGCAAAAGCAGTATTTCCAAAAATAAAAAAGGGGACATCCGCTCCCAGCTTTGCCCCCAGTTTCATTAGTTCGTTTTTTTTCAGACCAAAAGAACATAGATCGTTTAAGGCCATCAAAGTTGTTGCCGCGTCGGAACTGCCGCCGCCCAAGCCTGCGGCGATGGGAATTTTTTTGTTCAGCGTAATTTCGATGCCGGAAGGATAATTGCAATAGGCAAAAATTGATTGCGCTGCGTGAAATACCAAATTATCTTCATTAGTTGGCAAATTTACATTCGGGCATTTAAGTTCAATTCCTTTCGGGCGCGGCAAGAAAGTCAGCTCGTCGTAAAGAGATATTTTTTGTATGAGGGAAAAAATATCATGGTAGCCGTCAGCGCGCTTACGCAGGACGCGCAAGAAAAGGTTGATTTTTGCCGGCGCGAACCTTTGCATTTCAGGCCTTTTCTTTAACGAAGCGCATTTTCAGCTCGTAGAGAACACCTTGGATTAATTTATCTTCGTTTTCATCCAGATTGCCTTTTGTTTTTTCGTTGAGCATATCCAGGATATCAATAGTTTGCTTGACTGCGGGTAAATTCTTTTGAACTGTGCCGCCTTCCGGATCGGGAAAATCGCCGAAATGAAAAAGGGCGGAAGTGCTGAGCGATAATACAAAATTAGTAAAATTTATAGGGGGATAATCAGTTTCTTGTTGGGGTGATTGCGGGGGTTTTTCCTGGCTCTCACGTTTTTCTTCAGTTGCGGTATTTTTAGGCTCTTCTTGAGGACGAGCTTCATCCGAATCTCCAAAAAGACGTTTATCTTTTACCACGAATCCGGGACCTTTTTTCTTTTCTTCCATAAATATTTTCCTCCCTTCGCCGCTTTGAAAAAAATCTTAAGCGTTGCAGAAATTGTATTTTGAAAAAACTTTTATTTTTTAGTTAAAGTTATTTCGCCTTTTTTCGATAAACCTGTTAAAACTTTGTCTCCTTCGGCGAATTTACCGGCCAGAATTTCCAGCGACAGTGGATCCAAAATAAGTTTTTGCAGTGATCGCTTAAGCGGACGGGCGCCGTAAACAGGGCTGTAACCGATTTGGGCAATATATTTTTTCGCTTCATCTGTCAATTCGATACTTAATTTGCGTTCCCTGAGCCTGCGGGCAATGAGTGCCAATTGAATATCAACAATGCGGTTGATATCTTCCAGCGTCAACGCTCGGAAAATAATAATATCGTCAATGCGGTTTAGAAACTCCGGTTTGAAAGTGGCGCGCAGCGCTTCCATCGACCGGTTTTGTTTTTCTTCTTCATCGATAGTAGCATCCTGTATCCATTGACTGCCCACATTGGAGGTCATGATGACGATAGTATTTTTGAAATCGACGGTGCGGCCGTGTCCATCGGTTAAGCGTCCGTCATCAAGTATTTGCAGTAAAATATTAAAAACATCGGGATGAGCTTTTTCGATTTCATCAAAAAGCAAAACACAATAAGGCTTGCGCCGGACCGCCTCGGTCAAATAACCGCCTTCATCGTAGCCGACGTATCCCGGAGGAGCGCCGATTAAGCGCGCCACGGCGTGTTTTTCCATATATTCCGACATATCGATACGCACCATGGCCTGCTCGTTATCGAACATAAATTCCGCCAGTGCTCGCGCCAATTCGGTTTTGCCGACACCGGTGGGCCCGAGGAAAATAAACGAGCCGATGGGACGATTAGGGTCTTGCAGGCCGGAGCGCGCACGGCGCAGCGCCGAAGATACCGCTTTAATGCCTTCATCTTGGCCGATAACCCGCATTTTGAGCCGCTCTTCCATCTGAATGAGTTTTTGCACATCACTTTCCATCATCCGCGCCAGAGGTATGCCTGTCCAGTTGGCAACGACTTCGGCCACGTCTTCCGCGTCAACTTCTTCCTTAAGCATGTGCTTACTTTTTTGGATTTCCTGCAGTTTTTCCTGATCATCTTCCAGTTCTTTATTCAACGCCACCAGTTTTCCATAACGGATTTCCGCCGCTTTGGCCAGATCGCCTTCGCGCTGGGCGTTGACTTCTTCCGTTTTTAGGGCTTCCATTTTACTTTTGATGCTTTGGATTTTCTTGATGATATCCTTTTCTCTTGACCAGTGTAGTTTCATCTGGTTCATGCTTTCTTTAAGCGTGGCCAATTCTTTGTCGATTTTAGCGCGCCTTTCTTTTGCGGTTTTATCCGTTTCATTTTTCAGCGATTGCCGTTCAATTTCCAATTGAATTATTTTGCGATTAATTGTGTCAATTTCGGAAGGCATGCTGTCGAGTTCAATTCTTAAGCGGGACCCCGCCTCATCAATAAGATCTACCGCCTTGTCGGGAAGGAAACGGTCGGAAATGTAACGGTTGGAAAGAGTGGCCGCGGCGATAATGGCGGAATCTTTTATTCTTACACCGTGATGGACTTCATACCGTTCTTTTAAACCTCTCAAGATAGCGATGGTGTCTTCGACTGTGGGCTCTTTGACAAAAATGGGCTGAAAACGCCGCTCCAATGCCGCGTCTTTTTCGATATATTTACGGTATTCGTTGAGAGTAGTGGCTCCGACACAGCGCAATTCACCGCGTGCCAGCGCCGGTTTTAACATGTTGGATGCGTCCACCGAGCCTTCCGCGGCGCCGGCGCCGACAACTGTGTGTATTTCGTCAATGAAGAGAATGATTTCGCCCGCGGAACTTATTACTTCTTTGAGAACGGCTTTGAGCCTCTCTTCAAATTCGCCCCGGTATTTAGCTCCGGCAACCAAGGCGCCGATGTCCAAACCGACGACGCGCTTGTCTTTAAGATTTTCCGGCACATCGCCGTTGACAATGCGTTGCGCCAATCCTTCCACTATCGCAGTTTTACCGACGCCCGGTTCGCCTATTAATACCGGATTATTTTTCGTGCGCCGCGAGAGCACTTGCATGATGCGGCGGATTTCTTCATCACGGCCGATAACCGGGTCAAAGGAGCCTTTGCGCGCCATTTCATTGAAATCTTTGGCATAGCGCTCCAGGGCCTGATATTTACCTTCCGGATTGGGATCGGTCACACGCTGGTTCCCGCGAATTTCAACGAGAACTTTAAAGATGCTGTCCTTCGTTATTCCCGCTTTACGCAGAATTTTGGCGGCCTCTGAGCCTTTTTCTTCGACGGCGGCGATTAAAACATGTTCCGCGCTGACATATTCGTCTTTAAGTTGCGCGGCTTCGGTGAGCGCCTTATCGAATATTTTATTCAATCTACCGGAAAGATAAATCTGACCGGATGCCGTTCCCTCCACACGCGGCTGTTTTTCCAGATGCTTGACTAATTCCTGTTCGATTTGACGCGGCGCGACTCCCAGTTTATTCAAAATAGCGCCGGCAATGCCGTCTTCCTGCCGCAAAAGTGAAATAAGAAGATGTTCCGGCTCGATGGCCTGATGTCCGTAGGAGTTGGCCAGAGCCTGCGCTTCTTGCAGGGCTTCCTGAACTTTCAGAGTGAATTTGTCAAAACGCATAATTAAACCTCTCTACCCCGTTAGATAAATTCTTCAATACATCTTGGGGGTTAATGTCCTGCAAAATTTATGGCGGTTTAATGCCGCCTCTGAAATCGCAAAGTGCACACCCGTTTCTCTAACGGGGTCTATTCCACCGGTTTTTCGATGGTGACGAATAATTTACCATTTTTGAATACGCTTACATTGCCCGAAGATTCGGAAACGACGATGGCGGCGGCTTTTGTTACACTGGTAATTCCCGCGGCGGCGATGTGGCGGCTTCCCAAACCTGCCGGTAAATCGCGGCTATCCGGTGCGGCGTTGAGATGCCTTCCGGCAGTCACCAGCACACCGTTTTCTTTGATGATAAAGGCACCATCAATGGCCGAAAATTCTTTAATTGTTTCCTCAAGTTCCGGATTTAAGATGTTGAGCTGCTCTTCCGGGTAACCTAAAAACGGATTGATAATCATTTGCTGGGATAATTGCATGACCTTATCATCGTCGCCCAGCACAAAGATTGTTCCAACTTTCCTGTATTCCCGGCCCTGAGCCGCCAGTTCACAGGCAAGATTTAAGACCGCGTTGAAAACTTCCGGCTGAATGGCCTCAAGCACGTCACTGATAAAATCGGAAGTTAAAATTTCAAATTCCTTGCCGACGTCAATAACAATGATGCTATCGGCATAGCCGAACTTGGGCACGCCGCTCAGACAAACGATTTTATCTCCTTTTTTGAAAAAACCTAAAACAATTCCTTTGGCAATCGCTATTTTAATTTTTCCCATGCGGGTTAAATTAACGTTGGGGATATCCAGTCTTTTTGCAAATTTATTAATATCTTCGGAGAGTTCTTCATCTTCGCGGGTAACAATAATTACACCGGTAATTTTCTTTATTTCTTCCGCCAGAGTGGCAATATCAGGTGATATATCAACACAAACGAGAAAAGAATTCGCTTTAACCGCGCGCGCGATTTTTATCGCGTGTTCAATCATGGTCTTATTTATCGATTTCATTTCAATTCCTTAGTTTATTTATCTATAGAATAAGCGTTGATCGTTTACCTGTCAAGAAGCGATTTGTTATTAAAGCATCAATCCCGAAATATAATTCTTGACCGGAAAAAATTAGTTGGATAAAAAGTTATAGCGGATCAATACAAAAGGAGACAAATATTTGAAACTACCTGCAGTAGTAGGCACTCTTGATTTATATATCACGGAGATTAACCGCTTTCCGCTTTTGACCCCGGAAGAAGAGTTCAAAATAGCGGTGCGCCTGAAGAAATATAACGATATGGAAGCCGCGGAAAAACTGATTGTTTCCAACTTACGCTTTGTCGTCAAAATTGCCCATGAATACCGCAACTATGGATTTAAACTGGCTGATTTGATTCAGGAAGGAAATATCGGCCTCATTCACGCGGTGAAAAAATTCGACCCTTATAAAGGGTATCGTCTTATTTCTTACGCTGTCTGGTGGATTCGCGCCTACATTCAAAACTATCTGATAAAATCATGGAGCATTGTAAAAATCGGCACGACACAGGCGCAAAGAAAACTCTTTTTCAAACTAAGCCAGGCGAAAAAACAACTCGAGACGCTCTCGAAAAAAAATCCGGAATTTGCCGAGATTGCCGAATCTTTAGGGGTTAAAGGTTCCGAAGTGGCGGAAATGGATTTACGCATGGGATCGCGGGACGTTTCGCTCCACGAGTTTATCGGCGACGAAGGAGACACCACGCATATTGATTTGCTTGCTTATGAAGGCGATAATCAGGAATTGGCCCTGATTAAAAGTGAAGAAAAAAGTTTGGTTCAGCAAAATATTTCCAGCGCGCTGTCAGGTCTCACGGAGAGGGAAAGTTATATTATTGTCAATCGCGTGATGGCGGATAATCCCGAAACCCTGCAGGAAATCGGCAATAAATTTAATATAACGCGGGAGCGCGCGCGCCAAATCGAAAAACAGGCACTGAAAAAAGTGCAACTGGCTCTGCCTTATCTGAAGCCGAATAAATAGTGGATAAGAAAACTAATATGATGTTCCCGAAATATTCAAGGTGAATTTCACTCTTCCTCAGTCTCTCCTTCTGCATTCGCCGGACAGGGTATCGAGGGGGAGGGAAGAAAGATGGCTCTGGATTCCCTCGGCAGAAGTTTACCCTGTGCATACGGGGCCGGACTGGCGCTTTTTCATCAAAAAGGAAAATCTTTATCCGGCGCTTTCTTTTGCCGGACGGGAACATCTTTGCGGACATATTTTGCCGCTTTTTTGTGAACCGGATTAGGACGGACCAAAATGGATTTAGGCGCGGTCGGGCACGCTTTTTCACAGGCGCCGCATCCAATACAGTATTGTGTATCAACCTCGGGATACAAAATATTTTGCTTATTGATGAAATAAATCGTGTGGGTCGGACAGACTTCTCCACAAGCGCCGCAATTGTTTTTGTCTACATAAACAACGCATTTATCTTTCCGCAGTTCAACCGTCCCGATTTGCGTGAACTTTTTTTCTGGGAGCGGCAGTGGTAATATCGCCCCCGTGGGACAGACTTGTCCGCACACATTACATTCATAATCACAAAAACTTTTCTCATAATTCATTTGCGGCTGTAATATTCCGGAGAGGCCATATCCTAAAAATGATGGTGTAATCACCTTTGTCGGGCAGGCGCTTACGCAAAGATGGCAAGCGGTGCAGGCTTGCGTAAAATGTTCTATGCTTACCGAACCAGGCGGGGTAATGGGTGGGCTTTGGGAAGCGCGAGCGGTTCCCAAAAGATTGCGGAGGCCGATGTTGAATACAAACAAGCCGGAAGCTGTTGCGGCAATGGTGCCGATAAGAAATCCGCGGCGCGCCGGCGACCATGTGCTGTCCTCTGCTTTACTCCAGGATGGACGATAACTCACAACGGATTGTGGACAAGCGGCAAGACAGTTAAAGCAACCAACGCATCTGCTTTGGTCGATCGCTTTATTCTGCGCATCGATACAACCACCCTTGCAAACTTTTACACAACGGACACATTCATTGCAGTTATTATGATCAAGCGTAAATTTTAAAAATGATGCCCGGGAAATCAAGCCCAACACTGCTCCTACGGGACAAACCGTATTGCAATAGAGGCGGCCCGCGCGGGCAGACATGATCACAATCAAAATTAAGAATGCCAGAGTGACAGCCACCACGGAAAACGGCAAAAAGGCTGTATTTTTTGAGAAGAGATAAAAATTAAAATACTTAAGCAAGCTTATTCCTGCGTTGTATATCCCATTAACGATAGGTTCAATAATTTGAGTTATCATCCTGCCGGTCAGAGAATAAGGATCCAGAAAATTAAGCAGCGACATTGAACCCAGGGCAACGGCAATAAAAGTAAGAATGAGAATAGAATAACGCAGCCAGTTGTTCGGCTTTCGGAAAGTATGCTTTTTACAAAAGCCAATCTTGCGGGACAGGGCAATAACCATATCCTGAAGTGTTCCCAGTGGACAGAGAAATGAGCAATAAACCCTGCCGAAAATCAGACTGATAACAAGAATTAAAACAAGACCGAAAACGAATAAGACTTCCGGGCTGGTTAAAATATGAATCAACGTGGGAACAAACTGAAAAGGCAGCAAAACGGATGAGAGAAAAGCAGATATTTTTCCCCCTCCCAGAAATAAAAGCAAAAACAAGGCAAAGATAAGAAGAGAAATGACAATGCGGATTTTAGCCGGTTTCAATTGTTATGTTCCCTACATGGCATAAGTGACTATATTTAACTCTTTCAAGTTCATATTGCCGATTTTTTGCTGATGGCCGATTTTAATATATCCGATTTCTTCCGGGTTCTTGCCGAAAATTTTTGCCGCTGCCGCATCCACGGCCACGATATCTTTCGACATTAGCAATGTCTTTTTTATTTCTACGTTGGCGGATTTAGGATCGCTGTGGCCGGAGGGGCCGAGACTCATGAGCACGCGGTAGGCGTCCACTACATTCAAATCAGGTTTACGGAACAGACAAAAATCAGCAATGCACTGATCCAGACCTTTCATGTGATATTCCATGCGGTTATCGACAATTCCCATCAGATTTTTCATGGCAATGGACAGATGAGCGGAACTATGATTTTTGAGTATCGGTGCGTTGATAAACACGTCGCAATCCAGAATCAGCGAGTTTACTTCAGTTGTTTTAAGCGTTTTTCCGCCAGGTATTTTGACCTCGCGG
>MGQN01000031.1:2724-3845 GCA_001797845.1 Deltaproteobacteria bacterium RBG_16_44_11 | reverse complement strand
TACAATGCCCCGGGCGGATTTTGCCGCTTCTTCAATGCCGCTGAGTTTATAGCAGTCTCGGGGGGTGCCGGAGGTGAACCTGACCGGGTTGTCGAAGACGTAAACCTTTTTAGCACCGGCCAAATAGCAATGCTCAATAATCGTTTTAACCAAAAAAGGATTAGTGGTGGCGCCGATTTCGGGTACGCGCGGGAAACCGATATTGGGTTTGACCACAACCGTCTGCCCTTTTTTGACAAACTGTTCCATGCCGCCCATCAATTCGATGGCTTTTTTAAACATGGCGTCGGGTTCGCCGTTTTTAACGGCGACGAGATCGGGGATGGCTGCGGGTTTTTCTTTAGCTAAAAGGAAATCCGGTTTACCGAGAATGACCGCTCCGCCCGCGATAAGACCGAGCGACAGGCCCTTCTGAATCACTTCCCGCCGGTTGAATTTTCGCTCGTCTGTCATATTTGCCTCCGCTATTTTAGTTAATAAGATGCAAATATATTTGGTCGAAATTCGCTATGGATGGAACGACTATAAAAAGAAAAGCTTTGTATGTCAATATCAAAATGGCATTAACATAAAAAAGGGCTATTCAAACAGGTGGCAATAGTGTAAGCAAAAAAATATGGGTGTAAAAATATTTTCCGCAAGGAGGTAAAAGAAATGACTAACTACTCTTTAGCTGCAGACAGCATTAAATCATATCGCAGGGCCGCTATTGCTTTTGCCCTGCTGGTTGTACTGCCCTTTTTATTAAGTTTGATTAATCTGACATTTGCGCAAAGCTGGAAAATTCACTTTTTTCCGGCGGCCATCATTCTGGCGGCGCTGATATTCGGCGCGGCAGGCGGCCTTGTCGCCGGCATCGCCGGCTCTCTTTACACTGCCCTGTTTTTGGGCAACCCGTATCTTATTGTGGGCAACGCCCTGTTTGGTTTACTGATCGGCGTATTCTACAAAAAGACCAATAAAATAATCCTCTCGGTTTTGCTGGCTTTTGCCTGCGAACTTCCCTGGTTGATTATCACCGACTATTATTTGGCGAACTTGTCGGCAATCTTTATTGCCAAATTAGTTGTCGTTTTATTCCTGGCCAATGTTTTCTGGGCGGTCCTGATTCATCTGGGCAT
>MGQN01000031.1:0-2714 GCA_001797845.1 Deltaproteobacteria bacterium RBG_16_44_11 | reverse complement strand
CGCAAACTTTTGTACTGAAGCCGGAATTTTAGCGAACGCAGGCCTGCTTGAAGGCAAAAGACGACGTACTATAAACCCGACAACATAATATCAAAAGGCGCTATCGCTACTGTCAAAAATGTAAAGCGTGATAAAAATATTATTGCAGCCGTGGGCCCGTTGACTGAAAAAAGTGAGGTTTTCTATATGGACAAGAGTGATCCTGTGAGCAGGTTATGGGAAAGAGCTTTTTACATAATAGCAGCTATTCTATTCATGATAACTTTTACTGAGGCCAGTGCAAAAATGAACGAGCGTACCTTTAAGCTTCCTAAAACCGTCGGAATTTGGACCAGACCTGATTCGCCCCAGATGGTGAATTCTTCAAATATCTTCGATTATATGGACGGAGCCGGAGAGCTTTATCTGGCGTACCGGTTCAAAAAACTTGAGGTATACAAATATACGGCCACCGGCCGGGAATACATCGAGGTGGAGATATACTTCATGGAGACGCCTAATGATGCTTTCGGGCTTCTTTCTCATGATTGGGGAGGTGAGTCTGTCGATTTGAGAGCCTCACGGCCTGAAACTATAAAAGCTTCCCGACCTCCGCTCGCCAGGGCGCTATACGGCGCAGGTCTGCTGAGAATTTGGTCCGGAAGTGTATATGCACGGATTATGGCAACCAGGCAAACACCTGAATCAAAGAAGGCCGTTCTGTCGTTGGGCCGGACAATTGCCGGATGGGACAAACTTTCCAATGAGCCGGATTTGTTGAACGTACTTACAGATGAAATCGCTGACGGATGGAAACTGAAGTTTGATTCGATCCGCTATTTTCATACACAGCTGGTATTGAATATATTCTATTATTTGAGCCTGGAAAATATCCTGAATTTAGACCGCTCGGCGGAAGCGGTTACCGCGACCTATGAAAAAACCGGCGGCGAGAAATCGGAAAAGGCGCGGATATTGTTTGTGAAATATTCGACTCCCGAGAAAGCAAGCCGCGCGCTGGATCTGTTCCGCCAATCGTATATACCCGAAAGCGCTGCAGCTAACACCAAGATCGGCACGAATGAAGAACCGGCTTTCTTTCAGGTAGAAGACGGCTGGTTGGGATATAGATTGAAGCGTGAGAGTCTGGCTCTTGTATTTAAATGTCCGGATGAGAAATCAGCCCGGGCCATGATCAACGGCATACGCTTCGATTCATTAAAATGAGATGAGGGATAATATGGATAAGATAACCAGAAGAAGTTTTATTAAAAAAACAGCAGTTGCCACGGCCGGCATTTCGGTATTTCCGATGATCTTCATACCCAAGGCCAGGGCACACTGGGCACCAAAGACAATGGTTCACCCCAATGTGAATAATCTGCGTGTGGTCGGCATAACCGATTCCAGCATGACAAAGAGCGCGAAAGCAATACCCCAGACCTGGGCCGACCAGGAGAAGCTTGTAAACACAAAAGCTGTCGGGGAAAACATAGACAAATTGGCCTGCGGGCTTGTGGATACGCGCAATCCCGACGAGGCCTGGCGCACCATATTTATCAAACCTCCCAGAAAGTCATGGTCGGACACGGTGGTGGCGATAAAAACCAATTGCATTTCTGTGCAACATACGCGCAGCGCGGTTATGGCCAAAACATGCCATGTCTTGACGGATATTATTGGGATTAAATCTTCCAATATCCATATTTATGATGCCTGCCATGGCCACAGCATGATAGGTACGCCTTTTAGCGGTTTACCGGAAGGTGTGAAAATCGAAAATGTTTGGGAGGGAAGTACGGTGACTACGCCAGTTCCACCTCCATGGGATGGGGGCAAATCACTATGTGCCAAGCAACTGGTAACAGACTTTGTGGATATCCTCGTTAATATATCCATGTGCAAGGGCCACATGATGACTCACCTAGGCGGCTTCACTATGGCCATGAAAAATCATTTCGGCTCTTTCGAACCTGTTTGGGGTCATCAGCCTTATACCGGTCTCAATTATCTTATAGCCATTAATAAGACTCCGGAAATATTAGGCAAGATGGATGACAAAACCGGAAAGGTTCTTTATCCCCGCCAGCAACTCTGCCTCGTTGACGCTTTATGGGCGAGTGAAACAGGACCTGACTGGGGGCCTACCCATCAGCCCAATTTTCTGGCCATGGGGGTATTTTCACCGGTGGTTGACTATGTGTTGGCGACAGAGTTTCGCGGCAAAAAGATGGGCTGGGAGCCCAATAAAGAAGCTACCCGCCGGATGCTGTCCGATTTCGGTTACAGCGCAAGCGATCTTCCGGGTGGAGGAAAAATCATAGAAGCCTGACAGTTTAAGGAGCCTAGCTATGAAAAATGAGAAATGGCTTATTACGCGAAGGGATTTCATGCGCGGCACTGTAGGCGCCGCACTTGGCACCTCGCTGCTCGGCGTTGGACGGGTCTTTGGCGCTGAAAATAATGCCCGCTCCAGTCTGGTGACCGTCGTGCGCAATGAAAAGGTCATGGACGCCGAAGGCTCGACCGTTGACGCCAAAATATTAAGGGAGATGCTGGATCAGGCGGTGATGCTTACCACCGGCGAAAAGAATGCTAAAGACGCTTGGCTGCGGCTCGTGAAGCCTAAGGATACAGTCGGCATCGTCCGTAATCCGGCAGCACATTCGGAATTATACGATGCCCTTGAGGCCTCTCTGGTGGAGGCGGGGATACCGAAAGACAAGGTCATCAAC
>MGQN01000030.1 GCA_001797845.1 Deltaproteobacteria bacterium RBG_16_44_11 | reverse complement strand
CACAATGGAATTATCAGAAGTTATCGCTTCACGCAGGAGCATTCGTAAATTCAGGCAGGGAGATATTTCAGCTGATATGATTAACCTGCTTCTGGATGCCGCGCGGCTTGCCCCTTCGGGCTCAAACCTCCAGCCCTCGCGGTTCATCGTCGTGCAATCGCCTGCCGCCAAAGAATCTCTGGGCAAATACACACCCTATAAATTCATTATCAAGGCAGCGGTCATTTTTGTATGCTGTGCCGATCTGACAGCCATCAATACAAGAGAGCGGCGTGTCGGAGAACTAATAAAAGAAGGCGCCTTCGAAGACGTGGATATGGATATGAGTGACTCCTCCGCCACAACCAGCCCGGTCATGGACGCGGAAGCAGTCAAGGCCTATCTTTCCATGAATGTGGCGATTGCTATAGAGCACATTGTTCTTAAAGCCGTTGATCTTGGTCTGGGCAGCTGCTGGCTGGGAAGATTTGACCGCGACAAGGTAAAGGAATTTTTGGCGCTGAACGATAATATCTACCCGGTAGTGCTTCTGCCGGTGGGATATCCGGATGGGTCACCCAAAGCAAGACCGCGCTTCACTTTAGATAAATATGTACTGAAGACAATCTAAACCAATACCAAAATTCAGGGATATGAAACCAAAACCTGCTAATTGTATCCCAGGTATTCCCAGGCGCAAGCAGCCTGAAATCAGTATTTATTCGGCCAAAATACATTTATATATTTTGCCTAATTGGCCGATGAAATTTTGAAAAGTATTTTAAGAAAGCGCCGCAGTGAAGTCATCAGCACAATAGAAAAATCAGCATTTGCACGGATTATGCTTCCGCCTCCTGCGGGTAATATTTATGATGGTTTTTGATATCCACGTCCATACACGAAAATATTCCGATTGTTCTTTCATCAGCCCCGAAGAGCTAATTTCTCAGGCGGTGGAAACGCATCTCGACGGTATCGCTATCACCGAACATGGTATGCGCTGGCCGGATCAAGAATTCGCCAAGCTTCAAAAATTGGCCGATGCTCATGGCGTCGTTTTAATCAACGGCCAGGAGATATATACTTCAAACGCCAAAAATGAGATGGAGGGAGATTTTTTGGTATTCGGCATAAAACAAAGTTTAACCGGCCGTTATTCGGCGCAGGAGCTTAGCGAAATAGTTCATAAAGAGAGAGGAATCGTTATCGCGGCGCATCCCTACAAATTGTCCCGCGGGGGAAAATCCCATTATTACGGCGCCGGCGACAGGATCTATAAATTACCGATCGACGCCATCGAACTTTGTCATCCTGACCATACGGAGATGGCCTTAAGCAAAGTCCGCAAGGCCATGAGTAAGCTCGGGATACCCGGAACCGGCGGCAGTGATGCTCATAAAATTTTTAAGGTAGGTTCCTGCGTAACCGTTTTTGAAAATAAAATTTGTGATGAAAAAGATTTTATTCGAGAAATCCGTCAGGGTAAGGTTAAGGCGGAAAAGAGGTTTTAGCTTTTGCACATCTTTGGCGCGCTGTATGGCCATTAAGCCGCAGAAAACAGCAATTTAAAATTCCAAACAATTACATTATCGGCCGCTAAAATTCCGGCTTACAAGGTCAGGCGGGGAAACGCGCTAAAGAATAGCTTACTCATTTCCCCGCCCTACTGACTTAACGATCTTTAGAATACTTTGAAGTAAAACAATACGTAAATAATTATGACAACAATCAACACCACCAATAAGACAAAATTGAATTTGCGTTTTTCTTTCACTGCAGCCACGGTTCACCTCCCGGATTGTTATTGTTACTATATTCCTTTGCCATGTTTTGGGATTATAAGAACAGAGGCTTTATAAGTCAAGGAAATACTGAATTTGAAAATTGCGCCACTAGACACCCAGATAAACTTGTTTCCGGTGAGCCGGAAAAGCTCTACAACATGGAAGCTATGATCATCCGCTGGATTTGATTCGTGCCCTCATAGATGGCCATAGCTTTCGCATCGCGATAATATTTCTCCACCGGCCAATCACGGGTGTAGCCATGAGCGCCCAGTATCTGTATCGCCCGGCTGCAAACCCTTTCCGCCATTTCCGTTGAAAATACTTTACACATGGAAGAGGCCTTTGTTGAATCCATCCCTTGATCAATCAACCATGCCGCTTTCCAAGTGAGAAGCCGCGCTGCTTCTATTTCTATCGCCATATCAGCCAACATAAAAGAAATAGCTTGGTTTTCGATGATGGGGCGGCCGTACTGTTTACGTTCACGGGCATAGGATAAGGCAATTTCATAAGCCGCCCGTGACACGCCGACACCCGCTCCCCCTAGGCAGGGTCTGGACATATCCAGCGTTTGCATGGCTATCAAAAATCCTGTATTTTCAGCGCCAAGTAAATTTTCCACCGGAACCTTAACATCTTTAAATATTAGTGTGCCCACTTGCGAAGCACGCAGGCCGATTTTGTCTTCTACTGCACCCAGAGTTAATCCGGGAGAATCGCCATCAACAATAAAAGCGTTTAATCCGCTGTGACGCTTTTTAGGATCGGAAGTGGCAAACACGATATAGAAATTGGCTAACCCTGCATTGGTGATAAAAATTTTAGTACCGTTGAGAATGTAATGATCTCCATTTCTGACGGCTAGTGTTTTGATTCCAGCCATATCAGAGCCGGCTTCGGCTTCGGTTACCGCCAGGGCGGCCAGAAGTGCATTTCCCCCACAGCATCGCGTAAGATAGCGCCTTTTTTGATTTTCCGTGCCGACATGCTTCAAGCATGTCGTTGCTAGCCAGTTACCGGCGGCCGCACTCATAATACCCAGACAAGCCGCGCCTATTTCTTCGGCAACGATTACCGCCGTCATCATGTCAACGCCCAACCCACCATACTCTTTGGGAACATTAAGACCCAGCAAATTGGCTTTCGCGAATCGGCGGACTATATTCCAGTCAAACGCCGTTTCTGGGCGTTTATCCAGTTCCGCAGCATAAGGTTTTATTTCTTTTTCCGCAAATTCCCTGGCCATTTTTTGGCATTCTAATTGCTCTTTTGTTAAGTCAAACCCGATCATCTTAGCCGCTCCTTCCTCCATTGAATATATTCAAGTATATTTTTTCGCTCTTCCGGCGGTAATTCTAACAATAATTTGTCGATTTCTGATGTTATTTCATCTTGAGTCTTTTCCTGCCCAGCTTTTGCTGTCTCCGCGGTATCTTCCAGAAAGTAGTTTAAGGGTTTATTCAGCTCGTTAGCAATTTGTTCGATATTGGCAAGATAAAGACGCCGTTTTCCCAATTCATAATTGGAGAGAGCGGCTTGAGTGTAACCCAAGCGGGAGGATAATTCTTCCTGAGAAAGACCAGCCTCTTCCCGAGCCTTCTGAATCATTTTGCCGATATTTTTATAAATCATTTTCTCTATTTTTTCCTATATTTATCACGGGCATACTGCCCTCCGCTTTGCGGGATACTTCGACCAGCAAGCTTCAGTGCACTTTGTTTCTGAAACTTTGGTCTCAGTATAACAATTGGTTTTATTTTACAACATTTTTTCGTGAATTACAACATTTTGTGTTGACATATATTACAACTTGTTATATTTTGTACTCACGCATAACTACGTGTTGTGTTTATTAAACATTATAAAAATAGAGGTTAATAAGCAATGGAAGCGAATCAAGAGTTGAAAAATATAGCAAGAAAGAAATTGGCTTTGATCCTGGTAGAAGAAAAAAGAGAACTTGTTGCTAAAAGCCGCTGGACCTGTGATTCACATTGGATGATGGCCATGGTGATGAATGCCGGTTGGGATGTTGCCAATAAAATGAATCTGCAAGTCGGTCAAAAGACAGGCAAAGTCGAAATGCTTCGTCTGATGAAAGTGTTAGGATTGGAAAAGCCTAAGAACGAAAAAGAATTCATGATGCTTGTAGCATCGGCCATGGAAACATTTATTACCCGGGATTATTTCGATTATGAATTTAAATTGTTAAGTCCGGGCAAATGGGTAGGCATTGTTAAGCAATGCTATGCCTATACCAAAGTTCGCAGTATCAATGTGGATAAAGACTATGAATGTGGATGCTTCGGCATGCGTCAGGGCTGGTATCAGGCGATGGAATTAGAAGTTAAAGAGAATTTGGTCAAATGCCTGAAGGATGGCGATAGTCAATGTGAGATCGAAGTTGAGAATCTCGCTTTTTCACTTTAATCAGAATGGAGGCATATTATGGAAATAGGTAAACATTGGAAAACGATCAGAGCAATATTCGAAGAAGCTTACAAAAGTTGCAGTCATTTTGCGGTAGCTACCGTTAACGAAGATGGATCGCCCCACATAACACCTATCGGGGCGCTAATACTGCGCGATAATCAAACAGGCTTCTACTTTGAAGAAAATCCTAAAAAGATGCCGTGTAACCTCAAAAAGAATCCCCGAATCTGCGTTATGGCTGTGAATGCTGACAAACTATTCTGGGGCAAGGCGCTTGTCGAAGGAAAGTTTATGACTCCTCCCGCGGTAAGGCTTTCAGGTACGGCGGGAGAACTGCGCAAAGCAACGGCTGATGAGGTGGCAGCCTGGCAGGAGAAGATTGCTATCGCTAAAGGCACAAAAGGTTATAAGCTTCTGTGGGAAAATTTTGGTCAGGTTAGGGACATTACATTTGACTCTTTCGAACCGGTAGAATTGGGGGAAATGACGCGGGACATATGAACCTTGACTCAAAATAAAATCATCATATCTATTGATGATTCAATAAACAGGAGGTGTTTGCATGGAAAATGGACAATTGAAAATTGATGACTATGTAAAAACTTTTGCCGATTTCATCGGGGCGTGGAACCGGTCTGATCCGGAGGCTGTCGCGTCTTATTATGCCGATGATTTTGATTACCGCGACCCCAGCACTCGGGAAGGGATAACGAACAAGGAACAATTAATTAAATATCTAAAATTAATGTTTCTTATCTGGCCGCAGCAGGAATGGATTCCGGGTGACTTATTCCCGCATAAACAAGACGGGTCGTTTTCCGGCTGTTATAATTTCAAAATCTCCAACGGTAAGACTGAGATCAAGGGGCATGGAATGGACATCATTGAGTTTAAGGGAAACAAAATCTGTAAAAACCATATATATTTGAATGCCGATAAATGGAATACATGGCTCAAAAACGAATTGAGCGAGAGCAAATAATGTAAAAGAATTAGATGTTTTATAAGTAACTGAGTGCAGAAGTGATTTAGGGAGTGAAAAATTAAAAAAGCCGTTGCCGATGAAGTATCTTATGTCAAGGAGGATATAAAATGAATGCTGACTCAATTTCACTCAGTAAAAATGAATTAAAAGAAATTTTGAATAAAAACTGGATGACCCACGACGCCATGTGGTTTTACAATTGCCTGCAGGAATGTGGTATTGAAAAAACAAATAAAATAAACAAAGCCGCAATACGCGATATGTCTACCATCGAGATCAAACGTATTCAAAAGGCCATTGGTGTTGGGCAGCTTAATACCTTCGATAAGTTTAAGAGTTTCTTTGATATATCAATGGAGATCGCTACCGGCCAATTTATGAAATATTCGTATAGTTCTCCTGCCACGAACGCAATCTACGCTGAGTGGAAGTCATGCTTCGCCTACGAGGGAATAAAAGCGCTTGGTGTTATCGACCGCTACGAATGCGGCATTATGTTGCGGATAGATACATGGCTTGACACGTTGGGCATAAAATATGAAGTAAAACCAAAAGTAACCGGCTGTATGATGCATACCGACGGGAAATGCTTTCGGGAATACAGATTTTTCTTTGATAAATAAATCGCAAAAGAAGGAAATATCTATGAGCGAAGATATGTGGAAAATATTGCAGAAGCACCTGAATTATAATGATGAGGAAATGAAGATATTTCGGGCAGATCCCAGAAATGAGGATGCCTTATCCAAAACGGCCTTAATGCTCAATAAAACAATTGTCGCGGAAGTTATTGAAGCACATGGTTGTGACAGCGGGCATAAAGCCGGTGACAAGTTATATTTTGACGGCCGCGGCGTCAGCCTTTTGGCCAAACTGGGGCCGGGCAGAGTTTGTATTTTCGCCCTGCATTCGATTGCTCTGGCTATGCCCGCGTTGGCTGAACTTCTTTAT
>MGQN01000029.1:24044-28730 GCA_001797845.1 Deltaproteobacteria bacterium RBG_16_44_11 | reverse complement strand
GGACATGATTCTTCTTACAGAAGGCGACACTATCCCCGGAGACGGTGAGGTCGCCGTGGGGACCGCGCTGATTGATGAATCGGCCATAACCGGAGAATCGGCACCGGTCATCAGAGAATGCGGCGGCGACCGCAGCGGCGTGACCGGAGGAACGCGAGTACTCTCGGGGAATATAAAAGTTCGCATTACCGCCAATCCCGGTGAGAGTTTTCTTGATCAGATGATCGGCATGGTCGAGGGCGCGAAGAGACAGAAGACGCCCAACGAAAAAGCGCTGAATGTATTCCTGATTGCGCTCACGGTCCTGTTCATTGTTGTTGTTGTGACCTTAAAATATTTTGCCGCTTACATGGGCATTAATGTTGCCCTTGCTACGCTGATTGCGCTTTTGGTGTGTCTGATGCCCACTACAATAGGAGGATTATTGCCGGCAATTGGAATTGCGGGCATGGATAGATTGCTGCAATATAATTTCATAGCGACGAGCGGCCGCGCCGTGGAAGCCTCCGGTGATGTCGATGTTGTGCTTATGGATAAAACCGGCACGATAACGCTGGGCAATAGAATGGCGACGGAATTTATTCCTCTGGATAAGAATAAAGAAGCGGACCTTATTAAAGCGGCGCTTTTGTCATCGCTTGCCGACGATACGCCGGAAGGCAGAAGTATTGTTGTTTTAGCTAAGGAAAAACTGGGGATACGCGGCAGTGATATTCGTGCCCCGGAAGGAGCTGATTTTTGCCCTTTTAGCGCGGAGACGCGCATGAGCGGTATTGACTGGAACGGCCACCGGATAAGAAAAGGAGCTTTTGATGCGATCAAAGATTATGTCGCGGCCAGAGGGTTGCAAAAAGCAGAGGATGTTGAAAAAATAGTAACAAAAATCTCGACTGAGGGTTCGACGCCTCTTCTGGTGGCCGAGGATGGGGAAATTCTCGGCGTAATCCGGCTCAAAGATGTTCTCAAAGAAGGTATCAGCACCCGTATTGCCAAACTGCGGCATATGGGGATTAAGTCGATTATGATTACCGGAGATAATCCGTTAACGGCGGCGACCATTGCCGCCGAAGCCGGAGTGAATGATTTCGTTGCCCAGGCAAAACCGGTAACAAAATTGGAACTCATTCGCAAATATCAGGGGATGGGACATCTGGTGGCGATGATCGGTGATGGAACCAACGATGCGCCGGCTTTGGCTCAAGCCGATGTGGCGGTGGCGATGAACGCCGGCACGCAGGCAGCCCGGGAAGCGGCAAACATCGTTGATCTCGATTCCAACCCCACCAAGCTTCTCGATTTGGTCGAAATCGGCAAGCAAATTCTCATTACCCGTGGGGCGTTGACAACTTTCAGCGTCGCCAATGATGTCGCCAAATATTTTGCGATCATTCCGGCAATCTTTGCTCTTGAGTATCCTCAGCTGCGAATACTCGATATCATGCGTCTTACCAGTCCTGAGAGCGCGGTGCTCTCGGCGGTGATTTTTAACGCAATCATCATTCCGCTCTTGATACCGCTCGCGCTACGCGGCGTTCATTACAATCTTTCCAGTGTTTCAGCGCTGCTGCGCCGTAATCTCGCCATTTACGGATTGGGCGGGTTGGTCTTGCCTTTCGTTGGCATAAAACTAATTGACATTTTCTTGTCCGTATTGAAAGTATTATAAAGGAGGATCACATGTTGCAAATGAAACGTTCTCTTTTGGTATTTGCCGGATTATCTCTTATCTGCGGTTTGATTTATCCGCTGACCATTACCGCAATATCCCAGCTGACTTTCTTTGCGCAATCAAACGCCGGTGTCATTAAAAGGGGCGATATAATTATCGGGGCGCAGCAGATAGGACAGCTTTTCACCGGCCCTAAATACTTTCATGGCCGCCCTTCGGCCGCAGATCCTCCCTATGATGCGAGCAATTCCGGCGGCAGCAATCTGGCGCCCTCCAGCGCCAAGCTGTTAGGGCAAGTCCAGACGCGCATTGAGCAGGTTCGTCGCGAAAATAAATTGTCCGCGGATACGCCGATTCCCGCCGATCTGGTTTTAGCCTCGGCCTCCGGGCTTGATCCGCATATAAGCGTGGATGCGGCGCTGCTTCAGGCTCCTCGCGTTGCCCGCGAAAGAAAAATAACGCTGCTGGATATTGAAAGAATGATTCAGCAACACACACAGCATCCTCTTTTGGGAATTTGGGGAAAAGAAAGGGTGCCTGTGCTGAACCTGAACATTGCGCTCGATAACTTTAAGCCGCAATAGCAATCAATTTAATCGGTAAAAGGCGACCGGTATGGAAGAAAAAAAATTAAGACCTGATCCCGATGCCCTTTTGAAAGAAGTCGAAAAAGAAGATGCCCGGAAGGGAAGGTTAAAAATATTTCTCGGCTACGCTCCGGGTGTCGGTAAAACTTATGCCATGCTCAATGACGCTCATGTGTTGAAGAAACGAGGCCTTGATGTCGTCGTGGGCATTGTCGAAACACATCAGCGTGCCGAAACGGAAGCACTTCTTGCCGACCTGGAAATTATACCCCGAAAGATGATTGATTATAAGGGTATCTCTATCGGAGAAATGGATCTGGATGCCGTTCTTGTGCGGCATCCCGCCGTTATTCTGGTGGACGAACTTGCCCACACTAATGTCGAGGGCAGCCGCCATCCAAAGCGTTATCAGGATATTGAAGAACTGCTGGAACAAGGAATTGATGTTCACACCACGGTCAATATCCAGCACTTTGAGAGCATGAACGACGCCGTCGAAAAAATCACCGGTGTCCGCATGCTGGAAACATTGCCGGACACGTTTTTTGACCGCGCCGATGAGGTCCAGGTAATCGACATTCCCTGGGAAGAGCTGACGCAAAGGTTAAAGGAGGGCAAAGTTTATATCCCCAAGCAGGCTCTCCATGCCATAGATAACTTTTTCCAAAGAGGCAATTTATTTGCCCTGCGCGAACTCATGTTGACTCTGGTAGCCCGCAAAATGGATAGTGAGCTTCTCAATTATATGAGGGCAAAAGCGATTCCCGGTCCCTGGCCAACATCGGATAAACTTGTCGTCTGCATTGCCGCCAGTCCCTATGCTAAACAGTTGATACGCAAAGCTTACTCGATCGCTAAAGATGCGCACGCGGAATGGTACGCAGTCTATGTTTTACCCAGTGGTTTTACGGAGCCTTCGGGCAAGGCAAAAGTTTATTTAACGGATGCACTGAATCTTGCCGAAGAACTGGGAGCAAAAATCATGACGCTTTCCGGCGACAATGTTGCCGATGAAATTATTCGTTTTGCCCGGGAAAATAATATTACGCAGATTGTAATCGGTAAGCCGCTGCGTTCGCCGCTTGTTGAATTTTTTAAAAGATCACCGGTTTCCCGTCTTCTTTATGCTTCTAGTGATTTTGAACTTCATCTCATTACTCCGACAATGGGGAGAAAAGAAAAAGAACCGAGCCCTCCTCCTCAACAAACGGCATTTAAGTTATCCAATTACTTGGCGACACTGGTCATGATTGCAATTATCACTCTGGCTAACGCTGTTCTTCAGAACTTTATTGATCCGTCTTCGTTGGTTTATATTTATTTAATTGCAATAATTGTCAGCGCATTGTTGTTTGGTGTATGGCCGTCAATATTTACTTCGATCTTTAGTCTTTTAACGTATGATTTTTTCTTTACCGTACCCAGATACAGTTTTACCATGAAAGACCCCAAAGAAATAATTAACCTATTGGTTTTCCTTTTTACCGCGATTATTGTCGGGCAACTGGTCAAGGTTGTAAAAAAACAGAATATCGCCTTGCAACTAAGACTGGAGAGGGTTGTCCTGATCGAAGAGATGAGCAAGGAATTTTTAATCCTGCCCCCTTTCGAACAGTTGGTGGAAGGACTGGCTACTTTTTCGCAGGAAACAATGAGCACGCTGACTTTTCTCAAGACAACAATTCTTAATGATATAAGCAATCTTGCCATTAAGTATGTCCAGAAAGTCATTAACGTTCCGTGTTTTGTCCTGTTCAGGGCAAAGTCAGGCGACCTGCAGCTATGGTCAAGAAGTAGCCCGGATTTGGAAATTAATCAAAACGATATGGCCGTTGCCCATTGGTCATTTTCTCACGGGGAAATTTCCGGTGCCGGAACCGAGACTCTGCCGAGTATCCCCTATTGTTTCCTGCCGATCAAATCCCAGGAGGAGACGATCGGCGTAGTCGGCATAAAATATGAGTTTAAGAACCTGCTCCCGGAACAACGCCGTATTTTGGGAACAATATCCAATTTGACGTCGCTGGCCGCAGCTCGCTGGGTAAGGCTATGATGGGGCAGGCGGGAACATTCGATGCCCCGTTTTTTATAAAAAAGCTTCTGCCTTCTGACGGGCGGTATTCAATTTTCTTCGCGTCATCCGGATAATCGCACTCAACGCCGCGAGCATTGCCAGCAGCATCAGCAAGGCGCTCAGCGGCCCGAAATTTAAAATTAAATAAGCAACACCAATTACCGGCATGAGGCTTGCGCGCGTTAGCAGGCGCAACGTTTGGCTTTGCGCGATAATCTTTGCAATCGGCGGACTCACTTCATAGTAAAATTTAACAAACGCTTTGCCGGCGCTGAAATTAAGCAGATAGCTATCCCGAAAATCCCGCAGTATTTGCACATGCTTCTCCAGAGGCGAACCGAAGGCCGCGGTGGCGA
>MGQN01000029.1:18287-24019 GCA_001797845.1 Deltaproteobacteria bacterium RBG_16_44_11 | reverse complement strand
TGGAGGCGGAACGTATGGGGCGTTAATCGTGAAGTCTGAAGAGGCAGAGGTTCCGCCGGCGGGTGTAGTTACCACAGTTACGGCGACCGTGCCGGCGGTGGCTATATCTGCCGCGGAAATCGCTGCCGTCAACTGGGTAAAGGAGATAAAGGTGGTCGTGCGATTCGCGCCACCCCATTGCACCACGGAATCAGCGGAAAAGTTGCTGCCGTTGACTGTCAGGGTGAACGCGGCACTACCTGCTGTTGCGCTTGCGGGGCTCAAAGAGCTGATGACCGGCACCGGATTTGATAATGTCGTGCTGGCCGTAGCGCTATCGTTACCAGAAGTTCCATCGGTTGAGGTGCTGGAGATACTGACGGTATTGTTTAACGTTGCCGCAGCTGAAGTAGGCGTTACAACTACTATGATGGACACACTTGTAGTGGCGGCGATTGAGCCTAGGCTGCAAGCTATGGTACCCGTCCCAGTGCATGAACCCGCGCCTGGCGTCGCCGAAACGAAGTTAACACTTGCCGGCAAATTGTCAGTCATAATTACGCCTGCGGCCGTATTTACCAGGTCGTTATTGGTAACAGTAATTGTGTAGGTAATATTGCCGGTGCCGATAACGAGCGGATCAGGCGAATCAGTGATGGTTACGCCCACATCAGCGGTGGTGGCAGATTTATCGGGCCATCCCATATCTTTGAACATAGCCAGGGCAACCGGACCCGGATCATGGATAGATTCACCGTCCGAGATCGCATACACCATTAAAGTGTTTGCGGTACCATGAAAAGTATCGTAGTCCAAATGCGAATAGCTGGATCCCGGATACCATGTTGTGGGAGTCCACATTTTTACTCTGCCGCCATTGGCCGTTACGGCCAATGGACCACCAAACCAGACACTATCGGAGGTCAGGGCAGTGCCCAACAGGATGGAGGGATTAGCATAGACGCCCGTAGCGATAAGCTGATTACCCGCTGTTTCTGCATCATACATAAAAGTATCGTAAATATTGGGATAGCCTGTACCATAGCCCCAGCTGCCTGAGCCTGAAGAAACGGTCATGGAGCCGCTGAAATTGAGGCCGTGCGCTATTTCATGCAGAACGACCGACTCTAAATCAATTTGACTTGCGCCCGGATTGCCATCCGTTCCGTAATACCAGTCCATAGTGCTGTTGTATATAATGTTCATGTCAAAATCACTGGGGTCAAGATCTGAACCGTGCAAAGCATTCGCCAACGATGCCCCATACCAGGTATTGGCTGCTGGCAGGCCTGACTCATCGCGGTAGATAGTTCCCCCACCGGATGCACCTAAAACACCTGCCGGTAGATCATTGGACCAACAAGCATTAATCGTTATCGGTACAGGCGAAGTCAGAAGGCCTGCCCAAACGGCGGCGGCGGCATTAAAAGCCGTTTTTGCTGCTTCCGGAAAGGTGGTGCACGGATAACCAAAAACTTCGCCGCCAGTGGCTACATAGGTAATGGCAAAAGCCGCGGAGGCTTTTTCGATTGGTGCCCGCAAAAAAGAGGGTGGTGGAATGCGCATCCGTTGAGGTGAGGGATTAGGGTCCAACCGATAGACTACCGCAGGAATACCGTGGTACATTTTCTTTCCATCGCGGGAGAGCTGCGGCTTTAAAGGGTTTAAAGCAAAAGACTCAGCGGCCAAAGCCGCCGAAAAAGACAAGGCAAATAACAAAACAAACGCCACGATTGTGGAACTAATTTTCAATAATTTATTAATCATTTCAGCCCCCTCATTTTATTAACTTATTATTTATTTCTGTTTTAATTAATTATCTCCTAAGGCAGTCATAATAGCGTCAGTAGTTCATCGCCGGCTCAAAGAAAAAGAAAACGCCGTTTATACAAATGGCCAGACGGCCGTATTTCAGGCGCATATATCTGTCAAAACCGGGCAGGTCGCAGTTGGTTTTTATTACTTCAATAATTTCTTCTTCAATACCCAGCGCCTGAGGGGTAGTGTGAAAAATATTTGCCAGGTATTCCTTTGTGTTTGCTTTTTCTTTTTTAAAAATGACATCGCGGCAAGTTTTGCCGTTAAAGGTAATGGAAGTAGCGGTGATGTCCAGGGGTTTAAAAAGTAACTTTTGCGCGTCTTCTTTTTGCCATTGGGCATCAGGAGTGATGACATAGCGAGAAACTGTCCACAAGACGCGCATGGAAACTCCTTTGCCTGATGCGGCGGGAGGGGAAGCGCTTTCCGGTTTTAACATCGGAGATTTCCCTTCTTTATTAGAAGTAAATCCGGTTGTTCCACAACCTAAAACCACAGATGTTACAAAAAACAAAAAAAATAATTGTAGGATAATGAGCGTTTTCTTACGCATGAAAAACCTCAATAAAATATATGGAGGTTTTAATGAATTTATTGGTGATAATTTTTTGCATCAAAATTAATAACACCACTTTATCCCGAAAGTTGATGACGGACGAAAACAGTTTTCTAAAATTAAGCCAATGATTAATTATAGCTGTGTCAGCATTGTTTTTCAACCAGTTTTTAGGTAGAAAAGTTCTGTTATAATTAATTACTTTTTTTCGACAGAATATCGCGCAGGGTTATTTCGTCGGTGGCGTAAAGGACAGCGCGCTCGAGAGCCTCTTCGCGGAAGCTATGGATTTTGATGTATTCAGAGTCATTAGCCATCGAAAGGAAGGCTTGGCGCGAGGGATAGCGCACCAGCATCAAGACATCCCAGGTTTCCGTGCCGCTTAAGAGCTCCTTAGGCCGGCTCAAAAAAAGAAGCTTCGCGCCGACGCCTTCCACAAACCGGTTGGCCTCCTTAGTATAGCGGGCGTATGATTCCCGGCCCCCTTCTTTTTTGAATTTCAAAAGATTGAGCATAACGAAAGATTCATCATTAGGATTTTGAACCAACTCTTTGAGTTGATCCGTATTCATATTTACATCGCTCATATAAACTTGCCTCTCTTTAATAAATATTTAAGATGGATATTATATATCACGCCGGCGTAAAAGCCGGCAATGCCCTTCTTTTTAAAAATTTCAATTACGGGCAGAACACTGCACGTTTACCAGAGCAAAAGAGAAGGGGGATTATAGAATGCTCTTTCACTTTATTTTTGGTTTTCATTAGATATAAGCCAGAATGAAAGCCAGGGAAGTGCCCAGGTTGACGGCAATATTCAGACCGCATAGAATTTCCAAAATTTTCCGGTCTTCATGCTTGTCGCGAAGCATCATCGAAACGATGAAAAGAGAAATGATGAAGATGGGCAGATAAAAATATAGGACTTTGAAGGGAACGCCCCACAGGGGCGAGGCCAGCATGACCGCTGAAGCCAGCAAGGAAAAAGTCACATAAATAATCATGCCGATATTTTTGCCCGCGCGCTGGAGTAGATTTCTTTTCCCGACAGCCTTATCGGCTTCATAATCGGGGAATTCGTTGAGCAAGACGATGTTAAAGATAGTCAGGCCGATGGGGATGGAAAGCCAATGAATGATCGGATGAATAGTTGCGGTTTGAATGTAATAGGCGGAAGCGACAGGCAGCCAGCCGTAACAAAAACCAATGAAGACCTCTCCCACGCCTCGCTTTACAAGCCGTATGGGTTTGGTGGAATAAAAGAAACCGGGGAAAGCGCCCAGGCAGCCTAAGAGCAGCGTGTAGGTACCGGTTTTGAAATAAAACTGTAAAGTGAGTCCGATGAATCCGGCGATAATGAAAGAAATAATGCTGGTCCAAAACGGAACCGCACGGGGGAGCCCTCCTGCTGGAATAACGCCGGAGCCCCCGGAAAAGTTGCTTTTATAAAAGCGATGCGATAGCTCATCTTCCTGATAGTCGAAGTATTCACCAGCATGATATGTGGAAAGCATGATAAGAATTACCGCGAAGATGCCCAGAATAAAAATTATAGCGCTAAATGAGGTTGTAAATTTGCAGGCGAGCACAGTTCCCAAGATAAAAGGCAGTATTCCTACCGTATGAAAGGGAGGCCGGGAAAGGCTAAACCATCCGCTCAATATTTGTTTAATGGAATATCTCATAAACAGCCTGTGCCTTTGCGGCGTTTTACTAACATAAAGGATCTTTTTTGTCAAAGATGTATGATCGTCTTTTAAAGAGTGTGGCTATTTTTGAGGCAGAAGTGTGCCCTTGTGGTATTTAGAACACTTTTAATTACAGTTTATTTTAATTTCCGGATTATTCGTCAGGTTTTGCTTTGTTTAGTATTTTTTAGATATGATTTTTCTCTGATTATGCCGAAATTTTTTAACATATCCGTGACGCATAAAAACGCAAATTTGCGTGTATAAAGTTGTTGGCAAAAAAATAATATTTTTCTTGCTTGTTGATTTTTTTTGTGTTACGCGTAGCCCACATTCGAGAACAAAGCACCTCTCTAAACGTTTAGCCAGAGAGGATTTGGCGAAATTGATCGTTTGCGGCGGTCATTCATTTTTGGTTCAGGGCTTGCCCTGAGTTTTTAGTACGATTTCTTATCACGAGCAATAAAAGCAATTAGATGTTCGGGCATTATTTTAATTAAGATTCAAGCGCTTTAAGTTTATTTAAGGCCGCAAAGGCGGTTGATTATAGAACATATTACATTTAATTTTACGAAAGGGGGCATTTAAAGAATGACAAAGGCAGATTTGGTCGATGCCATGGCAAAAGAAGCGGATATTACGAAAGCAGCAGCAGCAATGGCTCTGGATGCTTACGTTAACGCGTTAACAAAAGAACTTAAGAAGGGCGGTAAGATCGGCCTGGTGGGTTTCGGAACGTTCTCCATATCAAAAAGAAAAGCCAGAGAAGGCAGGAATCCTCAAACCGGCGCAACCATCAAGATTCCCGCGAAGAAAGTTGTAAAGTTCAAAGCCGGTAAGGAACTGGCGGAAAAAGTAAATTAGTAAATTATTAAGTCATTATCCAACTGAGGCCTCCGCATTATTATAATGATCAATCGGAGGCCTCACTGCATTTATAATGAGACCCAAGTTTCAGAAACAAAGTGCACTGAAACTTGCAGGACGAATTATCCCGCAAGCGGAGCTTGGCGGGATTGCTCAGTTTGCCAATTCCGACGTGTGACCTTTAGGTTATACGCTTTGCTTTCGGAATTGGAGTTTCACAAATAAATCGGCAAGGAGTTTTGTCTTGGCACTAAAAAGAATTCTTAGCGGGATGCGCCCTACCGGGAAACTGCATTTAGGTAATTTACATGGCGCCTTGGGGAATTGGATTGAATTGCAAAATAGCGGCAAATATGATTGCTTTTATTTTGTTGCCGATTGGCACGCCTTTACCAGTGAATATAGTTCGCCGGAAGGTATAGGGGATAACATAACCAGTATGGTGATTGACTGGCTTGCCGCCGGTCTTGATCCTCAGAAAAGTACTCTCTTTGTGCAATCTGCGATAAAAGAACATGCCGAGTTGTTTCTGCTGCTTTCGATGATTACTCCGCTGGCCTGGCTGGAACGCAATCCCACCTATAAGGAAATGAAGGCCGAACTGGCCAGTAAGGATTTATCCACTTTTGGTTTTCTTGGTTATCCGGTGTTGCAGGCGGCGGATATAATCATGTATAAGGCTTACGGCGTCCCGGTGGGAGTCGACCAGCTGCCCCATGTGGAGCTTACCCGTGAAATCGCCCGCCGTTTTAATTTCCTCTACAAAGAAATTTTCCCTATTCCGGAACCTTTATTGGCGGGTGTGCCCAAACTCCTGGGTATTG
>MGQN01000029.1:17572-17868 GCA_001797845.1 Deltaproteobacteria bacterium RBG_16_44_11 | reverse complement strand
TCGGCTGCATGTTTATGAACGAAGAACAGACAACAGATTATGCCATCAAACTTGATATTTTCGAAGGTCCGCTTGACCTGCTTTTATACCTGATTAAAAAAAATGAAATTGATATCTATAATATTCCCGTAGCGCTGATTACAGAGCAGTATCTTCAGTATCTCAAAATGATTAAATCACTCAATCTCGATTTGGCCGGTGAGTATCTGGTCATGGCCGCAACCCTTATTCACATCAAATCAAGAATGCTTTTGCCGGAACCGGAAGAGCCGGAAGAAGAAGAGGAAGACCCCCGC
>MGQN01000029.1:12947-17485 GCA_001797845.1 Deltaproteobacteria bacterium RBG_16_44_11 | reverse complement strand
TTTTTGCCGGAAGAAATTGAAAAGCTGCCCCCGGGCGAAGAAGACCTTATTGAGGTAAGCATTTTTGAACTTATCGAGGCTTTTCATCGCCTGGTCTCCCGCATCGACAGAAAAGAACTGTTGGAAATTGACCTGGAAAAGATGTCGGTTACTGATATAATCAACGATATATTAGAAAGGCTTTCCAACGAAAAAAACCTGACCTTTGAAGAGTTGCTGGGAGAAGGAAAAGAGCGCTGGCGCATTATTTATACTTTTTTGGCTTTGTTGGAGTTAATTAAACTTAAAATGGTTAAAGCCTATCAAACTTCGGCTTTTGGTGTGATCCGGATATTTCCGGCTGTGGAGTCATAAATGGAAAATATCAAAGCAATAATTGAAGCCCTGATTTTAGCGTCCGAAGTGCCGGTGGTTTTGGAAAAAATATGCCTGGTTCTTCCGGAAGTGGAAAAAACACAAATTCAAGAAACGCTTGATAATCTTATGGCGGAATATAATGAGCGTGCCGGCGGAATTTGCCTGCAGGAGGTTGCCGGCGGTTTTCAATTCCGGACACGCCCCGAATTTGGGCCCTGGATAAAAAAATTAAAAGGGACAAAACCGGCTTCTTTCTCCCATGCAGCGATGGAAACACTGGCTATCGTTGCTTATCGACAGCCTATTGTGAAATCGGAAATTGAAAGCATTCGCGGCGTGGATGTGGGCTATTCGCTCAAAACCCTTTTGGAAAAGAAGCTTGTGCGCATTATCGGGCGCAAGGATGTACCCGGCAAACCAATCATTTACGGAACCACGAAAAAATTTCTGGAAGTCTTTAACCTGAAAGATCTCTCGGAACTGCCCACTTTGCGCGAACTCAAAGAGCTCAACGAGCCCGGCGAAATGAAAATACTTGAAAAACCAGACAAATCCGCCGAAATTATAATACTCGAAGAACCGAACGAAACCAGCGAAGAATTACCCGGTTGATGAAAGAACGCTTACAAAAAATTATCTCCGCCGCCGGCATTACTTCGCGCCGCCACGCGGAAACACTTATCATTGCCGGACGGGTGAGCGTTAATGGCGTCGTTATAAAGGAACTCGGAGCTAAAGCGGACGCCGCGAAAGATGTTATTAGGGTTGAAGGAAAAGTTATTTCTGTCGAGAAAAATAATTTCTATATTGCTTTAAATAAACCTGCCGGATATGTAACAACTCTTTCCGATCCCCAGAAGAGACCGACTGTGGTGGATCTGCTGGCCGGTGTGTCAGAAAGGGTTTACCCTGTAGGGAGGCTTGATTACGATTCCGCGGGGCTTTTACTTTTAACAAATGACGGTGATTTCGCACAAAAAGTCCAGCATCCCCGCTTTCAAATACCAAAAGTTTACCGGGTAAAAATTCAAGGACGCCTATCTAAGGAAGAATTAAAAAAATTAAGTAAAGGCATTAAATTGCCTGACAGCATCTTCAAACCGGAAAATATCCAGATAGAAAAATTCAATGAAAGAAGTTGCTGGTTGCGGCTAACGCTCAAAGAGGGGAAAAATAGAATAATTAGGCGAGGTTTTGAAGCCGCCGGCCGCAGGGTAGGTCGTTTAGTGCGCGAATCAATCGGTACTGTTGCGCTGGGTTCGCTTAAAGAAGGTTCCTGGCGGAATTTAACAAAAAAAGAAATAACAAGTTTGCTCAATTCGGCGCTTGCTTAAAGAAGGTAAAATTTTCTTGACATTCTCCGGAAAATAAATAATAACATCAAACACGTGGAAATAATCACAATATCATCATCCGGCAATAAATTTTTGTAAACAGTTTTTAGGAGGAGCTATGAACAAATCAGATCTGATTGAAGCTTTGAGTAATAAACTCAACTTAACCGAAAAAAAAGCAATTGACGTTGTTAATCTCGTTTTTAAAGGTTTTACCGATGAGCTGAGAAAAGGCGGCCGTATTGAAATTAGAGGCTTCGGCAGTTTCGTCGTTAAAAAATATGGCGCCTACACGGGAAGAAATCCTAAAACCGGCACTAAAATCCAGGTAGAACCAAAAAAATTACCCTTCTTTAAAGTGGGGAAAGAGTTAAAGGATAGAGTTGATAAGAAAAAATAGCGCTCCCTTCCTGTTTAAATAAAATAAAAAAGGGGACTTTTACCAAGTCCCCTTTTCATCGTTCATTGCTATCCTTCATTTAAATTAGCCGAGATTAGAGTTAACGAAATCCCAGTTGATCAAATTTTGAATAACAGCGGCAAGATAATCCGGCCTGCGGTTTTGATAATCCAGATAATAAGCATGTTCCCATACATCAATGGTTAAAAGCGGCTTGGGGCCGTGAGCAATAGGCGTATCGGCGTTAGCTGTTTTTGTTATCTTTAATTGTCCGCCATCCAAAACCAGCCAGGACCAGCCGCTGCCGAATTGAGTCATGCCGGCGTTTTTCAACTCTTCGGCAAATTTGTCAAAACTTCCCCAGGCGGCATTGATTTTTGCGGCGATTGCACCGGAAGGTGTTTTTCCTCCGCCTTTCTTGAGGCATTGCCAATAGAAAGAATGGTTCCAAACCTGGGCGGCATTGTTGAAAATGCCGGTTTTTGACGAATCTTTAGCGGCAATTTTGATAATTTCTTCCAGTGATTTTCCCGCCAGTTCCGTGCCTTCAATCAGCTTATTTAAGTTATCCACATAAGCTTTGTGATGTTTGCCATAGTGGAAATCCAAAGTATTGGCGCTTATATAAGGCGCCAACGCCTCTTTAGCGTAAGGCAAGTTGGGTAAATTTATAGCCATATTTATTCTCCTTTCTCGATTATATTACAAGTATAGGTTAATTTTTCATTTTGTCAATGACACTCGCTCAGAAAACAAACACTGCGAAGTTTGAAGCGCAAGTGGAATAAATGAGACTTAAATTTCAAAAACGAAGTGTATAACCTAAAGGTCACACGTTGAACTTTGATAGTCGAATTTATCCCGCCATACCCTAACCACATAATAACCTGAAGGTCACACGAGGTGGTGCGAGGGCATACGTAGGCGGGATGATGAAACCCATATATTGCAGATGAAGCACTATGTGGCGCGAGTTGGTTTAGAGTATAAAATACTCACCTCGAGATTTGATGCTATTTGCTTGTAGCGATGACATTTCTGTTTTTATATTTGAGCCAATTTACGTAAATAAAATTAACTGCGGCGAAAATTAATGCGGGCAGCGCGGCTTGCCTATCAAAGATAATAAGGGCTATGCCTCCGGCCAGCGCGTAATTTTTCATAGTGCCTAAAAGAAGCAAAGAGGTAATTTTATTTTCGGCGGTATGGAAAAATCCGCCCACTTTTACGATAATGAGCGCGGCGAGAAAAATAATTGTAAACGCGATTATCGCAATAGAAGATAAATCGGATGACCAATCAACAAGGATGTCTCTATTGTTTGCCGTTATAGCGTAGAATACAATAAAGAAGCAAATATCGATTATTATTCCTTCATATGGTTCAACTATTTTATCCCAATCTTTTTCCACAATGATTCTCGATATGACCAGAGGAAGAAAAATTAATTCGAAGACAAGCAGAATGATGCCCACGTAGTTTAGCGGAATATCTTTAACGAAGCCCAAAACAATTAACGGCGCGATGAGCAGAGCTCCTAAATAAGCGCCCGCCAGCCCGGCAATTGATGAAGTTGCGTCCGCTTTAAATAAGTTACTCAAGGGTATCATGGCGATTGCCGGCGGGGCAGCAGCAATCAACACCATGCCGATCCAAAGGTGCACTTCAAGATTAAAGAAAATGCCGATAAATATAATCAAGTTTCCTAAAAAAAGATAATTCATAACAATGCCGCGGATAGCTGCTGGAACCAGATGTCCGGGACGGCGAAAAAAGCCACCGGGTATTTTCAGGGGCGTAATGGTCAGGATAATCGTGATCGCGGGCAAAATCAGCGCGGTTCCAATTATGGTTGCCTGAGGTAAAACGATTCCACAAAATAGCGCCATCAGAAAAATAATGTTGGAGCGGGAAAGAAGATATGTGAAACGGGAAAGAAAAGATGTGAAGCGGAAAACAAAATGTTTAAATCGTAAAAATAATTGCAAGTAAATATCCATTTAAAATTGCCTCTGTAACCTTAAGAATATTTTGGCTGAGAAAACAATCAAAAGTAAAGCTGCGTTAAACATTACTATAGTTCCTCCTGCCGGTAAGTTCAACACAAAAGAGACGATAATGCCGCTTATTACCGCTAAGACGGAAAAGCCGACAGCTGCGAATATCGTCATGCGGAAGCTCAATGATAGTTGCAGCGCCGTAACCGGAGGCAAAATCAACATTGCCGAAACAAGCATAATACCGGTTATTTTCATGGCCAAAACAGCGGTCACCGCGGTTAATAACAAAAGAATGATGTTGATTCGATTTGTTTTAATGCCCATGCTTTTTGCCAGTTCTTCGTCAAAGGTGACGGCAAAAAGATCACGATAGAGAAAAATAACGGCCGCGGCGACAAATAAAAAGATAATTAAAGAGAGCGCAAGCTCTGTTTGTGTTACTGTGAG
>MGQN01000029.1:8431-12934 GCA_001797845.1 Deltaproteobacteria bacterium RBG_16_44_11 | reverse complement strand
AGATAGCTTAATAAATCCACGTTATAGCCACCGGATAAACTGGACAAAATTATACCCAGCGCGATTCCGATGGAAGAGACTATGCCAATAGCCGCGTCTCCGCGAATGCGTTTAGAGCGGGTCAGCTGGAATATAGCTAAAGAGGAAAGCATGACCAGCGGCAGGGCGGCCAAAGTTACGTAAAGAGGACTCAGCCCAATTAATAATACCATCGCCACGCTGCCGAAGGTGATATGCGCCAGACCGTCACCAATCAACGATAGCCGGCGCAAAACAAGAAATACTCCCAAAATGGAAGAAACGGCGGCGATGAACACTCCGGCAAGCAAAGCGCGCTGAACAAATTCGTATCTGAATATTTCTCCCAGTTCCATTATTTATTATTTCCTCGGCCGTTATGTTGATGGCAAATGATATGTTGGCTCATTGGTCCAAACAACCCCGTCATGGCGGCTGAATTACAAAAGTCTTCAAATGTTCCCGTAAAAACGGTTTTTTTATCCAGATATAAAAGCTGCCGGGCGTATTTGCCGATAACTCCTATATCGTGGGTAACCAAGACGATAGTTGTGTCCTGAAGGCGGTTAAGTTCCTCGGTGAGCGCATAGAAAATATCCCTTGTTTCGGGATCAAGTGCTGTCGTTGGCTCATCCAGGATAAGCAACTCCGGGCGGCTAACCAGCGCGCGCGCCAGCATGACCCTTTGCTGTTCGCCGTAGGAGAGCTCGCCGATCAAACGGGAAGAAAGATGCCCGACACCCATAAGGTTAAGCGCCGTATCTAAATTTTCTGAGTTTTGATCCCAAAGCCCCAATCCGGCTATTTCGTAAACAGTGCCCGGGAAATGCGAGTTCAGCGAACTTAACTTTTGAGGCAAATAACCAATTTTATTCCATTGGCGAAACTCAGAAAGCGGCTGGCCGAAAAGATAAACGAAGCCCTTTTGCGGGGGCAGGATACCAAGAATATTCTTGACGAGAGTGCTTTTGCCTGAGCCATTCGGTCCCACAATGCCCAGATAATCGCCTTTTTTCACGGCAAAAGAAATATCGTTTATAGCTTCCACCCCGTTGTAAGAGTAAGTCATGTTTTCGGTGCTGATCACATTTACGGGCATAACATCCCCTTTTTTAAATTGACTAAATTTTCTTCCATCAGCGAGATGAAAGTTGCGCCTTTTTTTATATCATCCTTGCTTATATCATGTCCATTATTGAGCTTGAGCAGTTTCGCTCCGGTTTCCTGAGCAATTGTTTGCGCCAGGCGGGGAGCAATAAAATCTTCATAGTAGATATAAGGCAGCTTCAATTTTTTTATTTCCTTCACCAGAGTGAAAATATTTTGCGGCAGTGGTTCCGCTTCAGCCGATGTGCTATAAGCCGCTATATATTTTAAATTATATTTTTTAGCCAGATAAGCGAAAGCCCAGTGTCCCGCGTGTAAAATCACTTTTGTTTGACATTTATTCAGCTCTTTGTGGTATCTCTTATCTAAAGCTCTTAACTTAAGTTTGTATTCGCGGGCGTTTTTCAAATAATAGTCGCTGTTTTTCGAATCTTTTCTTATGAATGATGCCGCGATTTTGTCGATCATCCTTTGCGCGTTGTCGAAATCCAGCCAGATATGCGGATCGAATTTTGATGCATGTTCTTCCTGCCCATTTTGCTTATCTATATCGGTTAACGGCAGCAAGAAGGCTCCTTGCCCGGTTTCCACGGCCAGCATGTTTGTATTTTCCTTGGCGACATTGATGATTTTATACGCCCATTGTTCCATTTCGAAGTTAATAAAAAGGAAAATATTATTTTTGCTGACTTTGATTATATCATCAGGCCTCAATTCATAACTGTGCGCGTCTGTCCCCGGCGGCAGCAGCATTGTTACGGAAACTTTTTCCCCGCCGACAATGCGGGCAAAATCATAAAGGGGGAAAATTGTGGCAATTACCTTTAATTTGTGATTAGTCCCGCTGTTATCTTTTGCCGGCTGACAGGATAAAATAATCAGCGGCAGGAGAAGAAAGCAAACAAGAACCTTTTTTGATGGCATGATTATTTCTCCTGTTAATTTTTCCTTTTTTGCAACTTAGTTGCATCCCGGCAGCCGGCGCAAAGACCGGTTATGCTAATCTCGATATGATCAACGTGATAGTCTTCTTTTGGTGATATAAGCTGACGGGATTGAGAAAAGGTCAGAGGTTCCATGCAGGTTAGCATTCCGCAATTGAGGCAATTAAAGTGAGGATGCACGGGATTATCTTTAGTCGCTATTTCAAAATAATTCACGCCGTTGCGAGAGGTTACTTCCCGAATAATTCCCAGGTTTTTAAACAGCGATAAGATACGATAGAGTGTTACTTTATCGAAGCGGACTTTGGCGGCAAGTCTCTTTTTTATTGTGCTCAGGCTCAACGGTGTTTTTGCCGCAAGAAATATATTCAAAACGCCAAGACGCTGCGGCGTTTTGGCAATGCCGGCATGTTGCAGGGTTAGCAGGGCATCTTCATGTTTTTCATCCATACGCATGCGGCATCATTATCAAAAATGCAACCAAGTTGCAATAAGTATAAAGACGCCGGAATTTTTATAAGGCAAAACGCCTTAATGAAAGCGGCCGGACAAAAACAATATTTTTTGGTGATTGATGGATTTTATGTTATAAAAAGCAACAATATCCGCGTAAACGACAAAATATAAGCAAAGGAGGATAGTTAGTTTATGAAACCAATCGGACCTTTGATGTGGGAACATAGATTGATTGAAAAAATGCTGGGTTTTCTGATGCGTCACATGGATAAAGCTCAGGCCAGCAAAAAAGTCAGCCCCGTTATTATTGATATGGCGGTGGATTTTGTCCGCACTTATGCCGACCGCACTCATCACGGCAAAGAAGAGGAGATTCTTTTCAGGGATTTAGCCAAGAAAAATCTCACGCCGGAGCTAAAAAAAACCATGCAGGAACTGCTCGATGAGCATGTCTGGGGCAGAAAGACCACTGCGCAGCTTGTCGCGGCCAAGGAAAAATATCTGTCCGGCGACGAAAAATCTCTTGCCCGGATAATAGATTTTGCGCGGCAGCTGGGAGCTTTTTATCCCCGGCATATTGAAAAAGAAGACAAACACTTCTTTTATCCTTGCCAGGAATATTTCAGCAAAGATGAGCAGGAAAAGATGCTGGCGGAATTTTGGGAATTCGACCGCAAAATGATTCATGAAAAATACAATAAAGTCGTCGAAGAATATTCCCTGCTCACCTTTTGATGATTACGCGCTTTTAGTATTTCCAGCCCGCAACGATAGCGATGAGATTCATCACAATCGGGACGGCGTAAATAGTTCCCACTGTGATCAGTTTGTGTTTCATCTTCTTTAGGCTGATAACCAAAATCGCCCAGCAGAAGAAGTGAAAATAGCCCAAAAGCAAAATCAGCCAGATTCCTCTAAATGACAAATTCCAGAACGGGTATTCCCAGACCAGGTGCCCACCAAGATTGAGCACACATTCGATAAACACACAAAAGATAGTGTAGCCTATTGCCCAGAACCATTTTTCCGGAAGGCCGAGAATTTTCTGTTTTTTGTTTCCCGACAAAGTGTGATAATAAATAATGCCTAAAAGCAGGAACATAAACATAATTTCGATATTCCAGCCAATCGTGGTGCGCAGCGCGGTATCGCCGGGCGTTGTCCAAAAAGCGGAACGCTGGGTAAAGTGCAGTACCCAACCGTTCCATGTTTCGTTAAAAAAATCGGCGCCGAAAACGGTCACGCCGGCCAAGACGGCGTTCCAGTTTTTCGTTTGGCGCGCTTCTTTAATTTCCCGGGTGTAAACATAAAAAACGAGAGCCAACAGAGTTATGATGTACCATTTGATCATGGCCAGATCTCTTAATCCATCTAATGCTTGCAAAGTTGCCTCTGTCATAAAACCTCCTTTTTTTGGGGTTGGTGAAAATCGTTTCTCTTCAGCCTTCAGTCTATTTCCCTGTTCGTTTACACAGTATAACATTTTTTAAACAAAAAGAAATAATTTATCTAAATGAAAACAGCGGATTTTAGACATTTTATAAAAAATTTGGACAAAGAGATATTGTTAGAGTATAAAGAGTAACGCAGAAAAAAATGTTAAAAAGAGCTTGCCCAATAAAATTAATTCCACGGTATAGGCTTTGGCTGGCACATTGTGGTATAAAAAATAACTATTAATTATCTAACAATACATCGAGGTAGAATTAAAAGAGTCAACGGTTTAAATAGCAGGAAAGGAGCCAAAGATAATGAAAAAAGTATTTTTCTTTGTTTTGTTTTTATTGGTGCCGCTTTTAACCACGGGTTGCGGGCCCTATGGGCCGGGGCGTGGATGGGAAAACGGGCATATGATGAATTATGGCTTTGGATACGGAGGTATGTTTATGTGGCTAATATTTTTGATCGTACTAGGTGTGGCGATTTATTTTATAGTTCAGGCGCTGAAAGGGAAGAATGTTGTTGGCGGGACGCAGGA
>MGQN01000029.1:2891-8424 GCA_001797845.1 Deltaproteobacteria bacterium RBG_16_44_11 | reverse complement strand
CTGGATATTCTTAAAAAACGTTATGCCAAAGGTGAAATTACCAAAGAAGAATTTGACCGGACAAAAAAAGATTTAGAATAACACCGGATATTTGTTCCGTGACTGCCGCCGGTAATAAACATGGTTACCGGCGGCAGCAGTGAGAACGGCCTGTAAAGTTCGGTTTGTGGTTTATGAATGGCGATACAGCGCCCGTGGATCTTTGCGTTTGTGGCAGATTTCATAGACCGATGTGAATACCGGGAATGCTTTCGTCAGGCCGAAGGCTTTGAGTACGGCATATACTTCTTCCGCCGTATGCGCGCCCTGCACTTTCTGGCCTTTAAGCAGGTCTGCTTCCAGTTGCTCGAGGGAGACGCTGCGCGCCGCCGCGGGATTGTCCTTCCACATCTTACCCAGTTGTTCGCCGAACATGCGATTTCGCCCGCCGAAGCACGTCGTGATGAGGTCACCAACACCGGCGGAGCTGAGAAATGTTTCCTTTTGTGCGACATGGCCGAGTTTCTTATAGCTTCCGAATTTCATCATCTCGATCAGTCCGGCACGAATTACAGCGGCCTTGGTGTTATTGCCATAGCCGAGACCATCCACAACGCCCGCCGCGATGGCGATGATGTTTTTCAGGGCGCCGCCAAGCTCCACGCCGGCGACATCATTACTCAATTCGACGACGAAGTTGTCCGTGTTGAACAGGCCGAATAATTCCTTGCGTACGGAAGCGGAGAGTGTGGCGATTGTCGTATCGGCATACATATCCGCCGCAACTTCATTGGCGATATTCGCGCCGCTTAGCGCCGCAAGCTGTGTGGATTTCACGCCGGTTTCGTCCTGGAACACCTGCGACATACGCCGGATGACTTTTTTCTTCTTGTCAAACTCGATGCCCTTGGCAAGGCTCAGGCAGATGATTTCCTTTTTTTGTTTCGGGGTAAGCATTTGCGCGATCTGCCGGCTGATACTGCGCACGAATTGATGCGGTGGTACCATTATCAGAAGCGATGCGTCTTTCACTGCGTCCGCCAGATTAGGCTTCGCGACTAGATTTTGCGGCAATGATGCCGTCGGCAGGTATTTTACGTTGATATGCTCGGAGTTTATGACTTCGGTCAATTTGCGGCCGTCATCCAATGTCTCCTCCATAACCCACATATCTACCTGTTTTTGCCACAAACTTTGCAAACCTTTTTTCTGGGCGACATTCCGTGCCACATGCCGTGCAACTGCCGAGCCGAAATTACCCGAACCTATAACCGCGATCTTCTTTTTCATTTCCGTAACTTCCTCCGATTTATGATAAGTTAATGTAAAAGCTGCAGGGGAATCTTTTTCCTGTTTGCTTCTTTCTATATCCGTCTTTTCTCTTTTTAATTATGTTATTTTTCTTCTTCTTCCCAATGCATGGAACGGCTTACGGCTTTTTTCCACTTGGCATAGAGTTTTTCTTTTTTAGCATCATCCATTTGGGGCAGAAATCTTCGATTTACTTTACGCCGCTCGGTAATCATCGATTGATCTTTCCAGAAGCCCACAGCCAGACCGGCCAGATAGGCCGCTCCCATTGCCGTTGTTTCGATAATTTCCGGCCGTTCCACGGGAATACCCATAATGTCTGACTGGAATTGCATCAGGAAGTTATTGGCGCAGGCACCTCCATCCACGCGCAGCTCACATAGATCAAGACTGCATTCATTGCGCATCAGCTCCAGAACATCCCGGGTTTGGTAGGCAAGCGATTCCAGGGTGGCACGAATGATGTGGTTTCTGTTCGTTCCTCGAGTAATTCCCAGAATCGCTCCCCGGGCATACATATCCCAGTAGGGAGCTCCCAATCCCACAAATGCGGGGACAACATAAACGCCCTGAGTGTCGGGAACTGTAGTTGCAAAGTACTCGCTGTCCTTGGTATCGTAAATTACCCTCAGGCTGTCGCGCAGCCACTGAATCGCCGCGCCGGCGATAAAAATGCTTCCTTCCATCGCGTATTCCACTTTATTGTTAACCCCCCAGGCGATAGTCGTTACCAGACCATTTTCCGAATGTACAAGTTTTTCACCCGTCAGCATCAGCATGAAGCCTCCCGTACCGTAGGTGTTCTTAACCATTCCCGGGGTGTAGCAGGCCTGGCCGAATAATGCCGCTTGCTGATCGCCCGCATCTCCGGCTATGGGTATCTCCGCTCCGAATACCCGGGGATCACTATTGCCGTAAACCTCACTGGACTGCTTCACTTCCGGCAGCATGGACGCAGGTATGTCGAGTTCTTTCAGCATTTTCTCATCCCATTTGAGGTCTTTGATATTATACAGCATGGTACGCGAAGCATTGCTATAGTCTGTTACGTGTACTTTGCCTCGCGTTAAGTTCCAGATCAGCCAGGTATCGATATTGCCGAAAAGCAGTTCACCGTTTTTTGCCTGCTTTCTTGCTCCTTCCACATTATCGAGAATCCATTTAATTTTAGTCCCGGAAAAATAGGCGTCCAGAACGAGTCCCGTGTTTTCACGGATGTATTTTTCCAGGCCGCGTGCTTTAAGTTCATCGCAGATGGCGGAAGTCCGCCGGCATTGCCAGACAATAGCATTATAAATCGGTTTGCCTGTTTTTCTTTCCCAGACCACCGTGGTTTCGCGCTGGTTTGTTATGCCGATAGCCGCTATTTCTTCGGGGCCGATACCCGTTGTCGCCAACATTTCGCTCACCACACCGCTTTGTGAACCCCAGATTTCCATTGGATCATGTTCTACCCATCCGGCTTTGGGATAGAACTGCGTAAATTCCTTCTGGGCAATTTTTACAACTTTCCCGTCATAATCATAAAGAATGGCACGGGAACTGGTAGTGCCTTGGTCAAGAGCTAAGACGTATGATTTTTTCATAAAGACTCTCCTAATCTTGAAATAAATGTGAAAGCTTTTATATTATTTTGTATTACATAATATTATTTTTTTGACAAATAAAAAATTAGATGGGCAGCAATACGTAAAAGATTCATATTGGACTGGATAGAAATTGAAATAGTGAAAATTATAAATTTAATCTATAGAACGGCTTAACGGACAGTTATTTCCACCCGGCGATTCTGTGGTTCGGGCACGCCATCAGGCTTAGGTATCAGGAGATTTTCCTTCCCGGAGTATTTACATGTCCAGTTAATTAAATGACCGGGCAAATAAGCACATCTTGAAGATTTTTCTTGACAAATAATAAAAATTCTATAATCTGAACCAACGTTCAAAATATGAACGAAGGTTCATAAATAAAGGAAAGGCGTAGGCAATCGTGCGGGCGGAAAGAAAAGAGCGCGAATTTAATTTACGGCGGGCGGCCATTTTGGAGCAGGCGGAAAAAATATTTTCCGCCAGGGGTTATTATAGTGTTACCATGGCGGAAATTGCGAATGCCTCTGGTTTTGCCATCGGTTCCCTTTATCAGTTTTTTGACAACAAAGAAAATCTTTATTCAACCATGATTCTTGAAAAACTTGATTTGATGTTTGCCGAAATTAACCAGGAGGTAAACGCCAATAAAGATGTTGCCGGTAAAATTGAAACACTGATCAACGCGCATTTGCAGTTTGTCGAAAAAAACACAGATTTTTTCCGCATATTTCTGCGCGGACAAAGCGAGGCTTTATCGGAAACAATGAGCGCATTGCGTCAAAAGCTGATTGATGGCTACTTCGAGCACATAGCGTTTATCGAAAATTTTTTAAAAACGGGCATAAAGAACGGATTGTTACGAAAACTGCCGACGCACGATATGGCCTCCGCTTTGTTTAGCTTAATCAGGTCAGCAGCAAACGAATGGCTTTTGGAACCAACAAAAGAATCACTTGTATCTAAAAAAGATTTTATTCTGGACATTTTCTTAAATGGAGTAAAAAATCATGAACAATAAAAGATATCGTTCAAGTTTTTTGATTGTTTTGGCAATTATTCTTTTTCCTGGTCTTGTTTTCGGCGGAGAGCCACTGACGCTAGAGAAAAGTATTGAAATAGCCTTACAAAACAGTCTCGTCATAAATATTGCCAGGGAAGGATTAAAAGGTGCAACCGCCCAAAAGAGGGAAGCTGTTACCGGATTTTTGCCTAAGTTCAGTACTTCCTACAGCTATCGGCGGTTGAACGAAGAGCCTCAGTTTCAACTTCCATTTCCGCCAGGTGAGATGACGACGGGGACAAAAAATAATTATAACTGGGCGATCGAGGCCCGACAGCCCATTTTTGCCGGCGGTTCAATTCTGGCTAACTATCAGGCAAACCAAATTGGTGAAGATGCCGCTTTTCTGGAAGAAAAAGCTAAGAATCAGGATGTGGTGCAGGAAGTAAAAATAGCGTACTTTGATATTTTACGCGCACAGAGAATTCTGGAAACGGCACGCCAATCCGTGGAGATGCTGGAAGCGCATCGTAATACGGCGGAAAATTATTTTAAGGTAGGTATGATTCCGAAAAACGATTTACTGCATGCCGAAGTGGAGCTGGCCAATGGTAAACAAACACTGATCAAAGCTCAAAATTCTGTGGAGCTGGCTAAATCACGGCTTAATACGTTGTTGAAGCGCAGGATATTTGAACCGGTAGCGGTGGTGGATATATTAACTTATAAGCCGATGAAACAATCACTGGAAGAATGCCTGAGTGTCGCCCAGCAAAATAGGCCGGAGCTTAAAATATCGGAGCTTAAGGCAAAGCAGGCGGGGAAATTGGTTTGGGTAGCGCAAAGCGAATTTTTCCCCGCGCTAAACTTGGTCGGCAATTATACGAGGTTTGGTGACGAGGCTTCTGTTTCCGGCAGTCCCTATCAGGATATGGAAAGCTGGTATGTCATGGCAGTGGCTAGCTGGAATTTCTGGGAATGGGGCAAAACAAAATTTAGGGTAGATGCCAGCAGGGCCAGAGAAAATCAGGCGATAAGTTCAGCCAAAGAATTAAATGATCAGATTACTTTAGAAATAAAAAACGCTTACCTGCTCCTGCAGGAAGCTGAACACCAAATTACTGTTTCCGAAAAAGTTATTGAACAGGCCGAAGAAAATTTCCGCATTTCTGAAGAAAGATACAAAGAACGTGTTGCTACCACGACGGAGGTTCTTGATGCCCAGACGCTGTTGACGAGGGCAAAATCACAATACGCCAACGCGCTTGGTGATTACAATATCAATTATGCCCGGCTGCAAAGGGCGATGGGAACTATTTGGCCGTAATGCTTTTGCCATGTGATAGAAGAGAAAAGGTTTTGGGGTGAAGAAAATATTGTTGTGCGAAATATTCGTTATAATCAGTAATTGGTTAAAATAAATGGAGTGTCAAATGAATAATAATAGAGCCATATTGATGATTACAATGCTCATTCTTGTTGCAGGTTTGATTCTTGGTGGTTGCGCAGAAAAGACGACTGGTCCAGCCCCAATGCCCGAAGTTGCCGTTGTGACGATACAGCCAAAGCCGGTGGTGATGACAACCGAATTACCGGGTCGGACAGCCGCCTATTTAATTGCCGAAGTGCGACCCCAGGTCGGCGGCATTATTCA
>MGQN01000029.1:0-2837 GCA_001797845.1 Deltaproteobacteria bacterium RBG_16_44_11 | reverse complement strand
GATCGATCCCGCTCTCTACCAGGCGGCGCTTGCCCGGTCCGAAGCCAATCTCATGGCCATCCAGTTAAGGGCCGACCGCTTGCGGGAATTGCTGGCTGATAAGGCGGTAAGCCAACAGGAGTGCGACGATGCAGCGGCGGCATTGAAACTGACTCAGGCAGATATACAAACAGCACGCATCAATCTGAAATATACGACGATTACCGCGCCCATCTCGGGCCATATTGGGAGATCAAGTGTTACGGCGGGTGCCCTGGTGACGGCTCAGCAGCCCACCGCTTTGGCCACTATTCAGCAAATGAATCCCATGTATGTGGATGTGTCCCAGTCTGCTACTGACATTCTTCGCTTGCGCCGCCAACTGCAGAAAGGGCAATTGAATCAAAATAGCAAAAATCAGCAAAAGGTCAGACTTATTATGGATGACGGTACAGAATATCCATTAAAAGGGACTCTTCAATTCCGCGATGTTACCGTCGATCCGACAACCGGATCAGTCATTTTACGCATTGTTTTTCCTAATCCGAAAGGTGTTTTGCTGCCGGGCATGTTTGTCCGGGCCGTGGTGCAAGAAGGTGTCAATAAGAAAGCAATTCTGATACCCCAGCAGGCTGTGACCCGTGATCCCAAAGGGAATCCCCTTACTCTAATTGTAGATGCAGAGGGGAAAGTGCAACAGCGTCCACTTACACTTGATCGTACTATAGATAAGGACTGGCTGGTTTCTTCAGGTCTTGGGCCAGGCGAGCGGGTGATCGTTGAAGGTGCGTTGAAGGTAAAACCGGGAATGCCCGTAAAAGCTGTCGCTTTTGAAAAAGCTGAGCAAAGTAGCGGGAAAACAAAGACCGCGGCTCCACCTGCAAAAACAAATTGATGGGGGCGATGAATGTTATCTAAATTCTTTTTAAATCGTCCGGTCTTTGCATGGGTTATTGCTATTATCATCATGGCGGTGGGCATCATTGCGATCTATAACCTGCCTATTTCCCAGTATCCCCAAATCGCCCCGCCCACCATTTCTATTTCTGCCTCCTATCCGGGGGCTTCAGCTGAAACGGTAGAAAACAGTGTCACCCAGGTTATCGAACAGAAAATGACCGGCCTGGATAGTCTCTTGTATATGTCCGCCTCCAGTGATTCGGCCGGCGGCTCGCGCCTTGAGTTGACCTTTGCTCCGGGAACAGATCCGGATATGGCCTGGTCTCAGGTGCAAAATAAAGTTCAAACCGCCCTGACGAGTCTCCCCGATACAGTAAAAAATCAAGGGGTCAATGTCCGCAAATCCACCAGGAACTACCTGATGATCGTGGGCCTGATTTCGGAAGACGACAGCATGGATGGCCCTGACCTGAGAGACTACGCCCAGTCAAAGCTGGAAAGAATACTGGCGCGTGTGCCCGGTGTGGGCGAAGTGGAAATCTTCGGCGGCGGATATGCCATGCGTGTTTGGCTAAATCCCGAAAAACTGACGGATTACCATCTGACCGTGGGGGATGTGGTCGCGGCGCTCCAAGCTTATAATGTGGAGGTTTCCGCGGGCCAGTTTGGCGGGGCGCCCGCGGTGGAGGGTCAGCGTTTGAACGCCCCCATTGTTGTACAGAACATGCTTTCCACGCCCAAGGAGTTCGCTAACATTCCTCTGCGGACCAATAGGGATGGGTCTATTGTACGTATTGGCGACGTGGGCCGGGCTGAGCTGGGTACCGAGGTCTATAATATAGAGGTATACCGAAACGGCAAACCTTCCGCAGGTATTGCCATTCGTCAGGCCGCCGGCGCCAATGCCCTGGATACGGCCGATGCCGTGAGAGCCAAAATGGAAGAAATGAGTCGATTTTTCCCGGCAGGGCTGAAAGTTGTTTATCCTCACGATACCACACCTTTCGTAAAAGTATCTATCAATGAAGTGGTAAAGACGTTGATCATAGCCATCATACTGGTATTTTTGGTTATGTGGCTTTTTCTGGGCAACATTCGGGCCACCCTTATTCCAACTATTGCGGTGCCGGTGGTCATTCTGGGAACGTTTGCTGTTTTAGGGCTCTTTGGTTTCTCCATCAATATGCTAACGATGTTTGCTATGGTTCTGGCTATCGGCCTTTTGGTGGACGACGCTATTGTCGTGGTGGAGAATGTGGAACGGATCATGGCAGAAGAAGGGCTCCATCCCAAAGAGGCCACAGCCAAATCCATGGAACAGATCACCAGCGCGCTTATCGGTATTGGGCTTGTGCTTTCTGCCGTATTCGGTCCCATGGCGTTCTTTCCCGGCTCCACCGGCGTTATCTATCGCCAATTTTCCATTACCATCATCTCCGCCATGTTGCTTTCAGTGGTCGTCGCTTTGATTCTGACGCCGGTGCTGTGCGCTGCGCTGCTCAAGCCGGTAAAGGCCGGGCATGAGCCGGCGGAAAATGCGGTCTTTTTCCTTCGGCCGTTTTTCGCGTGGTTCGACCGCGTTTTCTTTCGACTGAGAGACCGTTATGTGGGATTGATCAGCCATTCCCTTTCACGAAAAAAACGCTACCTGATTGTTTTTCTAGTAATCAGCATTGTTATGGGAGTCCTGTTTCTGCGCATGCCCACCGCTGACCTTCCGGATGAAGATCAGGGAATATTGCTCGCCCAGGTAATCATGCCGACAGGCGCCACACTGGAGCAGACCAAAGAGGTCACAAAACAAATTGAAAATTATTTCATAGAAAACGAAAAAGAGGCAGTGGACTCTATGATGACCATTGCCGGTACCGGATTTTCCGGAACGGCGCAAAACACCGGCATGGCGTTTATCAAGCTCAAGGACTGGGAACTGCGCGACCGGAAAGACCTGAAAGGCA
>MGQN01000028.1:21326-37812 GCA_001797845.1 Deltaproteobacteria bacterium RBG_16_44_11 | reverse complement strand
TCAAGGTAAAGTTCCTGAGTATTAATGGGCGATGGTTTCAAAATAACCTGGTATTGGTAGTAGTGTTGCAAACGGTTGGGATTTTCGCCATAGCGGCCATCAGTGGGACGTCGCGAAGGCTGAACATAGGCGACTCTCCATGGTTCCGGTCCCAACGCGCGCAGGCAGGTGGCGGGATGGAAAGTTCCCGCGCCCACTTCCATATCGTAGGGCTGTTGGATGACGCAGCCTTGAGCATGCCAGTATTTTTCGAGGGCAAAAATTAATTCCTGAAAAGTCACAACTTCCTCCTTGCCGATTTAAACCAAGAATTAACAAGCATTATCAGCCTTAATCTTTAATTATTACAACGGCTAACTAACATGTCCCAGGGGATAGTGTCAATATGAAAGGGTTAAAGAAGAAATTAATATAGCGAGCTTCCGTCAAACTTTTTTACCTGTCGCATGCTCTGCGCTTCTTATTCCGGTATATTGGTTTTTTTATATTGACAAAAAGTCTGATTTTTTATACTCATGCCAAGAGTGTTTTTAGGGCCGAAAAGTAAAAGGTGTTGATTTTTGCAAGGCCTTGAAAATATTATGGATATATTACCAGTGGTATTGTTGAAAATCCAGGCAAGTAGTTTCTGTTAATCATTAAAAAATTTGAAGGGAGGTATTTTTTGTGAAAAATGTAATGAGAGTATTTATTGTTATTGCTTTATTGATTTTTAGCACAACCGCGTTCGCTCAAATCAAACCAGGCGCTTTTAATATTGGACCTTTATTCGGGGTAGCTACGTTTGAAGGCAATCAGGATCTGGATAATGCTCCTGTTTTAGGTGTGCGTGGCGGTTACGATTTCACCAAGAATTGGGGAGTTGAAGCGACATTTAATTGGGTGCCGACCAGATATAATTATGGGTTCAATGCCAACAATCCACAAGGGGCGTTAGGATTGTCAGGCAGTGACAGTGAATACACCAACGTTTACAACTACCGTATTGAAGCTATCTATAATTTTATGCCGGAGCAGCGCTTGGTGCCGTTCATTGCTGTAGGCATAGGGGGCCAGTCCATCGACTATAGAGGAGGTAGTGGTGAACCGGATAGAACGCGTTTGGCCCCTGATTATGGTGTCGGTGTGAAGTACTTTTTAACGGACGCAATCGCTCTCAGAGGGGATGTCAGACATGTGCTGGCAATCGGCAGTATTTATAATGACCTTGAGGCTACTGTGGGTCTGGCCTTCTATTTTGGCGGAAAGAAAGAAGCCCCTGCCCCTGCTCCACCTGTCGCGGCAGTTCCTGAGCTTGAGAAAAAGATGATGGATGAAGGGCGCGCCAGATTAAACGTCGAGTTTGATTTCGACAAGTCGGACATCAGGCCGCAATACCATGATGAAATAAAACAGGTTGCCGATTTCATGGTAAAATATCCTAATACAAAAATTGCCATCGAAGGGCATACCGATAGTATCGGCACCGATGAATACAACCAGAAGCTTTCCCAGAGGCGCGTAGACAGCGTGAAGGATTATATTATCGATAAGTTCGGTATCGACGGAAAACGTCTGAGATCTGAAGGATTCGGGGAGACTAGACCCATTGCCGATAATAAAACGGCGGAGGGCAGACAACGAAATCGCAGAGTAGAATCTGTGCTTATCAAGTTAGACAAGTAAAAAAGCATACGCATCTACTGAAGAAAAGGGGTTGCCCGTGTTACTGCAGGCAACCCCTTTATTTTTTTTGAAAAGACCAATAAAAGACCAATTTATAAAAGTGCTTCTCCTCATATATTTTTCTTCATAAAAAGGCGGGTTTGAAATTGAACCGGCCGTAATGCTTTTATTACAGATACATCTTTCTGATCTGTTCCATGACTTTAAGAGATTTTACTTCACGGCCGAGTACATACGCGATAAAGCCGATGAGGATATCGCGGGATTCAGTGGCCAGCGAATCGGACAGGGCGACCAATTTAATTTTATCAATTTCCATATCCTTACCTAAAAGCAACGTACGCACTGTGCCTGCGGAAATCGGCTGTTCATATCTTTCCGGCCGGGCGCAAGCGGCACATTTGATTCCGCCCTCCTGTGGATAAAAGTAGTAAAAACTTCCATTGGTGACGCAAGCATTACATCTGATGCAGTGATCAAGCGCCGGTTCATATCCCGCAAATCTTAAAAGCCGCATTTCAAAAAAGCGCACAATAGCGTCGGTTGCGTTTTCTCTACCCAACAAAATTAAAAAGTCTTGTAAAAGTTCGAACACTTTTATATTTTTTTTCCCTTCCGGGTTGAAGTGGTCCGCAAGATCAATAAAATAAGAGGCAACTAATGTTTTTTCCAAATCCTGGCGAATATCGGAGTAGTGGTCGATGATCTCGCAAGATTCGATAAAAGCCAGCGCATCGGTTTTTTTACGGGAAAAGATAATGTTGGTCAGCGAAAAAGGTTCAAAGACATTGGCAAAACGTTTTTTGCTTCTTTTGGCACCTTTGGCAATACCCTTGAGTTTACCGAAATTCCTGCTGTAAAAAGTTACGATTAAATCGGATTCTGAGTAATTGAGGCAACGAAGAATAAAAGCGCTGGTCTTTAAGCTTTCTTTGGTCATAATTTTAAAGACGGCGCGGCATATTTAATTTCTCCGCCGACGATGGTCATAACGGCCTTGCCCTGCATCGCGCGTCTGGAAAAGGGCGAGTTCTTACCGCGCGAGCAAAAGGCCTTGATATCTACTGTCCATTTTAGGTGCGGGTCAATTACCGTAATATCAGCATCCGAACCTTCGGAAAGCGCGCCTTTCGGCAAATTCAAAATACGCGCCGGATTAGCACTCATTTTAGCAATCAACTCCGGCCACGAAAGAATTTTTTCCCGGATAAGATTTAGACTCAGGCCTAAAGAAGTTTCCAGCCCGCTGATGCCGTTTTGGGCATATTCAAACTCCAACTCCTTATCCGTGCGTCCATGAGGAGCATGGTCACAGGCGATCACATCAATCGTTCCATCGGTAAGGCCATCCTTAATTGCCGTCACATCCTGCGGACTTCTTAAAGGAGGATTGACTTTTAAATTTGTATCGTAGCCTTGCAGGGCTTCATCGGTCAGGGTGAAGTAGTGTGGGGCGGTTTCGGCGGTTATTTTCAAGCCTCTTTTCTTGGCGTCCCTAATCAGCCGGACGGATCCGGCGGTGCTGACATGGGCAATGTGTACGCGAGTATTGGTAAATTCCGCGATTATAATATCGCGTGCCACCATTGCTTCTTCCGCGATGCTGGGGATACCATTTAGGCCTAAAATAGTGGAATAATAACCTTCATTTATTAAGCCGTCTCCGGAAAGATTTTTATCTTCGCAGTGTGAAATAACCGGTAATCCCAATGAATAAGCATATTCCAAAGCCCGGCGCATCAACGCAGCATCCATAACCGGGTTTCCGTCATCGGAGAGACCAACTACTCCCGCTTCTTTTAGGTCCCAAAATTCAGTTAATTGTTTGCCTTCCGAATTAACGCTGATCGCGCCAATGGGGTAAACGTTCGCCAGATCAGCTTCGAGAGCCTTTCTTCTTATAAATTCTGTGATCGAGCGATTATCGTTAACCGGAGATGTGTTGGGCATGCAGGCAATGGAAGTAAAACCTCCGGCGACAGCGGCAGCACAGCCGGAAGCGACCGTTTCTTTATATTCAAAACCGGGTTCGCGCAAATGAGTGTGCATATCGATTAAGCCCGGCGTGACAATCATTCCCGTCAACTCAATAACCTTCACTTTTCCCGCATCCTTGGATTTTGTTGATTTTAAAAGAGCTGAATTAATTTTGGCGATCTTTCCTTCTTCTAGTAGAATATCCATCTGGGCGTCTATTTTTTTTGTGGGGTCAATTAGCCGTGCACCGGCAAGTATGATTTTCATTCATGGCCTCCGATAAGCAGGTAAAGCAGAGCCATTCTCACAGCGACACCATTATTTACCTGATTCAGAATGACCGAACAGGAAGGATCATCAGCAATGTCTGGCGATATTTCCACTCCGCGATTAATGGGGCCGGGATGCATGACGATAACGTCATTTTTGGCCAACTTGATATTGTGGCGGTTCAAACAGTAATGCTGGGAATATTCACGCAGCGAAGGAAAAACGCTCTGCTTCTGCCTTTCCAATTGAATTCGTAACATCATGACAACATCGGCGCCGGTAATCGCATCGTCGAGATTATTAAAAACTTTTACACCCATTTGTTCGATATTCCGGGGAAGCATTGTCGCGGGACCGGCCACGACAATCTCAGCGCCCATTTTGGTTAAACCGTAAATATTGGAACGGGCAACCCGGCTGTGTGCAATGTCACCGGCGATCGCTATTTTTAATCCGGAGATTCTGCCTTTCTTTTCCTTAATGGTCATCATATCCAGCAGTGCTTGCGTCGGATGCTCATGCGCTCCATCACCAGCGTTGATTATGGATTGTTTAACCAGAGATGACAGTAAATGCGGAGCTCCGGCCGCGCTGTGGCGGATAACGATAACATCGGGATTCATGGCTTCCAAATTGCGTGCCGTATCAATGAGAGTTTCTCCTTTGACGACGGAACTGGTGGAGGAGGAAATGTTAATTGTGTCGGCGCTGAGCCTTTTACCGGCAATTTCAAAGGATGTCCGTGTCCGTGTGCTGGCTTCAAAAAATAAGTTAATGATCGTCTTGCCGCGCAGAGTCGGCACTTTTTTGATTTCGCGCGTGGAAATTTCCAGAAAAGATTCGGCTGTCTCCAGAATAAGGTTGATTTCGTCAACCGAAAGGTCTTGCATGCCGAGGATATCTTTTTTTTCTAATTTCATAATCAGGCTCTAAAAATTAAGGCTTAAGTTCCTTCTTCAATAACTACTTCATCAACTCCGTTTTTTTCCACAAGGTTAACGCTTACCGCTTCCCAAAGGGAAGAGGGTAGATTTTTCCCCACAAAATCGGCTCTAATGGGAAGCTCACGGTGGCCGCGGTCGATTAAGACGGCAAGCTGAATCATTTTTGGACGGCCAAAATCGATCAAGGCGTCCATTGCCGCGCGAATAGTCCGACCGGTAAAGAGAACATCATCAATTAGGACAACCTTTTTATTATCGAGGGAAAAAGGTATTTTTGTTTTTCCTAAGCGGGGTTTTTTATTGGATGCAGAAATATCATCGCGGTAAAGAGTTATGTCCAGTATTCCCAGCGGGATTTTACCAGCTTCGATGCAGGATATTTTTTTCTGTAACCTTTCGGCCAGATATACTCCGCCGGTTCGAACGCCGACAAGAACGAGATTTTCAATGCCTTTATTTTTTTCCAGAATTTCGTAAGCAATCCGCGTAAGGCATCGGTCGATTCCATCTTTGTCCATAACTATTTTAGTGCTTTTGTTTTTTGTCATATGACCATACCTCAGTGAAGATCACTTTATAAAAAAAATATTGTACACAGAGCGCCTTAAAATTAAACAATCACGGGTATAAGCCCCAAAGTAAGCTGCGAGATATTATACCATACCCTCCGCTTTGCGGGATTAATTCGGCTAACGCCTCAAACTTCATTTCATTCGTTTTCGGCAGGCCTCATTAATAAAAAAGCCTTCCCCCCTTGCGGAGGAAGGCTTTATAAAATAAAGATAATTTTTTCTTCATGACCGGTTCCTTTTTCAATCTCGCCGGATTGTATTAAAAGGGCTAAATTTTAATACATATACAACTATATGGTTAATATGTCAAGACTCAAAAAATATTTTCCAATAATAAACGGCGAAATATTTTTTAATGAAGTAATTTTCCCATACGTTTCCAACGGAGTGTGTTTTCTACGTGGTTCCATGACCAGTAGAGGATAAGGGCTTTTCCTTCCACATCTTTTACATCAACAAACCCCCAGTAACGGCTATCTTTGCTGTTATCGCGGTTATCGCCCATGACAAAAAGTGACCCCTGCGGGACGATAATCGGGCCGAAATTATCACGCAGATGCATTGCTCCCGGATAAATCAAACTGTCGCTATAAACGCCATAGACATCTTTATATTCTCGGTCATTGATAAATATTTTTTTGTTCTTGATTTCTATTTTGTCGCCGCCTACGCCGATAACGCGTTTGATGAAATCGAGGGAACGATCATTGGGGTAAATAAAAACAATAATATCATCTCTTTTGGGGTTAGTTATAGGGATAATTGTTTTTCTTAGTAGCGGTATTTTTACGCCATAAATAAATTTATTAACCAAAAGATGATCTCCCACCAACAAGGTGGGTACCATTGATTCGGAAGGTATTTTATAGGCCGCAATTATAAATGTCCTGATAAAAAGGGCAATCAAAATGGCAATAATGATTGCCTCAATATATTCTTGTACCTTTGATTTTCTTTTTTCTTTTGTTTTTGATGTATCATTTTCAGTCATAATTAAATAAAACCCCTATGAGTAAATATTGGATAGAGAAAGGGCAACCATAAAAAGGGCGGCCAGGCCTTTAAACATTTTTCTTCCGGCCATGGCGAAAACAGCGCGATTAGATACACGGTAAGGACTTTTCAATTTATTTTGCCGGGCGATTTCCAATGTCAGGATTACGGCAAAGCCTCCCAGGAAAAATCCTCCCCATATGCCCGGTCCCCAAAAAAAAGGAGTAAGAATAAACGCTCCGACAACAGCCCCTATTGCCGACATCCAAAAAGTTTTTTTTCTGGTCGCCGGCTTATGCGCTCCTTTCATAACCAGGAAAAAATCAATTGATTCAACAATAATTGCAATTAGAAGCAGAAGCAAAAGAAGTTGACCGCTGACCCGATCAAAGCCGGTGAAAAGCGCGTAAAGTAAAACATCTAAAAAAATGATTACAGTGCCCAATAAATCAAACAACGTTAAGTAAATGCCTGCAAACAATATTAAAAAAAAGACGCTAAAAGCTACGAAAGCAAAAGAAGGCACTTATTTCTTTCCCTTCATTTTTGAAAGCTGTAGATTCTCAAAAAACAGCACGATGGTGCAAGCGATATATATAGTGGAATAGGTGCCAATGACGGTACCGACCAGCAGGGCAAAAGCAAAATCGCGGATGACCGCTCCGCCGAAAATATACAGGGCAAAAACCGTGAAGAAAACAGTCAGAGACGTCAAGATGGTTCTGCTGAGGGTTTCATTGATGGCCGAATTGATGATATCGCCCAGCTTCTGTTTGGGATTTCGTTTTACAATTTCCCGAATTCTATCCAACGTAACAATGGTATCATTAATAGAAAAACCGATAACGAAAATGAGTACCGCAAGAATGTTTATGGTGAATTCCATGTTCATAACAGAAACAGCTCCGATCACAATCAAGGTATCATGAACCAAAGCAAGAATTCCTCCCATGGCGTAGCGGAACTCAAAGCGCCAGGTAACATAAATCAGTATAGCCAGCCAGGAAAGAATAACGGCAATAATTGCCTTTCTCGTAAAATCCGCACTTACTTTAGAGCCGACGACTTCCACACGCCGGATTTCATAATCCTTGTTGAAAGCAGCAGAAAGCGGTTGTTCCACATTGGCGGCCAGCATCTTTTGATCGGAGAAAGATTCCGACGTGCGGATCAAAAATTCATTGGTGCCGAACTGTTGAATTGTGCTGTTTTCCAGTTTTGTTGATTTGAGAGACGCCCGAATCTGATCGGCGGAAACATTTTTTGAAAATTTAACCTGAATGATGGAGCCGCCGGCGAAATCAATACCAAGATTGAGGCCGCCATGAAAGATAACCGATCCAATGCCGATGAGAATCAGGATGGTTGAAAAAGCAATCGCGTACTTCATTTTCCCGACAAAATCTATGTTAATACCTGGTTTTATCAACTCCATGCTCATACTATATCTCCTGCCCGCGCTTGAATTTTTAAATGCTCATTTTTTTAATTTTAAAGTTTAAGGTAACATAATCGAAAATTACCTTGGTGACAAAAACAGCGGTAAAAAGACTGGCCAGAAGGCCAATGATTGTTGTTACCGCGAATCCCTTAATCGGGCCTGTCCCGAAAAAGATCAGAACAATAGCAGCGACAATACCCGTAATATGTGTATCAATGATGGTAATAAAAGCCCTGTTATAGCCTGTATCCAGAGCCAGTCGGACGGTTTTCCCCGTCCGTAATTCTTCGCGAATTCTTTCAAAGATCAGAATGTTCGCGTCAACCGCGACGCCGACCGTGAGGAGCATGCCGGCGATGCCCGGCAATGTCAGGGTTGCCCGGAAGGCCGCAAGAACCGCCATGATTAGTAATATATTGAGGGTGAGCGCAAGATCGGCAACCGCGCCGGAAAGGCGGTAATAAACAATCATGAATAGAATGACCAAAAGCGAGCCGATAATGGTGGCTAGAATGCCCTGATGGATCGAATCACTGCCCAGTGATGGGCCGACTGTTCTTTCTTCCAGAATATTGACCGGAGCGGGTAGCGCGCCGGCACGTAAGACAATGGCCAAATCACGGGCTTCATCCATGGTGAAGTTACCGGTAATTTGCGCCTGACCGCCGGATATTCTTTCCTGGATGACGGGCGCCGAATGGACTACACCATCCAAAACAATAGCCAAGCGCCGGCGAACATTTTCCGTGGTAATACGGTCAAAATCCGCCGCTCCCTGGGAATTAAATTTGATGGAAACATTCGGTTCGCCGAAACGGTCGGAAATTTGCACTTTGGCGGTTTCCAGAGAAGCACCGGTGAGCAGTGTTTTGCTTTTCAGTAAATAGGGTGTGGAACCTCTTTGCCCGGTTGTTCTGTCTTCTCGTAAGCCATAGGCAATTGTGCTGCCCTCGGGCACATTGCCGCGGAGAGCATCTTCCAGAGAATGTTCGTCATCCACTAATTTGAATTCCAGCAAGGCTGTTTTCCCGATAAGGGTTTTTGCTCTTTCCGGGTCTTTTATTCCGGGCAATTGAATCATGATCCGATTATCGCCTTCCGGAATAATTTCCGGCTCGGCAATTCCGAACTGGTCGACTCTGTTACGAATTGTTTCCAGAGAGTGTTCCACGGTCAGCTTTTTGAGGTCAATGGCTCTTTTATCTTTGATTTTTAAATTGACCATCTGTCCGTTGTCATGCGGTACGGAAGAAGCAATTTCCAGATCAGGATAATGTTCGTTGAGAATTTTCTCCAAAGCAGGCTTGCTCGATGCCTCGGTCAACTCCATAGAAATCGTAGCGCCTTTTGCTCTCTCCACATTCCGGAAACGAACTTTACCGTCCATTAATGATTCTTTCAGATCATTGGCTGTTCTTTCCATCATGGATTCCAGAGCTTTGTCCGCATCAACTTCCAGAACCAGGTGCATTCCGCCCTGCAAATCCAGCCCCAGATGAATTTTATCCTTGGGGAAATAATTGTTCCAGGGAGAAGGAATCTGGGTGATGAAAGTCGGTACTAGAAAATACAGAGCAACGAGACACACAGCTGTCGTGATTGCCAACCTGATTTTTAAAGACTTGATCATGAAATGCCCCTTTCTATGCTATTCCTTTGGCGCAGGCGCTCCCGCCTTTTGCAGGACTGCTCCGACGTAGCTTCGTGCTATTTTGATTCTTACTTTATCGGCAATCTCCAGAGTAACCACGGCATCGGTTAACCCGGTGATTTTGCCGTGAATACCGCCGGTGGTCATTACCGTGTCGCCGTAAGCAAGGTTCTCTAAGAGGGCCTTGTGTTCTTTTTGTTTTTTTTGCTGGGGGCGAATGAGCAACAAATAGAAAATAACGAAAATTACCACCATAGGAATAATGAACCCCCAACCACTATCCCCGCCGGCCGCTGTGCCGCCCGGGCTGCCTCCCATTGCGTATGCTATTGATGTCAATTTACAATCCTCCTTATATTAATCAAAAATTCATTTTTAAATTCTGCAAAACGGTTTTCATTCAATGCCGCTCTAATTTTCTCCATAAGGCGCATATAGTGACGGACATTGTGAATGGTGTTCAATATCATAGCCAGTATTTCTCCGGCAACAAAAAGATGCCTTAAATATGCCCGAGAGTAATTTTTACAGGTGTAGCAATCACATGTCTCGTCAATCGGGGCGTTACTTTCCCGCCAGCGGGAATTTTTTATAACAATCTTTTCTGAATTTGTAAACAATAATCCGTGGCGCGCCGAACGGGTCGGTATGACGCAATCAAACAAATCGGCTCCACAGGCCACCCCGAAGACAATATCTTCCGGAGTGCCGACGCCCATTAGGTAGCGCGGCTTATCCGCGGGCAATACGGGCGCGATTGCTCCGGCGATCTCATACATCATTTCTTTTGGTTCGCCAACACTTAATCCGCCTAAGGCGTAACCGTCAAAGCCGAGTTTAACCATTTTTTCCACGGCATATTTTCGCAAATCCAGATATGCGCCTCCTTGAACTATGCCGAAAAGAGCCTGATTTTCGTTTTTCTTTGCGTTCCGGCAAAGCTCTGCCCATTTAATGGTCAGCGCAAGGGAATCTTTCGTTTGTTTTAGTGTGGCCGGGTAGGGTGTGCAATCATCGAGGCACATCATGATGTCGGAATTCAGCGCTTCCTGTACTTCGATGGCTTTTTGCGGTGTTAAAAAATGTTTAGATCCGTCAATATGGGAGTGAAACATCACTCCATCGGGTAAGATTTTACGCAACGTTCCTAGGCTATAAACTTGAAAACCACCGCTGTCGGTGAGAATCGGATAATCCCAATTCATGAACCGGTGAAGGCCGCCCAGCTTTTTAATCGTTTCATGGCCGGGTCTCAAATAAAGATGGTAAGTATTGCCCAGAATTATTTCGGCGCCGCATTTTTTGATTTCTTCGGGGAGCATTGATTTGACTGTTCCTTGCGTACCGACCGGCATAAAAGCGGGCGTGTTCACCATGCCGTGAGGGGTAATCATTGTTCCCAAACGGGCGGAAGTAGCAATATCTTTCTTAATAATGTTAAATTCAAAACTCATCTTTTTATAACCTAACCCCGATAAACGGGATAAGTGCGTTAACGAAATTATTTTTTTGCCGAAAAACGCAAAAAATAATTTCTAACTTATTAAATAATCAGCATGCAATCGCCATAACTGTAAAAAGAATAACGGTTTTTGACCGCGTGTTGGTAGGCGCTTTTAATAAAATCTGTGCCGGCAAAGGCGCAGGCAAGTAAAAATAAAGATGATTGCGGTAAATGGAAATTAGTTAAAAGTATATCCACCTTTTTAAATTTATAGCCCGGATAGATAAAGAGATCAGTAAAACCGGATTGGGCCTGAACACATTTGTTTTTGCCGGCAGCGCTTTCCAGTGCTCTGCTTGAGGTTGTACCCACGGCGACCACTCGTCCGGCGTTGTTTATTTTTTCCGCAGATGCGGCGCTTATTTCGTAAAATTCTTGTTCCATAACATGCCTTTCCACTTCCCGTGTTTCAATCGGTAAAAAAGTTCCCCCTCCGACATGTAAAGTAATCGGCGCGATTTGAATGTCTTTTGCTTGCAGTGCTTGCAGGACATCTGCCGAAAAATGCAGGCCGGCGGTCGGAGCGGCAATAGAACCGGGGTTTTTAGCATAAATTGTCTGATATCTTTCTATATCCCTGGTATTTCGCGCGTCATTTTTTTGGCGTTTGATATAAGGCGGCAGGGGAGCATGTCCAAAACGATTTATAAATTTTTCAAACCCTTCCGCAGCGGCAAATTCCATCAGCCATTTTTTTTCTGATATTCTGTCGATTATTTTTGCCTGGCAGTTTTCTTCCAGAAGAATCATATCGTTTATATGCATTCGTTTAGCCGGCTTCAATAGTACTTCCCATTTTTGAGATTCGGAATGGCCTTCTTTTTTAACCAATAGCAAAATTTCCACATTTGCCCCGGTATGTTTTTTGCCGAAGAGCCGCGCGGGTATGACTCTGGTATCGTTAATTACCAAAACATCACCCTGCCGCAAAAAATCGGGTAACTGGAAAAAATGAAAATCTTTGACTTTTTTTTCATTTCTATCCAGCACTAGCAGGCGAGAGTGGTCCCTTTGCCTCCGGGGCTTCTGGGCAATGAGATCTTCCGGCAGAAAATATGAAAAATCCTTTAATTCCATGTCTTTTATATGAAAATTAAAAAAGCTGCGGCAAATAAGCAGAATATTTAACAACTGTCAATGAAATTGCTTTATCTGCGTCCCAGGTAGAGCAGAATTAAACCAATGATGATAGCGGAGATGCCCAGAAAGCGTAAAGTGGATTCAGGCATTGTTGATATTTTAGTGAGGTATGTTTTTAGCTTTTCCGGGAAAATAAAGTAAGGAAGGCCTTCGAGAATAAAAACCATACCCAATACACAAAGAAAATAATCCACTTTACTTATATCCTCATTTCTTTTGCTTTTTTCCAGAGCTCGTCCATCTCGGCTAAATCAGTTTCTTCCAGAGACCTGCCTCGTGCGGCAAGTTGTTTTTCTATATAAGAAAAACGCCGCAAAAACTTATTCGTTGTTTTCATTAGCGCCGTTTCCGCGTCAACGCGAACAAACCTGCTCAAGTTGACCAGTGTGAAAAGAATATCACCCAGCTCTTCTTCAATTTTATCCCTGTTGCCGCTTTTTAGGGCGGCAGCAAACTCCTTGATCTCTTCTTGTATTTTTTCCCAAACATCGTTGGTTTTCGGCCAGTCGAAGCCATAAGTTGCCGCTATCGCTGTAATTTTTTGCGCCCGTTTTAAAGCCGGCAATATTCGCGGTACATGGGCAAATAAATCATTTTGATTGCTATTGTTTTTGCGTTCCATTTTTTTTATTTTTTGCCAGTTTTCTTTAACTTCCTGCACCGAGATTACTTTTTTATCGCCAAATACATGAGGATGACGCCGGATCATTTTTTTTCTGATTTCTGCCACAACATCGCTCAAAGAGAACAAACCTTCCTCTTCATTAATTTCAGTCAGAAATAATATCTGAAAAAGCAAATCGCCCAGTTCTTCCTTGATAGCCTGAGGGGTTTTTTCTTCCAGGGCATCAAACACTTCATAAGCTTCTTCCAGAATATATTTGCCCAAATCCTTCTGCGTTTGTTTTTGATCCCAAGGACAACCGTCCGACGCGCGCAGCTTTTTTATCAAATCAGTTAATTCCTTGAGATTTTTCATAGTTTTTCCGTCTTTTTTTATTTGCATATTCCGATAAACATTAACTTTTTTGGTTGAAAATACATTGCATTGGGAAGAAAGTAGCACATAAAAAGAAAGCAGGCAACAAATGACAATTTATATGGCCATAATTGGTTTAAAGCGATGACGATTTCATTTATCATAAAAAAATTATTAAATTTCTTCTTGACAAGGCTGAAAATAGGCGTATTGTTCCCCGTCAAAAGACGGGTATAAAAATCCGAAACTTGAATTACCTGAAAGGAGGAAAGATTGATGAAAAAAGTATTTGCCATTATTATTTGTATGCTTTTTGTTGCTTCTTTTGCAGTAGTAGGCTGTAAAAAAGAAGAGCCGAAACCAGCAGATGCCCCCAAAGTTGAAGCGCCCGCAGCTGCACCAGCGCCCGCAGCTACACCGGCACCTGAACCTGCAAAAAAATAATTACTTTAATTTAAGAAGTAGAAAAACCGGACAGCCGTTATTAGCGGGTGCCCGGTTTTTTTATTCCAAGATGGTTTAATTTCAAAAAATATGTTAGGTTATTAAAAAGTAAACAAAAAAATCGAACTCCATATTGATGATTTTTTTACTCGATTTTTGATATATATTTAAAAAATTGCTTATATGTTGAAAGAAGTTAATTGTTTAATCAATTATGGAGGTGTTGTATGTCGGAAAATAATGGAAGTTATTTTAAAGGATTATTTATTGGCGGGTTAATCGGAGCCATTATCGGTATTTTGTACGCACCTAAAAGCGGCAGGGAAACGCGTGAAGAGCTTACCCGCAAAGCAGATGAACTTCTGTCCAGAGCTAAAGAAGAATATGAAAAAAATAAAGAAGATTATGAGGCCACATTTAAGCGCATTCAGGACGTGAGATCGTCAATAAAAGGCAAGGCGTCAGAAGTAGAAGAAAAAATCAGCAAATTTGCCCATTCAAGCAGCAAAACCGTTCAAGACAGAAAGAAAAGATTGAAGAAGGCAATTAATGCGGGGGTTGCGGCCTATCGCGAGAAACAGAAAAAGAAACGTGTTTAATCATTAGAGGATAAATTCATGAATCCGAATATTTATTTGTTAATTTTCTGCATTGCCTTTTCTGTATTGGTCATTATTTGTATCCCTATTCTTTGGCAAGTATGGCGCACCATGAAGAACGCTACGGCCACACTGGAAACTCTCAATAAAAGTTTACCCAGTATATTGAAGAATTTGGAGGATATTACCACAAACATCAATAATACTACAGCCACTGTGAACAGGGAAATTCAAACACTCTCCAATTTTGTGGATAGATTTTATTCGACGACGAGTTACATTTTCGGTGATCTACGGAACCTTGCTCCGCAAATTATGAAAGGGTCATTTTTCCCGCTGATTAAGAATGCGCTGGCTATTATAAAAGGGATACGCGTTTTTATGAACGTATTTCTAAGCAAAAAATGAATCTGCTTGAAGAAGAAGTAAAAAATGGCAAAGGTAACTTTTTCCAGCAAATGGGGCCGTGTAAAAGCTCAAAAAAAAATGATTCCTGCCGGAAAGGATATTAAATCAGCGCAGGATTTCGTGCGCGATATCAAAAAAAATCAAAGAACTCCGGCCGGCGAAGACTATCGTGAAAAATCATTGGCTATTCACGGTCTTGTTTGCGCCCGCTGCGGACGAGAATTTAATGAATCCAAACGGCATCTTTTAACCGTGCACCATAAAGACGGCAATCACCTCAATAATCCCGCTGACGGCAGCAACTGGGAAAATCTTTGCGTGTATTGCCATGAAGATGTCCATAGCCGTGGAGTATTGGCGGATTATTTGGGAGGTGAAGCATCCGTAAGGGAATTCAGTGTAGTTTATAAAGATGTTCCGGCAGGCGGCGGCTCCGGTTTAATGGCTCAGAAGCTTAAAAAAGCATTGCAGAAAAACAAATGATCATATATTTTTCAATTTAAAATTACATTTAAATTACCGTTTTCTTTGACCAGTTTATTGCCCACGGAAGTTCCGCAAAAAGCACAATTATAATCGTATTTATCTCCCTGCGGAAGAATCAATAAAAGCCTTTTTCTTACGGGCATAGCTTTTTTGCACTTGGGGCAGAATAATTCCGTGGCATCGAAATCCGTGTAAGATGGTTTCATTTCCCGTCATCACTTGCCGGAATTTTTTTCCAGTTGGCGAGCCACACGGAGGCTTCACTGTCACTGGGGGCGCGCCAGTCGCCGCGCGGCGAGAGAGAGCCGCCGGAGCCGACCTTCGGTCCGTTGGGAACGCAGGAGCGTTTATATTGAGAGGTTTTAAAAAATCTGTATAAGTAAACGTAGAGCCATTTTTTTATTTCTTTTAGGGAATAAGCTTTTCTCTTTTTTGGCGGGATATTCGGCCAAATCCCTTTTGTTTTATCTCTCCAGGAGCAGTAAGCTAGAAATGCCACTTTTGTGGGTAAATAGCCGAAACGCGTAATATAGAAGTTATTAAAATCCTGCAATTCATATGGGCCGACAGTATCTTCAGTTTTTTGGTGCGGCCGGTTACTGATTTTTCCGGGTATAAGTTCGGGCGAAATTTCTGTTTCCAGTATATCAAGAAGAATTTTGGAAACTCCCGGCGAAAATTGATTGGTATGCGCGACCCAGTGAATTAAATGTTGGATAAGTGTTTTGGGAACGCTGGCATTGACATTGTAATGCGACATATGATCGCCGATGCCGTAAGTGCTCCAGCCTAAAGCCAATTCGCTTAGGTCTCCCGTGCCCACAACAAGCGCCCCTCTCATGTTCGCTAAACGGAAAAGGTGAGCCGTGCGTTGGCCGGCTTGGACATTTTCGAAGGTAATGTCGTAAACTTTTTTCCCGCGTGCAAAAGGATGTTTGATATCTTTGAGCATCTGTAAGCAGGCGGGCTTGATATCGATTTCATTTGCTTCTACGCCCAGCGCTTTCATTAGTTTAAGTGCGTTTTGGTAGGTTTTGGAAGTAGTGGCAAAACCGGGCATGGTGTAAGCTTTGACGTTCGCGCGCGGCAAACCCAAAAGATCCATGGTTTTGGCCGCGACAATCAGGGCGTGGGTGGAATCAAGGCCGCCGGAAATTCCGATAACCAGATTGTTAATACCCGAAGCTTTAAGGCGTTTGGCCAGGCCCTGAACTTGAATATTATAAGCTTCGTAACAACGCAAGTCGCGCTGGGATGATTCGGCAGGAATGTAGGGATAGCGGGGGTATTCCCGGCCCAGAAGAATCCGGCCACCTAAAGCTTCCAGGCTAAATTCCACCCGGCGAAAAGACGCAAGCTTTTGTTTGTGAGCGATGGCGTTTTGGCTGAAAGAATTAAGCCGCATTCTATCCT
>MGQN01000028.1:21116-21191 GCA_001797845.1 Deltaproteobacteria bacterium RBG_16_44_11 | reverse complement strand
CCGTCCCCGCGGCGGCGTAAAGATAAGCCGCAACACAGCGTGCCGATTGATTGGCGGCCAGTTGGTGGCGGTATT
>MGQN01000028.1:20905-21109 GCA_001797845.1 Deltaproteobacteria bacterium RBG_16_44_11 | reverse complement strand
ACCGATGGTGATATTGGAAGCGGATAAATTGCCCAGAACTGTCGCTCCGGCCATGGCCGCAAAAGAAGAAGGCGGAATAGGCACCCAGACATCTTCGCAAATTTCCAGGAAAAAACTAAAATGATCAATATTGGCAATTTGAAAGATGATATCGGCGCCGAAAGGAATGTTTTCCTGTCCGGCTAGTTTTATTGTGGCACAAAG
>MGQN01000028.1:13140-20755 GCA_001797845.1 Deltaproteobacteria bacterium RBG_16_44_11 | reverse complement strand
GGCCATGATCAGGTTTATTTTTTCGGAGGCTTTTTGTATTATACTGATTGCTTCGTCCACAGCGCGCAAAAGAGCGTCCTGATGAAACAAATCATCATTGGAATAAGCGGATATACCCAATTCCGGGAAGATGGCCAGGATTGCTTTTTGGGAAGCTGCTTCCCTGGCCAATTCCAAAGTTTTTTTCGTGTTGAAGAAAACATCGGCAACTTTAAGCTCCGGGACGCAAACAGCCGCGCGGATAAAACCATGGTTATACAGATTAAAAAACTCGCTAGTTTTTTTCGCCGGCATGAGTTTATCCTTTCTCTAAATAGGCGTAAGCGCTGTGGTTGTGAATGCTTTCAAAGTTTTCAGCTTCAATGCTGTACCAGATAAACGTGTCATCACCATTCAGTTTTACCGCCACACTGCGGACGACGTCTTCCACAAATTTCGGGTTTTCATAAGCTTTTTCCGTAACATATTTTTCATCCACGCGCTTTAAAAGAGAGTATACCTCACCGCTGGCCGATTCTTCCACTGTTTTTATCAGGTCTTCAATCCAGAAAAATTTATTGAAGCGCACTTTAAGCGTAACAATGCCGCGCTGATTATGGGCCCCGAATTTGCTGATTTCCCGCGAACAAGGGCATACCGTGGTTACCGGAACCGTCACTCCGACCAGAAAATCTGTTTGCTGGGCGCTGTTTTCGCCGGCAAAAAGGCACCGGTATTCCATGAGACTTTTGGCCTTGGAAACAGGCGCGGTTTTTTCCAGAAAATAAGGAAATTCTATTTCCATATGCGCCGAATGCGCGTGTAGTTTCTGTCTTATTTTTTCCAGTATTGTTTGAAAAGTTTTAATGCTGATTTGGCCGTGAAATTCATTAAGCACTTCCACAAAGCGGCTCATGTGCGTGCCCTTGAAGTGGCGCGGCAGATTCACGTACATATTGATGGAGGCGTTGACCGGCTGGGTGCCGCGGGCGCGGTCCAACACGATAATCGGGTATTTAATATTTTTTACGCCGACTTTTTCAATATCGATATTGCGAAAATCTTTTTGATTTTGAATGTCAATCATATTATCAAGTATTTAGACCGGGCATTAAAAAACTGTGTCATAATTACCTTTTTGTCATTCCGTGCAAGCGAAGCGCGACACGGAATCCAGTATTTTTAGTAAATTCTGGATATCGGCCTGCGTAACCTGAAGGTCATCTACGACCGATGTGACGATTTTAATGATATTTTCTAACATTGTGACACAGTCTTATCCGTCGGGTTTTGCTTCAGTCTTCCTCCGACACATAAGTTACGGCTGCATTTTCCGATTCCCACACCTTAACGCGGGTGACTTTAACCCGCGCCGCTTTTGCCGCCGGCGCAATTTTTTCCGCGATATATTTAGCGACATTTTCCGCGGAAGGGTTAATGCCGGCAAAATAGGAAATCTCGTTTAGATGTTTATGGTCGAGCTCGTCCATAATTTCGCCGAGCCACTTTTTTACGAGGCGAAAGTCAATCAAAAGGCCGGATTGGTTTAAAACAGGCGCCCCCAAAGTGAGCTCCACTTTAAAATTGTGGCCGTGCAATTCTTCGCATTTTCCGCCGACCTGGGACAGGATATGCGCGGCGGAAAATGATTTAATTATCGTAACTTCATACATTATTAAATTTCCTCATTAAGAATTTGGCAATTACTATCATATTTTAAGGCCGGGGGAAATATTTAAAAATGTAACAGCCTGTTTTGATAAGATAACATAATCATTTTATTGATAATTCAGCTAAGGGCGCTATTCATGGGCAAAATTTTTGATAGAATAAGGCGAAATCTGCGGCATTCTGGTGAAAATCCCCGGTTTTTCCCAGCACTGGGCTGGAAATTTTTTTGCCGCAAAAGGATTGATGAAATAATTATGCCTAAAATTTAAAGTTAAATCAGGGTTATTCATACTTTAATGCCAGGTTTATATTGTTTGGCATATCAATTGCTAAGAAGTAAGACGTAAAGTTAAATGATTTTTAAAATGAATAAAAATTTGAGGAGGCAATGAGGTAAAAGTAACAGCTGGATAAATTTGACGAAATAGTGTAATTTGATAACAGACAAAACGAAAAATTACAGTAATTATAAAGAAGGAGGAACGTTATGTTAAAGATTTTTAAGAAAGAAGGACAAAAAGGTTTTACGTTGATTGAGTTGATGATCGTTATCGCGATTATCGGTATATTGGCCGCCATTGCCGTCCCGCAATTTACGCAATACAGAAGAAGGGGTTGGGTGGCTATGCTGAATGCCGATGTCAAGAATGCTTACACGGCCGCTCAAGCAGCGATTGCGGATGACCCTACAGTCGTATTAGATGTCGCCTGCGCAAATCTGCAGACTTCAGGATATACTCCATCTCCTGGTACGACCTGTGCGGTACTTTATGGAGCTATTGATACATTTACGATAACAATTACAGGCGATCCAGTTTGGAATCTTTCCACTAATAGCGCTATAATGGACATTAACGCTGGTGTCGTAACATATACTAAGGCAGAGCCTTGAGTAATTAACGCGCGGTGAAGATGATTTTAAAAGGGGCGTTTAATAAACGCCCCTTTTTTTATTTGTTTTAATTCCCTTAAATTGATGCTTTCAATCCTGACAACAAGTAGAAAAAATTCAAGACTTGGCTTTTCTATTATGGGGCTTGCCCGGTCAAAAAACTGCAGGTGAAGATTTGTTTCTTGTATGATATAAATTCACAATTGTTGAATTTTCTGGTTATGTATAAATCAACATCTTATTATACATTAAGGAGGTAAAAGGGTTGAAAATTTCAGTATCAAAAGTCGCCTTGGGATTAATTTCACTCGGTATCGGAGGATTTCTTCTTTTGGGCAGTTGGGAAGCGTATTCGAACTATACTCGTGCTCAAGAGTATAGCGGGCGAGCAACCGGCTGCATTACAAAAAAACATTTTCTAAGAGCCTCGGACGGTAATACCAGCTACTATGTAGACTACTGGTTTGTGCCCCCCGCCGGCGGCAAAAAAGAAACAACCGGCACAATACCTAAACAGCTATGGGATACCATAAAGGTTGATGATAAGATAGAAATTAAGTATGACCCGGTAAATCCCGGACGCAGTTTTCCTATGAATGATGGCAGTGCATCGTTAATTTTCACCTTTTTTATTTTTGTTATGGGGGCAGTGTTTTCGGTTTTCGGTATTTCCAATTTCCTGGCGAGCCTGAAGAGGCGGTAATCCGTAAACTAATCTCTGTCCTTGATAAGATTTATCTTGCTTTTAAAAAATGATGAAACCCTTTAGGGCAGCATGGCTATACCGGCGCTCATAACAATCTTGATGTGGTTTTAATGCGCTTGGGCAAAGTCGATGAAGCGGCAAAACATTTTCGTGAGGCGATAAAACCGGAACCGGAATATGTAAATGCTCATTTTCAACTGGCTAAAATTTTAAAGAAAAAAGAGCTTGATCAAGAAGCAACTTTCCATTATCAGGAAGCAATTAGCATCAATCCCGAGTTCAAGGATAAAAAATAAACATGCCGGTGAAAAATTTTGTAAAATTAAAGCTTTTCCCTGAAGGTACATTTCGAGGCAACAGCACTGATGATCCATTACCGTATTATTATAAGCCGTTAATTGGGTCATTATACAGATATCGAATTGATCAAGGTTTGTCTTTGCTGTCTCCTCCCTATGAAAAGGTGCTGGAATTTGGCTACGGCAGCGGTTTGTTATTGCCGGCATTAGCAGCGATATCAAGCAGGCTTTTTGGCATTGATATTACGTCAGACCCGCAAGTTGTTGAGGGATGTTTAAACAAGCTCAATATCAACGCGACCCTTTATCAGGATGATTTATTGAAAATTAATTTTCCGGATAATTATTTTGATTTAATTGTTGCTTTTTCCGTTTTTGAACATATACAGAATTGCCAAAAAATTATTTCCGAAATGGTTCGAATATTAAAATCAGGGGGGTCGTTATTGGTGGGAATGCCGAGGGTAGATAAGAAAATGGCAAAGCTATTTCGGCTAATCGGCTATGGTCAGATTGAGCAACATCACGTAACAGACTACAATAAGTTTTTGAGCGCTTGCCAGAGCCAATTTATAATAGAGAAGCAAACCAGGCTTTTCCCGTTTTTGCCCTCATATCTGGGGCTGTATTTTAATATGCTATTAAGAAAAACAAATCAATAATCTAATGCGATGAGTTGTTGTATGGTAAAATATTCTTTTAACGAAGACAAATTGGCTTATCAAAGATATAAAAAGATGCGCGTCGCTCATTGGAATAGGGTTGCTTATAAAAGCGATAAATGGCGGGGATTCGGCGGCTATTATCGCGAGCAACTAAAGAAAGTATTACAATTTGTTATTCCACCCGGACAGAGAGTGATAGAAATCGGCTGCGGCCGGGGGGATTTGCTTACAGCGCTTTCGCCTGCTTACGGGGTAGGTGTTGATTTTTCGTCTGAAATGGTAGCACGGGCAAAGCAGCATTATCCCCATTTAAAATTTATTGAAGCTGACGCGCATGAACTGAATTTAGAAGAAAAATTTGATTTTATCATTCTTTCCGATCTGGTCAATGACCTGTGGGATGTGCAAGCCGTACTACAGCGTATTAAAACGATAACCTCTCCGCGTTCAAGAATCATCATCAATTCTTACAGCCGTTTATGGGAATGGCCGCTGGGCATTACCCGGAAATTAGGCTTAGCCAAACCTAATTTATTTCAGAACTGGCTTACTGTTGAGGATATTACCGGTCTGCTTAATCTGGCGGATTTTGAAGTCATCAGGCATTGGGAAGAAATTATCTGGCCGGTGCGCACGCCCATAATCGATTCTTTAATGAACCGTTTTTTTGTCAAAATATGGCCTTTTCGCTGGTTTGCTCTGACTCATCTCATTGTAGCGCGGCCATCTCCGTGCAATCCAGACAGCAAGGAATTACCAAAAGTATCAGTCGTTATTCCCGCGCGCAATGAAGCGGGAAATATCGCTAAGATATTTTCATCTATGCCCGAAATGGGGGCAGGTACGGAATTAATATTTGTGGAAGGTAATTCTACGGACAGAACTTATGAAACAATTCAAAAAGCGATAGACAATAATCCCCATCGCCTTTCTAAGCTTCTGCGTCAGGAAGGAAAAGGTAAGGGCGACGCCGTGCGTTTTGGGTTTAAGCATGCTGCGGGCGATATTCTCATGATTCTGGACGCTGACCTCACCGTGCCGCCGGAAGACTTACCGCGCTTTTATGAAGTGCTGGCCAGCGGAAAGGGTGAATTTGTCAATGGTGTGCGTTTAATCTATCCCATGGAAAAAGAAGCCATGCGTTTTCTTAATCTGCTGGGCAATAAATTTTTCAGTCTGGCTTTTTCCTGGCTTTTAGGCCAGCCGGTAAAAGACACATTATGCGGCACCAAGGCTCTCTGGAGAAAGGATTATGAAAGAATTGCCGCCAATCGTTCATATTTCGGTGATTTTGATCCCTTCGGCGATTTTGATCTTTTATTCGGCGCGGCCAAATTGAATCTGAAAATTATGGAAGTCCCCATTCGTTACCGCGAGCGCACCTACGGCACAACAAATATCAGCCGCTGGAGGCATGGCTGGCTCCTGCTGAGGATGGTTATTTTCGCCCTGCGCCGGATTAAATTTGTATAATTAAGGCTATGATGTGAAAAACAATCGCGAGACAAAAAGCAGGGCAGATCACGAAATTATTCACGGCAGCAAGCTGGCAGAGGGCGATCCGGAACTGATTTGGGGGTGGAAGACCAAAGCCGGAAAACGCCGGGCTCAAAGAAGAGCTAATTTGATTGCCGTAAGCGCGTCTTTGTCACCCGATAAGTATGTTCTGGAAATCGGCTGCGGCACAGGTGTTTTTACCGGGATTTTCGCGCAAACCGGAGCCAGAATAGTCGCCGTAGATATTTCCGGCGATTTATTGGAGATGGCGCGGGCAAAGAATCTCCCGCTGGCGCAAATTCAATTTTTAGAAAAAAGATTTGAGGATTGTGAGGCCATCGGCCCTTTCGACGCGATCATCGGCTCATCGGTACTACATCATCTCGATATTAAACCCGCGCTTACGACAATTTTCAAACTTCTTAAACCTGGCGGAGTTTTAAGTTTTGCCGAGCCAAACATGCTCAATCCGCAAGTTGCCCTGCAAAAAAATATTTCCTGGATTAAAAAAGTAATGGGTGATTCTCCGGATGAAACGGCATTTCTCCGCTGGAGAATAAACGAGTTATTATATCAGGCGGGGTTTGTTGATGTTCAAATCACGCCCTTTGACTGGCTGCATCCGGCCACGCCGTCAACGCTAATCAATGCGGTCGAAAAAGCCGGCTTGTTTTTCGAAAAGGTTCCGCTTGTCCGCGAATTTGCCGGTTCCTTGTATATTTTCGCTCGCCGTCCAATATAGTTTTGTGCACGCGTTATATAAAACCTTATCTGAAGGCTGATTGGTTTCTGTAATTTTGATTATTGCCTTTAAAATTAGCTGAAACAATTAAAAAAAGACTGAATTTTATCAACATTAACAGAAATTTATTTTTTCTCTTGACTTTAATATCTTATTGTTTTACAAGAAACATGACTGTTGGTCAGATATTGACCGGCTGTTTAAGTACGTCCGTATTTCCGGCGAAAAGAAGGTTGGCGTGGGGCTCTTAGAACGAAGAGACAAAGAGAAAAATGGCCGCAGAAAATTAATTCTCAAGTCAGCACGTGTCCTGTTTTTTGAAAAAGGATTTCATAGCGTTACCGTTGATGAAATAGCTAAAATATCCGAGTTGGGCAAAGGTTCTATTTATCTTTATTTTAACAGCAAAGAAGAAATTTACGCCCAAATCTTGTTAGGTGATATTGAGAAGTTTAATCGGCAAGTCTCTGCGCTTTTTGATGAAAAAAAGTCGGCGGCTGATTTGTTAGTAGAATTTTCATCTGCTTACGCTGATTTTTTCCTTAACGACCGTGAGCTGTTTAGGATCCTTATGATTTACATGCTGCAACCGGAGCGAATGAATCTATCCGAGGAGCTTAATCCTCAAATCGTCAATGCCTATACCAGGTCAATTGATGTGTTTGGTAAAATATTGCAATCGGGCGCCCAAAAAAAAGAATTTCCCTCCAGCATCAATTTTAAACAAAATCAATATGCCATCTGGAGTTTACTCAACGGCATTATTTCTCTGTATATTTTTTCCGGTTTTAAAGCAAAAAGAAGAGAAAGAATTCGCGCCACAATTAAATCAGCGCTGAAGATATTCGTTAGAGGTTTAAGCCAAGCCCAAGCATAATGGATATTTTTTTAAAATATAATATTTTTTAAAATAAAAAAGAAAGGTGGTTTTTATGAGTAATTTACTGGTTAACACAAGAGACCAAGAGTTCGTTCTTTTCGAGCAGTTGGGAATTGAAAAATTGTTCGAATCGGAAGCCTTTAAGGACTTTTCCAAAGACGACCTGTTAATGGTGCTAAAGGAGGCCGAAAAATTCGCCGTAAACGTCGTTGCACCGACGCTTGCTGAAGGCGACAAGGAAGGGTGCACAATCAAAAACGGGAAGGTATCAGTTCCCAAATGTT
>MGQN01000028.1:12343-13053 GCA_001797845.1 Deltaproteobacteria bacterium RBG_16_44_11 | reverse complement strand
GCTCCGTTGGTTTTGCCGTAACGGAGCTGATGGGCGCCGCGAACTATGCTTTTCAGATGTATCCGGGACTTACCCACGGCGCCGCCGGTCTCATCCACACCTATGGGACAGAGGAACAGAAGAATAAATATATGCACAAAATGTATGCCGGGGAATGGGCCGGCACTATGTGTCTTACCGAGCCGGGAGCAGGTAGCGACGTTGGTGCCACGAAGACGACGGCGAAGCGTCTTCCCGACGGGAAATTCCTGATCACGGGAACCAAATGCTTTATTTCTTCGGGCGATCATGATCTTACGCCAAATATCATTCACCCGGTCCTTGCCCGGATTGAAGGTGACCCTCCCGGAACAAAAGGCATTTCGCTTTTCATCGTGCCGAAAATCAAAGTCAATGACGGCGGCTCTTTAGGAGAGCCAAATGACGTTAATACCGGCGGTATTGAGCATAAAATGGGAATCAAAGGCTCCGCGACGGCAACCCTCAACTTCGGCGAAAACGGCAAATGCATCGGGGAATTGCTGGGCGGTGAGCGCGAAGGCATGAAAATCATGTTCCAGATGATGAACGAAGCCAGACTGGGAACTGGTATGCAGGGCATGGATTCAGCATCGGCGGCCTATGAGCATGCCGTTCAGTATGCCAAGGAACGTGTTCAGGGCAACGACATTATGGCGGGAAAAGATCCCAATGCCAAACCGGTAACAATT
>MGQN01000028.1:5478-12336 GCA_001797845.1 Deltaproteobacteria bacterium RBG_16_44_11 | reverse complement strand
ATGCGGATATCCGGCGCAAACTCATGTGGATGAAATCCCACATTGAAGGCATGCGCTCCATGAATTACTTCGTTGCTTATTGTATGGACAAAGCGACGGTAGCGAAGACGGAGGAAGAAAAAGCAACATGGGAAGGCTTCCTTGATTTGATGACGACGGTGGTAAAAGCGTACTGTTCCGACAAAGGTTTGTTGATCTGCTCCATGGCCATGGATGTTTACGGCGGTTACGGTTATTGTTCTGAGTATCCTGTTGAGCAGTACCTGCGCGATGAGAAAATTGCCACTATCTATGAGGGAACTAACGGTATTCAGGCTCTGACTCTTGTGGGCAGGAGCCTCGGCCAGAGAAAGGGCATGAATGCCATGAACCTTTTCGGCGAAATCCAGAAAAACATCAAAAAAATGAAAGAGCATAAAGAACTTGGCAAATATACCGCCATCCTGGAAGAGGCCGCCAATGCCTGTATGGATATTACCATGTTTTTCGTACAAGCAGGGAAAGCGGGAAACTTTCTGCTACCGATTCTGAATGCCTACAAGTTTATGGAAATTTTCGGCGACGTGCTGCTGGGACATTTTCTTATTGATGCCGCCGGAATCGCGGCGGAAAAGCTTGCGGCTATCTATAAGTCAAAAGGTGCAGATAGCGCAGAAAAACAGAAAGCTTTAAACAGGGAAAACAAAGAGGCTGCTTTCTACAGCGGCAGGGTGGCTTCGGCGAAGTTTTTTGCGGTGGAAAGCTTAACCACTGTCAAGGCGCGTTGTGAAGCCATCAAAATGGATGAAAAAGCGCCTCTGGAGATGACGGAAGAAGCATTTGCCGTTTAATTTAGATGAGAGGCCATGCGCGAGCGCATGGCCTCAAACATTTTAAAACCACCATCTATAAGCCGTCCATTAAACTGACGACGGTTATTTTAGTAAAGGCGAAGGAGGAAGATCATGTCATATGAGATTAAAAAAGTTGGTGTTTTAGGGGCGGGAGTTATGGGCGCGACCATTGCCGCTCATTTAACCAATGCCGGTATAGAATGTTGTCTTTTGGATATCATTCCTTTCGAGTTGACGGAAGCAGATAAGAAAAAAGGGCTCACCGAAAAAAGTCCGGCCTGGCGTAATCGGTTTGCCGAAAACGGATTGGCTGGAGCGCTTAAGTCAAAACCTTCGGCGTTTTTTACCAAAAAAAACGCCTCTATGATCAAAACCGGAAATTTTGAAGATAATTTAAATTGGCTTGCCGATGTTGATCTGGTTATCGAAGTCGTTATTGAAAATTTAAAAATCAAGCAGGATCTTTTTGCGAAAGTAGAAAAAATTGTCAAAGATAACTGTATTGTGACCACAAATACATCGGGAATTCCCATCAAGGATATATCCGCAAAGTTTGGCCCGAAATTAAGAGAACGCTTTTTAGGAATGCATTTTTTTAATCCGCCACGCTATATGAAACTTCTGGAAATTATCCCCGGTGAAAAAACAAAAAAAGCTGTTGTTGATTTTATGGTAAAGTTTTCCGAAAGCGTTTTAGGCAAGGGAGTTGTTATTTGTAAAGACAGACCGAACTTTATCGGCAATCGTATCGGCAGTTTCGATATGTCCAACGCCGCCCATGTGATTTTCAGCAAAGGGCTTAAAATTGAGGAACTAGATGCCATTATCAGCAAACCTTTAGGAAGACCTGGTTCCGCTGTTTTCGGTACAATAGACTTGGTTGGTCTGGATACCGGCTATCATGTCAGCAAAAACCTTTATGACGCCGTGCCGGATGACGAAATGCGGGAATATTTCAAGCCAAATGAAATTACCCTGAAAATGATAGAAAATAAGTGGCTCGGCAATAAGACCGGCCAGGGCTACTATAAAAGAACCAAGGATGAAAAAGGGAAAAAGTTAAAACTGGTTCTCGATTACAAGACGATGGAATATGTTGTCCCGACCAAACCAAACTTTGAATCCATAGATGCAGCGAAAAAGACGGCAGGCGGCTTTGCCGATAAACTCAAAGTATTGTTCAACGGCACGGATGTGGCTGCGGAAGTCGCGCGCGAATACCTTTGTAGGAATTTTATCTATGCCGCCAATCGTGTTCCGGAAATCAGCAACACAATCGTCGGCATCGATAACGCCATGAAATGGGGTTACAATCATCAGCTTGGTCCCTTTGAAACATGGGATGCTGTGGGCGTCAAAGAAGCTGTAGAAGTCATGAAAAAATTGAAGCTCAAGGTTCCCAAAAAAGTCGAGGATATGCTCAAAACGAAGCATAAATCTTTCTATGTAAAAAAGAAAGACGGAACCTATTACTATGACTTCGCCAAAAAAGGTTATGTCAAACTGGAAGACAATCCAAAGATTATTCTGCTTCCTTCTTTAAAAGAGCGCAAAAAGATTGTGAAAAACAATTCCGCCGCAACGCTGGTGGATATTGGTGATGGTGTCGTCTGTCTCGAATTTCATACCAAGATGAATGCCATCGAAGAAGATCTCACTGCCATGCTCAACGAGAGCTGTGACATTGTGGAAAAAGATTTCGTCGGCATGGTTGTGGCCAACCACGCCACGAATTTCTCGGTGGGGGCCAATATTTTCCTTGCTCTCGATGCCGCACAGAAAAAACAATGGGATCTCCTGGGAAAGGCTGTCGAGGCGCTGCAGAATGCGAACATGAAGATGAAATATTTGTCGAAACCGGTCGTTACCGCGCCTGCCGGAATGGCATTGGGCGGCGGATGTGAAATGGCCATTCACGGCGCCAGATGTCAGCCCCACGGTGAGACCTACATCGGCCTGGTGGAAGTGGGCGTCGGCCTTATTCCCGCGGGTGGCGGCGTCAAGGAATTGATGGTTCGCTGCACGGAAGGCATTCCCGACGGAGCAGTTGAAGACGGTATGAATCTCCAGCAAATCTATGCCAAAGTTTTCCAGAATATCGCCATGGCCAAGGTATCCACAAGTGCCGCCGAGGGTATGGAGTTGGGTTATATTCGCAAAACGGACTCAATCAGTTTGAGCCGGGATCAGCATATCTGGGATGCCAAACAGGTGGTCTTGGGTCTGGCCGGATTCTATAAAAAACCCAGACCGGCAATGATTCCCGTCATGGGTGAAAATTTCCGCGGCATGATTGACGCCGCGCTTTATGGCATGCGCAAGGGAAATTTCGTATCCGATTATGATGTGCATGTTTCGAGGAAAGTCGCTTATATCATTTCCGGCGGCGATTGCCCCGAAGGCACGTGGGTATCCGAGCAGGAGATTCTTGATCTGGAAAGAGAAGCGTTTATAAGTCTTCTGGGCGAAGCTAAAACCCTGGAAAGAATAATTCACATGCTTAACACGGGCAAACCGCTGCGTAATTAGGGGATGTTTGAATTATTGGCGGTCAGCTGTTTATAGGTTGACCGCCCTTATAGAAGCATAAAAATGATCACAAGACGACATATTTTAAGGAGGAAAATCATGCGTGACGCTGTAATTGTAGAAGCCGTAAGAAGTCCCGGAGGACGTGCTAAAAGGGGAGGTCTGGCCTCTACCCGGGCTGACGAATATGGAATTCAGGTGGTTAAAGGCTTGCTGGCCAGAGTGCCGCAAGTGAAACTCGAAGACATAGATGATCTGATTGTGGGATGTGCCTTTCCGGAACACGAAACAGGAATGAATTTAGGCAAAGTTATTGCGCTGGGAGCAGGACTGTCCGAAAGCACCAGCGGTATGACCGTCAATCGTTTCTGTTCAGCAGGATTGCAGGCCATCGCCGACGCCACGGCAAAAATTCGCGCCGGCTGGTCGGATGTTATCATTGCCGGCGGCTGCGAGACGATGTCTCATATTCCTATGGGTGGAGCTGCGCAGCGGCCGATGCCGGACTATCCCTGGGATAAACCTTATCCTTACGTTTCCATGGGAATAACCGCGGAAAATGTTGCCGCCAACTACAATATTTCCAGGGAAGATATGGATAAATTCGGTTTGGAGAGCAACCGCCGGGCATACGAGGCGATTCAAGCGGGAAAATTCAAAGACGAAATCATTCCCATTAAGGCCTATAAGTACAAAGTGAAAAACGGCAAGCGAATCAGAGAAGCAGTTGTGTTCGATATGGACGATGGCGTGAGATGGCCGGCAAAATTGGAAGATATGGCCAAATTGAGATCGCCCTTCAGAGCGGGAGGATCATCTACTGCCGGGAATTCTTCGCAGATGACGGACGGTGCCGCTTTCTCAATGGTGATGAGCGCGGATAAGGCCCAGGAGCTTGGATTAAAGCCCATAGCTAAATTGACTTATTATGCCGTAGCCGGATGTAAACCGGAAGAGATGGGTATCGGCCCGTCGGTAGCCATACCAAAAGTATTAAAAATGGCCGGACTGACGACCAATGATATCGACCTTTTTGAAATCAATGAAGCTTTCGCTTCGCAGGCTATTTATAGTTGCCGTAAGCTTGGTATTGAAGAAAGATATTGGAAAGGTGATATCAATCCTAATGGCGGTGCAATTGCTTTGGGACATCCTTTGGGATGCACCGGAGCCAAGTTGACGGCGCAGATATTACATGAAGCAAAGCGTCGGAACGCCAAGCGTTGTATGGTCAGCATGTGTATCGGCGGCGGGATGGGAGCGGCCGGCATATATGAAATGCTGTAATTAAAAAATGTCCCTTCTAGCGTCAAGCTAAAACATCGTTTGACTCCTCCGTTATCCCTAATATTGCGGGATAACGGAGGAGTCGGCGACGAAAAGTATTTCATTATTTTCCCATTAAACTAACTCTCTTTCAGCTATCCAAAATCAGATCTTTTCAGGTATACTACGAAAGGACTATTTTGCTTGAAATGATTGGTGCTTTAAGTTATAGCAAACGACACTTGGGCGGTTAACTCAGCGGGAGAGTGCTACCTTCACACGGTAGAAGTCGCTGGTTCAATCCCAGCACCGCCTACCATAGAACATAAAAGGGTTTATGGTCGACCATAAACCCTTTTCATTTTTTTAATCATTTTATCTCTTTCATCGTGGCCAGATACTTTTTGCAAAGATCACGATAATAATTAATCCCCGCTTTCGCCGTCAATTTTTGTTTGTCAGTGACATCATGGGTGACAACAGCCGGGTTTCCCGAAATATTTTTGCCGGCGGGAATGTGCATATCTTTAGGTATCACCGAGCCTGCCGCCACAAAAACATCTTCTTCGCAAACAACGTTGAAAAGCACCATGGCTCCCATGCCGATTACACACCTTGATTTGATTTGCGCGTCATGAAGCATAACCCCGTGGGCGATGGTAACATCTTCCCCGATAGTAACAATAGAATCAGGAAAAACGTGAATAACGACGGTATCTTGAACGTTAGATCGATTTCCAATGACAACCGGTCCAAAATCCGCGCGAATAGAAACACCGGGGGCAATTAAACATTCATGGCCGATTTTTACGTCGCCTATTAAGACAGCGTTAGGATGAACGAAAGAATTGGATGGAACCTGTGGCCTTTTACCGTCAAATTCATACAGCGCCATATTTATTATCCCTACGGCTAATATGTTAGAGAAATATTAACTGAGCCGCCCCGGCCTAAAATATCATGCAGATGGATATAGCCCTTGAGAATCTTTTTTCCATTGACAACGGCAAACGCGGTAATTTCTTTTTTTTGCATAAGTTCCATGGCTTGCGCGAGCGACGCGTCTTCGTCTATTGTTTTGGGATTTCGTGTCATCATCTCATCGATAGTTTTCCCTTCAAAGGAAACGCCGTTTCCAATCATGCGGCGCACATCACCATCCGTCAAAATTCCCAGAAGTCTATTTTTTTTGTCGGTGATCAGGACAAATCCCACATTTTTGCGGTCTATTTCCTTTATGGCTTTTTGCACGGAAGTTCCACTGAATACCAGAGGAATTTGTTTTCCCACGATCATTGCTTCTCCGACCGGCTCTTTCAATCTCGTGCCGAGGCTTCCGCCGGGGTGGAATTTATAAAAATCTTTTTCTTTAAATTTCCTTTTGTCAATGAGAGCAATAGCCAAAGCGTCGCCCATGGCCAGGGTGGCAGTAGAGCTGGAAGTGGGAGTAAGGCCGAAAGGGCAGGCTTCTTTTTCGACGGAAACATCGATAACGATATTGCTTGACCGCGCCAGGCTGGACGATTTATCACCGGTAAAGGCTATGATGGTAGCGCCGATTTGACGGACGGAGTTGATAACCGGCATAAGCTCGCGGGTTTCGCCGCTATTGGATATGGCCAGCAGGATGTCTTCTTTTGTGACAATCCCTAAATCTCCGTGGATGCCCTCAACGGGATGCAAAAAGAGAGCTTGTGTTCCTGTACTCGTCAGAGTGGCGACTATTTTTCGGCCAATTAAACCGGATTTGCCGATTCCGGTAATGATAACCCTGCCTTTGGATTTGTAAATTAAATCCACAGCCCGGGAAAAGTTGCTGTCGATTTTATCAATCAAATGCACAATGCTCTGCGCTTCTATTTTTAAGACTTCTGTTGCCCGTTTGATTACATTTTGTTTTTTCTTCATTTTTATCCTTTAAGTTTAAAACTAAATTTTGATATTATCCTCATTAATATATCTTTGTCGGAAAATAGCAAAAAACGCCGGACAAAACAAGAATCAATTGTTTTTTTCTTTAAGGCAGATCGTGCTTTAAAATCATTGGATTTCTTCGAGATTACTTTGATAATTATTTATGCTAACGTGCATATTGACCTTGAAGGCAGTTATCTGATACATGTCATGTATATATTATTTTAAAAAAGAGAATGAATTGTGAAAGCTATTTTTATTTCCGATGCTCACTTAAAGCGTTCCTCAGACGAAAGATACGGACAGATAATAAATT
>MGQN01000028.1:525-5448 GCA_001797845.1 Deltaproteobacteria bacterium RBG_16_44_11 | reverse complement strand
CGTCGCTTGTTGATCCCGATGCAAAAAAAGCAGAACCGGTTTATATTGATGATCTTTATATTGCCGGTGATTTATTTGATTTCTGGTTTTGCCGGAAGGAAAATATTTATTCGGAATTTAAATTAATTATCGATAAATTAATTGAATTGCAGAAAACCGGAATCCGTATCTATTTATTTGAGGGCAATCATGATTTCTTCATGGCTCAATATTTCCGTGATGTGCTGGGAATGGAAGTATTTGAAGAATGGGCGGATTTGAAGCTGGATAACAAAAAGGTTTTAATTGGTCACGGCGACACAGCCGATAAGACCAACACTATATATATGATGTTTAGGAAAATATTGCGCAGCCGCGCCTTCTACCATTTTCAGCGCTTTATTCCGGCATCTATTTTGTGGGGAATTGCCGGCCTTAGTTCCGCCGCCAGTAAAGAATTAAATAAAGAAAATGGCGACGCACTGTTTGAAGAAATGTCTTCCTTTGCTTTGGCCAGGCTTCACGAAGATTATGATGTTGTTATTTTCGGACATTCTCACAAACCAATTGTGCGCCATGTTGAGGTTGCGGGAAAGGAAAAAACTTTTGTCGCGTTAGGCGACTGGATCAATCATTATTCATTTCTTTACTATGAAAATGAACAATTCTTTCTGGGCTATTACCGTCCGCGTTAGTTAAATAGTCTTTCTCGCGCCGTATGATAATCTAATAAAATCAAATTATAATAAGTACTTATTTGCTATTTATGAAAGCTGGACATATTTATTTCTATATGTTAAAAAAATTTTCTAAATCAGCTTAGTTGTGGGTGTGGTTCAAGATGAGAGTCAATATCCGTATTTACCGGATGATGCATAACCGGTGAAGTATTAGAAAGAGGTTTGAGATTATGAATTTTGGAGGAATTTATCCGGAGTGTTCACTGCGCGACGCTTTGTTTGTTGTCGTGCCTGTTCCATATGATTTGACTTCCACTTATCAGCCGGGAAGCCGCCGTGGTCCGGCAGCCATAATAGATGCTTCCAGTAACATGGAGCTCTATGATGATGAGTTAAAAAAAGAAACATATTTATGCGGTATTCATACAGCATTACCTGTTCCTGTTGATGCGCGCGGACCCAAAAACATGATTAGTCTTGTGCACAAAAAAATTACCAGGATTGCCGCTTTGAATAAAATTCCAGTAATGTTGGGTGGAGAACACAGCATTAGTTTCGGTGCCGTGCATGCTCTTCAAAAAAAATATTCCAAATTAACCGTCTTGCAATTGGACGCTCATGCCGACTTGCGGGAAAGTTATCAGAAAAGCCCTTATAGTCACGCCTGCGTGGCCAGAAGAATCGCCGAAATATGTCCTCTGATTCAGGTGGGTATCAGGAGTATGAGCGAAGAAGAAGCAGAATATTTATCGCAAAGCAATGTTAAAAGTTATAGCGCCGATTTTGTTCTGGAGAATAATGATTGGCATGAAAGAATTTGTAAGAGCTTGAGCGGCGATGTTTATGTCAGTATTGATTTGGATGTTTTTGATCCTTCGATCATGCCTTCCACCGGTACGCCGGAGCCAGGGGGTCTTTACTGGAATAATGTGCTGCGTTTGCTGAAAATGGTTTCGAGTTTCTGCAAGGTACGTGGTTTTGACGTGGTAGAGTTAGCGCCGCTTCCCAATGTTGTTGCACCGGACTTTATGGCCGCAAAACTTATTTATCGTTTTATGGGTTACATCAATAAATAACAATTTTTGTCAGTACTCATTAGCGTTATTGTGAAAAATCATCATTAATTATAAAGCCACACCAAAATAACTCCTTGACAAAAATTCGAGATAATGGTGTAAGATCAACTCTTTTTGAATAACGCACTATCGCGGGGTGGAGCAGCCAGGTAGCTCGTTGGGCTCATAACCCAAAGGTCAGAGGTTCAAATCCTCTCCCCGCTACCAAATAAAAAAGGCTTTGAAGTTTATTCAAAGCCTTTTTATTATTTTTCCCGATTATTTAACCCTAAACCATTGTTGGGTTCTATATAAAAATCCTATATATCCTCGTGATGTCAAAACATCGCCCTTGACCCACATTTTGCATTTGTAAGTTTTACCGTTATCAGGGTCCATAATCGTTCCACCCGCATATTCTTCGCCTAATTCTTCATCCAGCTTTCCGGTTTTTTTCATATCTTGTAGAAATATCATGCCGACAACCGGTTTGTTTTTTAAATCTCCCTTACATTTATCGCAAAGCGTATCTTGCGGTTTGAGTAATAGTTTAATAACCTTACCGATGTACGCGCCATCTTTTTCAAAGATTTCCACGTGAGATTTAGCTTTTCCCTTGTCTGAACCTTCATCCGATACGGTTTTCCATATTCCGGTAATTTCGTTTTCAGCTTTTACGGTGCCGCCGAATAAGACAACAGCAAAAACACAAATTGAGATGAACATAAGATATTTTTTCATGATACTTACCCCTCCCAGAGAAAATGATAGTTTAAAAAATGTTAATTTTTCAATAAGTATAGAGCTAAAAACTCGTCTTAAGTCCAACCTCCGTTGAAAAAGTTGTAAAACATAATCATTAAATCGGATATTATGTCAAGTATTTTAGGTGCATTATTGGCTTAATTGTCTTGACACAAAAACGCCTTCTTTACTATACTCAAGCCCGAAAAAAATTCCAATAATGCTCTTGTAGAATAAAAGGGCAAGTAAGCTGGTTGCATTTTCGTTCCTTAAAAAATCAAAACAGGAGCATGGTTTAAAATGAGGGTAAACAAAATGGATAGAGGCGAAATTTACCAGGCACTGGAAGAAGAATTCGCGGCGACATTTATCAAAGAACTCATTCCCGGTATTCTGCACAATTTTGCAAATCCTTTAAATAGTATAATGGGACGCTCTAAATTGCTCCAACGGCGCATAGAAGAGATTGCGAAAAAAATGGAAGAAATTTATCCGGAAACGGCCGCGGGGATGAAAGAAGATTTACAGCGGATAAAAACCGAAATTCGAGCCATAAACCAGGAATCAGAATTATTTTTTGATCTTTTTAAATCTGTCACCGGTAAATTTTATGCCCTCGACGCAAAAGGGGAAAACAGAATAAATCTTTCTCAGTTACTATCCGAAGAAATGCGTTTCTTTAATTTTTACTTGGATTTTAAACATGAGATAAAAAAAGTTGTGCAATTGAATAATGATGTTCCCAGCTTTAGGGGCAATAACGCCGAGTTATCTCTGACCTTTTGGAAGTTAATCCGGTTTGCGATGTCCAGGGCGCTATCCACTAGTTTAAAAGAATTTCAGATCAAAACGGAATACGACAATAAATATGTCAGCGTGTTCATCAGGAATTCCGGCGGTGCTTTACCCGCATCCGATATTGAAGCTCTTATGGAGAGCGTAAAATCAAATTCGCGGGAAATGGTCGCTACAGTTATTGATCGCGGGGTTTTGTTTTCGCTTCTGATATTGAATAAATATCAGGCAAGGATCAATATATTCAGTGAAGATAATTTCAGCATACTTTCCATCGGTTTTCCTTATCTGGATCTTAAGAGCTGAATAAGGAAAAAGCATAACCGATTTAATTTATCTAATGGCGAAGATAATTTTTACCATTGATAAAATAAACGGTCAGCGAATTTAATATGTCAATATAGCTTTTGACTGATAATCCATTCTTTCAACGCTTGCAAAGCTCTGTCAGCGTAAAGGATGTCTCTATTTCTTTTTTTATATTTTTTTGCCGGCAGTGGTTCCAGTAAACCAAAGTTAATATTCATGGGCTGAAAGTTATCCGCTGTTACGGGAGAGGTGATATAACTAATTAGAGATCCAATAGCTGTTGTTGCCGGCGGCGGTTGCAGTTGTTTCCCGTCAATTATATTGGCAGCGTTCAAGCCGGCTAAAAGGCCCATTGCTGTTGATTCCATATATCCTTCTACGCCGGTAATTTGACCCGCAAAAAAAATATTTGGATTGTCCTTAAGCTGTAAAGACGGTTTTAAAAGCGAAGGGGAGTGGATGTAAGTGTTACGATGAACACTGCCGTAGCGGGGGAATTCTGCATTTTCCAGGCCGGGAATCAAATGGAAGATGCGCTTTTGTTCCGGCCAGGTGAGTTTAGTCTGAAAGCCGACCATATTAAAAAGTGTGGCGGCGGAATTTTCCCGGCGCAACTGAACTACCGCATATGGTAATTTCCCGGTTTTCGGATCGATCAGTCCGACCGGTTTCATCGGGCCAAAAGCCAGCGTGTTTTCGCCGCGGGATGCAAGAACTTCAATAGGCAGGCAGCCTTCAAAATGCCTTACCTCTTCAAACGGTTTAGCAGCGACTTTTTCTCCCGCAAGTAATCCCTGTCTGAATAATTCGTATTCTTTCTGAGTCAGCGGACAATTTAAATAATCTGCCCCTCCTTTATTGTAGCGCGAGGCCCAAAATACTTTGTCCATATTGATAGAATCTGCCTCCACGATGGGAGCGATAGCATCATAAAAATATAAATAAGAATTGCCCAGCATTCGCGCAATGTTTTGCGCCAGCGAATTGGAAGTGAGAGGCCCCGTGGCGATTATGGATAATAATTCTTTAGGAATATCGGTTATTTCCGCTCTGTTGAGCGTGAAATTTTTCTCGGCACAAAGACATGATTCAACAGCTTGAGAAAATTTTTCACGGTCAACGGCCAATGCGCTGCCGGCCCCGATCGCTGTTCTATCAGCTACCGACAATATCAGAGAATTTAGTCGGCGCATTTCCTCTTTGAGCAATCCTGGGGCGCTCTCTAAAATGTTGGACTTGAAAGAATTGCTGCAGACGAGTTCCGCTAGATGTTCCACTTTGTGCGCGGGGGAAAATTTTTGCGGCTTCATTTCATACAAATGAACCGCGTGACCGCGCCGCAGAAGTTGCCAGGCCGCTTC
>MGQN01000028.1:0-510 GCA_001797845.1 Deltaproteobacteria bacterium RBG_16_44_11 | reverse complement strand
CCCGCCGATAATGATGACCTGCCCGGATTTCATAAGTGAAACTCCAATTCTAGTGAAACTCAGATATTACAAGCGCAGCACAGTAATATCTGTAAGTTGAATTATCCCACGTGCGAAGCTAAGTGGGACTATAACAAAGTGCACTGAAGCTTGCTGGTTGAACTATCCCGCAAAGCGGAAGGTATGATACCAGCAGCTTGCCGCGAAATGTTTCCAACTCTCACTTTAGGGATCATACCTGTGGTTCGCCTGATTTATTTTTAGGTATTTTTTTGATGGTTTTGCATTCGGGATAACCGGTGCACCCCAGGAACTGGCCATAGCGGCCGCGCTTGATAGCCATTGGTTTGCCGCAATTTTCGCAGATTTCTTCTGTCACTTCAGCTTCCTGCGTTATCACCTTGCCATCCTTACCCATATTTTTGATGTTTTTACATTCGGGATAACCGGTACAACCGAGGAACTGGCCATAGCGGCCACGCTTGACAGTCATCGGTTTGCCGCACAATT
>MGQN01000027.1:120499-122737 GCA_001797845.1 Deltaproteobacteria bacterium RBG_16_44_11 | reverse complement strand
ATGAACAAATTTTCTTAATTCAAATGTCTTTAAATTATGATCATTAATATATCTCAAGAAGTTATCAAAACCTTTCCCCTGACCTATAAAAATTAATTTATGATTTTGTTCAATCCCTGAAAATATATCTACTATCCTATCTAAACTCTTATCTTTCCAATAATAGTTTAGCTTCCCAATATAAGCAAAAACAGGTATTTTATGTGAAGTATAGAAAGGCTTAAAATATTCCTCATCAGGGATGTATCTTGGCAGAACACTTACTTTTGCAGTTAAACTCTTAAAAAGCTCCTTGTTTTTATCATCAGAAACAACTACTGCCGCATTTTGAATAACATTTTTCAACAAGGTTTCAAAGATACCCTTTTGCCAGAACTTTGCCAAGTCGCTACCGCCATGTCTGACAATGTAAGGAATACCACTTATCTTTGAGGCCAGATAGCCAACAATACCATATGGGATTAAATAAGTAGCATCAATTATATCTATTGGATATTTAGAAATTACTTCCAGAGCCTGATCAAGAAGTCTGGCAATATATAGTTCAGAATAGGGAATATGCCATGGAATATCCGGGATAACAGAGTGAACAGAAATGTTTGTAGGTGTGGTTAGAGAATCATCGTTAATAAAATATTCTTTCTCAACACAGCCGGCATTTGTTACAATATGTATCAAGTTACCTTTTTCTCCTAACCCCTTCGCCAGCCAGAAGGTTTTTGCCGCAATCCCTCCTTCTATGGGAGGATATTTACTAATAAGACAGATTTTCATCCGCCGCCATTTCCATTCATTACTTTAACAGTACCATTTATGGAAACTCTAAACCTATCATCTTTTAAGCACCACGACACTCGTTCCAATTCCTCAAGCTTCTTATCAGCATCGAGACTTTCTAACGCCACGCTGGTCATAATTTTGTGTTTATCCTTGGTAATAGCAATGCTTGTTAATTTTGATAAGTCCTGATTATTAGTGTTGCCAGAACTTGTGAAGCGACCCTCATCTTGAATGCTGTCACAAAAGATTAAAAGAAAGAGAATAGGATAGTCTTCAAATTTTATTTTATCCATAGCCCTAATCTGCATAAATTCGCTTTCCCAGCTTTCGCATTTTGAATTGCCATTCTCTCTGTCTTTAAAGATTCTGCTTTTCTTGTCTTGCCACAGCAACGGTTCTCTAGAACATGAATTATTGCATTCATCATGAGTTGATGGAAGATTTCCTGGGCTTCGACGATAGCCTTGACAACCACAAAGCGATTCCCATATATCCTCATCATGACATTCTATGGCTATCGCAGCCTGTAATATTCCATCCATATTTATTAATCTTTTACCTTCCTTACATTCGTCAAATAACTTTATCAGGGAAATGGCACTTAAAACTCCATGATTTCTATCTCTAACGGCCTTTTCATAAAAAAATCTAATCATGAGTTCTCTTTCATTTTCTTTGTAATCATTTTTAAGCTGGTCAGCTAACTTAACTATTTTGTCAAATAATGCTTCTCGAATCATTGCCGAGTCCAAGTTTAAAAGATTTATGTTTTCTTTTGTCCGCTTATTCTTGACTCTCAATGAATCTTCGAAAAATTGACGCAGCCAAGTATCAAAATTTTGTAGCCCATAATTAAAATCATGAAATGTAGAAGCGGCTAACCAAGCATTTTCTATTTTGCATTTGTATTTTTTTTCAAAGCCTTTTGCGACTTCAGGATATATTGAATCCAAAATATATGCACCAATTAAGAATACCTGAAATTGATGGACAAAATGCTCCCGATAAGACTCATTTCTTTGCAGAATGCTCTCCACTCTGCTTTGAATGTTAGGATATTCAAGTCCTAGATATTTATTCCACAAATGCTTAATACATTTTTCTGCTATTATAAAATCGTTGTCTGCTTCTTGTCTGTATTTAGTGGCTAATTTTTTGAGCACCTGCTTATAAGTAACATTTACAAGCTCTTGCTGTTGGTCAATAAGATAAAAGCTAATTACTCCCTTGGTATCGTCATCTCTTCCTGTAATAGCCCTTCTTCTATAGACCGGGTCCGGATAATAAACAAGGTAATGCAAATTGCTTTCTAAATATTTGTCAACTGCATTTTCTATCTTTTCCCGGTTTCCATTAGCTGCTGTGAGTTGGGTGCAGATATTGTTGAACAAAGAACAGGGGGGGGATATTTCCACAATCTTACTTTTGGAGATTTTTAATAGGCCAATGGTTCTTGCT
>MGQN01000027.1:110683-120476 GCA_001797845.1 Deltaproteobacteria bacterium RBG_16_44_11 | reverse complement strand
CCTTAACGTATTCAGGAAATGCCAAAAATATTTTAGCATTAGGGAAATAATATTGGTAGAAGCGCACTGGAGAAGCACCCGGTATTATAACTGGGTGTGCTTTTGGAATCTCGATTTTAGGAATACGGAGCTCGGGAAAAAAACTATCCACTGAGAGACAATCATCTATGGTAGGCTCAACTATGATTTCATCTACAATTCCATCTTTGCTTTTCTTTTTGCAGTAAAAAGCCACTCTGGCGGGTAAAAATTCTTTAGAGTAGGTAGTTACTTTATAACCGTTCTTCTTATAGTGTTTTATTAGCCACTCTAACATTCCATTGCGTGTAAACTCTTTAGCCATCTTATCTTCCTTATTATTTCCAAGTATCAAAGAGTGATGCAATTACAGAACTACTTTTCCCTTGTCCAGCATTATGTCTTTTTATAAAACATCTTCTCCTTTTCTCTTAAGCGCAAAACTAAAATCTTCATGCTTCTTCTGCACAGCTATGGCCTGTCCATGGGGGTTTCCACTGTAATGCTATGTCAAATCCGATACTTTCTCTTTCTACAACCGATTCAGGCAAATACATTGAGGCCAATTGCCTTTCTATCTTTCTTCCTGTTCTGTCACAAATAGGTAACGTCCTCATAAAATTTATAAAAGACGCGGAAAAGAGGGGGGTATAAACATCAATATCTAGAACTTTTGCTGTATGTAATAATGGGGCAAGATGCTTTGGCGCCAGACAGCTTACAAAATATTCCCACACTGCATCGTAATCTTCTACTTGCGATTTTTCTTTGAACAAAAAGTCTCTAAAACCCATACTAACCATTTCGCTTAAGTGTTTCCGCGGGACAGGATGAATATCTTCAAAGGATTTGATATTGCCTGTCTCCTTATGCCCTAAAGGATACTCATGAAGCCAATAACCACCAAAACATTCATCCCCGCCATCACCGGTAACAATGTTGGTGCTGAATGTTTTAGCCAATGAGCAAAGGATATATACATTGATGTCGCCCTTAAAGCTGTACTGCTTTGTTTTTTCGTATTCGCTAAGAAAGTTTCGGTAGGTTTGGTCGGAGATGATCACCTCATGATGCTCTGCGCAGAATAAATCCGCAACTTCACGTGCATAAACAATATCCGGATAATCTTTTGATTTAGCAAGAGTAAATGTTGATATTGGCACTTGAGGATATACTTTGCGAAGAAGCGCTAGGACAAGTGAAGAATCAATGCCGCCTGATAATAAAAGCGACAAGGGAACTTGAGGAATTTCCTTTATATTCTGAATAATTATCTTTTCTAACTCATTAATCATTTTTTCTTTTACTCAATAAGCTGTATCCCATAGTTAAGGCGTATAGTGCCCAAGCGCTTCCATCTTCAATATAGTGATAAGCCCACAGGCTACTTGGAAGTTTATTTTTCTTAATCCATTCCAAACCATGGCGTAATACTTTCTGAGGCAATTCATTCGGATAATGAAGAAGCGACACCAAACAAATCCCTGTGCACCAAGGGTCACTTCCAATTGGGTGATCTTTCCAAGGTCCCCAACCGCCATCATCATTCTGTTGATCGGCTAGCCAGCGAACAGTTTTGGAAATAACTTCGTTGTCTTCCGGATGATAGTTATTTTTATAGAACGCCATTAATGTAAAAGCAGCTTTATAATTCAGGCAAGGTTCAGATTGCCATTCTTTTTTCCATTCCCCCTCCAACCATCTCAAATAGGTATCTGAAGCAATCTGAGGAAGGAAGTAGAGAATCAGGCCGGTCGTAGGTATTCGGGCAGAGTCTCTTAAGGATTTACCCCAACCTTGTGTCTTCTGGCTTTGATCATTTATCCATTTCAATGCCTTTTCAACTGAGTTAGAATATTTGTTTGATAAATTCAAAAAACTCGCGCACCACATGGTTTCGGGAACATCAGACCACCCTCCGTCATCTTTTTGCATTTTAATACACTTATCAGCTATCTTTTTGAAAAGAACGTTGTTGGGATTAACGCCGCTTTCTTTCAACAACAATGCTAATCTACATATACGAGTAAGTTCAATCTCTTTTTGCAGGAAATCTCTAATTATCTGGCTCAAGGCGATTATACCTTGCTGAATAGTCAGTTCCATTTCGGAAATAACCTTATCTGCTACATCCATGACAGCCAGAGCACTGCTTACAGACATATTTTCCCCCAGTTGATTTGTTAATAATTTCAATGGGGAAATTCATCTTTTTTTCTTTTTTCAGGATTGGTTTTTCATAAGCCTTTTTCATTCCCTTCTTCATTTTACTATCTCCTTTTGATAATTTTTTCTTTTAAGAATTTATTTATTGTCTCATCGAGATCATTTTTGCTTTGTTCTTCATCCACATCATAAATATCTACTAGATCGCTTAAAATACTTTCAATAGGTAAATTCAATGCTATCTGCTCCAGTATCCAGTAAGATGTTTCATTAAGGCTATAATGCTCACCAGTTTCTATATTAAAAACCCAATATTTCCTTAATTCTTCTAGTTTCTGAAGAAAAGCATTATCTGATAGAAAAAAGACATCACTTTTATTTATTTCCAGCACTGCGGATCTCCTGCGAGGTAATCACCAGTTGCGGCATATGCTGAGGCACGGCAGCCCCGACAGACAGGTATAAAATCACAACGGTTACATTTACCTTTGATGTTTTTTGAATTTCTGATATTCCATAGGACATCAGAAGTATACCAAATTTTGTACAAAGTGTCTTGCATCACATTTCCAATTGGTATAGGCAGACGACGACAGGGGTAAATTGTACCGTCATGCATTATGGTCAAAGCATTGGTACCAGCAGAACACATTGCCCCAACAGTTGGGTCATTCCCATTCAAAAGCGCAAACAAAGGTCGATATAATAAGATTTTAATTTTGTCCTTTTTCATAGCCAGAGAATAAATTCTTTGAAATACATTTTTTAGTTCTTCCGATGTTAGAAATTCATCCTTTAAACCGACGCCTACTCCTTCAGGGATAAAGCGTTCGGCAGAGAAGGTGTCAACACCTTCTTTTTCAAGTAAATTGACCAGGGGCTCAACCTCATTTTTATTCAAATTACTAATAGTCATCATAATGGCTACCTGAAAATCATTTTTTTTCAATAACCTAATAGCAGATAAGGTGTTCTCAAAGCTACCATTTTCTCGAATCTGGTCGTTTAATTTTTGATCTGCTGCCTCTAAAGAGAGTTGTACCCGTCTGAGTTTTTTAAATTCTTTTAGTTTATCCAGAGCGGGCTGATCAAGTAATTTGCCGTTAGTAAGAATATCGAAATAGTAAATGGTTTTGATAGAACTGATATGCTGTAATAGTGGAAAGACCTTATCTTTGACCATAAAAGGTTCCCCACCGGTAATAGAAATAGTGCCTTTTTTATTCCATTTTTCCAAGGTAGTATTGATTTTGTCTGCTATATACCTTAATTCGTCCAAGTCTAGTTCATTGGCAGAGGTATAGTCATTCTGATAGCAATGTTGACATCTTAGATTACATTTTTCTGTGATATGCCATTGAAAATAGAACTCCCTATCTACATTTAAGTCTTCAAATCGGGTTTTCAACTTGGCTCCTAATTCCTTTCGCTATTTTATTCTTGCAAACAAAACTATCACTTGCTTGCACTCTCCTTCACATTGCATATCTACTCCCCAGTTAAATCATACAATCCATAGGCAAGGCTGTCAATTTTTTTCTGGGTTACCATCCTTACCTCCTCAACCCATATTATACTACAACCGTGTCGCAAAGCAGGGGTTGGCGATGCGGTTGGGAAAGGGATGTGTCATTCCCATAAGAAAGCATCGCTTTTCATGCCTCATGCTGATTACTGACTTCAGGAAGCTATACGTACTAAGTTCTGCTTTGTGGTCGTTTTTACACTCGCCGTCAAGTAAACTTGATTCTATACCCGTGATATTAGCTTGACCGTAAAAATTATTTACATTATAAGCGCGAAGCAATTATATAAAATATTTATTTGGAGAAAATCATGAGAATAATTTTATTAGGATCTCCGGGAGCAGGGAAGGGCACTGTAGCGAAGCTTCTTACGGAATATGACGGCTCGATTCAAATATCCACTGGAGATATTTTACGTTCAGCGGTCAAAAAGGGAACCGATTTAGGGAAAAAAGCAAAAAAATATATGGACAGTGGAGACCTTGTTCCCGATTCGCTGATAATGGAGATTATGGAAGTGCGTTTGCAGGAGACCGATTGCCGCAACGGTTTTATATTGGACGGTTTTCCCCGAACGATTCATCAAGCGCAGGAATTAAAGAAAACACTGGCCAGATTAAATATAGAGTTGGATTTTGTGGTCAATTTGGAAGTTCCGTCAAATATTATTTTAGACAGGCTATCTACCAGACGAACCTGTATAAATTCGTCTTGTCAGGAAATTTACAATGTTAAAAACAATCCTCCGGCCCAGGGAGGAAAATGTAAAAAATGTGGGCATGATGTTATCCAGAGAGAAGACGAGACAGCGGAAGCAATCTCCGACAGAATAAAGATATACAACCAAAAAACCGCGCCCCTTATCGGTTTCTACGAAAACGAAGGTTTCTTGGAAAATGTTCCATCGCTAATTGCCCCGGAAACTGTTGCTGAAATTAAAAAATGTGCAGAAAATATAAAAATAAAAAAAAGAGTTGTTGCCGGTAAAAAAAATTAAATGATTGATTATGAAAAAGAACTCAATCCGGAGCAATATCGTGTAGTAATGGAAGAGGGCGGAGTGCTTCTTGTTTTGGCCGGAGCGGGAAGCGGTAAAACACGCACACTGACATATCGTGTTGCCCGTCTTTTGGAAAGCGGCATTCCACCGGAAAACATTTTACTGGCTACATTTACGAATAAAGCGGCGCGCTCCATGCTTAATCGGGTCGAATGCCTCAGTAACTTATATACAGGAAAAATAATGGGCGGTACGTTTCATCATATTGCCCATCTTATCTTAAGAAACCACGCTTTTCGGCTAGGCTATCGCGGTAATTTTTCCATACTGGATAGTGAGGATTCACATCAATTAATAAATACCTGTATCTCCGAATCAAAAATTGATTCAAAAATCAGCAAATTTCCCAAAAGTAATGTACTTGGTGAAATAATCAGCTTGACTTTTAACACGCAAAGCTCGTTGGAAGATGTACTTCAGGCAAAATATCCTTTTTTTTATCATCTAAATAATGAAATAGAGCAGATAGCTTTTCTCTATTCGCAAAAAAAAATTGAACTTAACGTAATGGATTTCGACGATTTGCTCAGTAATTGCCGAAGGGTTTTAGTGGGTAATCCGGATATATTAGAAAACCTTTCCCGCAGATATCAGCACATTTTAGTTGACGAATATCAGGACGTAAATGTTATTCAGGCTGATATTATTGATATACTGGCTTGCGGCCATCGAAATTTGATGGTGGTGGGGGACGACTCGCAAAGTATTTATTCCTTTCGCGGCGCAAGTTTCAGCAACATAATTAATTTCCCACAACGCTATCCGGATTGCAAAATATATAAATTGGAAACAAATTATCGCAGCACACCGGAAATATTACATCTGGCGAATTTAAGTATAAATAATAACGAAAATCAATTTCCTAAGGAATTAAAAGCAGTACGGAATAAAGGTATGCGCCCGGTTATGGTTTACGCGCAAAATGTGTTGAAACAGGCTGATTTTGTGGCGCAGAGAATCTCGGAATTGATCCGTTCCGATATGCCGCACAGCGAGATAGCGGTTCTTTACCGCGCGCATTATCATTCGATGGAGTTGCAAATGGAATTGGTACGCAGAGACATACCTTTCGATATTCGTTCCGGTATCCGTTTTTTTGAACAGGCGCATATAAAAGATGTAACTTCTTATATGAGAGTTTTAACAAACTCCCATGATGAGTTAGCATGGAGACGCCTGCTGACAATGTATCCTAAGGTAGGCAAAGTAACTTTCGATAAGATATGGGACTATTTGGCAAAAAAAGAAAATTCTCTGGAAGCTTTTATGGAAAATGAATTTATGCGAATTGTTCCGGCAGCGGCAAAAACAGGAATAGAGCAATGCCGGAAAACTATGCAAACGATTTTAGAGTTGCAGTTGCCAGAACGTATGCCGGAAAAAATAGTAGATGTTTTGTTAAACAAATGTGGTTATCGTTCTTATCTGCAGGAAAATTATTCCGATGCTGTTTCCCGGGAGGAAGATTTGATTCAGTTGGGAATATTCTCTGTCCAATTTGAGCGCATGGAAGATTTCTTAAATGAATTGGCATTGCTTACAAATGTGGCCAAAGAAGAAGGTTTTGAAGAAGAGGGAAAAGAGAACAAAATAATACTGAGTACTATTCATCAGGCCAAAGGGCTGGAATGGTCATATGTTTTCGTAATCTGGTGCGCGGACGGTATGATTCCCCTACAGAGGGCATTGAAGGAACCAAGCGGCGAAGAAGAAGAAAGAAGGCTATTTTATGTAGCCCTGACCAGGGCAAAAGATCAGCTATACTTATGTTGCCCGGCATTGGATTATAGCCGCGCTTCGGGTAATATCATGCTTACACCATCGCGCTTCATAAACGAAATAGCGCCGCTTTCCGTTGGGGACGAGAATCGTCCTTTTGAGCAGTGGACTCTTTACGCGGAATATTAGAGAGACTCCAATTACGAAAGCATAGCGCATTGGAATTGGTTAGTCGAACTTATCCCGCAAGCGGAGCGATGCGGGATTAATGGTGGTCGTGTTTTGCTTTGCTTTTAACTTCTTCGTATTGAGCACGCAGGGCTATATTGTCAGTATCATCCATCTCTTCAGCTCTTTTAACCCAATCCTCGAATTGAATATCCACACCGAAAATGCCGATCATTTCATCTTTATCGTTGACGATAGGTGCGGAAACGGTAAAACATAGAACTCCTGTCATTTTGGAAATGAAGAAATCGGTAACATGAACTTTTCCCGTCTGCAGAGGTTTTATAAACCATTCCCGGTCGGATTGGTCGATGCCTACTCCATAATTTTCATATTTAGCACGATCGGCAATGTTGGTAATGTTTTTAGTAGTCTTTCTGCCGTTCATATCCACTATATACGCGAATTGAACAGAAGGATGTTTATCAACGAATTCTTGCATCAGCGGTTCTTGCTGTTCGGTATTCATGCTTTTCATTAACGAATGTTCGATAATTTGGTTTACCGCGGTTACGGCGGCTTTTTCAGCTATATATTTGATTTTTTCCAATGCCGACATAAAATGTTCCGGCAAATAGAAACGCACCTTTTTTTCCATCTCTTCAGGAGAAATAGTAGTAATGCGGCCGGAATCATATTGTTCAGTAATCCACTTATTGATTTTAGAAATTCCCGGATGCCTTTTATCTACAGCGCTTTCACCCTTAAGGCCGAAGCGTTGATTAATCCAAAAAGCTATACCGGCATTGCCTGATTTGTCGGTGATCATGGTGACAATGGGTCTTTTTAATATTTTGTTGGTATCGAAGATGTTATAAATTTCTTCGCATTTAATAAGGCCGTCAGCATGAACGCCCGCGCGGGTGACATTGAACTCCGAACCAACAAAAGGATAATTGTGAGGTATCTTCACTCCCAGTTCGGCTTCAAAATATTCGGCGATATCGGTAATTATCGTCGTATCAATTCCGTTATTATTTCCTTTAAGCGCGATATATTCAATAATCAGACCTTCAATCGGAGGATTGCCTGTACGTTCGCCCAGGCCTAAAAGAGTTGAATTGGCCGCGCTGCAGCCATAAATCCAGGCCGTCGTGGCATTGGTCATGGCTCGGTGAAAATCATTATGGCCATGCCATTCTAAGAGATGGCCGGGCACCCCGGCTTCATCAATAAAAGCACGGACCAGTTTATCTACACTGCGGGGAAGAGCCGCTCCGGGATAGGTTATGCCGTAGCCCATTGTATCGCAAAGCCTGATTTTGATATCGATGCCGCTTTCTTCCCTCAGTTTCATTAGTTCCAGCGCAAAGGGGATACAAAAGCCGTAAATATCTGCGCGGGTAATATCTTCGAAATGACAGCGAGGAATGATGCCTAATTCCAAAATGGATTTGACGATGCCCAGATAATCATCCATGGCTTCGCTTCTTTTCTTGTTCAGCTTTAAAAAAATGTGGTAATCGGAAACCGATGTGAGCAAGCCTGTTTCCTTGATGCCTGCGTTTTTAACTAAAGGTATATCTTCTTTTGCCGCTCTGATCCAACCGGTGATTTCCGGATAATTGAGACCCAGTGCCTGACATTTTTCTACCGCTTCCTTATCTTTTTTGCTGTAAAGGAAAAATTCTGATTGCCTGATTACGCCATTGGGACCGCCGAGTTTGCTCAGAAGTTGAAAAATATTAACAATTTGTTCTACCGTGTAAGGAGGACGGGCTTGCTGTCCGTCGCGAAAAGTAGTGTCCGTAATAAATATTTCTTCAGCCTGACTAACGGGCAAAATTATGTGGTCAAAAGCAACCTTACCTACCTCAGAGTAGGGGAAGATTTCTTTATATAAATTAGGGTTCTTTACTTCTTTTAATTTAAATTTTGTAACTTTACGACCAAGCAGTTTTTTGCGTTTGTTCAATTTCACTTTCTTTTCTCCATGGGGTTAGCTTATACAATTTTCAAGGAAAGTTCCATAAGTTGTTCGATGCTGACTTTTGACGGCGCATCCGATAAGAGGCAGGCCGCTTTTTGCGTCTTCGGGAAAGCAATCACATCGCGGATTGATTCCGCGTGAGTCATAATCATAGTGAGCCTATCCAGGCCGAAGGCAATTCCTCCGTGAGGCGGAGCGCCGTATTCCAAAGCATCCAGAAGAAAACCAAACTTACTGCGGGCTTCGTCATTGCTCAAACCTAAAGCTTTGAACATTTGAGCCTGTAAATCCTTCCTGTGGATCCGAATGCTCCCGCCGCCTATTTCTGAACCATTTAACACAAGATCATAAGCGCGCGCGCGAACTTTACCCGGCTGAGAGTTAAGTAAGTGAACATCTTCCAGAACAGGCGATGTGAACGGATGATGCATGGAGACATAGCGCTTTTCGGAGTCCGAATATTCCATCAGCGGAAATTCGGTAATCCAACTGAAGGATAAATCATCCGGTTTAAATAAATTCAGCTTTTTGGCTAAATGCAGACGCAAATTGCCGAGAGAATCGTTAACAACGCGGGGGGCATCGGCAACAAAAAATATAATAGCGCTTTCTTTCGCGCCCATTACCTTATTTATTTTTTCAACTTCCTCCGGCCGCAAAAACTTATAAATGGGTGAAGTCCAGTCGGCGGCGTTAATTCTCGCCCAGGCCAGTCCCTTAGCGCCGTAAACGGCAACATAATCCTTGAGCTCGTCGAGGTCTTTGCGGGAAAGGCCGGAAGCTTGTTCCACCTTAATCGCTTTGACAATCCCCCCCGCGGCGGCAACTTCCTGAAATAGCTTAAAGCCCGAATTACTTACTATTGATGTAATGTCCACCAGTTCCATAGCGAAACGCGTATCGGGGTTATCTTTGCCATAGCGGCTGACGGCATCATGATAGGTGAGGCGGGGGAAGGGGAGTTTAAGCTCACGATCAAGACATACCTTGAATATTTGCGCCATCAATCCTTCCATGATTTTGATTATATCTTCTTCGGTGATGAAGGACATTTCGACATCGATTTGCGTAAATTCCGGTTGACGGTCGGAGCGTAAATCTTCATCGCGGAAACATTTTACAATTTGATAATAACGGTCAAAGCCG
>MGQN01000027.1:88184-110596 GCA_001797845.1 Deltaproteobacteria bacterium RBG_16_44_11 | reverse complement strand
TCGCGCGCGCCTTCCGGAGTGCTTTTTGTAAGAAAAGGCGTTTCCACTTCGATAAAACCGTTTTTATCGAAGTAATTGCGCGTAGCGGCGGCCAATTTACTGCGTAAAAACAAATTTTGCTGGAGCGCCGGACGGCGCAAATCCAGGTAACGGTATTTAAGCCGCACGTTTTCCGATATCTCTTCTTCGTCAAAAGAGAATGGCGGTGTTTTTGATTCATTCATTATTTCCAATTCGGAGACGATGACTTCGATTTCACCTGTTTTCAGGGCGGGATTTTCCATGCCCTGCGGCCTTTTGCGTACCACTCCTTTAATAGCCAGAACAAATTCACTGCGGATTTTATGAGCTTCTCCATGAACAGCTTCTCCGGAATCGGGATTGAAAACGACCTGAACCATTCCTTCACGATCGCGCAAATCGACAAAAATAACACCGCCGTGATCTCTCCGGCGATGCGCCCAGCCCATTAAAATTACTTCTTTATCGATATGGGAAATGTTTAAATTGCCGCAATAATGCGTTCTCTTATCTATAGTTAAAAAATTGGCCAAAAGATTTTCACCTTTCCTTAAGAATTTTAATTATTGTTTCCAACAAGTTGTTCATGGGTAAAATTTGCTGATTTTTGGTGTTCATGTTTCTTAACTCAACGCGCTTTTCGTCCATTTCTTTATCACCCATAATTAGCGTAAAGGAACTGTTTAATTTGTCGGCACGTTTCATCTGACTTTTTAAGCTTTTTCCGTTGTAATCCATTTCCGTGGAAATACCGGCCCGGCGCAATTCGTTAGTCAACCCGAAGGCCATTTTTTGGGCGCGTTCGCCGAGCGCGGCTATAAATAAATCCGTCTGAAAAATATTTTTTTTATTATCAGGCAGGCAGGCAAGAAGACGCTCAACACCTACGGCAAATCCAATGCCGGATACTTCCGGTCCTCCCAAGAAACTAACCAAACCATCGTATCTGCCGCCGCCCGCCAGTGCGTTTTGCGCTCCCAGCAATCCTGATTTAACTTCAAAAGCAGTTCTCGTATAATAATCCAAACCGCGCACCATTTTTGGATTAATACCGTAAGCAACATTCAAGCAAGTTAAATACGATTTTACCTGAGCAAAATGTTCTTCACATCCAGGGCACAAGTAGTCGAGAATTTGCGGAGCTTTGGCGATAACTGAATTGCAGCTTTCTACCTTGCAGTCAAATATTCGCAAGGGATTAGTGTTCATACGCCTTTGACAATCTGGACAAAGAGCATTTTTTGATCCTTTTAAATAATTGACGATGGTTTCCGAAAAAACCGGCCGGCAAGTTTTACAACCAAGTGAGTTAATTTCCAGAGATAATTCTTCAATAGCCGTTGATTTCAGAAAATGAACCAGCATGAAAATAACTTCCGCATCGGATTGAGACTTCTCATCGCCAAACAATTCAACATCAATCTGGTGAAATTGACGGAAACGGCCTTTCTGCGGCCTTTCCCGCCGGAACATCGGCCCCATTGTATAGAGTTTCGTAATCTGGTCAAAAGAGTGCATATTATGTTCGATATAGGCGCGGATAATGGAAGCCGTGGCTTCGGGGCGTAATGTTAAGAGTTCATCATCGCGATCACGAAAAGTGTACATTTCTTTTTCGACGATATCCGTTGTTTCCCCGATACTCCGTTTAAACAATTCGGTTTTTTCCATAATCGGTACCCGAATTTCACGAAAACCGAAAGAACCAAAAACCTGACGAGCGGTTGATTCAATAGAATTCCAAGTGGAGGAATCTTCAGGTAATATATCTTTGATGCCTTTTATTGCAGTAATTTTTTCCATAAATTATGACCAAAATAATAGAATTTCATAGCATACAGTATGCATGTTCGCAATGAAAAAAAATGATTTAACGGCAAGGACTTATCTGCTTTTTATATAAGTATCAATGTACAATTCTGTGCCGTCTGTGGAGAGTGTTATAGCGCCGTCTTTATCCGTGCGGAGGAGTTTAACCGAAAAAGATTTGTATCGATCCAAAGTGCGTTGATGCGGATGACGAAAGGCATTGGCTTTTCCGGCGCTAACTACTGCATAGCGGCAGGATACTTTATTAATAAAGTCGATGCTGCTGGAGTGGTATGAACCATGATGTGGAACAAATAAAACATCGCTGGATAAGTCCTGTTTTGATTTAATTAATGAACTTTCCACGGAGGATGTTATATCGGCGGGGAAAAGAAAACTCACATTTCCATATTTTATTTTTAGTACAAGCGAATCATCATTAACCTCGCCAGAAGATAGATCACTGGCATTTACGGAAATAGGCTTCAAAGGCCATAAAACATTCAATTGTACACCGTTTATTTTTGGAGTGGATGATTGCGCCGACAGAGAATTCATTTTAATTTTTTTCTGCGCAATTATCTTTTGCCACTGCTGAAAAATTTCGTCTTCCGATTGCTGTCCCGTGCTCCAAACTTCCTTTACATTAAAATTATTGGTAATATAAAGCAATCCCTGTAGGTGATCAGGATGGGGATGAGAGAGAACAACTATATCAATGGTATTAATTCTTTCGTGATACAAAAAAGGGGCAATAACCATTTTGCCCATATCGAAAGAGCTATCGGAAAATCCGCCGCCATCAATAAGCATTTTTTTGCCACCCGGAAAGCGTACTAAAACAGAGGAGCCTTGACCAACATCTATCGCCGTTACTTTCAGCTCCGTGGAAAATTTGTCTTTACTAAATAGATAAATAGCATTTACCGTAAAAAACAAAAGCGACGCTATTAAAAGACATTTCAAAACAAAAGGATAGCGCTGAAAAAACCCTTTTTTTCTTCCTTTGCCCCGGAAAAAATCAATCGATTCCATTAAAAGAAAAATGAAAAGATAAAAAATAATAATTTCCATCACAGTAGGCTTGGTAAATATAAATGAGGACCAGGAGAGCGCAGCTAATTTAGTGATAATATCGACAGAGATTTGAACGAAAAATGAAGACAATTTAATAAAAATGCCCGCAATTGATGCAGAAATAAAAGCGCTGAGGATAAAGGCCATGGAAAACGCCAGCGCAATTGTTCCCAACAGAGGAACCGTAATTAAGTTGGCGATAATCGTAATGGCGGATACACGATTAAAATAAAATACAATCAGGGGTATAGTGCCGAGAGTTGCGGCAATACATACTATAATTGATAAATAAATTTGCTTGAAGATTTTCTGCACCAGGATCGGCCACGATTCAATAAAGGGAAAAGAAGGATTGCTAAAACTTGGTACGAGATAAATAATCGCAAACACCGCCGCGAAGGAAAGCTGAAAAGAAATATCAAAAAAGGCTTCCGGAGAAACAATCAAGATGATTAATCCCGCCAGCGCCAGGATATTGTAAATATCTTTTTGTTTGCCTAAAAGCAAAGCGCCCAAAAAGATTAAAGCCATTAGGCTTGCCCTGATCACGGGAATACCCATTCCAGCGATAAATGTGTAGATTAATACAAAAATAAATGCACCGGCCGAGGCCAGTTTAATGATATTAAACCTGAGCATCAAATATTCCGAAGTCTTTAAAATTAGGGAAATGAAGAAAAAGGCCGCAGCCGCGACTATTCCGATATGCAGGCCGGAAATAGACAGAATATGTGAAGTTCCTGTTTTATTAAAATTTTCTCGCACATCAGACGGGATTTCATTTTGGTTGCCTATCGTTATCGCTTCGATAATTTCTCTTTGCGGAGATAAAGCATTCTCATAAATTATCTGTTTTAAATAGGATCTAAACGATTCTAATTTCAATCTTGTGATACTGGCGGCATTTTTCCTAAGAAGGATGATTTGCGAATTATCGGCGATAAAACCGGTTGCATAAATACCCTGGAGATTCATATAACGTTCATAATCGAAACCTCCGGGATTTTGAAAGCTTTGTATCTTCTTTAATACAGAATGAAACCGAATAAAATCAGCATATTGGAAATTTAAATCAGATGGAATTACCAGGCGAATATTACCGGAAACAGAAGTATAGGAGTTATCTTTAAAAATGCGCTGACAGCGAATAACCAAAATTATTTTATCAGGATAAGCAACGGGATTTTTGATGACAACGCCTTCTAAAGTCAGTTTGCCCGTATTAATATAATGTATTATATGTTTATCAGATTGAGTTAAATATTCTTGGATTTGAATATCGAAATAGCCCGCGAGGAATGTAAAAATAATGATTAAAAGAAAACCGGCTTCAGTCCATTTTTTTATTATAGTCACAATAAGAGAAATTAGTGTTATTATGATTACCCCGAACAACAGGTATTTAGGAATAGCAAGATAATAACCGGCAATAATGCCGGAAATAAGAGTGATTAAGGGATAAATTAATGGCTTGCGCATAGAATCAAATATTTTTCCAAGAGTAAAAGAAACATCAAATTTATTAGCCAAAAGTGTTAAAATATTATAACATGATCTGGAAATTGTATCGCCTAAATAAATTTGGGAAAATTTAAGGATAAATGGAAGAACAGGATAAAAAGCGATTGCGCCTTTTAATCAGATACAGGGTTGTGGTCATAACTCTGTTTCTGGGCCTTGCCATTTATATTGATTTCAACAAGAAGGAATTCTCATCTTCAGCAAACGCTGTATATTTATTTTATTCTATCGTCGCTTTAATATATATAATTTCTATTGCTTACGCTTTTCTTTTAAAGTTTGTAGAAGATTTGCGTTTAAATCTTTATTTGCAACTATCCATAGATGTTTTGCTGATTACTTTTCTTGTTTATTTCACCGGCAGCGTCAATAGTAATTATTCGCTTCTTTACACGCTGGTAATAATTTATTCAGTAATATTTCTTGGCCGCAAAGGAGGTTTAATTGTCGCTTCGGCTTCCGCTATATCGTATGGACTGCTTTTGGACCTCGAATATTATAAGGTTATTCCTTCAATTGTCTTTGATACATATGATTACAGAGTTACAGTGGGAGATGTGTTTGTACGTATTTTGATACATATTGTTTCTTTTTATACGATAGCGTTTTTAGCCAGTGTTTTTGTAGAACAGGAAAAGAAAACAAGACATTTATTGGAAGAAAAGGTAACGGAGTTTGATCAATTGGATTTACTTTTTCGCAGTATTATCGAATCCGTCGAGACGGGAGTCATGACCATTGATTTGCAAAGAAGAATAAAAACTTTTAATCGTGCCGCGGTAGATATTACCGGCTTTTCCTTCCGTCAAATAGAAAACCAGAAGATTGAGGATATTTTTCCGGAATTCAGAGAGTTATTTTTGAAAAATGACACCGCTGAACAAAGTAAAAACCGAGCAGAAGCGGCGATAAAAACGCCGAAAGGTAAAAATATTAATTTGGGTTGCGCGATTTCAACTCTGAAGGACAAAAACGAAAAACAAATAGGCAATATTTTGATTTTTCAGAATATTACGGAAATAAAACTCATGGAAGAAAATCTGGAAAAAAGCAAGAGGCTGGCTTTAATCGGAGAAATGGCCGCGGGATTGGCGCATGAAATGAGAAATCCTTTGGCTTCGATAACCGGTTCGATTGAGCTTTTGAGGCAGGGAGTGAATTTAGAAGAAACAGATAAGCGCCTGATGCAGATAATCTTACGCGGGAAAAATCAATTAGATAGTTTTGTTCAAGATTTTCTTTTACTGGCACGACCAATTCCTGTAACAAGAGAATTGGTTGATTTAAGCGAAGTGCTAGAAGAAGTTTTTGAAAGCATGAAATTATCTAAGGATTGGACGGATACAATAAAAATTAAAAAAATATTTTCAGATAAGGCCAAACCTTTTGCCAATAAGGTGCAAGTCAGACAAATTATCAATAATCTTATCCTCAACGCAATTCAAGCAATGCCCGAAGGTGGGGTTTTGTCAATTGAAACCGCGCTGGTAAAACTCGATGATAAAAATGAATATGCTGAAATTAAAATTACGGATACCGGCTGTGGCATTGCTGATGAGAAATTAGAAAAGATATTTGAACCTTTTTTTACCGATAAAGAAAAAGGAACTGGCTTAGGTTTAACAATTGTCGGCCGCATTGTTGAAGGTTACGGCGGAAAAATAAAAATAGAAAGCAGTGTAAATATCGGCACGAACTGCACCGTATGGCTGCCTGTGAAAAATGAAGAAAATCAGATGAGGTAATGACATGGCAAAGATTTTAATTGTTGACGATGATCAGGGCATGAGAGAATTCATGGAAATTATGCTCACAAAGGAAGGTTATAACGTAACCTGTGCCGAGGATGCCACAAAAGCACTTAATATCTGCCGTAAGAAAGATTTTGACCTTGTGATTACTGATTTAAGGATGCCCAAAATTGACGGCATTGAATTTCTTAAAATAATTAAAGACCAAAAACCGGAAACAATAGTTATTCTGATCACGGCGTACGCTTCAGGAGAAACTGCTGTTAACGCGATGAAAGAAGGCGCATACGATTATGTGGAAAAAGGGGGAAGCATTGAAGAACTGAAAAAAATTGTGCACGTCGCTTTGCTGAAAAAAGGACTTGTAAATGAAAAGCAAACTACAAAAAAGGAATCAGTGGAAGAAACATTGTTCTGCGGCATGATTGGAAAGAGCCGGGAGATGCTCAAAATATTTGCAACAATAAAAAAAGTGGCCGATACCACGGCGAATATCTTAATTTTAGGAGAAAGCGGCACAGGCAAAGAACTGGTCGCGCGCGCGATTCATGAAAACTCGCCGCGTTCTAAAATGGCTTTTAAAACAATTAACAGCGGCGGCATACCGGAGAATCTGCTTGAAAGCGAACTTTTCGGTTATATGAAAGGGTCATTCACCGGTGCGTATGCTGATCGTCCCGGGCTTTTTGAAATGGCTAAAAGTGGAACGATATTTCTGGATGAAATCGGCGAGTTACCTCCTGTACTTCAAGTAAAACTTTTACGTGTAGTTCAGGAAAAAACCTTCCGTCGTATTGGCGGCTCCGAAGATATTAAAGTTGATGTGCGGATAATCTCTGCTACCAATCAAAATCTTGAAGATAAAGTTAAAAAAGGAGAATTTCGCGAAGATCTTTTTTTCCGTTTGAATGTAATTCCTGTACATATACCACCTCTTAGAGAACGAAAAGAGGACATTCCTCTTTTGACAAACCATTTTATCGAAAAGTATGCAGAGGAATTTGGAAAAGAAATTAGAACAATTTCATCTTATGCGATGGAGTTGTTGATGAATTACACCTTTCCCGGTAATATTCGTGAACTGGAAAATATCATCGAGCGCGGCGTAGCCATGGAAAGCTCCAATATAATTTTACCGGAAAATTTAGTATTGGCGGCCAATGTTGCATCTGGGGTACGAAATTATGAAATTGGTATTTCAGATACAGGAATTGATTTAAATGTAGAGTTGGAAAAAATAGAAAAAGCAATGATCGAAAAAGCACTACTGAAAACAAAAGGATCGAAAACAAAAGCCGCTGAACTATTACATATCACTTTTGATTCTTTGCGCTACCGTATCGAAAAACTTGGCGTGGAATAGATTGTAATAGTTACAAGATGAAAAAAAGTTGCGACCATATTAGTTTCTAATAATCACATTAGGTAAATGTCATTAGTTAAAATAAACAGTTTAAAATTAAATATCAGCATGAAAGGTAAAGGCATGCCTTTTATCTGGGCGCATGGGCTTATGGGAAGCATGGCTCTGGACGACGATACCGGTTATTTTTACGAGAAAAAGCTTCCAGAAATAGTCAGTGTTGTTCGTTACGATGCACGCGGTCATGGGCTTTCGCCGGGAACTATTATGCCGAGAGATTATCATTGGTCGAATTTGGCCAAAGACATGATTGCTATCGCGGATGAACTAGGAATGAGGCAATTCATCGCCGGTGGTCAATCCATGGGCAGCATGACTTCTCTGAATGCCGCTCTCATGGCACCTGAACGTGTAAAAGCATTAATTTTGGCAACTCCCAGCACAATATGGGAAACACGAAAAGCCCAGTCATCTTTGAATAGTGCATCGGCAGGTATTGTCGAGGCGAAAGGCGTGGAGGCTTTTGTTGAACTGCTGCGAAAGCGGCCATTACTCCCTCAATGGCTATTAGAAGCAAAACCGTTTGATAATGAAAAATATATAAAAAATATACTGACAATGGATGCAAAATTGCTTCCTCAAATTCTTCGTGGCTCCAGTATCAGTGACTTGCCGCCGCGAAACGAGATTAATACGCTTTCAATCCCGACCTTGATTCTTGCCTGGCCTGATGATGCGACTCATCCGCTGCAATCAGCTAAGCAGTTAAATGAGTTATTACCAGAATCACGATTGGTTATAGCTGATGGAGTTGATGATCTGGTAAAATGGCCTAGGATTATATACGAATTTATCGGAGAAATATCCTCGAAAAGCCAGCATACTGGATAAAATTATTGACAAACTGCAAATAAATCAATTAGCTTAATTTATCCCATTCAATATTCTGCTCTTAACAGATTTAATAATGCTTTCACGGTCTGGTCGATGAGGGGGCTCCGCAATGAACATCGCTCAATTAGCTTTAACAAGTTTAACCGCAGGCGAACATGTAAGTATCATCTTCGAAGGAAAGGAATACACCAATGTCCAGATGGACATAGCTGCCAGAAAGCTGGGCAACGCGCTCAAAAAGCTGGGCGTAAAAAGAGGCGATCGTATCATCCTGCAAATGCCCAATTCGCCCGAAACATTACAGGCCTTTCAGGGCATCTGGAAAATGGGCGCTGTTGCCGTGCCCATCAACTATCAGATCGGAGCGGAAGAAACAGCATATATTTATCAGGATTCGCAAGCTAATACCGTTATTACCGCGCCGGAATTTATGGGTAAAGTTCACATGGCACAGGTCCAATCTCCCGGCGTAAAAAATATTATCGTTGTCTCGGAAAAACAGATGGAGGGCACTTTATCTTTCGTGAAACTTCTTAAGGAAAGTTCCGATAAGTTGGAAATTGTCCAGACCGGCGATAACGAGGTGGCCGCGCTTGTTTACACTTCGGGCACGACCGGCAAACCCAAAGGTGTTATGCAGACCCATTACGGGCTTTACTACACGGCGATAAAGGTTCAGGAAACAAACAATTATTCAATGGAAGCAATAAATGTGGTCATGCTTCCGCTGTGCCATTCCTATGGCATCGGCATTATGAATTCGTCTTCGCTGCGCACACATGGGAAAACCGTTGTTCTGCGGCAATTTAATGTGGAACAATTATTTTCCGCGATTGAAAAATATAAAGTCACCAGTATAGCAGCTGTGCCGACCATGTATATTTATATGTTATCTTATCCGGATTACGCAAAGTTTGATTTAAGCTCGGTAAAATATTTTATCTGCGGGTCCGCTCCATTATCCATCGAAACATGGAAACAATTTAAAGAAAAATTTGGCGGTGAAATTGCCGAAGGCTGGGGTTTGACGGAAGCTTGCGCCAATAATTCATGTAATCCCATAGACGGTTTGAAAAAAGTCGGCTCTATCGGCCTCCCCATGAAGGGAATGGAGATGAAAATATTTGATGATCGAGACAAGGAATTGCCGCAAGGTAAGGAAGGCGAGATAGTTTTGCGCGGACCGATGGTGATGAAGGGATACTGGAATCAGCCGGAAGCGACAGCCGAAATCATTCGCAATGGATGGCTTCATACCGGTGATATCGGTTATGTTGATGCAGACGGATACTTTTTTATCACGGATCGCAAAAAAGATATTATCATCAAAGGCGGCGAGAATATTTCACCGCGCGCGATCGAGGAAATTTTTTATGCTCACTCTTGTATTGCCGAGGCGGCTGTTATCGGCATTACAGATAAGGTCTATGGCGAAGATATTAAGGCCTTTGTTGTTTTAAAGCCGGGAAAAAAAGCAACGCCCGATGAAATGATGGAATATTGCAGAGGAAAGCTCAAAAGCTTCTTTGTGCCTAAAGAAGTTGTAATTCTATCCGCGATGCCTAAAACACTTGTCGGCAAAATTCTCAAAAAAGAACTGCGCAAGATGTAATTTGGCATTAAACTCCTTTATGGAACAAAGATGTCTTATAGTTAGAAACAGCAACAAAGGAGAAATACAGCACTGGGGTAGATTTAAATCTTAAGAAAGTAGTCAATATAAATGAAAACAAATGGAAAATTTCTATGGCTGTTTATTTGGTCAACAAGAATAGTTCTTGCCCTTATCGCTATCGGGATTTTGTTTGCTTCCATTTACATCAATTCAGAACCAGCGCAAAGAAGCATTAAAGCCATAATTGCACAGAAGACAGGCGATGTAGTTAAATTTGAGCGCGCCGGTCTTTCGTTTTTTCCCCGTCCCGGTCTTGCTTTTGATCAGATGAACATAACTATTCCCGAAGGAACATCTATCCGGGTGGAATCAGCAAAAATATACCCGGAAATATTACCGTTGCTCATCGGAAAGGTAAGAATCGCGAAAGTGAGGTTTGAGAAACCTGACATTATTGTGGACATTTCGGATAAGCCCAACCAAAGGGCAATAAAAGATAAGTCTTCAACTCCTGCAGAAATTATTGAAAATGTTACCTCGGTCATATCGTCTGTACGATCAGTCGCGCCTGGCTTGGTTGCGGTAGTGCGCCGGGGAAGATTGCTGGTACGGGAAAATGATCGCGATGTGGCAATAGTGCGCAAAATTTCTGCTCATATTGCTCTTGAGCCAAAAAAACTGGAAATTAAGGTCAAAGGCAATGTTGATAAATGGGGAAAATTTTCTGTGCGAGGAAATATTAACACGGAGAAAAACAGCATATTGATAAATGGTTTATCTGTGGATACAGTAACGCTGAACAATGTTCAAGCTTCCATCTTTGATTCCTCGTTGCTAGGCTCCGTTGTAATTTCCAAAACCGCGCAAACTATAAATTCTGCTGATGTAACTATGAGCGGAGAGATTGGGCCTGAAACAATCCAGTTGATTTCCAAAACGTTTAGTTTGCCGCCTGAGCAAACCTTACGTGCACCTGTATCTATCTCTAATGCTCATGTTGTATGGCAGGCCGGAGCAAAATTAGCTATTGTTGCAACAGCGGCCATTGAGGATGGCCCAACTCTTTCCGTAGCTATGAATAAAGACGCTATGGATTTGGCAATAAACGAGTTGATGATTTATGATGAAGAGTCCCGGGCGAATATCACGTTCAGACAAACAAAGAACCTCATCGACGTCTCCTTTCAAGGAAATTTGTCGGAAAAAACCCTCAACAGGATATTCGAGCAAACTTCATTTCATCGCGGATGGATAAAAGGAGATTTTCGTGCCCATGTGCAGTTGGATCAGTATTTTAAATCCACGGCGCAGGGACATCTTGAGGGCGCCGATTTTATCATCCCCCTGCCCATGAATGTGCCGTTAAAAGTGCACCGCGTAATTCTTAGCGCGGGCAACAAGACTCTGAAGGTGGAATCTGCCGTTTTAAACTGGGGTGAAAACAATCTTGACCTGAAGGGTAATGTAAAGGCCGTGCAGGATGGATTCCGTCTCGATATGGATCTCTCTTCGGACGCGATTAATGTGGAAACCATAAAGAAAAATCTGGCAACTCCGGAGAAGCCGCAAGAAACAAAACCCTCAGAGAAAAATTATAAAAAACCGGCGCTGAGGGGAATTATCCGGCTCAATGCACCAGCTATAACCTGGGGACGTTATACCGCAAATCCAATTCGTGCCAATATCTTGCTGGATAATAAAGGCGTCCATGCTAACATTACAGAAGCTTTTCTCTGTGGTATTTCTATTCCGGGAAATCTTGACTTTGGCGATAAGGATATTAAGCTGGATTTTAGACCCGTTGCCGCAGGAACACAGCTTGAACCTACGCTTGATTGTCTTTTTGATAAAGACTCGCGCATCACCGGGATTTTAAATTTGAAAGCCGCGGTCAATTCCCGGGGGAAAGCTGATGCGCTGGTTTCCGCATTACAGGGAAGGGTGGAATTTCAATCTAATGGCGGAATAATTTACCGATTCCCTCTGATGGCAAAAATATTTTCAGTTTTGAATGTAACGGAACTTCTGCGGGGGAATATCCCCGACTTCACTACGGAGGGCTTTAAATATAATTCGATAATAATTAAAGGCGATATTCGTCGGGGAGTCTTCGTTATTCAAGAGGCGGTCATTGATGGAACTACTATGCAGTTAGTCGGGCAGGGCGAATTTAATCTCGCCAACAATATAATCAATCTCACTGTTCTGGTAGCACCGTTCAAGACAGTTGATTATCTGGTAAGCAAAATTCCTTTGGTTGGCTATATTCTCAGAGACAACCTTATTTCCATACCCCTAAAAGTGACCGGCAATATAGCCGATCCCAGCATAATAGTTCTTTCCCCTACAGCGGTCGGTGAAGGGGTGTGGGGGATTATGAAGAGAACTTTGTCATTGCCTGTAAAAATAATCGAGCCAGTTCTTCCCCGCAATAATGTAAAAGATAAATGAGATCTCTGATAAAAACCTCGTAAACCGCTTAATAATTATTGACATATTTCGGGTAATTTAATTAAATAAAAAACATTCCATTCTTTACAACGTTCTAAACAGTCTTAGTTAAAGCGGTCGTATACCGGTCAATAGCATTGTTTATCAAAATTATTATATATATATTAACAAGTTGCGTATATCTACTTTAAGTGTATTCTAAGCTATTTTATGGTGAAAATTTGTGGTTTTACGGAGAAAAAAATATGAAAATTAACAAGATTAATTTTGATGAAAAGTTTGCCAAGTTGCCGGGAGGCGACTACGCGGTGAGAATCATCGCGAAAATGAACAACTACGAATTCAAGATAGTCAAACGTAAAGGCGATTTTATTTGGCACAGCCATGAAGATACCGACGAGACCTTCATTGTCTTGGATGGTACATTGGTTATGAACTTTAGAGATCGGACTGTAGAATTAAATCGGGGTGAAATGATAGTAATTCCCAAAGGTGTTGAGCATAAGCCTTCATCAGTCAATGGGTATAAAGTTCTTTTGATCGAACCGGAGGACACCCCAAATACCGGCAACGTGAAAAGTGAAATGACCATAAAGAAAATTGAATGGGTTTAATTAGGTAACAGGGAATTGACCTTATTTATTCTTGAAATATCGCTTTTTCTCAATAACTGATAGTGCTTTGCTTACTGTCTATAGTTAATATCCAAGTGCTCTGCAATATCTTTATTCCTTAATATTTAAAGTTTTGACCCCATTTTGTTCCTCAGATAAAATTTAAATTTAATTTGATTTTTCGTCGTGTTACAAATATAATACCCCTCATACCGAATGTTATGGGGTAGCTAATGGACCTTTTAAAAATAATGAGAAGATTATTTAGGCCTCGGATGAATCCTCGATTTTATGTTGATAAAGGAGTATTTGTTGTGGTCGAACCCTATACCATCGAAGGTAGAAAAGTGCAGATGCTGGATATTAGTGAGGGCGGATGCGCTTTTATCTATAGCGGTTCCAAGGAAGAACTGGAAGAATCAGGTATTCTCAGCCTTCAGTACAAAGATATTCCCTATCTTGAACGTGTGGAATTTGTTACCAAATCGGACAATCTTCTTTCCGTTACCAAAGATAAAAAAGAACAGCTCCGAAGAAGAAGTGTTGAGTTTAAATGGCTGGGTGTTTTCGACCGGAAAAAGCTCAAGTCGTTTATTAAACGAAATGTCGTTGGCCGTGTCTCATAATCTTTTCTAATTTATTTTCCGGGCAGCGATTACGCGGTGGGAATTGTCGCTAAAGTGAACAACTTTTATCTTTGACAGCGAAGGGTTTTTCCCCTAATATTTCTTTGCATCAAAAGAGAGTTCTTGTCAAATTTAATAAATAATCATCAGGAGGTTTCCAAATGAAAAAGTTTTCGAAGAAAACAATCTTTTTGACGATTGCGGCTGTTGTAATAGTTATTGCCGCGGTACTTTATTTTGCCGTCCCGGAATATTTATACAACAAAGCAATTGACGGAGTGCGCAAAGACGCCGGGTTAACGCATAAATCAGCGAACATTCCTGATTTTAAAATTGTTTACTTGGAAGGCGGCACCGGAGACACCATTATTATGCTTCACGGTTTTGGCGGCAGCAAAGATAACTGGCTGAGGTTCGCGAAAAACTTTACCCCCAATTATCGGGTAATAATTCCCGATCTCCCCGGTTTTGGTGAAAGCTCCAAGCCCCAGGACGCGAAATATAACATCATGTCAGAGGTGGAAAGATTAAATTTATTGGCAAAAGAATTGAAACTGACAAAATTTCATATAGTCGGAAATTCAATGGGCGGCAATATCGCCGGCAATTATGCCGCAACTTACCCGGAAATGGTCAAAACCCTCGGTTTATTCGATGCTGCCGGTGTAATTTCTCCCATAAAAAGCGAACTCACTTTGCTTTTTGAAAAAGGGATAAATCCTCTTATTATTAAAGATGTAAATGACTATGATAAATTTTTGGAATTTGTTTATATGAAACCGCCTCAATTACCTTCAGTTATAAAAAAATATTTAGCAAAACAAGCAGTGAAGGCTGGACCTTTTAACAAAAAAATATTAAAAGATCAGATATCTACCGATTTTGTTATTCTGCAAAGCAAGTTGGGCAAAATTACGGCTCCCACATTAATCGTCTGGGGAGATTCGGACAAACTTATTCATATTTCCGCTGTTCCGATTTTTAAGAAAAATATAAAAAATTCCAAATCGGTGATCATAAAAGACTGCGGTCATCTTCCCATGCTGGAAAAGCCGCAGGAAACAGCTTCAGTATATCAGGATTTTTTGAAGGGAAAAAACTAGCGCAGTACCCGCCCATCGGGTGGAGTAACATAATAATTAAAGAGAGGGGCGGAGTCTTCATTCCGCCCCTCTTTGCGTTTTAGCAGCAGCTGGAAAAGCAGAATGACAATAGTGAAAATTGAGTGAATTAGTTAAGTAGTCCATGTGAAGTTTAACCTAAATTAAAAATTAAGGAGGAAGGGCAATGAGTTTTTATAAATCTTCAAAGGAAGAGTTCGCATCTTCATATCTCGTGGCAAGAATCAAAAAAATTAAATGGTGGTTTATTCTTTTCATTTTGTTCGGTTTACTAGCTCTGCTAGTAGTAGGGTTGTTGCATGGCGAAAAAGCTACACAAGAACTTAGAAAAATTAGTACTCTGTCCTCTACTGTAGTTGAACGAGGTCAAACAACAAATAGTTTTGATAAATTTATTCCTCGCGTAATTATTATGGCTGGTATTTTTATGATTGTGGGTATCGCTTATTGCGCAAGTATATTCAAACTATTCTTTTCTCGCAATGGCAATCAAGTAGATAAAGCGGCTGATTTAGTGAAGACATTGACCGGCTTTTTTGTTGGAGCAGCGACAGTGTTTTTGAAGTGAAATAATCGTAAAGAAAATTGGATAAATTTAAACAGGTGATAGAAGTTGTCTTTTTTTGGATTGAACAAATCATAATCATAGATATTTATAAGACGGAGGTCTGATTATGGATTTTATCAAAAAAACTGAAATGCAAGATGCAGATGTAATTCTCTATCATGGTAAAACTTGGCTTGCCAAAGCAATTCGTTTTTTTGACGGGTCTAATATTAACCACGCAGGTCTCTATTTAGGTCTCGAAAAGGTAGGTGAAGCTCTTGCTAATGGTCTTACTAAAAGAAGTTTCCAAGAGAGCATCAAGGACAATGAATATGTCATAATAAGACGATTAAAATCTCATCATGATACAATGAAGCCGGTTTTGGAAAAAGCAAAAACATATATTTCTGCTGGCAATCGATATGCATACGAACAAATAATTCTTCTGGCATTTCTCTGTCTTACAAGGAAACTACATGTAAACGCTGGTCTTGATTGTTTAATAAGGAAAATTTTGGATGAAGCCGCTAACATGACTTTACTTATGGAACAAGGCAAAAAACAACCTATGATATGTTCAGAGTTTGTTTACAGATGTTATGATGAAGCGCTTCCATCGTCGACTGATCCTTATTCTCTCGATATCAATCCGTTTCCTAGAGCGACATTAACTAGTGAAAAAAAATTGTCATATTCAGGCGTGCATCGGGATAGCCTCCTTGCTTGGGCTACAGACGTCATAACCATAAAGAAAGGTGCTTCGAGTGATCTATTGTTTTCTTTAGAAGACAGTAAAAGCAAGAAAAAACTCCTAGAAGAAAGAAATTTAGATGAACTAATTGAGCAGTACTTATTTGAGGTGAAAGGTCCACTGCGAAGTACTTTTGATGTTGAGGCTTCAATACGAAATGCCGAGATGTTGGCTAGCATAAAGAATTTTGCCGAAGCCTATTACCAAACGTCGATAAAGGGGGAAAAAGAAGCTGTCGAACCAGTAACCATGAAGATTGTGGAAGGTGAAATTCCAGCCGCATTTGCATATTTACTTGGCACAGTTGCAAATTTTGTCACCCCGGGTGATTTTTTAAATTGTCAAAATCTTTATAGCGTAGGAAATGTGAGCCCTTAATGGAAAGAATTAAATTTAAAACGGCTGCGAGAAAAGTGAAACAATATAAAAAAAGGTAATTTTTTGTTATGTTAACTACAAAAGAAGCAATAGAGAAGCGCAGAAGCATTCGAAAATTTAAGCCGGATTCTATAGCAAATGAGTATATTCGGGAATTGCTGAATGCGGCTCGATTAGCGCCTTCGGGCTGTAATGCCCAGCCATGGCGGTTCAAAGTAGTAAAAGACGCAGCAACTAAAGCCAAGTTGGCTCAAGCCGCTTATGATCAGTCTTTTATCAGCCAAGCTCCTGTAGTGATTGTTTGCTGTGCGGATGTTCAGGGTTATTTTGATGGCACGGTTTCCGGGGCGCAAGATCTGGGAAAAATCGGAGCTATTGAAGGAAGAATTGTGACAATCCTTGAGGGGAGGGCCGAGGCTTTTAAGACAATTGAGCGTAGTGAGCTTGGTCCTCGAATCGCGTCAAATGTTGCGATTGCCATTGAACACATCGTATTGAGGGCTCTGGATTATGGGCTCGGAAGTTGCTGGATTCGATTGATTGATGAACAAAAAGTAAAAGAGCTATTTGGATGGGATGACAATATTTATATTGTCGCTCTCCTGCCTATCGGATATCCGGCAGAAATTCCTGATGCTAGAAAAAGATTAGAGCTTAATGAAATTATAATCGAATGACTTCAAAACTTACGACGTAAAAAGTGAAATGACCATAAAGAAAATTGAATGGGTTTAGTTAGAAAAGATGGCGATGGCCCTAATTAATCAAAGCGTTCCGAATTAACTTGAAGTTCAAGGAGGTAATACAATGAATCAATGGCGAAAAGTGTATGAAGAACATCCAATTCATAAAGAATTGGAAGAGATCAACAACCTTCTTAGCAAAGCCTCGCTTAAAAGCAAAGATGAGGACATTCTCAGTTCATTTAATAGGCTTGTCATTGTCCTCAGACTATTTACCACGTTTGTCCGCTCGCTCAACCCAGAATGCACTGTTAAAGGTTTTTTAGACGGCATTCACGCAACACTTACCCAACTCAAGCCACAGCTTGAAGCATTCATCAAGGACGAAAATGCATCAAATCTTCAGAATGCAAACAACCAAGCAGATCAATTAGTTCAGAAAATGCCTCCATTCGCTCTTCCAGAGACAGCTGCTCAATACGCAGACTCTGTAAATTCACTAAGCACGGCAGTTGAAGGATTAATTACATCTTTGACCGCTCAATCCAAGGCTACTTCGGAAACTCTTAGGCAGCTAAATGATGATTCAAAAGCTTCTGGCGAAAGATTGACGCAGTTGAATCATACAATCGAAACACAGAAAGGACGCCTGGACACGGCAATTGCAGAATTTCAGAAACAATTCTCAGAAGCTGAAGCCTCAAGGCGGAAACAAACTCAGCAAACTGAGCAGAACTTCAATACACAATTTGAACAGTTCAAAGAAAAGATTACGAACGAGAATAAGTCACTTATAGATGCACAAAAAACTGAACTTGCCAAATTATCCGCGCAACTTAAAGAGGATGGTAAACGAATATTATCTGATATGGAGAGTAAAATGAACGCTGCAGCTAAGGTGCTTGATGTTTCGACTAACGTCGCTGTGTCTGGTAGCTATGGCAAGTATGCTGCACAAGAAAAAGTCGCAGCTGAGATTCTTCGTGTTATTGCTCTCGTTTTTATGTGTGCTCTAATATTCGGTGCTTACAAGACCATTGAGGTTGCGCTACATGTCGTCACTATAGACTGGAAGTTATTGTCAATAAGAGCCATCACAACTTTCACCCTTGCCATTCCAGCCTTTTATGCAGTACGCGAGTCAAATAGACATCGTATCATTGAACACCGATATAGGAAGATGCAGCTAGAACTCGCGGCTATTGATCCATACCTTGAGCTGCTTGATAAAGAGAAAAGGGAACAAATCAAGGTTAAACTGTCAGAGCGTTTCTTCGCCCAGCCGGAAATCAGCAATTCCATTGCAGATATTGACGCGGGATCACTTTTGGACATTATAAAGCAAGTGATAAGTACTCTTTTAAAGAAATGAATATCAAACAAACACATGCTCAATGCAAAATGGAATGTTTCTAATTAATTTATAAGTTTTATATATTAAATATAACCATATCGAATTTAGAATTTACATAAAATAGACTGCCGCCAAGTAGTGCAATAAAAAATGGATGTGATAAAATGAAGATTATAAAAATTATTGGAAGTATTATTTTTGTAATATTTTCATGTATTATTGCCTATGCCGACTATAAAAAGTACGATTGTATAAAAGTTATCCTTACCATATTAAATATAGGTATTGTCTTTATCATCTCCGATATATTTTCATTTTTGAAAGATTATTATTCAATTAGAAAACGGAAAAACGAATTTATTAAGAATAAAACAATTTGTTTAACTTCTAGCGATAATTTTAAAAGGTATTTTGAAAATATAGAATATTCAAACAATGAAAATGTATCAATTATTAGTATCGTTGATAGAGCGCTTACAAATTACTTTAGAGAAAACAATATAGATGATTTCAATGAAAGAAATGCAGTAAGAATTTCTATGCATTATGTAATTTATGAAAACTGTGAAGATTTAAATATATGTGATGAAGTATTTCTTTTACTTAAAAATATTCTTGCACAATATAATTTTAGAAGTAAAGCAAAAGAAGTTAGAACGTTAATTAGTAAATTATCAGTCCTTTTGGGTTATGATGGAAGAAATAAAGAACACCTTACTATTAAGTTTATTAAAAAAATATGTCCTCATATTGAATTTTACGAATTAGAAAATAAATTGAGTCAATTAACTAGATTCAAAAATTTTATGAAAGAACAATTTTCAAATAAATTTTCTCCAAGAAATGTATTGGCGCAATTAAGCGAGAGCGCTAAAGAAAACTGCTATTGGGTAATAACCAGGAGAATAGACGATAGTATACGAGATTATTTAACGAAATTTCCAATATTTGCAACAATACCTGCCAATAGTCATAATTTCCCAAGTTTACGTTCAGTAAGATTTTCTCATTACTTAATAAGGCTAGATGATTCTTCAATAAAAAATGCTAAAGATTTAATCAAATTGTTGAAATCAATTCGACCAAATAATTCAAAAATGCTTTTATATGTTATACCTTTATCAACAAAAAATATTGAATCATTAGAGCCTATTAAAATAGATAACGTCGAAGAACAATATTATAATGAAATAGCTAAAACAACGATTTTATATTATGTAACTGGTCTACTCGATATTCCACCTAATGTAGCGGATTTCGAAAGAGCACTGAATTCAGGATTAATTTCTCTTAAAGAGATTGTAAATATACTTCCATTATCTTTCTTAATAAAAAAGTCAGAAAATATAAACTACGAAGCATGGGATAGAATTGGTGAAATATTATCAGGTCAATTTAGTATAAATAATATTACTGATTGGAAATTAATTTTAGTTGATGATTTATATAAATCATTATTGTCGATAAATAAACCGGCTAATTTAAAAAAATATATTAATAGCCTTGGTGGGAGTAAGCAGAGAAATATTTGCAAAAATATAATTGAATATTCAAAACAATTATCTGAGAACTTAAATTTATAAGCATGTGGCTATCGCTAAACACAGACGTTATGTTACCAACTTGAAGTCAAAAGTATACCGAGGCGACAAGGAGGAGGCTCCCCGGCATTCGCCGGGCAGGCATCCGACGTATTACTAACGCGTGACCTTCAGGTTATACGTTAAGGAAGCTGACGATCCAGCATACGCCGGACAGGCTATACCAAAGAAGCTAGACGAATGACCGGGAGCGCATTCCGTAGGAAAGCGCATAGTTAAACAGATAATTACCTTACCGGGAATTAACGAGCGTAGATCGGGAACTTCCATCCAAGTTGGATGTTAGTCCAGCAGAGGGGCGTCTGAATCTTCCTTATCAATCCCCAATTTTTGAATCCGTTCAATTTCGTTTAACTTCATTTTGATTACAACAATCAAACCAATGATAGCGAGCCAGAAAACAACCAGGCTTGTGTAGATGGCATAGACATCAACAGGTGTTGTCGGGAAGACAGGAATTTTTTCTTCGGCAAAGGCTAAAGAATTAAAAAAGAAGAAGAATAAAAATATTAAATAAAAAATCCTGGATTCCCGCTTCCGCGGGAATGACAATATGGCTATTTTTTTACTCATAAGCACTCCTAACTTAAAAAGCCGACGAGGGTCATGGTTATAAAGTAAATCAGGTAAATGACGGCGATAATCGTGAATATCAGGCTTTTCTTTCCTTTGCTTGATTTGCGGTCGACAAATGGAATGAGGAAGAAAAAGAGAATTCCGATGGTAACGCAGACAATGGCGATAGTTTCACCGTTGAAGCCGTAAATCGTGCCGGGGAAAAACTCAAGCGTTTGCATCAAAAATAGGAAATACCACTCCGGTTTGATTCCTTCCGGTGCCGGAGCCAGAGGGTTAGCTTTAAGGCCTATTTCCGGCGGCAGAAAAATTGCCAGCGTCGCCACAATGCCCAGTACCACCAGCCAGATCATCATATCTTTGTAGAAAACATTGGGGAAGAAAGGCTCTCCCTTACCCTGCTTATTTTCCTGAGATACGGGAACGCTCATACCATGATATTGCACAAGAAGTACGTGCAGGCCGATAAGTGCCAGTGATAAAATCGGCAGAATGGCTATATGGAAGGCGTAGAAGCGGGTGAGGGTATCGCCGGTAACATCAGTGCCACCCCTTAAGAAAATTTTGATAAAACTTCCGATAACGGGAAGATTACCCGCGCCTCCGGTGGCTACACGCACCGCGGCAAATGCTCTTTCATCCCAGAGCATCAGATAACCGCTCAAGCCAAAGAAAATGGAGATAACCAGAAGAATAAAACCGGTTACCCAGATGAATTCCCGCGGCTTGCGGTAAGATTTAACAAGCAAAGTTCCGAAGAGATGAATAAAGACAAAAACAATGCAGAGTTGTGCTCCCCAGTGATGGAGAGCCCTAAAAAACCAGCCCATGTTGATTTTGGTGACGATATCGATGATGCTTTCATAAGCAAAGTCAACATGCGGAATATAATAAAAAGCCAGAACCATTCCGGTGATGAATTGCAGAATAAAAAGAAATAGCGTGATGCCGCCGGTATAATACAAAAAGTCGTAGCGGTGTTGCGGAACAAGTTTGCTTTTGGCAAGCTTCTTCAACTCGGCAATGTCGTAGCGTTCCTCAAACCAGTCTTTAAACTTTAGCCAGATCAACTTTAGCTCCCTTCCTGGCGATAATCAGTTTTTCGCCTTTTTCCATTATTTCAAAAACCTCCAGCGGCTTGGGCGGCGGCCCGGCAATGTTTTTGCCTGTATCGTCAAACCAGCCCTGATGACAGGCGCAGTAAAACTTTTTTTGCTCAGACTTGTAATTAACGTTACATTCCATATGCGTGCAGACACCCTTGAACGCGGTCATGCCCCCGTCTGCTTTTTTTAAAAATAACCCCAATACTCCTCCCCAGGCAAAGGCTTTGGTGGAATTATTTGGGATGCCTGCGAATTCTTTTTTATCCAGCACAACAAAATCTGGTTCCTTGCCCAGCGTTGGGAAGGCGAATTTGGCCAGAGAAAAAAGAGTGCCGGAGAAAAACGCGATAAGCGAGCCGCCGAAAAGAGTATTGAGAAATTGTCTGCGTGTTATGAGGGAATATTTAAGCTTCATTTTTCTGACACCCCCAGCATTTTTTTGGCTTTGTTTTTCAGCATGGTCTTGCGCAAGCCCACAATGCCGTCGGTTGGGCGCACATCTTTGGGGCAGGCATCGATACAGCGGAAAACCGTATCACAACCCCAGACGCCT
>MGQN01000027.1:86576-88139 GCA_001797845.1 Deltaproteobacteria bacterium RBG_16_44_11 | reverse complement strand
TCAAGCGAAAATCTTTGTAACTTGGCCAGTGCCGCGGGACCCGCGTATTGCGCGTCTTTGTTTAGAACAGGGCAGGCGCCGTAACAGCAGGCGCAAAGGATGCAATTGACAAACTGATCGATTTTCTTTCTGTCCTTTTCACTTTGATAAATTTCTTTTTCGGGAGCCGGACTTTTGCGGATAAGATACGGCTGTATCTTTTCATACATTTCCCAGAAAGGTGTCATATCCACGACCAGGTCTTTGATAACCTCGAAATTAGGTAGCGGTTCCAGAATGATTGTATCCGTGTCGAAAATAGCGACCTGAGTGCGGCAGGCAAGGTCTATTTTGCCGTTGATAACCATGGCGCAGGAGCCGCAGATGGCTGAACGGCACGATGAACGAAAGGATAGGGTACCGTCAATTTCGTCACGAATACGCAAAAGCATGGCTAGAACAGTGAGGCCGGGGATAACTTTGATCTTATATGACGCAAAATAGGGCTCATTTTTGGGCTTTTTGGCGTCATACCGCAGAATTTTGAAAGTATATGTATCGCTCTTAATCAATATTTTCTCTCCATTGGTTGATAGTTTGTAATCTTAACTTCTTTATAAGAGATAAGCGGCTCTCCTTTTTTGCCCATTTTGGCAATGGTATGCTTCAGCCATTTCTTATCATTTCTGGTAGTAAAATCACGCCGGAAATGAGCCCCGCGGCTCTCCTCGCGCAGAAGCGCGCCCAGAACAATTGTGTGCGCAACTTCCAGCATATATTCCAACTCCAGCGCGTTATGCAGTTCATAGTTCATGTGCTTATCCGTTGAGGAGATGCTGACGTTTTTATATCTTTTCTTGATTTTTATGACCTCATCCAAAGCTTGAACAAGTTCCTTTTTCGTGCGGAAAACACCGACTTTTTCACTCATAATCGCGCCTAAATCAGCGGCAAGTTTGTAGGGTCGCTCTCCACCGGATTGTGCAAGGCGGTTAATCTTATTTTCCACCTTTACGATTAATTTTTGCAGGGGTTTTTCTTTCGGTTTCAGTTTGGTTTTAGCGAGGTTATTTTCAATATCTTTGGCGGCGAGTTTGCCGAAGACGATAGTGTCGAGCAGGGAATTTCCGCCTAAACGGTTAGCGCCGTGGACGCTGACACAGGCGCATTCTCCCGCGGCATAAAAGCCTTCTATTTTGGACGCACCCTTTTCATTGACATCTATACCACCCATTGAGTAGTGCTGAGAGGGCATAATCGGGATGGGTTCTTTGACCGGATCGATACCGATAAAATCAATACAGATACTGCGGATACCGGGAAGCCGCTCCAGAATCTTTTTTGCGCCTAAATGCCGTAAATCAAGCTGAATATAAGTCCCTAAGGGGTGTTCGAAGCCGCGGCCTTCTTCCATTTCGGTCATAATACAGCGAGAAACGATATCTCTGGGGGCCAGTTCCATCGCTGTTGGGGCGTATTTTTTCATGAACCTTTCGCCCTGATTGTTCAGGAGGTAACCGCCTTCGCCGCGGCAGCCTTCCGTCATCAAAATATTCGTGCCGATAAGCGTGGTGGGGTGAAACT
>MGQN01000027.1:68649-86491 GCA_001797845.1 Deltaproteobacteria bacterium RBG_16_44_11 | reverse complement strand
TGCCGTAGCCGCCGGTGCCGAATAGAGTAACTTTGGCGCGCACGGGAATAAGCTTTCCTGATTTTATATCCAGAACAATCACGCCGTGGCACTGGCCATCTTCCACGCAAAGATCGGTAACGAACCATTCGGGATAAATTTTGACGTTTTTATAAACGGCTCTTTCATAAAGAGTGTTCAAAAGCGAATGGCCGGTGATATCCGCGGAAAAGCAGGTGCGCGGAAAGCCGCCGCCGCCGAAGGGACGCTGGGCAATCGTGCCGTCGGGAAACCTGCTGAAGGGACAGCCCCAGTGTTCCATCTCATAGCCAATGTTTGGCGCTTCCTTGCACATGATTTCAATGGCATTCTGATCGCCCAGATAATCGCTTCCTTTTACCGTGTCGAACGTGTGTTTCTCCCACGTATCGTCACGGCCATCGGGATTGTTCGCGAGTGATGCATTAATACCGCCCTGCGCGGCAATCGAATGAGAGCGTACGGGATAGACTTTAGAAATCAATCCCACATTGTATTTATCGCAAAGACCGACAGCTGCCCGCAAACCGGTCAAGCCGCCGCCAACTATGAGAATATCGTGTGTAAGCATCATTTTAGGAAAACCTTACAAAGAAGTAAATTAAAACAGCAGAAATAATCGTGGCCAAGATGTTTGATATCCAGAAAAGAAGTTTTTCTTTTCTAAAACCCAAATCGATAATCACGGTTCTTATACCGTAAATGCTGTGAAAAGTGAAAAGCACGACTATCAGAACATCAATAACCGGATGCCGATGCAGACTCAAGGCCCAATCAGGACGGTTATCCTTGGGTAAAAGATAAAAGCCGGTCAAAATTTTAATGCCGATCAAGACGATCAATGTCAGGCCGCTGAGGCGGTGGAAAAGCCAGATGAACATATATTCCCCCTAAATAATGAAATTAATCATTTCCCTTTGTAGCTCGGTTTTCTTTTTTCCAAAAAGGCCTTCATGCCTTCAGTCTGATCTTCACTGGCAAAGGCCAGGGAGAAGGCGGCCCTTTCGATAATTTTGCCCGTGTAATTATCAACATCCTGCGCGTTTTGCACGGAAAATTTAGCCAGGCCCACAGCAATCGGGCTGTGACGGGTAATCATCTTCGCCATGGCAAAAGCCTCTTCCATCAGCTTATCATCGGGCACAACCTTGTTGACAAGATTAATGGCCAGAGCTTCCTGTGCGGAAATCATCTTACCGGTGAGAACCAACTCTTTGGCTTTACCTAAGCCCACGAGCTTGGAGAGACGCACGGTACCGCCCGCTCCGGGCATAATCCCGATATTGATTTCCGGCTGGCCGAATTGGGCACTTTCCGCCGCGACACGAATATCACAGCCCATGGCCAATTCGCATCCGCCGCCCAGGCAGAAACCGGCAATCGCCGCGATAAACGGTTTTCTCGATTCTTCCATTCTCAAAGTAAGATCCCAAAGCTCCGAATTGGAAAACATTTCCATGGCCGTGTTTTCCACCATGGCGGCAATGTCCGCTCCCGCGGCAAAAACCTTTGCGCCGCCGGTGAGGACAATGGCGCGCACATTAGCGTCAGCTTCCATATCGGCGATAGCCTGGGCTAATTCCGTTCTCACGGCCTGATTTATCGCGTTACGCACTTCAGGTCGGTTCAGTGTAATGATGCCGAGTTTTTCTTCGGCTTTTTTCTCGACAATAATAGTAGTATAGCTCATGAAATCCTCCTTATAGAATTTAATTAATCAGCAATGATTCTTCCGGGCAAGTCAGCACAATATCTTCTTCACTCTTAATCAGCTCTGTGACCAAAAACGCCTGGGGAAGAATATTGTTTAAGTAATATCTGGCCGACGCGATCTTGCCCTGATAAAATATTGCCTCTCCTGTGCCTTTCTTTTGGGACTTAAGCTTTGCCGCCGCGACCAGAGCCTGCTCCATCAGACATTCGGCCACAAAGACTTGCGCGCAGACAAAAAGCGCCCTCATGGCGTTAAGCGGTATCAACTGGCGTTTGGCTTCAAAATTACCATACCATGAATCATAGGTCGCTTTAACTTCGGTCAGGGCTTTATAACCTTTGGCCAGTTTTTTCATTTCTTTGGCAAAGCCCTTGGCTTTCATATTGGCATCGATAAATTCCTTGATGGAAGCCATCCATTGGATGAAAGGCGCTCCTTCTTTCATGCGCATCTTACGTCCGATGAGATCGTTGGCGTGAATAAAAGATGTGCCTTCCCAGATGGTCAAAATCTTGGAATCGCGCAGATATTGTTCTACCGGATATTCCGTGGAGTAACCGACGCCTCCTAAAACCTGAATGGCCTGCGCGATAACGCCGAGACTCGCCTCACTGCCGTAGCCTTTAACCAGCGGCGTAAGGATTTCGGCAAATTCACCGAGTTTTTTAGCTTTGTCCTTGTCGGCAGAGTTGCCCTGAATATCCAGATAATAGAAACCTTTAAAAATCATTGCGCGGATGCCTTCGACTGTGGCTTTCATATCGAGAAGCATGCGGCGGATATCTTCGTGTTTGATAATCGGGACACGCTCGGCGTTTTTGATGCCGAAAGGCCGTCCCTGGATGCGTTCTGTGGCATACTGCGCGGCAAAATAGTAAGCGGCCGCCGCCTGGGTATTGGAATTATGGCCGGTGCCGATTCTTGATTCGTTCATCATGTGAAACATCATGGATAATCCCTGAGAGAAGCCCTTATCATCAGGAGGCGGACCAAGCAAAATGCCGCGGCAGTTCTCATCATCGCCAAAATTAAGCAGTGCCGTCGCCTGAGCGTGCAGTCCCATTTTGTGTTCGATGCTGACTGTGCTGACGTCATTGGGTTTGCCCAGCGATCCATCGTCATTGACCCAGAATTTGGGAACGATATAAAGGCCGATACCCGGCGAACCCGGTGCCCCTTTTTCGGGGCGCGCCAACACCAGATGAATGGTGTTTTCGCCCGTGCCCTGATCTCCGGCGGTGATGAACATTTTGGTTCCTTTTATTTTCCAGATGCGGGGATCGTCTGTGGGATAGGAGCGTGTAATGATATCGCCGGTATCCGAACCGAAGTTCGGTTCGGTCAGACACATGGTTCCCTGCCAATCGCCGCTGAGCATTTTCGGGATAAACATATCGTTATCTTTTTGCGTGCCGAAACGTAAAATAAGATTGGCCGCGCCGCTGGTTAATTTTACGCAGGAGGTAAGGGCAGGGCAGGCGGCAGTATTCATTTCAGCGATGGCCTTATAAAGGATCAGGGGCATTCCCGCTTCGACTTTGATACATTCACTGCTGGAGCCCCAACCGTTTTGCTGCAGAAACTGATAAGCTTCTTTGAATCCGGGAACGGGAGTCACCTGACCGCCTTCGAACTTGACGCCAATTTTGTCTCCCGGGGCGTTGATGGGATTGACGATTTCCCGCGCAACCTTATATCCCTCATTTAATAGCATTTCGACGTCATCGAGGCTAAAATTTTCCTTGAATCTGTCACAGGCAAGGACTTCTTGGGCAGGAAGCCATTCCTTAAGAATGAATTTCAAATCTCTTATGTCGTACTTAAATTCCATTTTTAATCTCCTTGTTGACGATAATGTTTATGCAAAGACTAAATATTTTCAATTCGTTTTTTATTCTTAAAATTTTCATGAACATTTTTTTTAAACCCTTAAATATAGCTTCAAACCTTAGCGGCGCGGGCAATAATAATTATTCCCGTAAGCGATAACAGATAGCCAGAAACCAGCACGACCTTGTTCATTAATCCCATTAGTTCCGGGGCAATAAGGCGTACAGCGGCAACACCGCCAAGCGCGACAATAGTTCCTAAAACCCAATATATTCTCTTATCCCAACCCATGTTTACCTCAGTATCGTCACAAAAATAGCGGCAATGATTGCTGTAGTAATAACCCCGGAAATATTCGGGCCCATAGCATAGGGCAAAATGATGGCGTTACGGTTTACTTTTTGAATTTCTTTTTGCGCGACTTTTGCCGTTGTGGGAACGCACGATACACCGGCAATGCCGATCGCCGGATTAAATTTACCTCTGGTCAAGAAATACATAATGTATCCGCCGATGATACCGCCGATACCTGATATCAGCAGGGCGATCATGCCCAGTATCAGAAGCGTCAAAACCTTGGGATTGAGAATTGTGTAAGCTTCGCAAAGAACACCCAGTAGAAGCCCCAAAAAGAAAGTGGAGCCGTAAAGGACGGGGCCTTCGATGAACTCCACAAAACGTTTCACATTTGATTCCTTGATGATTACGCCGACAAAGAAAGACATAAATAAAGGAGCTGCTACCGGGAAAAGAAGGCAAAGAATAGTGCAGGTAATAATGGAGAAGGTAATTTTCTCGCTTCTGGAAATCTTTGGAATATTTTTCAAATCCATTTTGATGCCTCGCAAACGTTTCGGCACCAGCAGTCTAATCAGGTAAGGATAACCACCGTAGGTTAGACTCAAATAAAGATAAGCGACTATTGTTATGGGAACAAATAAGTCTTTAGCGAGGATGAGAGAGGTGAAAAGGACCATCGGTCCGTCGGCCCCGCCGACAACAGAGATTGCCGCCGCTTCTTTATAGGTTAATCCCATCCAAACAGCTATGGGAAAGGTCAAGATTGTCCCCAATTCGGCGAAAATGGCAATAAGCATACTGCTAAACGGCGCCATCATAATGTAGCCGACATCGGTAATCACACCGATCCCCATGAATAGCAGGCAGGCGATAAGACCATTGCTGAAGGTGAACGTGTAGATAGGCTGAAGAAAATTGATCTGCAGCGCATCCAGCAATTTGGCGGGATCGCTGACCATAGGATCAATAAATATCGTTCCCGTGGTTGTCGCCGTAAGGTACAAAACGGCGGCATTGACGGACGCCATGCCCACGCCCATGGGAATCATAATCAAAGGTTCCAGTGTTCCCTTGGCGCCAAGAAAAACAAGAGTTATGCCCACGGCGATCAAGATAATCCTGCCGATAGCAATCATGGGGTCGCCCGTGACCATTGTCGCGACGCCCTGAAATAAATTCAGGATATCGGTTGGAGACATCATCTTTCCTTTTGCTGTAATAGGTTCTTTTTCTCGTTAACTTTTACGGCAATTGCTTTGACGGAAAATATATTTCTCTGTAATTTGATGCCGCTAAAAAGCAGGCGAATAATCCAGGCAACGCCAAGAGAAATGACGATGCATATAAAGTATGCCAGACTCACGAATTGAACCGGACCGATTGATGCTGCTGTGTTCATTTTTCTTTTCTTCTTTCATAAAATATTTATCTGTGCAGGGTATAACCGCTTAAATTGCTCTTAGTAGTTAACCTTTTTGTTCATCTTTATTTTGCGGCCTCTCCAGACCTTTAACGATTTCGGAACGGATAATACGCGGCAGGATCATATGATGCCTCGGACAGATCGCTTGCGGATTCTGGTAAACACAATTGGTAAAGGCCACCAGATATTTCCGAATCGCCTGAAAACGCACAATTTCATCGACAAAACCTTTTTTAGCGCAATAAAGCGGCCCCGAAGTTCGATCATAATGTCCAACCATCTCATTCATTTTATCGATAACAGGCTGTAGCGGTTTACCCGCGTCTTTTTCCTTGACCAGTCTGCGGGCATAACTTGCCGCCGCCGCTGTTTCGCCGTGCATGACATTAATCTCCGTCGCGGCTGTGCCCAGTGAGAAGGCGTTGTTGTTATTGGCGGTGGGGCCTCCCAAAACATAGTGAGCGGCGGCTGTTCCCTTGCGCAAGACGACCAGCATCATGGGCAGGCCTGAATTTTCAATTGAATAAATCAGCGATTGTCCCAAACCCAGAAGTTCCGCTTTTTCCGCGGTATCTCCCACATCGATTCCGGTGGTATCCTGAAACCAGATTATTGGAACTTTATCGCGCGAACATAGTGTTACAAATTCGCTCATCTTGATCAGCCCCTGGCGGTAAAGCTTTCCACCGACGCCCATATATTCATTGGTGTATTCAGGATAGTTGGGAAGAATGCCCTGACGGTTGCCGATGGCGCCAATCAGGTAGCCGTTGATTTTAACCAAACCCGTGTACATCTCCGGGCCGAATCCCGGACGAAATTCCATGTGCTCGGAGCCGTCCACAAGTCTCGCCAGAACTTGTTCGAAATCATAAACTCTTTTTTTGTTCATGGGTATAATTGAGGCGATTTCTTCGGGCGCATATTTGGGTTCGACAGGCTCGCTTACGCGGAAAAATTTGGGATTATACGCCGGCATATCAGCCATATAATCTTTAATCGCATCGAGCACCTGTTTTTCTTCATCGAATACAGCGCTGAAAAAGCCCGTGGCGTCATAATGAATTTTCACGCTTCCCGGAGGGACGGATTTGAAATGCCTGGTCGCGTTGATAATCTCTTCGGCTCCTGCTTCGTCAAAAGAGCCTTTGGGGGACATACCGCTCACGATACCGCCTCCGCCCACGGCCATGTTCGCTTTTTTATGGGCAAGCAGAATAGTCGGGCTGATGGCCTGATAACCGCCGCCGGCCGGATTGGTGCCGTAGATTCCGGCGATGACCGGTATGCCCATTTGTTCCAGTTCCGCGTGACGGAAAAAGCATGTTCCCTGACCGCGGCGGTTGGCGTAAACCTTTTCTTGTTCGGGCAGTTTTACGCCGGAGCAGTTTACCAGCCAGACAAGGGGAATATGGAGAATCTTGGCGATATCCGTCACGCGCAGATTATTTTCCGCTTGACCGGCAATCCAGGCGCCGGCCATCCATTTGTTATTGAATCCGATGAGGATACACCATCTACCATTAATACGCGCGAGACCGTCAACAACACCGGTGCTTCCCGATTCTTCGTTTTCCGGATCGAAGATGCTGTGCAGAGGGCAAAATGTCCCCGGGTCAACCAAGTAGTCGATGCGCTCCCAAACACTCATTTCCCCGCGTTCGTGCATTGTCAGCAGGGGAACACCGAAATTTTTAATTCTTTCCTGCTCAGCGTCTATCTGCTTCATAAGTGCTTCCGCCTGAGTGATATTATCTTTCATGGCCTCCATCTGTTTGGGCGAAAGCGCCTTTCCCAGAGGATCCATTTTTTCAAAATATGGTTTCATTGATTTCTCCACATATTATGAATTGCAATCTTGTTTATTTAATGCCTGCATCATCGCTTGCGCTATTTTTGTAGGACTGCTTGCCACGGTAACGCCGCATTCGGAAAGCACCCTGATTTTATCCGCGGCCAGTCCTTTTCCGCCCGTTATAATGGCGCCGGCGTGCCCCATGCGTTTGCCGGCAGGGGCGGTAAGCCCGGCAATATAAGCGGCCGTTGGTTTTTTCATGTTTTCTTTGATCCATTGTGAAGCAGTTTCTTCCGCGTCACCGCCTATTTCGCCGATGATGAAGACTCCTTTGGTTTCCGGGTCTTCATTGAAAAGTTTCAACACGTCGATAAAGTCCATACCGATGATTGGATCTCCGCCGATTCCCACGCAGGTCGATTGGCCTAATCCGGCATCGGAGAGTTGTTTGACAACTTCATAGGTAAGCGTGCCGCTACGGGAAACAACGCCGATATTTCCTTTTTTATGTATAGTGCCGGGCATAATTCCCACTTCACATTCACCGGGCGTGATTACTCCTGGACAATTCGGGCCAACAAGGAGCATTTTGTTTTGATGAAGATATTTTTTGACTACGACCATATCGCGCACGGGAATTCCTTCGGTTATGCAAACAGCAAGATTAATTCCGCCGTCTGCCGCTTCTAGAATCGCGTCGGCCGCCCAGGGAGCGGGAACTAAAATCATCGTAACTGTGGCTTGGGTTGTGAGGATGGCCTCATTCAGAGTATCGAACACGGGAAATCCATCGATGGTGGTGCCGCCTTTTCCCGGGGTGACACCCCCGACAATATGGCTCCCGTAATCACGGCATTGCCGCGCATGGAGAAGGCCGCTTTTCCCAGTGATACCTTGAACAATTATTTTCGAATTTCTATTTATCAGAATGGCCATTTTTTTCTTTGCCGGATCCTCAAGTGTTTTCTCAATTCGCGATGACTTTGCGTTTTTTACCCATCCTCTGTACAATTTTGGCTACGCCATCAGCAAGAGTATCCACCGTTTCCACATTCAATCCTGATTGGGAAAGTAAGCTCTTTCCTTCGCTAAGGCGGCTTCCATCCATTCTCACGACGATTGGAAGCTCGCAGGATATCTGCTTTGTGGCGTCGATAATGCCTTGCGCGATAATATCGCAGTGCATAATGCCGCCAAAGATGTTGACGAAAATTCCTTTTACCTTCTTATCTTTTAAAATAATCTTAAAAGCCTCGGCTACTTTTTCGCGGTTTGCTCCGCCGCCGACATCGAGGAAGTTGGCCGGTTCGCCGCCGTATTCTTTCAAAACATCCAGTGTAGCCATGGCCAGTCCCGCGCCGTTTACCATGCAGCCTATGTTTCCGTTTAATTTTATATAGGCGAGGTCATATTTTTTGGCTTGAATCTCCAGAGAATCCAACTGCGAATCATCGATCATTTTTTCATAATCAGGATGCCGGAAGAGGGCGTTATCGTCAAAATTAATTTTGCAGTCCATGGCGATAAGTCTCTGGTCTTTGCTGATAACTAGAGGATTAATTTCAACCAGCGAGCAATCCTTTTCCAAAAGAAGCTTATACAAGTTCTGAACGAGTTTGATGCAATCTTCAATCAGCCTTCCCTTTAATCCCAGGGAAAGAGCGATGCGGCGGGCGTGATAGTCACGAACTCCAATGAAAGGATCGATATAGAGTGTATGAATCTTTTCGGGTGATGTGCGCGCCACCTCTTCGATATCAATACCTCCTTGGGCCGAGGCGATAAGACAATAGCGGGATGTTCGCCTGTCGAGAGTGATGGAAAGATAGAATTCTTTTTCAATAGCTATCGTTTCTTCGACGAGGATGCGCTTTACCGCCAGGCCGTGAGTTCCCGTTTGAATAGTGACCAATTTTTTTTTGAGGAGCTCTTTTGCCACGTCACATGCTTGTCCGGCGTCTTGCACAGTCTTTATGCCGCCGGCTTTTCCTCGGCCGCCGGCATAAATCTGCGCTTTCAATACGCAAAGACAACCGAATTTTTCTACACTTTTTTCGGCTTGCCGCACCGATTTTACCATACAACCATTAGGCACTGGTATGCCGAATGATTTTAAAATCTCTTTGGCCTGATATTCATGTATATTCATTTCATTTTACCGGTGTAAATAAAAGCTGTAATCTCCTATACTCTGTTGGCAGCGAAACCGAGCGCGGCATTGGCCACGATCATTGTATGCATATTGGATGTTCCTTCCAATGTTTCGAATTGCTTTGCATCGCGCAGAAATCTGCCGCAGGGATATTCATCGGAATAGCCGAACGATCCGAATAACTTCATGCATTCGTTGGCCGCGTGCACTACTTCTTTGGCTCCGAAAAGCTTGGACATCGATGTTTCCATCACGTTGGGAAGGCCTTTATCCTTAAGCCAGGCCGCTTTGTAAACAAGATCAGACATTGCTGCATGTCCCATTTTCATTTCCGCGATCTGCTGTTGAATTAACTGGAATTTGCCGATCTTTTGTCCAAACTGAGATCTTTCATTAGCGTATTTAATGGAGGCTTCCAGGATAGCTCCGGAAAGTCCCACTGCGCCTGCCGCACATCCGAGCCGTGTGGCATTGAGTTGGGTCATGCACATTTGGAATCCTTTGTTGACAGTTCCCAGAACAAGTTTTTTCGGCACTTTTACGTCTTCAAAAGTAATTTCCGCCGTATCGGAAGCGAGCAGTCCTACTTTTTCGTGAATCTTTTTACGTGTAATGCCGGGCAGGCTGTAATCCATGATAAAGCAGGTGATCCCATTAGCTCCGGCGTCCTTATTCGTCTTTACATATAATAATCCATGATTGGAAACTGTGCCGTTCGTAATCCACATCTTATTTCCATTGAGGAGATAGTAATCTCCCTTATCTTCCGCTAGGCATTTCATGCCGGCCACGTCAGAGCCGACGTCCGTCTCCGTCATGGCGAAACTGCCGATATATTCGCCGCTGACAAATTTAGGAATGTAATGTTGTTTCTGTTCTTCCGTGCCGAATTTTTGAATGGTCAAAGAGGGTCCCCAACACTGCATGTTAAAGGCCATACGCCAAGAGCTATGAACTTTGGAGATTTGCTCGATGACCAGCGCTCCATCCAGAAATCCCATGCCGTTTCCTCCGTATTTCTCATCGATGCAGAAACCGAAAAAACCTAATTCTGCCATTTTATCGAATATTTCCTTGCGCCAATGCTGATTCTTTTCGTCTTCTTCCACATGGGGCTTTATTTCATTTTCGGCAAAATTCTTTGCCATATCCTGAAGTATTTTTTGTTCTTCGGTTAATGCGAAATCCATATTTAAAATCCTCCCAATTTTTTCTTAAATTATTTTCTTTCCACGATCATGCAGATGCCTTGACCGCCGCCGCCGCATATGGTTTCCAATCCAAATTTTGTATTTCTTCGAGTCATTTCGTTGATTAGCGTTGTTAAGCGCATTACGCCGGTAGCACCGATAGGATGCCCCAATGAAATTCCGGAACCATTAACGTTAACTTTTTCGTCCATTTCTTTGTCTTTGATTCCGGAAAGCCGGGCATCAGCCAGCGCCTGAACGGCAAAAGCTTCCTGAATTTCGATAAGTCCTACCTGATCGATGGTAATTTTTATTTTTTGCAATGCTTTTTGAACGGATGCAGGTACGGCCGGGTAGGTCAAAGTTGGGTCAGTTGCGGCAATCGCACAAGAACGGAAATAAGCGAGGGGTTTAACTCCCAGCTCTTTCGCTTTTTTTTCGGAGGCAAGCATTACGACCGACGCGCCGTCATTTTCCGAGGAAGAATTTCCCGCGGTGCAAACACCATCGGCATAGACAGGCTTTAGCTTGGCTAGTTTTTCCAGAGTTGTTTCTCTGCGCGGACCCTCATCGACGCTGAAAAAAACGGGTTCGCCTGTTTTACCTTTTCCGAGGGGCACAGGGACGATCTCTTCGGCAAATTTGCCGGCATCCTGCGCCGCAATCGCCTTTTGATGGCTCCGAAATGCCCAATTATCCGCTTCCTCCCGGGTTATTTTTTCTTTTTTGGCCGCGGCCTCGGCCCAGGTCATCATGGAACTGAGTTCGCCGTAACGGGCAATAGGTTGCGACATGACGCGCGCACGCTGGATACGATCATAGAAAGGAATTCCCCACATGGCGAGAGCCCCGTGTCCTTTCGGCATGAAGCCGTATTTTTCATGGCTCTTGCCGCCGAGACCCCACCTGATATCACCGGGAATATATAGTTCGGCCTGGCTCATCGAGTCCATACCGCCGGCAATAATAATATCCGCGTTTCCCGTTTGGATTTTCATGGCTCCGAAAAAAATAGCATCTATGCCGGAGCAACAGCGGCGGTCAAGAACAATCCCCGGAACAGTATCCGGCCAGCCGGCTTCCAGAACCGCCATGCGCGCGCCGTTGGCGCATTCGCCGTTTTGATATGCTGTTCCCATAATCACATCTTCAACCTGCGCCGGATCGACTTTTACCCGTTTAACCAGTTCCTGCAAAACAATAGCGCCTAATTTATATACGGGAATATCTTTCAAAGAACCGCCGTAGGCGCCGATGGGCGTGCGCACACAACTTAGAATGACTACATTTTCCATAGTTTCATCTCTCAATAATTTTTATTTTAAAAATTTACGTCTTTTCTCGGCTTCTTTTCTCCGGATGTATAATCATACCAGCCTTTGCCGGTTTTTTTGCCGAGGTCTCCGCTTTGCACCATTTTCTCTAAAATCAGAGGAGGGCGAAATTTTTTATCTTTATATCCTTCATAGAGTGTTCTAAAAACATTAAGGCCGATATCTAAACCTACCGCATCGTTTAATTCAAAAGGCCCCATGGGATGATTAAGACCCAGTTTGACGGCCTTGTCTATGTCTTCAAGGCTGGCCACACCTTCAAGCAAGCAGGTAAACACCTCCGCCCGAAATGCCGCGTTGATACGGTTTACAAGAAAACCAGGCACATCCTTTACACGGACGGTTTCTTTTTTTAGATTGACCGCTAATTCTTGCGTTATTTTTACGGTATCCTCGGATGTTTTGAGGCCCGGAATAATCTCCACAAGTCTCATCAGAGGTACCGGACTGAAAAAGTGCATGCCGATAAACTTATCGGGGCGTTTGACCGTTGTGGCAAGAGATGTGATCGGAATGGAAGAAGTGTTGGTAGCCAATATTACATCTTCCCGGCAAACAGCATCTAGTTTTTCGAAGATGGATTTCTTGACATCGAAATTTTCAAAAGCGGCCTCAATGATAAAATCTGCTTTTTTCGCTTCATCAAAAGAAGGAGCTTTGCTGATTCTGGATAGAGTAGCGTCTTTATCGGCGGCGGTTATTTTTTCCTTCTTTACTTGTCCCTCCAGAATCTTGGTGATGGAATTTAGTCCTTTTTCGATAAGTTCCATTTTCACATCATTCAAGATAACGTTATATCCGGCCTGGGCGGCAACCTGGGCGATTCCAGAGCCCATCAAGCCGGAACCGATAACCATGATATTTTTAATATTCATATAGCTTCTCCTTGCTCAATTAATTGAAAATTATTAAAAAAATCTCTTAATATATTTTCTAAGAAAATAGTATTTTTAATGCAAAAGTCAGCAAATATCATACCACACTTATAGCTTATCGTTTTAAAAACACCTCATGAAGGTAAGAGGAGAAGGTGAAAATTCGTTTTAAAGAAGTTTATTCGATTATCCGGCACCGTTGAGACACTATACAGTTTTATAGGAAATAAAAAAATAATAAATACGACTTTATTAGTTGTCAGTAAATATAGTTTTTATATCAAACACGTTGAATTGCCATTTTTATATTGACTCTTTTGTATTAATTGTATACACTTTCCGGCAAAGAACAAAATGATTATGAAAAAATTACCGTCATTTTTAATAAATACCCTGCATGATATATCCGATCCTGCCGCAATAATTGATGAAAAATATTATGTATATTATGTAAACAAATCATTCGAAGAACTTTTCAAAATAAAAATCAACGGTAAAGGAAAGAAATATGGCGATGCTCTTACAAGGCTAAACCTGCATCTAAAGGGAAATAAGAGCGAATCACCGCAGTATATAAATCTTTCCGGTCAGCAACAAAAAATCATTTTATCTGTATACTTATTAGACAGATATAAAAAATCAGGGAATTATTTTCTTATTCTCGCCAGGAATTCAGAAAAAAAAGCGGAAAAATCTCAGCGGGTTAAAACATCCAATCCTTATGAAGACGAAGAAAAATTCCGGACGGAAAAACTCTCTGACGAGTTCAGCGAATTAGTAGGCGAGAATATAGAATTTAGAAAAGCTCTGGTAATCGCTCAAAGAGCCGCAAAATCCAATATCTCCGTGCTTATCACGGGCGAAAGCGGTACAGGCAAGGAAATACTGGCGCGCGCGATACACAGTACAAGCAAACGGAGCAGTAAGCCTTTAATTGACGTCAATTGTGCAGCTATTCCGGATACTTTAATCGAAAGTGAACTGTTTGGATACGAAAAAGGGGCATTTACCGGAGCAAGAACCGAAGGAAGCAGGGGCTATTTCGATGAAGCTCATGAAGGAACTATCCTTCTCGATGAAGTAGGAGACGCTTCGCTCCAGACGCAATCAAAATTGTTAAGAGTTCTGGAATCTGGCACCTTTAAGAGAGTAGGCGGGACAAAGAACATTAAAGTTGATGTCCGCATAATATCTTCAACAAACCGAGATTTAACCTCTTTAATCGAACAAAAAACATTTCGGGAAGATCTTTTCTTTCGTTTAAACGCTTTCACCATTTACCTGCCGCCGCTGAGAGAGCGCAGAGAGGATATCAGCCTGCTGGTCGATTATTTTCTTAAATCCAATGATGATATTGAAAAACAAAATTTAAAATTTTCCTCTTCGGCCATGGAAATTCTCACCTCGTATCACTGGCCAGGGAATGTACGTGAATTGAAAGGTGTGGTGAGTTATGCGGTCAACATGAGCAAAGATTCGATCGTTTCTCCCAGTTCACTTCCCAATTTTCTATTTACCCAAGATACAAAAAGCAATCATAGAGGTTTATCAATAACATCTTTAAAAGATAAAACTTATAATCTTGCCGATGCTGTTAAGAATTTGGAGAAAAAACTAATCAAAGAAACTCTGGAAACATCCCCAAACAGAACCATGGCTATAAAAAAACTAGGAATTAGCAGACGAACTTTTTACATCAAAGTGAAACAATATGGTTTTGATTAAAAAAAGTTACCAAGTTTTATCAGTAAACCCCGTTAGAGCAACGGGCGTTTTGCGATTTCAGATGGCGGCATTAAACCGCCATCTGTCTTACAGGACTTTAACCCCCCAACAGGAGTTGGAGGCTTTCTCTAACGGGGTAAAGGCATAAATATTTCTGGAACATATTATGCATGCAAAATTCAAGATGTGAAGATAATAAAATTCAGACAAATTAAATTATTTCTTTCGGATTGATATTTTGAAAAAGGAAAACAAAGTAACCATCGTAGAAATATCTCCGCGCGACGGTTTACCGGCCGTGGGTAAAAGTCTTTCGACTGACAATGAGGTAATGTTTATCAATAAATTATCTCAAGCCGGTTTTAAGAAAATCGAATGCGCTTCTTTTTTGCATCCGCGTCTTTTGCCGGCAAATTACGATGCGGAAAAAGTGATAGATGGTATCAAAAAGCAATCGGGAGTCACCTATGTAGGATTGGTGCCTAATGAGATCGGCTGCCGGCGGGCATTGATTACTCAAATAGATGAAATTCTTATGCTCGTGGCTGCGAGTGATGTATTCAATAAAGTGACCATGGGGCGGACACTAAAAGAGACCGTAAACAAAACGTTGCCTGCCATTTTCGATGCTACAGGCAAAAGCGGAAAGAGTGTCAGAATCTATATTCTTACCGCTTTTGGTTGCCCCTATACAGGGGTAATTTCACCCGAAGAAGTACTGCAACTTGTACTGAAATTAAGTTACATGGGAGCAACAGAAATTTCCCTTGTAGACTCAACTGGTATGGCTAACCCCAAAAAAGTAAAGGCTCTTATAAAATCCATTCTGAATTTGAATCTAAATATTAATCTCGCCGTGCATTTCCATAATACCAGAGGTACGGCGATCGCGAATTGTGTCGCCGCCTATGAGGCCGGTATAAGAATTTTCGATACTTCGCTTGGTGGAATGAGTGGAACACCTTACGGTTCGATGGAACTCGATTTGGGATACTGGAACGTACCGACAGAAGATCTTGTTTACTTGTTTGAAGAAATGGGAATAAAAACAGAGATAGATTTCGATCTTCTTTTGGAATGCGTTAAAATTGCAGAAAAATTTGCGGGTGAACCCTTACCCGGACACCTTCTCCGAGCGAATCCGAATTTCAGCAAAACAAAAATGTCTGATAATATTAAGCTTTCCATGCATTTGGATGTATGAAGAAGGGCAAAATAGTAAATGTTTAATGTTCCTAGCGATGTGATTCTTCACCTCTAAGAAAAAAACGCTTCGGATCGAAACAGCGCATAAGTTTTAATTCTTCTGCGGATGGCAATGAAAGAATCTGCAGGTTACTTTTGATCTTCAATTTCCAGCCGCATTGTTCCTGAATGCTCCTCACACATTCCTCTTCAGATGCCGAATGATTTACAGGAAAGTACCCGGTTAATGCCAATTCATTATTTCCCGCTTCCTTTTCAAATATTCCCCACTGAGAAATTACGGTGGTTACTCTAACACCCGGTGATGTTATGTAGGCGACTTTTTCCACAAAGCGGTTCTTGTTTTGCTCCAATGTAACGACCGTTTCATTTGTGCTCGAGGCCACATCATTGGCTCCTCCTGACCCGACTAAAAAAGGCCCTGTATCGGATAGTCTTGTCGTATTTACATTTCCCAACCGGTCAACTTGTCCCGCTCCGATAACTCCGATGCTGGAAGTTTGAGAACCGCCCATAATAATACCCAGAGAAGTAAAGATATCCGAAATCATCTTACAGGAAGAAATATTGCGCAGATTGAATACGTAAGGATCGGATGGCTGAGGAGAGTAACCATAGTAACCAATTTCCGCCACCAACTCCAGAGGATAGTCTTCCTGCCGTAATTTGTAATAGGCCACCCAGGCGGCCAGATTAGAAACGCCGATGCCGCAAAGAGCCAACAGATATTTTTTTGTTTTGATAATTTCCATAATTTTATTGGATGAGGCGCTAACCAAACGTTCGGCGGGCGTTGCCTCCTGGGGAGAGGAGAGACGATTAGCCGAAACGGAAAGTTCAGATATCCAGGAATCGTTTTGGATTTTCTCTTTTAAATGCCAAATGCGTTGTTGACCCAAGCGAGAAAGAAAATCTTCGTGATTTTTGCATCCGAGTACCCATTTTTCGACCCAGGCCTGATATTCATCAGAATTTCGGGAAGCTTTTCGTGCTTCTATTATCCATTCTTCATCTTCACCATATCCTTCTAATTCGGGGACACCGAGAGCATGAATACCCATAGGGTGGCCGCCCATAGGAACGGGGCAGACCGCCTTGACGATATATCCCGGAATGCGCGTCATGTGAGCGTGACGACGGATAAAATCGGCATCGACAATTTTTTCGACGGTAACGATCACACCTTCCTTGGCCGCTAGTGCTCCAAAGTGATTTCCGGAGTATGGTGCGGACATAATGGTATTACCGTCTTGATCCGCTGCCCATCCGTGAGCAATGGCAATATCCGGATTATAGGCCCTAATAACACTTGTTGATTCTCCTTTTTTAAAAGGATTGGGAATTTGACAAAAGCTGTCTTTATTATCTATCTCCATGGAAGAGCCGCGAATCGATTTAGTAGGGAAAAAAGGTACTCCCAAAGCTCCGGCCATAAAGCGAAGAACAATCGTTAATTGTGTCCAGTTTTCTAGGAAGACTGTTCCCTCTTTCAGAGCGCGGGCCAGGATGGGATTGGGACCGGGATATGGATAGCCGTCGCCGTTGAAGGCGAGAATGATTTTGTTACATAATTTTCCATGAACGAAAAGGGCAATATTGTAAACATTTCCTGAAATTCCAATAATGGTGAATCCGGGATTTTTTCCCCAGAATTGCCGGGCGATTTCAAAAAAAATGGATGTCGGTGTGGTCATGCCGTTTCCGAATTGAATGCTCATGTCTGGTTTAACAAACCGTCGGACAGCATCGGAGAGTTCCATGACTTTTCCCGTTGTGCAGGAATCCCGCAATGACAATTTATCTTGAAGAAACTGTTTCATAACGTTGTCCATTGTAATTTGCTCCCCGAAAATAAGAATCGTTATTAAAGCCGAGAGTTTAATAAGCGCGATGATGAATGTAATGTTAAAAATAAATATCTACATCAATTTACAATACATTATCAAGGTTTTTCATGAATTTCTAATAAAGACAAAATAATCGTAAGCCATTGTATGCAAAAGCCGTTTTTTGCTGAACTTTTAAGGCAATGATAAGGGTATACTGCGACTTAATTTCCTTGACACAAAACCGACATCTTCATATACTTGAAATCAAAAGAAAGCTTTTATTAAAGGTTTTTCCGGCTAATGCCCGATTCTCTTTATATAATTCTTGAACTGTTTTATACACTATGATAGTTGTCGCAACATACATGTAAAAATTAAAAATCTCTTTTTATTTAACAGAGCGATTTGTGAGGGGATTTATGGATTCCGAGTCCAGAGATGCAAAAAAAAT
>MGQN01000027.1:54366-68642 GCA_001797845.1 Deltaproteobacteria bacterium RBG_16_44_11 | reverse complement strand
TTGACCGATATATTAGAAGAAAAAAATAGCAAAAATAATCAAGAAGTAATTGTAGTAGATGGACGAGGTTATGAGAAAAACCTCAAAGTTAACAACTTACACGGTATTGTTAATGAAGTTGAGGAAAAGCGACTAGAAAGTCAGCTCAATGAAGAAATTATCCAGAGAGTAACCGAGATCACCGAAAGGATAGTCCGGGAAATCGTACCGGAAATCGCCGAAAGAATTGTAAGAGAAGAAATTGAAAAACTAAAGAAGATGAGTAATAGCGAGATTATGACGAACGAATAATCTATGAAAAAATACCTGCTTTTATCAATACTTGTTTTCATCACATTTTACCCGATTTATGTTCAGGCACAGAATGAAAAAGACCTTTTAAGTCTTAATGTTCAAGGCACTGCACAGATAAAACGAAGCGATGTTGCAATTGCACGCGAAGAAGCAATTCAAGATGCGCTGGAAAAAGCGATATTGGAAGCAGCATCAAAAATATTATCCATTCCAGCAAAAGATGAAAATTTTCAGCTGGTAAAAAGCGTCCTTCTTAATGAACCGGATAAGTATGTGCATTATTATAAAATTACAGAGGAAAACAGACAACCTCAGACCTTTATTGTCAATGTTAATGTTGTTGTGTCCTTCTTGGTTTTAAAGAATGACTTAAACAAAATGGGTTTTTTAAATGCTCCTCAGATGGGAAAAAATAATGTAAAGGTTTTTTTAAATGTTAATGATTTGAAAAAGTATTCAGAATATGTTCGTATAAAAGAATTTTTACAAAGCCGCACAAAGTTAGTAAAAAATATTTTTCCCAGCCGTTTCGAGTGGCAGCATGCTCATTTTGAAATCGAAATTTATGGCAATGCGCAGTCTTTAGCAAATGAGCTGGAAGAAAACGGCGGTTGTATCCTGGAAATTAAACAAACAGAGCATGATAAAGTAGAGATGATTTGTTGGCAAAAAGTGGAGGGGAAATGAAAGTTTATAAATTACAAATATGTTTGTTAATTATTTTATGCATTTTTATTACAGGATGTTTTTCGAAATCACCAAGTGTATTGAAAACGGATAAACAAGAAAAAAATAAATGGGCGGAAAATATTGCTGTGCTTCCGGTGGAAAATAAGACGAAGGACAATATCGCTCCTGGGTTATTGCGTTCCAAGCTGTTTGAAGAGCTTTATTTTAAAGGCTATTCCAAGATTTCTCTGGAGACAATTGACCAAAAACTTGAATCATTAAATATTATTGATAGCAAAGGAAACGCAGGCGTAATAGCGCCACAAATATTGAAAGACTTAGTCGGTGCTGACACTGTAATGTATTGCACTTTAATAGAAAGCAATAAACCGATAGGCTTCGTTTACGCGCCCGTGACGATATATCTTCGTTGTGAAATGCGTAGAACTGAAAGCGGCGAAGTTATTTGGAAAGGCCAGTATAAATCAACCAGCAGAAATTTTGATTTCACCCGCAAAGGTTTGGAGATGAAATCATGCAAAGCTTATGAATCTGTCATCGAAGAAGTTGTCAATAAAATACTGGAAAATCTTCCTTACGGTCCTAACTTGCAAGGTTAAATTATAGATCCTTTGTTTAGAAACTAAACGAAGGAAATGCGTTTTTATGAAAAAGATTATACAAATCGTAAAATGATATAATTAAGAGAATATTGACTGATGAATTTACCGAATTTTTTGTCTTTACTGCGCATTATTCTTGTTCCTGTAATAATCATTTTTTTGATTCAGGAAGAATATACAGACGCTCTTATTACATTTACAATCGCCGGATTAACCGATATTTTTGACGGCTTACTGGCACGCGCGTTAAATTGTCAAACGAAGCTCGGTGCTTTTATAGATCCAATGGCAGATAAATTACTTCTCGCATCAAGCTTTGTTTCTTTATCCGTATTTGGTTTGATTCCCAGCTGGCTTACAGTAATAGTAATCAGCAGAGATTTTATTATCGTGCTCGGCATGGTAATCTTATCAATGATGTCGATAACATATGAGATAAAACCGGCGTTTATCAGTAAAGTTACAACTGCTTTTCAGCTGGCCACTATTTTTTTTGCTTTGCTTTTTAAAGCGGTTGTTCATGATACCAGTGGCTTTAATTGGATTAAAATTCTTTGCTGGGTGACGGCGATATTTACTGTTATTTCCGGAGTGACTTACATAACGCGGGGAATAAAATATCTCAATCGCGCGGCGTAAAAAGGGCTAATAAATAAGATATTTGCTTGACACTATGGGGATTTACTGCTAGTAGCTCCATTCTTAAAATGGATAAAAAAGATAGGCAAGTAGCTCAGGGGGAGAGCGCCATCCTGACGCGGTGGATGTCCAGGGTTCAAATCCCTGCTTGCCTACCATTTTTAATTAAAACTAATGTCCAAAGTGCAAATAATTAAGGGCATCAGCAAGATGGTGATGCCCTTTTAAAATGATTTCTTAATATTGGTTGCTTACGAATATGGATATTAAAATTATCTTTCCAGATAAAAAAGAATTAGCCGTTAAACCAGGCATTACCGCCGGTAAGGCTATTTCATTATGGTATAACAAAGCTCTTGACTCCGCGGTAGCGGCAAAAGTAAACGGCAAGCCCGCAGATTTGACCTATACCCTGAATGAGGACACCGCCCTTGATATAATCGAAATTTCTTCTGATGAAGGATTAAGCATATTGCGCCATAGTATTTCTCACGTCATGGCGCACGCCGTTCAGGACGTTTTCGCGGGAGCAAAGGTGAGCATTGGTCCTTCGATTGAAGACGGCTTTTATTATGATTTCGAATACGCGGAAAAGTTTACAAATGACGATTTTCCCAAAATTGAAAAAAGAATGAGAGAGATTATCGCTGCCGATTATCCTTTTATTCGTGAAGAAATGACGCGGCAAAAAGCGGTAAAACTATTTGCCGGCCGCGGTGAAGATTATAAAGTCGAATTGATCAACGATTTACCAACTGATGTTAGTACCGTCAGTATTTACAAGGATGGGGATTATATTGATTTATGCCGCGGGCCACATATTCCTTCCACCGGTAAAATAAAAGCTTTTAAACTTTTGAGTGTGGCGGGCGCCTACTGGCGCGGTGACGAAAAAAACAAAATGCTGCAGCGCATTTACGGCACCGGTTTTGCCGATGAACAAGCGCTCAATGATCATCTGAATTTATTGGAAGAAGCGAAAAAAAGAGATCATCGCCGCCTGGGCAAAGAACTTGATCTTTTTCAGATCAACGATGAGGCAGGCGCGGGCTTGGTGATATTTCATCCCAAGGGAATGTTACTGCGCTATATTATCGAAGACTGGGAGAGAAAGGAACACTTAAAAAGAGGTTACGATATGGTCATGGGGCCGCAGATTTTGAAAATTGATCTGTGGAAAAAATCCGGCCATTTTGAACACTACCGCGACAACATGTATTTTACGGAAATCGATGAGCAGGTTTACGGTATTAAGCCCATGAACTGCCTTGCGCATATGCTGATATATAAGTCCAAAATTCGCAGCTACCGTGACCTACCGCTGCGTTATTTTGAGCTAGGCACGGTTCACCGCCATGAGAAGACAGGTGTATTACACGGTCTTTTACGAGTACGGCAATTCACGCAGGATGACGCGCATATACTTTGTATGCCGGAACAGCTCAACTCTGAAATTCGCGCCATCGCCGATTTTGTAAATTACGCGATGGGAATTTTCGGTTTTGAATATGAAGTGGAACTAAGCACTAGACCGCAAAACTCCATAGGCACTGATGAGGATTGGGCTCTGGCCACAAAGGCGCTCGAAAATGCGCTTAAAGATAATAAAATAAATTATAAAGTGAACGAAGGAGACGGAGCTTTTTACGGACCGAAAATTGATTTCAAGTTAAAAGATGCCTTGAAAAGAAAATGGCAGTGTGCGACAATTCAATGTGATTTTACACTGCCGGAAAGATTCGATTTAAATTATATAGGTGTTGATGGAGAAAAACATCGTCCGGTCATGCTGCATCGCGTGATTTTAGGAGCTATTGAGCGTTTCATAGGTGTACTCATTGAACATTATGCCGGCGCATTCCCTGTTTGGCTTTCACCGACACAGTGTATCTTATTGACGGTTACGGATAAACATATAAATTATGCCGAAACAGTCTATGAAAAATTAATCGCGGACGGTATCCGCTGCGAGAAATTTTTTGATAATGAAAAATTAGGTTATAAAATACGCCAGGCGCAGATGCAAAAAATTCCTTATATGCTGGTGATCGGCGATAAGGAAATGGAAGGGCAGACGGTAGCTCCGCGGACGCGCGATGGTCAAAATCTCGGAGCAATTTCCGTTCAAAAATTTATTGCTCTTATTAATGAAATGTGTGAAAAGAAAAAATAACGACTATTGTCAATAACTTATTGATTACAGGAGGTGACGTATAGTTAAAGATTTAAGAATTAACCGGGAAATAAAATCGGCTAAAGTTCGGGTAATCAGTGACGAGAGCAAGCAGTTAGGAGTAATATCGTTAGATGAAGCATTGGAACACGCGGAAAAAGCCGGTTTGGATTTGGTAGAGGTATCACCTACTGCTGAACCGCCAGTATGCAAAATAATGGATTATGGAAAATATCGCTACAAGCAAAGCAAAAAACTTCATGATGCCAAAAAAAGCCAAACGGTTATTCATGTTAAGGAAATTAGATTAAGGCCGAAAACGGATGAACATGATATACAGGTTAAAATTAAACATATTAAAAAATTTTTGGAAAAACATGATAAAGTAAAAATATCGATGATCTTTAGGGGAAGGGAAATTGCATTTACCGAGATTGGCAGAAAGCTGATGGATAATATTAAAAATCAACTGGCCGATAATAGCGTTATTGATCAGGAGCCGCGCCTGGAAGGACGCAGCATGGTTATGATTGTTTCCCCGAAAAAATAATGAAGAAATAAACAGGAGAAGAAATGCCAAAACTAAAAACACACAGAGGAGCTGCCAAACGGTTTTCGGTTACCTCCAAGGGTAAGATTAAGCGAAGCAAGGCTTTTGCCAGCCACATCCTTACAAAAAAGACAACAAAGAGAAAGCGAGGTTTGAGGAAAACTGCGTTGGTTGATTCAGCAAACTACAAAGAGATTAGGAGACTTATTCCATATCTGTAGTCAATAACGATAATTATATTCTTTAGCAACGAGGAGATAATAAGAAATGTCCAGGGTAAAAAGGGGCATTACCGCCCGCAAGAAAAGAAGAAAAATATTGAAATTAGCCAAAGGTTTTTTTGGTTCCCGTCACAGGCTTATTAGGACGGCTACGGAAGCAATAAATAAGGCGATGAAATACGCTTACCGTGACCGTCGCGCGAGAAAAAGAGACTTTCGCAGGTTATGGATTGCGCGCATTAATGCCGCGGCGCGTTTGCATAATATATCCTACAGCCGGTTAGTCGAAGGAATGAAGAAAGAGGGTATTGAACTGGACCGAAAAGTATTGGCGGAACTCGCCGTCAACGATCCGCAGGGTTTCGCTCATGTCGTTAAAATGGCAAAAGGCGAGCAGGCGGCATGATAGAAGATCTTCAAAAGCTGGAGAAAGACGCTCTTGCCGAGCTTGCGGCCGCAGCACAAGAAGATCAAATTTTGGGTATTCGGACAAAATATCTTGGCCGCAAAGGCCTCTTAACCGGCCTTTTACGCAACATAGCGCAGGTATCCAAGGCGGAAAAACCTCTATTTGGTAAACGGTGCAACGAGGTTAAAGAGCTTCTTCATACAAGAATAGAAGAAGCGCTGCAGCGTCAAACCCGGCAAAAAAAAGATGACATTTTAATCAAAGAAAAAATAGATGTTACCCTGCCGGGAAGATCTGTTAAATACGGCAGAACCCATCCGGTTATTCAAATCCGCGGAGAAATTTGTTCCATCTTTGCTTCTTTTGGATTTTCCGTTGTTGAGGGACCAGAAGTAGAGTTGGATTATTATAACTTTGAAGCCCTCAATATTCCCAAAGATCATCCTGCCCGCGATATGCAAGACACATTCTATATTGAAGAAAATATTGTCCTGCGGACACATACATCACCCGTTCAGGTGCGGGTGATGGAAAAGGTTAAACCGCCTGTGCGTATTTTATCTCCCGGCAGAGTTTACCGTCGTGACTCCGATGTTTCACATACCCCTATGTTTCATCAGATTGAAGGATTATTGGTCGATAAAGGCATTAGTTTTGGCGACCTGAAAGGTATCTTAACCGCCTTTCTAAAAAAAGTTTTCGGTGAAGATACCACCTTACGTTTTCGTCCCAGTTTTTTCCCTTTTACAGAACCTTCGGCGGAGGTAGATATCCGCTGTGTTATATGTAAGGGGCGAGGTTGTCGAGTTTGCGGACAAAGCGGCTGGCTGGAAATTTTAGGTTCAGGCATGGTTGATCCCGCCGTGTTTAAAAATGTCGGCTATAATTCTGAGGAATACTCTGGTTTTGCTTTCGGTCTGGGTTTGGAGAGGATAGCCATGTTGAAGTACGGCATATCCGATATTCGGCTGTTTTTTGAAAACGATATACGATTCCTTAAACAATTTTAGGAGCCTGTGTTTATGCTGGTTAGTTTGAAATGGCTCAATGATTATGTAGATATCGATTTAAAAGCGGATGAGCTTGCCGAACGTTTAACTATGTCCGGTTTGGAAGTAGATTCAATAAAGGTTATTCGTCCCGCCTTCGACGGAGTCGTTGTAGCAAAAATTATTTCCGTTAAATCTCACCCTAATGCCGACAAACTTTCTGTGTGTGAAATTTCCGACGGTTCCCGAAAATATCCGGTCGTTTGCGGCGCAAAAAATATTAAATCCGGTGATATTGTTCCTTTAGCAAAAGTAGGCGCAACAATTCCCGGCGGGTATACTATTAAATCATCAACATTGCGGGGAGAAAAATCAGAGGGAATGCTATGCTCTGAGGCTGAGCTGGAAATAGGAGACGATTCTTCCGGTATCATGCAACTGGCCCGAAATTTGAAATTGGGAGCGCCACTGGAAAATGCTCTGGAGCTGGGAGATACTGTTTTAGATATCAGTATTACGCCCAATCGTGCTGATTGTTTGAGTATGATTGGAATCGCGCGTGAAGTAGCGGCATTAACCGGTAAAAAAATAAAAAAGCCTTCAATCACTGTCAAAGAAACCAGCGAAAATATAAAATTATTGACTTCAGTCAAAATCCTTAATCCTGAACTTTGTCCGCGTTACACCGCAAGGATGATAAAAAATATAAAAGTAGGACCATCACCTGCCTGGCTTAAAATCAGATTAGAGGCGGCGGGAATGCGCGCCATCAATAATGTTGTTGATATAACAAATTTTGTCATGCTGGAGATGGGTCAGCCCCTCCACGCCTTTGATTTCCGTTTTCTGGAAAAAAGCCGGATTATCGTTCGGAAATCAAAAAAAAATGAAGAATTTGTTTCGCTGGATGGAAAAAGCAGAAAACTCCAAGAAGAAACTCTATTGATTTGTGACGGTGTAAAGCCCGTGGCCATCGGCGGTATTATGGGCGGCCAAAACTCCGAGGTAAAGGAAGACACGCAGATTATTTTACTGGAAAGCGCTTATTTTAATCCCGTTTCGATTCGACGTTCGGCACGCAGATTAGCCATGCCCACAGATGCCGCTTTTCGCTTTGAAAGAGGAATTGATCCGGAAGGAGTTCTAAGAGCGCTAAATCGCGCGGCAAAACTGATAGCTGAATTTTCCGGTGGCAGTATATGTAAAAATTATATTGATGAGTATCCCCAAAAGATTCGTGCTGTTAAAAACATTAGCTTGCGTCTGAGCCGTATTCGCGAAGTGACCGGAGCGGTTATTCCAGAGAAAGACGTTGTACGAATACTGCGCAGTATCGATATGAAGGTAACGAAAACAACTAAAGGTAAGTATGTTGTTACGCCGCCGACATTTCGAGTTGATATAACGAGAGAAATTGATTTAATTGAAGAAGTTATAAGAATATATGGTTATGATAGTGTGCCGGAAAATCTTCCTAATGTTGCGGTAACCCAACTTACCACTATTCCCCGGTTGGATTTGGAAGAAAGAATAAGGCAAATAATGAATAGCAGCGGCTATGGCGAGATTATTAATTATAGCTTCATAACACCAGACTCTGTGGATTGTTTGCTTTTGCCGGAAAGTGATGAAAGGCGGCGTTTTGTGAGAATAAAGAATCCGCTGGTGGAAGACCAATCTGTTATGCGGACGACGATGATTTATGGTTTGCTGGATACACTGAAAAAAAACTTAAATAACGGCTCTTTCAATTTAAAAATATTCGAGTTAGGCCGCATTTTTCTTCATCGCCGGAAAGGTCTTCCTGAAGAAAAAAATATGCTGGCAGGACTTCTGGCGGGATCACGGACGGATGATCTGTGGGGATCCAAGGTCAACTCTGATTTTTTTGATTTGAAAGGTTGCCTGGAAAACATTTTTTTTGATTTAAAATTAGAAAATTATCAGTACCGTTCGGATGGTTTTGAACCTTTTCTACATCCGGGTAAATCTTGCAAAATATTTTTAAACGGTACAAATATTGGTTATTTAGGAGAAATTCATCCACAAGTTATAGAAAAATTTGATATTAAAAATAAGGCCTATGTCTTTGAAATTAATTTAGATATTTTAACAAATCAACTTAAAAAAGGTATTGTATACAAGGAAGTTTCAAAATTTCCGGCAATAACACGGGATGTCGCTTTTGTCGTCCCGGTGACAATTGAGGCTGATTACATTGTTAATGTTGTTTTATCTCAAAGAGAAGATTTGCTTGAAAATGTGGTAATTTTTGATATATACGAGGGTAAAGAAATTACAGAAGGGACGAAAAGTGTAGGTTTGCGGTTTTCTTATCGTGCAGTGGATCGAACGCTTACGGATATAGAAACAAACAGCATTCACGATAGGATTATACGGAACATTATCAAATTAACGAACGCGAGAATAAGGGGCTAGTAAAAAAACGGAGGGAAGGAAATGACGAAAATAGATATTATTCAAAATGTTTATGAAAAGCTTGGTTTTTCCAAGAAGGATTCGGCGGATGTTGTTGAGTCTGTGTTTGAACTTATTAAAGAAAAACTTGCGCATGGTGAAAAAGTTAAAATCTCCGGTTTTGGTAATTTTGTGGTAAAAGAGAAAAGATCTCGCCGCGGCCGTAATCCGCAAACAGGGGAAGAAATTTCGATCACTGCGCGCAGAGTGTTGACCTTCAAATCATCTCAGGTATTGCGCAAAGCTCTTAATTAGAAATAAATTAAATATCAACCTGAGCACACATAGATCATAACTTTAAAACACATCTTATGAGTTTTAATGTTATGATATTTTATGTTTTAATTATTTTATTCGATGTGCCGGGGAATTTGGCCATAAGGGTTCAGAAATTGTATGGAGACAATGATTCCCGAAAAGGCATATTTTCGTATTGGGGAAGTAAGCAAAATCCTTGATGTAGAACCTTACGTTATTAGATATTGGGAGACTGAATTTCGAACAGTTAAGCCGATACGAACTCGAACGTCACAGCGTTTATACAGAAAGAAAGACGTCCAGGAATTATTAACAATCAGGAATTTACTTTATTCACAGAGATTTACCATTGATGGTGCAAAAAAGCGGCTATTTGAAATGCGTGGAGATTCTGAACCGGAAAATTTGAATTCGGCAAAAGAAAAGTTAATTCTAGTTAAACAAGAATTACAGCAAATAAGAAAAATGATAGATTAAAAAAAACCGGCGGTTCGCCGGTTTTTTTATGATCTTCGTAAGTCTCTTCAAGGTGATATTTCATCCTTTTTTACTTGATCTTTTGGAAGCCTTAAGTGGATTAACTTTTTGCGTTGTTTCATTTAGTTCAAGCTTGATGTGAGTTGCCGTTGGACACCTTCCATTAAGCCATTTACTGTTCGGATTTGGATAGACACTGCAATATTTGCCGGATTGATATTCAATTATTTTGTTACAAGTTTCACATTTGTCAATTATCGTTTGACAGCTACCGCCAAAGAAACCGCAACCATTTTTGCTCATGAAAGCGCAATCAAGATCCGCCTTAACAGTCTGACAAAGCATTTGAACGATCCTCCTATATGACAAAATTCTTTTTAAAAGACGTTGCGGTACAAATAAATGATAAATAATTTCCACTAACGCCATTGACCTAAAAAACGGACGAGTCATTAACAATAAAAAAAGCGCTTGTCAAGCTAAATTAAATTTTTTCGTAAATAATATTCGGGATGGAAGGTGTTAAGTAATATATATTTGTTAGTCTTTTTATGGACTGAAATCGTTTCCGTTACCGTTTACTTTTCCTTCGTATTTCAAATAGATATCCTCTCTTGGCGGATAGATAATCACTTTAGCATCGTCTTTCATTTTCACACCAATACTTGCCGCGATCATAGAATACCAAATACCGATTTGTTTGCCCCTATCATCATAAATAATATATCCCTGTTGAGTCTCAAAACAACATTGCAATAGTCTCATTTGCATATTGGTCACCAGTGTACGAAATATTTCCGGCGTCATATCTATTTTCTTCCATAGGTCTTCATCAAGAAGAGAATAAGATTTATTTAAGGCTAAAATTGATGTTGGGTAAACATCTGAGCCGCTGATATAATAGTTAAAATCTTCGTTAATTTGAAATTTTTCAAAAGCGTTTGTTACAGCGGCATTGGGTTCAATTTTACCCCAGTTTTTTAAAAGAGATGCTGTACATGCAGTAAGGGGAAAAATTGTGGCTAATGTGATATAAATAATTATTATTTTATATTTTTTCATTTTACTTTCCCCCGTAGCATGTAGCATAATGATGAAAACTTTTCTAATAATTCAATTAGTTACCGGATAGGTTATCAAAATATTAATTATAATTCAATAAAAGAATCTTTAAATAGCAAATTCGTACCTGTTTCATAGAAATGACTTGAACACAGAACAATTTGTTGGTAGCATGCGATCACTTTTAAGCGGGATCACCAATGCGTGCAGTTATCCAGAGAGTCGACCGTGCTTGTGTCAAAATTAACCATCAAGAATTGTCCTCGATAAATAAAGGGATTCTTGTATTATTAGGTGTAGAAAGAGAAGATACGGGAAAAGACGCTGATTATATTTTGGAAAAAACCATCAATTTGCGCATCTTTGAAGATAACGAAGGGAAAATGAATCGCTCGTTGATTGATATTGATGGAGAAATGCTGGTTGTTTCCCAGTTTACACTTTTAGGCGATTGCGTAAAGGGAAGACGGCCATCTTTCGTAAGAGCTGAAGAACCACGAAAAGCTAATGAACTTTACGAATACTTTATCCGGGAGGTCCGAAAGAAAGTAAAGCATGCGGCTTGCGGGAAGTTTCAAGAGATGATGCACATTGAGCTTGTTAATAACGGCCCGGTGACAATATTACTTGATAGCAGAAAGACTTTTTGAAATAAGTATGGAAGAAGGCGAAATTAAAATTGATAAAGAAGGCACCTGGTACTATCGCGGTGCGCATATGTTTCGCAAAGAAATATTATGTGTATTTTTTGAAAATCTTAAAATAGATGAATGCGGAAAATACTTAATTGAACTGGGTGAAGAACAATGTTATCTTGATGTGGAAGACACAGCTTTTGTTGTTTCAGCCGTTTATAAAACTGGACTCCCGAAGGACGATCATGATAATATTTATATCCTATTGACCGATGATTCTTTGGAAATATTGGATTTGAGCACATTACAAATAGGCAAAGACAATGTTCTTTACTGCCGGGTGAAGGAGGGAAAGTTTGCCGCCAGATTTTCCCGTAAAAGTTATTACCAGTTGGCTGAATTTGTCGAGCAGTCGGAAAATGAGGCAATGTTTTTCATCAGGTTAAACGGTCAAAAATATTTTATCAATGAAACTTGCTGAAAACAAGTGAAGCGTGGTTTGAAGCTTTAGTTGAATTGATCCCGCATAGCGGAGGGTATAATACCCCGTAGCTTGCTTTGGGGTTTATACCCGTGAAATGAATACTAATAAATGTTAAGATTATATTATAACGGAGGATATAATGCTTGATGATATAGTAAAGGAATCTTTAACATTCGATGATCTTCTTCTGGTTCCGGCGGCTTCCAGTATTTTGCCGCGAGATGTCGATACTTCCACAAAGTTAACCAAAAATATTTTCTTGAATATTCCCATCGTCTCGGCCGCGATGGATACCGTAACCGAATCGCGCACAGCTATTTGTATGGCTCAGGAAGGCGGTATTGGTATAATTCATCGCAACATGAGCATAGAACAACAAGCCATCGAAGTAGATCGGGTCAAGAAATCGGAAAGTGGTATGGTTGTCGATCCCATAACTATAGAACCGGAGCAAAAAGTAAGCGATGCAATGGAGCTGATGAGCAAATATTCCATATCCGGTGTCCCCGTGGTGAAGAAAGGGAAACTTGTCGGAATACTGACTAATCGCGATTTACGATTTGAAGAAAATTTAGATCAAACTGTTTCCAATGTCATGACCAAGAAAAATCTGATCACTGTATCTGCAAACATTTCTCTGGAAGACTCCAAGAAGCTTCTGCACAAACATAGAATTGAAAAATTATTAGTAGTCGATGATGAATATAACTTAAAAGGCCTTATTACCATTAAAGATATCGAAAAGATTCGCCGCTACCCCAGTGCTTGCAAAGATTCATTAGGCAGACTGCGAGTTGGTGCCGCTGTTGGTATTATTGACAGGGAAGCCAGAATAGGTGCTCTTCTTTCTGCGGGAGCTGATGTCATCGTCATTGATGCATCTCATGGACATTCTTCTGGAGTAATCAATGCCATAAAATCAACAAAAGCTAATTTCCCTAAATGCGAACTGATCGCCGGCAATGTTGCCACGGCGGAAGGAGCCAAGGCTTTGATTGACGCCGGTGTCGACGCGGTGAAAGTCGGTGTCGGTCCTGGTTCGATTTGCACAACCCGCATTATCGCCGGTGTTGGAATAGCCCAGATGTCCGCTATTCGCGATGCTTATAAAATTGCCTCCAAAAACGGTATTCCAGTCGTCGCCGACGGCGGCATTAAATATTCCGGTGATATTGTCAAAGCAATTGGCTGTGGCGCGCATACCGTAATGGTCGGCGGATTATTTGCCGGCACGGAAGAAAGCCCCGGGGAAACTATTTTGTTTCAAGGAAGAAGCTATAAAGTTTACCGCGGCATGGGTTCCTTGGAAGCCATGAAACTGGGCAGCCGTGACCGTTATTATCAAGATGATATAGAAGGCCCCTCGAAACTTGTCCCGGAAGGAATTGAAGGGAGGGTGCCTTTCCGCGGTTCACTTTCCGCAAGTATTCTTCAGCTAATCGGCGGATTCAAAGCGGGCATGGGTTATGTCGGTTGTAAAACAATCCCGGAATTGATGGAAAAGGCGCGTTTTGTCCGAATTACCCAGGCCGGTTTGAAAGAAAGCCATGTCCATGACGTAATTATTACCAAAGAAGCTCCTAATTACTGGCTGGATTAAGAACTTATAATTTTTTTATCAATATATTTATTTCTGACAAAGTGTAACTATGAAACACGCTGAATTCGTACATCTTCATGTCCATACCCAATACAGTCTTTTGGACGGAATGATTCGTCTTGAAGATCTTTTCCAGAAAGCGCGCGAATATAAGATGCCGGCTATCGCTATTACCGACCATGGCAATATGTTCGGGGCGATTGATTTTTACCAGCAGGCTTACAAACAGGGAATAAAGCCGATAATCGGGTGTGAATTATATGTAGCGCCTCGCAGCCGCCTGGACAAAAGCTACTCTATCGGTGAAACGGCAAGGCATTTAGTTGTTCTGGTGAAAAATATGCAGGGCTATAAAAATCTAATGAAGCTCACATCGGCCGGCTATCTGGAAGGCTTTTATTACCGGCCGAGAGTGGATAAAGAACTGCTCAAAGAATGTTCCGAAGGTCTTATTGCATCGAGTGCTTGTCTGCATGGTGAAATCAACGATTTAATCCTTAAAGGCAAAATGGATGAAGCTAAAAAAGCGGCGCGATCCTATCAGACAATTTTTGGTGAAGAGAATTTCTTTTTGGAACTTATGGAAAATGGCATTCCGGAACAAAAAATTGCCAACAAAGGTTTGATTGAGATCAGCAAAGAACTTTCCATCCCACTTGTAGCGACTAATGATTGCCATTATTTAAATCGCGAACATGCCGAGGCCCATGATGTT
>MGQN01000027.1:38577-54336 GCA_001797845.1 Deltaproteobacteria bacterium RBG_16_44_11 | reverse complement strand
GAAGATAACGACCGCATGCGGTTAGGCACGGATCAATTTTATTTTCGTTCGCCGGAAGAAATGAGCGAGCTTTTTTCTCAAACGCCGGATGCTTTATCCAATACGGTGAGCGTTGCCGAAAAATGTAATCTTTCATTGGAATTCGGTAAGTTTTATCTGCCGAATTTTGAGATTAAAAATCCGGAGGAAACTTTAAACGATTATCTGGAACGTAAGGCAAGGGAAGGGCTCCAAAAGCTCTTACCGGATATTTTAAAAGATCAAAAAGAAAGCGAATCTGAAATTCGGGAAAAATATGAAAAACGTTTGCGCGATGAGTTGGAAATAATCAAGGCAATGGGATTTGCGGGATATTTCTTGATTGTTTCCGATTTTGTTAAACATGCCAAGCACAATGATATTCCCGTAGGACCGGGACGCGGATCGGCGGCAGGCTCTCTTGTGGCCTATGCCCTAAAAATCACCACTATAGATCCCATCCGTTATGCTTTGTTTTTTGAACGATTTTTGAATCCCAACCGTATCAGTATGCCCGATATCGATATCGATTTTTGTCAGGAGGGCAGGGATGAAATTATTAAATACGTAACAGAAAAGTACGGCAAGGATAAAGTTTCCCAAATTATAACTTTTGGAAAAATGCAAGCCAAGGCGGTTATCCGCGATGTCGGCAGAGCCCTGAATATTCCCTATAGCGAAGTGGATAAAATTGCCAAATTAGTTCCTAATGTTTTGAATATTACGCTGGATGAAGCGATAAAAACGGAACCAAGGCTGCAACAAGAGGCGAAAAATAACGCTCAAATAGCCAAACTTTTATCTTTATCGAGAATTCTGGAAGGTCTGAACCGCCACGCGTCCACTCATGCCGCCGGAGTTGTTATATCCGATGTGCCGCTGGTGGAAAGAGTTCCTCTTTGCATACCCAAGGATGAAATTGTTTCCCAATATCCAATGAATGACATTCAAACCGTCGGTTTGACCAAATTCGATTTCCTGGGTCTTAAAACATTGACCGTCATTAAAAACGCGGTTAACTTCATCAAGAAATCAAATAATATTTATTTAGATATTAATAGCTTACCTCTTAATGATAAACAAACATATGAACTCTTAATGAGAGCCGATACAGACGGCGTGTTCCAATTGGAAAGCGACGGCATGAAAGATATTATGAAAAATTTAAAGCCGGACCGTATCGAAGATGTCATTGCCTTGATTGCTCTTTACCGTCCCGGACCTATGAAAATGGTTCCGGAATTCATTTCACGCAAGCAGGGAAAAACAAAAATTAGTTATGAATTGCCTGAGCTGGAAGCGATTCTCAAGGAAACATACGGTATAATTCTCTATCAGGAACAGGTTATGCAGATTGCCAGTGTAATCGGCAATTACAGTATGGCCGAAGCCGACACTTTGCGCAAAGTGATGAGCAAAAAGAAATCCGCGGAGATGGATAAGGAAAAGCCCAAATTTCTGGATGGCGCTAAAAAACATAAAATCATTGAAAACAAAGCAAGAAAAATATGGGAGCAGATGGAAACATTTGCCGAATATGGCTTTAATAAGTCGCACAGCACCGCTTACGCCATGATTTCCTATCAGACAGCCTACCTTAAAGCTCATTATCCGGTTGCCTTTATGGCCGCTCTTTTAACCAGCGAAAAGGATAACCGCGATAAAATAATAAGGCACATGAGTTCTTGTAAAGAAATGGGCATAAATATTTTGCCTCCGGATATCAACGAATCACATAAAGATTTCAGTATTTCCGGTGAAAACATCCGTTTTGGTTTGGCCGCGGTGAAAAATGTAGGTGAGGCCGCAATCGATTCCATTATTTCCGCACGGGATCAAGGCAAATTTTCATCGTTTATGGATTTTTTGACCCGCACGGATTTGCGCAAGACAAATAAAAGAGTCATCGAAAGTTTAATTAAATGCGGCGCTTTCGATTCCTTAGGTCATAAAAGACGTCAACTCATCCAGCATTATGAAGGGGCAATGGATGCGGCTCAACGAAAGCAAAAAGAAATTCAAAGCTCACAGTCGAGTTTTTTTGATGAATTTGATTCCGATTCTTCCAAAAAGAATGGAATAAATTCATACGAAATGCCTGATGTTCTCGAATGGGATCAAAAAGAACTCTTAGCTGTCGAGAAGGAGGCTTTGGGCTTCTATATCTCCGGACATCCCTTACTGCGTTTTGCGGATCGTCTAAAATTGGTTGCCAACAGTAATTCCAGTAACTTAAACAGCAAAAAAGACAAGGAAACCGTTACCATTGCCGGCGTAATCAGCAGTTTGGCCGAAAAGCAAACCAGGAGAAAAGATACAATGTGTAATGTTACCCTGGAGGATTTACAAGGTTCCGTAAACATTATATTTTGGGCAGACGCCTATAAAAAATATTACGACGTGCTGCATGAAGATGAGCCGGTTATTATTCAGGGAATCGTTGATGTTGGAGATGAATCACTAAAGATCATCGCTCAGGAGGCAGTAGCTCTTTCCAAGGCGCTGGAAAATCCGTACAAACAAGTACGTTTCATGGTTAACGCGGATAAAGTTTCTTCGGAAACTATTATTTCCCTGAATGAAACACTAAAAAAATATCACGGTAATTGCGACGGTTACCTGCATATCATCAACGGAAAAAGCGAAACGATCATATATTTAGGGGATGAGATGCGTGTGGATATAAACGAGAAGCTTAAAAAAGAAGCGGACAAAATATTGGGGGAGGGCGCCACAATTTATTCGTAATGACGCCATGCCGTATTGTCATTACCCGGCTCGCAGACCGGCGAATGCCGATTGACCGGGGAATCCAGTTTTTTCGTTGTCCCCTCCTCACCACCGTGTTATCCTTTGAATAAAATGATATTAAGAAGAATACAGTTTCATAATTCGTCATTGCGAGTCCACTGCGGCGTCGTGAAACTTTAAGACCAAAGACGATACACTAATTGATTTTCATTGAGTATTTTATAAGTTGACTTCTATGAAATATGAAGAAAGAACTTATAGAAATTTAATCTCCAAGGATAACTTAAAAACCTTCAATATAACTATTGCCGAAAGTGATCTTTTTATAAGCAGTGATGTCAATTTAGCTACAGAAGCCAAAAAATCCTTACTCCATCACCGAACGTTGCTCGAAAATTACATCAAAAAGCATCCTCAATTTTTAACTTCATTATTGCCATTACCCGAGGATAATTTAGCCCCGGCGATAGTACGAGATATGTTAATCAATTCGAATATTTGCGGGGTAGGGCCGATGGCCGCGGTTGCCGGTGCAATCGCTCAATTTGTAGGCAATGAGCTATCTTATCTTGCAGAAACGTTAATAATCGAAAATGGGGGAGATATATTCCTTAAAGCAAAAAATAAATTAACCGTATCTGTTTTTGCCGGAGAATCACCGTTGAGCCATAAAGTAAATTTTAAGGTAGAACCGAAAAAGACTCCTTTGGGTGTTTGTACGTCATCGGCCACAGTCGGACCATCGCTGAGTTTTGGCAAGGCCGATGCGGTTTGCGTTATATCTCCATCGGCGACATTGGCTGATGCTGCTGCTTCTGCCATCGGCAATAAAGTTAAAAGTAAAAACGATATTAAGAAAGCGCTTGATTTCGGAATGAAAATTAAAGGCGTTACAGGAATAATAATTATCCTGGAAAGTGAAATGGGAGCGATAGGCGAAGTTACGCTAGTTTAAGAATAAATTTTACGAAGCCCGGCGGCTGCCGGGGGATATTGATCTTATTTAATGTATATAAATAGATGAGTTATGTTTGCTACCTTAAGTAATTTCTCGGCGGTTTTACGCCACATTGATAGGAGGAATTCATATGAAATTTGGTATTCTTGTGTTTCCTAATGCAGAAGAATTGGATGTTTTTGGGCCGTGGGAATTTCTCGGAGCCTGGAATAAATTCGCCAAAGGTCCGGAAGGCCTTATCATAGCTCAAACAACCGCACCAGTAATATGCGCAAAGGGTGCATCCGTTAATCCTCATGTTTCGTTCGAACAATGTCCGGCACTGGATTTTCTCCTTGTTCCCGGCGGAGAAGGGACAAGAAAAGAAATTGATAATGAAATCCTCATCGGCTTTATCTCCAAACAGTCTAAAAACTGCAAAGCCGTTCTTTCTGTATGCACCGGTTCATCTTTACTGCAACGAACCGGATTACTTTCCGGGAAGAAAACAACAACGCACTGGAATTCACTTGATCATTTGCGGGCACTTGGTGACGTTACGGTCGTCGAAGAGCGCTTTGTTAAAGACGGCAATATCTGGTCTTCGGCTGGCGTATCTGCCGGTATGGACATGATGTTGGCATTTATTGCAGATTTTGCCGGCGAAGAAACTGCGGGAATAGTCCAGTTTGCTGTGGAGTACTATCCATCGACAAAGTCATATGGCGGCTTCGATAAGAATCCCAAGGCGCCTGCTTACTTAAAGCTGAGGGTCTAAGCAAACTGCTCCAGTAGAGGTTGAATTTAAGGAAGATAAATGTACCCCAAGACCAAGAAGGAAATCCAGACGGCAAAAGAAGAGTGCGAAAAAATGCTGACCAAGCGGGCGCTCGCGTCTGCTGCCGTTAGCTTGTCACCCATAATTGGCCCAGACATTGCTGCCGATATGGCCCTACTTCTCGACTTGTTGCCACGAATCAATCGCCGGTTCGGCTTTGCCCCCGAGCAAATTGATTCGTTGGACGAAAAGACAATAGTTGTTGTTTATCAACTCATCAAGGCAACCGGCAAAGCCATTGTCGGCAAGTACGTGACAAAGGAACTGATTATCATCTTGCTCAAAAGAATTGGTATCCGCGTGACGGCAAAGCAGGTGGCGAAATTCGTCCCATTCATAGGGCCAGCAATTTCGAGTGCTATCAGCTTCGCCGGGATGAAATACATGGGGAAGACACACATCAGGGAGTGCGTTGCCCTTGCTACCGAGCTTCTTCAAAGCGAAAACGGTAAGGCCAGCTTAGGTGAAAAATGAACAATCGGCATAAGATAATTTCCCCTGGTGTTGTTGTCCAGATGTTGCTTGTTGTTATCATACCATTCCTGCCGCTGTTGATCTCTTGGCGCTGGGACTGGTGGGAAGCCTGGGTTTATGCCAACATTTGTATCTTTGGCTTTGCTATAAGCCGAGTGCTGACTGCCCGGCGTCATCCCGACCTGCTCGCTGAGCGTGCCCGCTTCATGCGTCATGAGAACGCCGAATCCTGGGACAAACTTTTGGCCCCTTTGGTCGGGCTGGGCGGCGGGTTGATACCGCTGATCGCCGGACTGGATACGCTGTTTGACTGCTCACCAACGTTCAGTTTATCAGTGAAAATTCCGTCGCTGCTTATCATCCTGGCTGGATACGCCTTGGCATCATATGCCTTGATCGAAAACAGATTCTTCTCTAGCATGGTACGCATCCAGACCGACCGCGGCCACCAAGTTGTATCAAGCGGTCCCTACCGCTGGATACGGCATCCCGGTTACACTGGGGCACTGTTGACATATCTATGCACTCCATTCTTCCTGGATTCACTATGGGCATTCCTGCCGGTAGTGTTTCTTACGATTGTGCTGATGATCCGGACCGGATTGGAAGATCGGACCCTTCAAGATAAATTAGAAGGCTACCGTGACTATGCAAGGCAGGTACGTTATCGTTTGCTGCCGGGAGTATGGTGAATAAATTTACTTTTACACATAAGCGGAGCTTGACGAATACCGGAGATGAAGCAAATAAATTAGTTGAAAGAAACGAAAAAAACGAGGAAAACAATCAAATCGTCACCAAAGGAAGTCTATAAAGAGTTATTAAAGGGCAAGACCGTGAATCTTGTCATGGAGCATGAATTACACGGTTGCACACCGGAGATGCTCGACTGGTGGTGGGATAACATGGATAATGATAGTTATAGGTTGTGGCATCCGGAGGATCATCTTGCTTTAGAGTGGTAAATCCCGCCAAGCAGGGTAGGCGGAGCGCGATGCGCGAAGCCCGGCGCATCCGGAATTCGCCGGAGTTCCTGTCGGGGGAAGGGATAATGATGCTGAGTCTTTCCAAGAATACTGCGCTTGTTTTGATTGATCTACAAAAGGCAATCGACGATCCTTCTTGGGGTGTACGTAACAATCCTCAAGCTGAGTCGAATGTGAGCCGGTTGCTTTCACACTGGAGACTACACGACATGCCTATCATCCACATTCGTCATGTTTCTCGATTTCCTGAGTCCACCTACCGAGACGGTCAAGCGGGGGTGGAGTTCAAGGAGATTTCGCGGCCTCTTCCTGGTGAGGTCGTCATCACAAAGCATGTCTGCACTGCATTTATAGGGACGGATTTGGAGGCGAGACTGCGTGGAAACGGCTGTAAGGATGTTGTGATCGTTGGCGTAGTCACTAACAATTCCGTGGAAGCAACTGCAAGGGTCTCTGGTGACCTCGGTTTCCGCACTATCGTGGTTTCTGATGCGACATTCACTTTTGGGCGAAAGGATTTCGGTGGACGCATGCACAGTGCCGAAGAAGTCCATGCGATGTCGCTGGCGAATCTCGACGGTGAATATGCAAACATTTACTTGACGGACCAAGTTTTAGAGATGGCGGGCAGTAAGCCACTCAATAACTAGTAAAAGAACATCAATAGCGCTATTCATTTAGGGGAAAAGATTAATATTGACAAAGCAGGGCAGGGGGCTATTATGCTGATCTGTAGCACGTTGGAATCAGGGTTTATACCTGTGATAACAAGCTACATTTACATATACACATTGTTACACTTCAAGAATGCGCAAATCGAAAAAATTTAATTGTGAATGTAGAGCATGTAAGATCATGAGTGAGTTGAAAGGAGTAATCCCATGGGAAACGTAATAACAATCAAAGATGCTGTCGTCCAGGTGGAGAAAATCAGGAGCTCTACGGTGATATCTTACATGGCAGCGCAGAATGGGCTTGTTGGACCAGAAGACGCTGGCCTTCTAGTTGATACCATTGAGATGATCTTGCCCGAATCACGAAAAATTAGCCGGCTTGATCTCTTCTTAAACAGTCCCGGAGGTTTTCTTGACTCTGCGTACAAGATAACAAGAATCTGCAAAGAGTATTCCGAAGAGTTTAACGTTATAGTTCCGTTGGCAGCAAAATCGGCAGCAACTGTAATCTGCCTAGGCGCCAATGAAATCGTAATGACGGTGTTTGCAGAGCTTGGACCTATCGATCCTATAATTCAACATCCATATAAACCAAATGTTCGCGTGCCGGCCAGATCCATCAAAGATTATTTTGAATTTTTAAGTTCAACTGAAACGGAGAAAATATCGATAGACCAACAATTCAAGACACAGATGTTTAATTTGCTTGATCCATATCTCATCGGTACCTATCAAACCGCACTCAAATCGTCAAAGCAAATTGCCGAGAAACTGCTGAAGGAAAATGCTTTAAAAGATAAACCTCAATCGGTTGATGAGGCAGTAAAAAAGCTCACCGAGTATTATTACTCCCATTCTTATGTCATTAACCGACAGGAAGCCAGAGACATCGGGTTAAACGTTACCAATGCGGAGAATACACCAGGGCTAGATAAAGCAGTGCGACAATTGCTGATCGTCTATCAGCAATTCATGATGCAGAATAATATAATGAAACTCTTTGGTAATCGGGAGTTGAACCGCAATGTTCCGAACGTTCAGGTACCACAACCTATTCCAAATCCACCAAAACCTGTCAATCTAATATTTTGAGGCGAGTATGGACAATTTATTAAGTGGTATCATTGGTGCAATATTGGGAACGATTGTATCGTCAATTGTCAGCTACTACATTTTCCATCGACAAGTTCGAATTGAGTCAAACCGCATTTTCCTACATAACATCATAGAAGTACTACAGCATATATATGTGTCAGAGCTTACTGGTAAGAAGATATCTGATGAAGATATAAACTTCTTGGCGTCGTTCAAAATAGTTGCGTTTGGGGACTTTAATATTATTAGCAATGAATTGGACGCAATTTATATGGCGATACCGCAGTATAATAAAGGGGTTAAAGAGACTCTTGAGAAAACGGAGACTTCTCATTTAGAGGTATCTGCAAAGGAGGAACTCACAAAACAAATTCGTAATTTGATGCTTAAAATCAGAAAATTGACCTAGCCAGCCAAAAAAATTCATATCTAATTGCCCCATGTTTACATAACATATCTTATAGGACGTAGATAAATAAAGGCAAAACAATCCAAAATGCCCGATTCTCTTAGAATTTTAGTGAATTTTGAGTTTTAAGTGAGTTTATACCCCGTCTTCCGCCAATTGTTTGACTAACTTCATTTGACGGTCGGAAAGTTTCTTGGGAACTTCAATATTGATCTTAACGTATTGATCTCCTTTGACAGCGCCTTTAAGACCCGGTACACCGTAACCCTTCATTCTAATTTTGGTATTATTCTGCGTGCCAGGACTGATTTTAAGCCTTTTATTCGTGCCATCCAGCGTTGGAACGTCTATGGTTGTCCCCAGAGCGGCTTGGGTGAAACGAATTGTTTTTTCAATATATAAATCATTGCCGTCGCGGGAAAAGATGGGATGAGGCAATACATTGATATTTAAGTATAAATCACCACCGGGGCCACCGTTATAGCCGGAAAGGCCTTTACCGGGCAATCTTAGCTTTTTGCCGGTGCTGATTCCTGGTGGTATTTTAACATTTATATCTTCGACACGATTTTCGAGCTGAAAAGATATCTTTTTATCGACGCCAAATACTGATTCTTCCAAAGAAATCGATAAGTTATACTCGGCATCCTGGCCTTTTTGCGGCATATTAGCGTGTTGCCGGCCGCCGCCCATAGAACCGCCAAATAAGCCGGCGAATGGATCGTCATCTTCCTGAAAACCGCCGCCTCCCCTTCTGCTTGTATGAAATGTGGTTCTGCCTCCTCCTCTTCCACCACCAAAACCAAAACTGCGCAATATTTCGTCCAGGTCGAAACCACGGAAAATATCTTCCTGAGAATATTGCTGACGGAACTGATCTGCCGAACCGAAGGTATCATATTGCTGGCGTTTCTGCGGATCACTTAAAACGGCGTAGGCTTCACTTATTTTTTTGAATTTTTCTTCAGACGCTTTTTTATTAGTAGGATTTTTATCCGGATGCCACTTGATGGCCAGTTTGCGATAAGCTTTTTTAATTTCCTCGGCGGAGGCCTTTTTATCAACCCCTAAAACCTGATAATAATCTTCTGCCATAGCTGATCAATACCTGAATTAAACTAAAATATTTTACCTTAAATTAGGCATTAATTCCCATTTGAAAAGCTTCTAAATTCAGATTTATGAGCTTTTCCGGAAACGATTTCTTGATGACATTTTCCCAAATAGTTGAATTAATTGCTATTAAATTGGATATAGTGCCCAGAAGGACGACGTTGGCGGCTTTAATATTGCCTGCCTTTTGTGCAAGCTCCGCGGCATCGATTTCTTTCACCGTTTTATACTTTTTCTGTAAATGCTTAATAATATCTTCAGGATAAGGCATATCACCGATATTTACCGCCGGAGGATAAATTTTTTCGTTGTTGACGATAATAGACGCGTCTTTTTTCAGGTAATTCAGATAACGCAAAGATTCCATTTTTTCAAAAGCTATAAGAATATCAATACTTTCGGTCTTAGCCAATGGGGAATAGACCTTCTTTCCGTAGCGGACATGGCTGGTAACGCAACCGCCGCGTTGAGCCATCCCATGAACCTCGCTCTTTTTTACATCGAATCCAGCTTCCATCATGGCCATACACATGATGTCGCTTGCCCGGAGAATTCCTTGTCCGCCGACGCCGGCCAGCAATATGCTTTTTACTTCAGTTTCTTTCATGATAACTGCCTATATGTATTAAGAAACACTTACAAAGTTACGCTATTCGTCATTTCGAATTTAATAATACTGGATTCCGACCTTCGCCGGAATGACATAGAGGAGGTCTCATTAGCTTATTGCTCCAAATTTACAAACCTGTACGCATAAGCCGCAGCCGGTGCAGAGACTTTCATCAATTACGGAGATCCCTTCCCTCTTTGATCCTTCCTTTTTTTCAATTTTGTGCCAGGAGATGGGCGGACAATTAAGCCCCAAACAAGCCTTGCAACCGGTACATTTATCCGGATCGACACTCAATGCTTTTTCAATTTTAACATTCGCCCGTTTGAATAAAACGCAGGGGCGCTGAGATATAATTACCGAAGGGCCGTCAGTAGCAAGCTCTTCTTTTATGGCATTTCTGGTTTCCTTGAGGTTATAAGGATCAATAACCTTTATATTTTCAATACCTAAAGCGGAAACTAAAACCTTTAGATTAAGCTGTTTTGTGGGCTCTCCCATTAACGTATAGCCAGTTCCCGGATGTTCTTGCATGCCGGTCATGGCCGTTGTGCTGTTATCGCAAATAACGATCAGGGCGTTGCTCTTATTGTAGGCCATATCCAAAAGCGGCGTTATGCCGGAATGAATAAAAGTGGAATCGCCGATAACTCCCACTACCTTGCCCTTCCCTTTTTCTTTTAGCGCTTTACTCATTCCGTGCGCCATGCCTACGCTTGCCCCCATACAGATACAGGAATGCAAACCTTCCAGCGGTTTCATAAAGGAAAGAGTGTAACAGCCGATATCGCCGGTAACGAAAACCTTTTGTTTACCCAAAACATAAAATAAACCGCGGTGCGGACAGCCCGGACAAAGATTCGGCGGCCGCGAGGGAATGCTCTGAACAGGCAATGCTTTCGTTTTGCCATGTTTTTTTATCGCGTTTTCGATAATGCCGGGATCAAATTCATTCGTATAAGGAAAGATTTCCTTGCCGATTACTTTAATCCCCATAGCTCTGATCTGCTCTTCTAAAAAGGGATCAAGTTCTTCGATAACATATATTTTTTTCACCTTAGCGGCAAATTTCCGAATTAATTTTTCCGGTAGAGGGTAAACCATTCCCAGTTTTAAGTAGGAGTAATTCGGGAAAACATCCTTGGCATAGTTGTATGGCATTCCGGCCGTGATGATGCCGACGCGACGGTCGTTGATTTCCATTTTATTTTGAGGAAAAATTTCTGCGTAATCCTTTAATTTCTGCATGCGCTTTTCTACTTCCACGCGCCTCAGACGCGCCAAGGCGGGCACCATGACATATTTTTCCGGATTGTATTTGATTTCTGTTTTGTCCTGATAGGCTATCGGCTCTTTCAGAGAAACAACGGATTTGGAATGCGAAACTCTGGTTGTGGAGCGTAAAAAAACGGGCGTATCGAATTTTTCGCTGATTTTAAAGGCCAGTTTGACGAAGTCCTTTGCTTCCTGTGCGTCCGCCGGCTCCAGCATGGGAATTTTGGCAAATTTAGCGTAATTGCGATTGTCCTGTTCGTTTTGTGAACTGTGCAGAGAAGGATCATCAGCGCTGACAATGACCAGTGCGCTGTTGGTGCCGGTGTAGCTCACTGTGAACAAAGGATCGGCAGCAACGTTAACGCCGACATGTTTCATGACAGCCAGTGCCTTTTCACCGGCCATAGCGGCGCCGATGGCCACTTCCACGGCGACTTTTTCATTGGGCGACCATTCCGCGTAAACGCCTTTATATTTGGAAAACTCTTCCAGGATTTCCGTGCTGGGAGTGCCCGGATACGCGGCGGCAAAGCGAACGCCCGCCTCATAAACACCGCGGGCAATCGCTTCATTTCCTGACATTAATATTTTCAAAAACAATTCCCCGGATCAGTTCTAGCTAAGAGACGATATTTTATGTTTGATAAAAAGAGAAACAGAAGGATCAACGGCCATTTTTAAAGCATTTTCATAGTTCTCCAAGGCTTTCTTTTTATCGTTTAGTTGTTCATATATTCGCGCGATATTGCGAAAACCGATTGCTTCAAAACCGATATTGTTACTTTTCTGAGCCTGTTCAAAATAATTGAGCGCCGCTTTGAAATCCTTCTTCGCCTCAAAACAATATCCCAGCGACGTTAAAGCCAGAAATTTTATTCCGGCGTCGTCAGATCTAGCGGAGGACAAAAATTTATTGTAGCTGTCAATAGCATTGTCTACTTCACCAGAATTATAATAAACATTCCCCATATGATAATAAGCCATGCGCGCGCTCCAACTATGCGGATATTTATCAATCAATTCCTTGAAAACAATCATGATATCGCTTACGCCTTCGGGATTTTGTTGGTTTCTGAGCATACTGATCTGAGCTTTCGCGTATATTTGCGTTGCGCTTGTTTGATAATCATTCCAGTAAAGATAAATGCCAATCGCAATAACAATAGCTAAAATACTTGTCGCCAAAATTGAGTAAAAGCGTGTTGTATTTTCGGAAATGTAATCAGTGATTTTTTGAATACTGGATTGAAAAAAATCAGGTTCTCTGAGTTCTTTTTTGGATAGTTTTGCCGTCATGTATTATTCCCCTTTAATATTATATTTAGTTAATAGTTCAAGAATCTGTGGAGGAATTCTTCGTATCTTCCCCTCTGTATTTACACAAGCATGAACCGTATAGCCTTCCACAAGAAGTTTTTCCCTTTTTTCATCCCAGAGATACGAATTAAATTTCATGCTTGCTCTTTTTATATACTCTATTTTAGTTTCAATTATAACTATATCATCATATCTTGCCGGTAAAAGATAGTGGCAACTGACTTTTGTCAGCGGAAGATTAAACCCCAGCTGTTCCATTTCGGTGTAGGCAATGCCCAATTGCCGCATCAATTCATTACGGCCAACCTCAAACCACTTGATATAATTTGTGTGATAGACGATACCCATAGCATCCGTATCGGCGTAGATCACTCGAATTCTTGTTAAATTATTGACCGGCAAAAGCTCTCCAATTCCTGATAAATTTTTCCATTAATAAATAGCCGGGAGAAATTAAAATTGAACTCTCTTTAGCGGCTATTTCATTGAAGGGCAAGCCGGAAACTTTATTTTCAGATTTCTCGGAAGACAGTACCGCGAAAGGACTGGGATCGCTGACATGGGTTTTTAAATCCAGTGGTGTCGGATGATCGCTGAGCACAAGAATACGGTAATCACCGAATACTCCGATATTATTTAAAATCAGTCCTACAATTTTTTCATCGAATAATTCGATGGCCTGAATCTTTCCGGCGGCATTACCCTCGTGTCCCATTTCATCGGGCGCTTCCAGATGAAGAAAGACAAAATCCATAAAATTTAGCGCGTCCAGCGCCATTTTAGCTTTTCCTTCATAGTTGGTATCGATATAACCGGTTGCCCCTTCCACGGGAAGAATTTTTAACCCGGCGAGCGTACCGATTCCTTTGAGCAAATCAACAGCGGAAATCATTCCGCCCTGCAGATTATATTTCTGTGAGAAAGAAGCAAGCTGAGGCCTTCTTCCCTGCCCCCAAAGCCAGATGGAATTTGCCTGTTTCTTACCTTGCTCTTTTCTTCGGGCGTTAACCGGATGGTTTGTTAAAATTTCTCCCGCCTTCTTCGTAAGAGAATTAATCTCTTCGGCGAAATCACCATGTGGAAGATAAGATGCAATCTCTTTACCCGTTATGTCATGAGGCGGAGTAGTTTCCGGCGAGGAAGAAGCGTTGCGGCAAACGCATAAGTGGCGGTAACCAACGCCCGGATAAAATTGAAATTGAGACGAACCGAGAGCTTTATTTATATCGAGAATGATTTCTCTGGCCTCTGGAATGGAAATATGCCCGGCGGTAAAATCTTCCATGAAGGCCTGGGGGGAATCTTTTTCGCCGATGGTTACAAGATTACAACGATAAGCTATATCGTTTGGCCCCAGACTTATTCCGAGACTTGCCGCTTCCAGGGGCCCCCGTCCGGTGTAAGTCTGAAGAGGATCGTAGCCGAGCACGCTCAAGGTGGCAACATCACTGCCGGGATTAAGTCCTTTCGGAATGGTATCAACCAAGCCCAGAGTACCTTCCGCGGCAATCTGATCAAGATAAGGTGTAAAGGCGCATTGAAGAGGCGTTTTTCCTCCGAGTTTATCTGTAGGATAATCGGCCATTCCATCGCCGAGCAGCACCACATATTTCATATGAATATTTTTAGAATCTTCGTTTTGAAAAATTTTAATTTAGCTCGTCCTCAATTCTAATCAAAATTGTTTTGTCCAGCACAATATCAAGTTTGTCTATTTTTTGCAGAGCTTCGCGCACATTCTTTTCTTTGGCTTTATAAGTTGTCATGACAATGGGCACAGCGCTGTTTTCTGTTCTTGCTTTTTGAATAACCGTGGCAATGCTAATATTATTTTCGCCCAAGATGCCGGATATTTTGGAGAGAACACCCGGCCGGTCAACAGCGGAGAAACGGAAATAATACTTTGTTTCGATTTCATCAATGGGTTTGAGTTTTATATCCCCCATGGCCGCCTCGTTGATTGATCTAAGCGGCGCCCGGCCGGAGATGCCTTTTAAAATATTACGGGCGTTATCAATAATGTCACTTAAAACGGCGCTGGCTGTAGGCATCATCCCCGAACCTTGTCCAAAAAGGAAAACCGGCCCGGATGCATCGCCCACGATATGAAAGGCATTGTAATTTTGATTTACGTTAGCCAGAAGATGCCCCGATGGAATCATTGTTGGATGAATTCTCGCTTCCACAATGTAATTCTTCATAATGGCAATGGCCAAAAGTTTTATCCGGAACCCCAGCTCTTTGGCAAAGGCGATATCTTCACTGCCGATTTTAGTTATACCTTCGCAATAAATATCCTTTAAATGAACTTTTTCCCCGTAGGCAAGCGATAGAGTTATCGCCAGCTTATGAGCGGTATCGATTCCTTCCACATCGAAAGTAGGATCCGCCTCGGCGAAACCTAGAGCTTGTGCTTCTTTCAAAACAACATCGAACTTTTTATCTTCATCGGTCATCTTGGTCAAAATGAAATTGGAAGTGCCGTTCATAATGCCTAAAATCGAATTGATTTTGTTGGCAACAAGGCTTTCTTTCAGAGTTTTGATAATCGGAATAGTACCGCCCACACTGGCTTCAAAACCGATATCTATTCCTTTTTGCTCGGCAGCCAGGAATATTTCATTGCCGTGAGTGGCCAGAAGAGCTTTATTGGCGGTGACAATATGTTTGCCTTGAGCAATAGCTTCCAATAGAAAAGTTCGCGCCGGTTCATAGCCGCCAATAAGTTCGATAATAATGGAAATATCTTTATCGTTGATTATTTCCTTAGCGTCAGTAGTTAATTGATTTTTATCAAGTTTAACCGCGCGAGGTGTGGTAATATCGATATCGGCGATTTTCTTTAAAACCAGCTTCGCGCCGAGCTTTCTGGTAATCAATTCTTCGTTTTGCGCTAACAGCTTGACCACGCCTGTGCCAATGTTGCCTAACCCGATTAAACCGATATTAATATTCTTCATCTTATATACCTGAAATTATGTATTTTTTAATCATTGGATGACGAATTAACTTTAAATATCTATAACAAATACGACTGTTTTGTCAAACAGATATAAAAAAATGGAAAATAGGTAAGTTTGACAAGGGAAGGAAATATCTAAATATTTCACTTTACGGTTATTGGTTTATCCACCACGCCGGCATAGAAAATGATAATTTCTGCGGTCTGAGAACCTTCGTTTTTTCCATAATGCGCTTTGTTGACAACTTCAACGATGGAATCACCGGCTTTGAGGTGCAACGTCTTTTCATCTTTAGCCAC
>MGQN01000027.1:37214-38554 GCA_001797845.1 Deltaproteobacteria bacterium RBG_16_44_11 | reverse complement strand
CATTGATTACCGGATGTTCATGCATCGGCAATGTCGCTCCGGCGGGAATTTTTATTCTCAAGATAGTAATTTCCGGTTTGCCTTTTGGATAATTCGGGAGAACTTCTCCATCCCAGCTTGAGCTTGATTTCGCCAGCGTTTCAACGGCGATATTGTTTAAATTACCGGCACAAGCATTTATAAACAGAAATAATGTAAGAACGCATATTCCTAAAATATATTTTTTCACTTTATATTTCTCCTTTTATGCATAAAATCGGGGTAACTATTTAAGTTGGGTATAAATTTCATCATGTAATGGTGTGGGAATGCCGAATTCTTTGCCCGTCTGGCAAAGATAAGCGGTCAGGGCATCGATTTCCGTTTGCCTTCCTTTTTCTCGATCCAACTGCATCGAAGTTTTGCTATCGTGGCCAAAACTTCCGGCGAGTTGCAGTGTTTTATCCACAGCATCTTTGGGCAATAATACTTTACGGGCGCGGGCGACGGCAAATACTTCTTGCATCATGCCTTTTAATTTTTGCCGGAGAATCGGGTCATCCATTATGGCGCCATATGTTTTGCCGGTAGCCGAAGTGAGAGAACCCACCGGACACATCAATAAATATTTCATCCATAATACTTCAGAGATTTTGTTCGTCAGTTTAGCGTCGATTTTCGCCTGTAATAAAATATCAAAAATGTATTTATATTTTTGAGCGGATTCGTCATCCGTGCCAAACATCAGCCGGCAAGCTCCATCTTTTTGGCGAACAACACCGGGTTTTTCTATAGAAGAAATTATATAGACACTGCCGCTGATAATATTCGCTTTCGGCAACACCGCGCGCAATCTCTGCGCGCTATTGACGCCGTTGAGCAGAGGAATCACCACTGTATTTTTATTTATATTGGCGCTGAATTCTCTGGCAGAACTCTCCAGGGAATAACTTTTGACGCAAAAGAAAACCAAATCAAAGATCCTGGCTTTCTTCGAATTATCCGTAGCGATTGTCGGCCGGGCAATGTAATCTCCTTCACGTGTAAATAATTGCAACCCGTTTTTTTGAATTTCTTTAAGATGCTCACCGCGGACCACAAAGATGATTTCATGCGGACCAGCTTGGCCGTATGCTCTGGCCAGCTTTCCGCCAAAATAGCCCCCTACTCCGCCGATACCAATTATTCCTATTCTCATCTTGAGTCTCCTGATATAAGTGTTTTGCAATATCTGATGAACAGTAAAAAATTCATCACATCGACTTGTGACATTCAGATTATGAAAACTGGTGTCTAAAGTTCTTTTAATTTGTTCAAATATCTGGATTCCGGCTTTCGCCGGAATGACGTCTTGACCCTTA
>MGQN01000027.1:34833-37191 GCA_001797845.1 Deltaproteobacteria bacterium RBG_16_44_11 | reverse complement strand
CTATCCCGTCCTCGCTAAATCAAGTTTGCCTTGCCATTTCGCTATCAGCGCTTCTTTAAGAATAGCATGTTCCGGTTTTTCCAGTAACGGATCGGTGGCGGCCAATTTAAATGCGTCTTCTTTCGCATCGTTTAAAATGCGTGCATCACGGATAATGCTGGCAATTCGAAAATCAGGCAGGCCGGATTGTCTTGTCCCTAAAAAATCTCCGGGGCCGCGGATAGCCAGGTCTTCTTCGGCAATGACAAAGCCATCCGTTGTTTTTTCCATGACCTTTAACCTTTTGCGGGCATCCGCCGAGCATTTATAGCCCGCAAGCAAAATACAGCTTGAAGGAATATCGCGACGCCCTACCCTGCCGCGTAATTGATGCAATTGCGAAAGGCCGAAACGCTCGGCATGTTCGATTACCATTAAAGACGCATGCGGCACGTCAATCCCCACTTCGATTACCGTTGTGGAAACAAGAATCTGAATTTTGTTCTCCAGAAATTCCCGCATGATTTCGTCTTTTTCTTTTTCTTTCATTCTGCCGTGGATCAATCCAACCCGGCAATTCGGGAAGATATCTTTTTGCAAATGCTGAGCCATTTTCGTGGCGTCTTTCAAATCCAGATTTTCCGATTGCTCCACCAGCGGATAAACGATAAAAGCCTGATGGCCTTTTTTCAGTTCTTCGCTGATGGTAGAATAAACCTTGTCTCTTTTGTTTTCTCCCAACGAAACGGTATGCACAGGTTTTTTCCCGGGCGGCATCTCATCAATAACGGATACATCCAGATCGCCGTAAACAGTCATTGCCAGAGTCCGTGGGATGGGCGTTGCCGTCATGACCAATATATCCGCGTTGATTCCCTTACCGCGTAATGTTGCCCTTTGCATGACGCCAAAACGGTGCTGTTCATCGATAACAACAAAACCAAGCTTTTGAAAATCGACATCTTCCTGAATTAAAGCGTGCGTGCCAATGATAATATTGGCTTCACCGTTTTTAATTTTCCGGAGGACTTCGTTTCTGGCGGCGTTACTCATACTGCCGGTAAGTAAAACCGAGTTTAGACCAATCTGCCCAGCCCAGGAATTGATATTTTCGAAGTGCTGTTTGGCCAGTATTTCCGTCGGCGCCATCAATGCCGCCTGATAATTGTTTTCACAAGCTGTAATCATTGCCGCCATCGAAACAATTGTTTTGCCGGAGCCGACATCGCCCTGCAGCAGCCTATTCATGCTTGTTTCTTTGGACATATCTGTTTGTATTTCTGTAATTACTCTTTTCTGCGCGCCGGTTAACGCAAAAGGCAAGATAGAATAAAATTTTCCCGGAAATTTTCCCTCAAGTTTAAATGAAATTCCTTTCTCCAATACCCTTCCCGATTTTTTTACAGCCATACCCAGTTGAAAAAAGAAAAACTCATCGTAAATCAAACGTCGATGCGCTTCCGAGCGGGCGGATATAAATTGCTCTAGTGATTCGTTATTGCCGGGAAAATGGACAGATAACAGCGCCTCGTGGATATTGAGCAAATTGCGTTTACGGCAAATATCGGCTGGTATCGGTGAGGATACATAGCGCGAATAATTTTCCAGCGCGAAATTCATTACTTTGCGGAAATATTTTTGATGCAGACCTTCTGTTTCCGAATAAATAGGCACTATTCTTTTAAAATTCAAAAGATTTTCCTCTTCTTTTTCATCCAATATTTCATAATCGGGATGAATTATCGCTTTGCCGTCATAATTTGGCCGGACTTCACCGGTAAAAATTACTTTTGTTCCCTTTTTAAAAACGCCTAGAAGATATGACATTTTACCTTTAAACCATTTCGCCGTTAAGTTGGCGGTATTATCACTGATGGTAATTTCCAGGACGCGTTTTTTTCCGTAGTGACGGTATTGGACGGCCACGACAGAGCCCGTTACAGTCTGAATTTTTCCTACTTCCAGGCGATTAATTTTTTTTATTTCCCGCCGGTCTTCATAAGTTCGCGGTAAAAAAAACAGTAAATCTTCAACGGTGACAATTTTCTTGGCGGCAAAGCGAGTGGCCATTTTCGGACCAACGCCCTTTAAATATTGAACCGGCAGGGTAAGTTTGGACAAGGCTTCTCTCAACTCTGCTACTCGTTGCATTATCTGCTTATCTTCAGCGTAAACCGAAGATGTCTCGGGCAAAGCCTCAATAGCCCTTTTTAGTTTTTCCCGGAGAATTTGCGCTTTTTCTATACTATTCTTTTTTAATTCCAGTTTCTGCCAATCGTAATCGGAAAATATCAACAACAATTCTTCAATGCAGTCAACAGCATCGTTATTGGCGGTAGGCGGCAATGAGCTTTTAAGCGATGCCAACAAATTCAAGAG
>MGQN01000027.1:21172-34809 GCA_001797845.1 Deltaproteobacteria bacterium RBG_16_44_11 | reverse complement strand
CGATATATTTTTAAAATTATCCTTAGAGGCAAAATTCAAAGGCTGTTCAATTTTTTGCAGAATCATTTTTAGTGAATCCATTTAAGTCTCCGCAGGGGAAAATTGGCAAACCTAAATTATTTCCGGCGAATTGATGCTTTTTGTTAACAAATATCATTTATTTGCGCAAGGAATGATTGACTTAAAAGATGATTTACGTTACATGAGGGGCGCTATATTTTTACATAGAAAATCAAACTCATAGGGGATTATGGCAACTAAAACCACATACAAGTCAGCAGGCGTAGATATCGATATCGCCAACAAGTTTGTCGATCGCATTAAGCCGCTCATTAAAACAACAGCACGCAAGGAAGTTCTTGCGGGCATCGGCGGTTTCGGCGGGCTTTTTCATCTGGATTCGGCAAAACTCAAAAATCCGATACTGGTTTCTTCTACCGATGGTGTAGGTACTAAACTCAAAATAGCCCAACTAGTAAATAAACATGACACCATTGGGATTGATCTTGTAGCGATGTCGGTCAATGATGTTGTTGTTCAGGGCGCCGAACCATTATTCTTTCTCGATTATCTCTCCACGGGCAAAATCGATTTGGAAAAAAGCGTGCAAATTGTCGATGGCATTGTTCAAGGTTGTATCCAGGCCGGCTGCACTCTTCTGGGCGGAGAAACAGCGGAAATGCCCGGTTTTTATAAGAAAGGTGAATATGATTTAGCGGGTTTTTGTGTCGGTGTGGTGGAATCCGATAAACTAATTGACGGCTCCGCGATCAGCATTAATGACCGGGTGATCGGGCTTGCTTCCAGCGGCCTGCACAGTAATGGATTTTCTTTAGCCCGGAAAGTTCTGCTGGAAAAAGGAAAATTGGGGATAAATGATAGAGTCTCCGGATTGGATAGAACAATCGGCCTGGAACTTTTAGAGCCCACACGAATTTATGTTAAATCTCTTCTTAATCTTTTTAAAAGTTTTAATGTTAAGGGAATTGTCCATGTCACCGGCGGCGGATTTTACGATAATATTCCGCGCATCATTCCCCAGTCCTGCCGGTGCGTAATTAATAAAAACAGTTGGGATATGCCGCCCATTTTTAATGTCATTCGGGAAATGGGTAATATCGAAGAGCGAGAAATGTTTCGTGTATTTAACATGGGCATAGGTATGATGATCATTGTTTCGGAAAAGGAATGCCCAGGCGTTCTGGAACAGCTGAAAATGCTGGCGCTGGGTGAAAAAGCTTACTTAATTGGTGTCGTAGAAAGAAGAGAAGAGAATCAGGATCAAGTTATTCTCACTGATAATTAGAGTTAAATTTATGGCTGATTTATTAAAATTGGGGGTTTTAATTTCCGGAAACGGCTCCAATCTCCAGTCCATTATTGATCATATCGAAAAAGGTTCGTTAAAAGCGGTAATAAAAATTGTTATCAGCAACAATCCCGAAGCTTTTGGAATAACCAGAGCAAAAAAACACGGCATTAATATTACTGTTTTAAATAATAGAGACTTTAAGTCCAAAGAAGATTTTGATTCCGAGCTGATAAAAATTCTGAAGAAAAACAAGGTAGAATTAGTAATTCTGGCCGGATTTACGCGTATACTTACCCCCGGTTTTTTGCAAGCATTTCCCCAAAAAATTATGAATATCCACCCTGCCCTGCTTCCATCTTTTCCCGGATTGCACGGACAAAAACAAGCCCTGGATTACGGCGTTAAATTTTCCGGCTGTACGGTGCATTTTGTCGATGAAGGCACGGATACAGGCCCGATAGTCATTCAGGGTGTCGTGCACGTGAGCGATGATGATACAGTGGAGGGGCTGGCGGGGAGAATATTAAAAGAAGAACATCGGATTTATCCACAAGCGATTCAGTTTTACGCTGAAGGCAGACTGGAAATCAAAGATCGCAAGGTGAGGATTAAATCCATAGATAAGAAACTTGCAAAGGCTATGCATAATCCGCCCTTATCCGGCTTTTAACATATTTTAAACATTTGAATGGTGAGGAAAAATATTAATTCATGTACGATCTAATTGTCATAGGCGACGACATCTCTTCTTATATTGCTTCCACAGTTGCTTCCCATTACGGGCTAAATACGGCGCATATTGCTAAACACAACATCGAATCAACATATTCTATCGGCGATTATTTCTTTAATTTAGATCCGGCACTTATAACAGGTTTTGGCGTCAATCAGACGGGGCATTCTCTTTTGTCGGAATTAAATATATCCTTTACTGATGAGGAAGCATTTTTATTAAATCCATCCTATCAGATAATAATGCCGGAACACCGTCTTGATTTTTCCAACGATAAAGATTCATTGGTAAATGATCTAATCAGAGAATTTCCCGAAAAAGCTCGCGAAATTAAAGCGTTTTACAATGCGGTGGAAAAAAATTCGAAAATTTTTTTAAAATGGATGCAAAAACACCCTTTTATTCAGCCCAGAAACATAAAGGATTACTTTAATTATATAGAATTAATTCCTTATTTAATAAGATTTAGATTTTATGCCATGAAATTTAAACGAACAATTTTTCGTAATGAGTCTTTAAGAAAAGTTCTGCAAGCTCAATATGCTTTACTTTCCTGTGAGAAAGACGGTTTTGATTCTTTTACAGCGCATTTTCAATATTCAGCACCCCTAAGAGGGGTTTACAATTTTCAGCGAGGCAAACTGACATTACTTAGTTTGCTGATCAATAAATTTCAATCAAATAATGGCAAATATTTTGACAATTGCGGATTGCTTTCCCTTAAAAAGGGTAAAGAGATCGAGATGGAAATCACTGACAGCAAGGGGATTATTTCAAAGATTTCCGCAAAATATTTAATTATCAGCAATAAATCAGAAGCAATACAACTTTTGCTAAAACGTAAAAAAAGGCGAATAAATATCGGTGAATGGATTAGGCCAACACGAATTTCCCATTACCCTTTTACACTTCATTTGGGTATTTTACAAAAAAATATTCCCGAAAAAATGGCGGCCCATGTGGCGGTAATTAGCGACGCAAATAAGGATATCTACGATGATAATAACCTGATTATTTTAGAATTGAGTCCCGCAAAAGATAAGAAAAGGATTTCTAAAGGACAAATCTTACTTTCAGCTACTGTTTATCTTCCTGATGACCCTAAGCTTTGGTCTAAGAAGAAATTGAATGAAAATGCCCATTCCATCATCGAGCGGCTCGAATTTTTCCTGCCTTTTTTAAAAGAAAATATTCAATTTATCGATATAGATAAATCAATCGAAATTTCCATGAAATATCGTGATATAGTTAATCCAAAATATCAGTTACGAAGCTCATTTATTTCCGGCTTTTTCGCGAAAAACAACAAGACACGTTTTCGAAACATTTATCTTACCGGAGCGTCTCTGTTAATGGAGGCCGGCTTTGAAGGTGAAATTGTTTCCGGTATGTATGGCGTATATAAAGTGTTAAATAAAAGGAAATAAATAATGGGTTACGATTTTACGATTAAAAATCTTGGCGAAGGACGAATACAATCGCCTCTGAATATCGCCAATTTTACTAAAGGCGAAAAAAGATTATTGTTTAACTCGTATTTGGACGGATATTCAACGTTGACCGACTCCGAAGGCAATCCTCTTTCGGTAGAATTGGCCGGACCCCGCGAAAAGATATTTTTCGATCCCGCTCGAACCAAAGCGGCCATTGTTACGTGCGGTGGTCTTTGTCCGGGCATCAATGACGTTATTCGGTCGGTTACGATGACGCTTTTTTATCGGTACGGTGTTAAAGATATTTTAGGAGTAAAATACGGTCTGCGGGGGTTAAATCCCGCATACGGTTATGAATTCATTAATCTGACGCCCGAATTCGTCGATGACATAACCAGCATCGGTGGAAGCATTCTTTCTACTTCACGCGGCCCACAGAATGTTAATGTCATGGTGGATTATCTTACTAAATTAAATATCAATATTCTTTTTTGCGTAGGCGGAGAAGGCACGATGCGGGCTGCTTCGCAAATTGCTAATCTAATTAATGAAAATAATTTGAAAATTGCCATTGTCGGTATTCCGAAAACAATCGATAACGATCTTGATTTAATACAAAAGTCGTTCGGTTTTGATACGGCCATAGAAAAATCAGTAGAGGCCATTAAAAGCGCCCATGTCGAAGCCAAAGGAGCCTTAAACGGTATTGGTCTGGTTAAAATAATGGGAAGGCTTTCGGGACATATCGCGGCCCACGCGTCTTTGGCGCAAAATGATACTAATTTTGTATTAATCCCCGAAGTTACTTTTGATTTAGAAGGGAAAAAAGGATTATTAAAATCACTGGAGAGACGAATAGAATTGAAAGGTCACGCGGTAATATTGGTCGCGGAAGGCTCTGGCCAAGACCTTATAAGAAAAGACAATACACCCATCGAAAAAGATTCTTCGGGAAATATTCGTTTGCTTGACATAGGACTATTTTTGAAAAACGCCATCGAAAGCTATTTTAAGAAAATTAATCTGGAAATAAATTTAAAATACATCGAGCCCAGCTATCTGATTCGCTCCGTGCCGGCAAACGCCTCGGACAGCATTTATTGCAGTTCCCTGGGGCAATACGCTGTTCATGCGGGAATGGCCGGAAAAACAAGCCTGCTCGTGGCATTAATGAAAGAAGAATATGTGCATCTGCCTTTAAATGCCGCTATTTCCCGTAAAACAATTGATCCAGAGGGAAATCTTTGGTCCCGCGTATTGGAGACAACCGGACAGCCTATTTCCATGAAAAATTATTAACACCGTAAAATGTCCACCGAAATAATGCTTGCAAAATAGTCTCTTATGTTCTAGAAACAGCGCAACTTTTCAGGAGGAATAATTAATGTCTCGTGTTTGTGAAGTATGCGGTAAAAAACCGTCAATTGGCAATAGTGTCAGCCATGCAAATAATAAAACGAAAACAGCATGGTATCCCAATTTGCAAAAATTACGCTGCGTTGACGAAAAAAAGGGATCGGTAAAGAGAATTAAAGTATGCACGCGTTGCATTCGTTCCGGTTTTGTTAAAAAAGCTATGTAAGTGGCGGAAACCAGCCATAATTTTTTATAATTTGAGCGGCTTCCAGAAGAAACAACTCGTCATCTTCATCAAGTAAAGCTCTTGCTTGCAGGAACAATTTTTTAACACCGTCATAAAGCACTTTTTCATCTGTTTTCAATCCGAACTTATTTGTATAAAGACGAACGCGGCCGTCAATATTCATGATGCGCTCCATTCTTTCTTTGGTGATGTAAAATGAAGCTTCCTTCATCACTTCTTTAACTTCATTTTCCCCCAGATCATATAACCAGTTTATTGTGGCTGAAAATTCATCCATTTTATTTTTAGCCGTAAAATTTATAGCCTCCGCTAAAAGATCAACAGTCTTAATGGAATTCATATGAGTTAAAATAACAAGATCATAAATCATTTCGATGATCAAATGTGAACTATATGCCGCGTCATTATAAGAAATTTCTTTTTGTATTGTATTGTATAATTCTAAAATGGAATGAATAAGGGGTTTCCCCTTGACATAAGAATAGCCTTGAGAATTCGGGTCGAATTCTTCTTTGCAATCCGGACAAATATATCCATAGTGGGCAAGATCATCAACTAAAAGGTGAAATATGACGTAAGACGCTTTCGAATAGGAGGCCGGTATATCCAGGCTTCTTTTGATTTTATGCGTTTGTGCCGAGTTTATTTGCGGATGAATGGTTAGTAAATCCGGCACAATATTATAAACATAAATATCTAAATCACCATTTTTTACGTCTGCCGTCCCCAAAACTTTCTGTAAAAGATAGGTATGGGTTAGCATCAGCATAAAAAACTTTCCTCTTTATCGTTATTAATCTCCACGATTTGATATTTATTTTTTAAATCATTAATAATAACGGTAATATCAGAAATAAAATCAGGCATAATGAAGAATTTGATTATTGCTTTGTGCGGATCAATCGTTGATACTGTGGCCATTCCCTCATAGCCTTCGATAATAAATTGGATGGGCGCAATATCATTTTTTTTTACCTCGAATAATTTTTCTATCATCACTTTCATTTTATTATCACTTATTGAATTAAAGAGCAAGAATCAGCGGCCAATTGACTACACCGGCTAAAAACTGTATGATTATAAAAAATCTGGATTACACCTATACTTGTTCGGGAAAAGCAACCGAATCAATACGATATTTATATAAATATTAACCGACGGAACAGATGGAAGCTTGACATTAAAACCGTCACTGAATATGATGAATAAACTAAAAGCTAAAATAAAGAAAAATAATGAAGAAAACTAAGCTACTGCCGACAACTCAATGGAAATTACATGAATCCCGCAATAAAAACATGGAAGATTCATTAAGCAAAGAATTCGGCATTTATCCTATTATATCGCAAATTTTGGTTAATAGGGAAATTCTGGATATGGAGAGCGCCCGACGCTATCTCCAGCCTTCCCTTAATGACTTGCATAGTCCGCTTTTAATGAAAGACATGAAAAATGGAGTTTCGCGTTTGCTTAAAGCAATTCACGATAGCGAAAAAATAGTCATTTACGGCGATTATGACGCAGATGGCATAACATCGGTCGTTATTCTTTACAAATTTATCAAGGAATTAACCCCCCATGTTTCTTATTATATTCCCGACAGGGTTAAAGAAGGTTACGGTTTAAAAATACCGGTGATAGACAATTTTAAAGCCAATAACGTCAACTTGATAATAACCGTTGATTGCGGCATTTCCGACGTGGAACAAATTGCCCATGCCCAATCCATCGGTATAGACACAATAATTTTGGATCACCATGGAATATCAGGTTCCCTTCCTAACGCTGTGGCCACGATAAATCCAAATCGTGATGATTGTATTTTCCCATTCAAAGATCTTGCCGCCGTGGGTATCGCCTATAATTTTATTATCGCCTTACGGGGCAGCCTGCGTAAGGAAGGCTTCTGGCAAAATAAAGATTATCCCAATTTAAAAGAATATCTGGATATTGTCGCTTTAGGCACTATCGGCGACATTGCGCCTCTGGTTGATGAGAACAGAATCTTTGCAAAAATTGGATTGGAATTGATTACCGAGGGCAAAAGACCGGGAATTAAAGCCCTAAAAGAAGTTAGCGGCATTGATGGTCAGCAGATAGACTCGTTTAAGGCTTCTTTTTGTCTGATTCCGCGGATAAATGCTGCCGGCCGCATCGCTTCTTCGCTGGATGCGGTGGAATTACTTTTGACGGAAAATATTGATGAAGCCCGGATGCTAGCCGAAAAGCTTGATGGATATAACCGGCGCCGGCAATCAATGGAAAAAACCATTTTAAATGACATTCTCGAAAAAATCGGCAATACACCGGATATTGAAAAAATGAACGCATTGGTCTTTGCCTCTGATAAATGGCATCCAGGTGTTGTGGGCGTGGTCGCCTCCAGGCTTGTTGATCTTTTCAGCCGTCCGGCGTTTGTCATCAGTTTGAATAACGGCGTAGGCAAAGGTTCGGGCAGAAGCATTTCTGATTTTAATATTTATAAGGGACTACAGCAATGTGCCTCTCTTTTGCTTTCATACGGCGGCCATTATCGCGCGGCGGGAATTTCCATAAAAGAAGACGATATTGATGAATTCGCCGGTCTTTTAAATGAAATAATTCACAATACTGTTGAATCCACTGAGGCTGTTTCTCAAACTTTTATCGATTCCGAATGTCAATTTTCGGATATCAATCTGAATTTAATCAATCAAATGGAGATGCTCGCTCCTTTCGGTTGTAAAAATCCGGAACCTGTTCTTTGCGCGCGCAATATTCAAGTATCTTCTCCTTCCATTGTCGGAAACAATCATTTGAAAATGAAGCTTACCAGCAAGGGTATGTCCTGCGATTCAATTTGGTTTAGTATGGGAAACTATCTAAGCGCGCTTTCCGGCGCGAATCTGGATGTTGCGTTTACCCCGCAAATCAATTACTGGAGTGGTTCTTCTGAGATACAGTTAAAAATGAAAGACGTGAGTATTATTTCCTGATCTATTTTGCTTTTCCGCGGAGGAGGCATGGAGATTAATTTAGCTACTAAGGCAGCTCTGTTAAGCGCGCTTCTTTTCCCCGGTTGGGGACAATTATTTTTAAAAAGATATAAACGCGGATTGGCAATTATACTGCCCGCTGTCATCGGAGTGATTTTAATTTCATTGTATGTAGTTCAAATGGCTGTAGCTGTTTTGAAAGCCGCTCCTTTAAAAAAAGAAGCTGTTAATTTCAGTGCTGTTGTCCAGTTAAGCATTAATGCGGTAAAATCGCTAAACTTATTTTATCTCTTGATTATTTTATCACTTATAATTCTCTTATGGATTTTTTCCATTGTTGACGCTTATTTGCTGGGGAAAAAAGAAATGTCTAAAGCTACTACCATCGACGCTCATCGATAATCAATTTACTGTCCGTTTTAATGCTACCCCTCTCCACATATTCTATTTGATCTATTTTAACCGTGCAAATTTCTCTAAAAGTTTTTTTAAAATTTTCTTCCCATTTAGAAGCGCCGATTTCCGGCATGATTTTTTCCAGCCGTAGTTTTAAAATATCGTCGTGTCCCTGATGATTAACTACTGCCTGCAGGGGAAGATTATTAAATTTTACGGAAATCATTTTGAGCTGGCTTGGTGTTAAAAATAATCCGCGTACTTTTACCGCATCACCTACCCTACCCGCGATTCCGGCCAGACGGTACGATGTTCGGCCGCAAGGACATTTTTCAGTGATTAGGCGAGATAAATCTCCCGTACCGAAACGCAGGAGAAAAAATATTTCATTGAGGCGGGTAACAACTACTTCACCCAATTCTCCCGCGGGAACATTTTTTCCGGTGGCTGGATCAACTATTTCTACAATCGTTTCTTCGCAAATGTGCCAGCCGTTTTTTTGCGAACATTCATAAGCCACATCACCTACTTCGGTCGCCCCATACATTTGATAAGTATCAATGCCGTATTCTTTTTCAAAAGCCTGGCGCAAAGCCGCGAGCAGTGGTTCGGCCGCAAAACAGGCTTTTTTCAGGCGAAAGTCTTTCTTGAAACTAAATCCCATTTCTTTCGCTTTATTTATAATTGACATCAAAAAGCTGGGCGTACCGACATAAGCGGTCACCTTTAGATCTTTGATTAATTGTACTTGAATTTGAGAAGAAGACGTGCCGGAAGGAACCACTGTCGCTCCGACTTTGCGCAGACCATTGTGAAAAGTCAGTCCTGCCGCTACCAAATGATAAGAAAAGGCATTCAGTGCTATGTCTTTAGGACCAATACCTGCAGCAAAAAAAGCACGCGCCCACAAACAATCATTTTCTGAAAGATGCGGTTCATAAACAGGCCCGGGGGATGTAAAAATACGGTCAATCGGCACGGAAGGATTTTCCAGCCCGGCGTAGGGTGGCTCTTGCATTTCCATTTCTACTAATTTTTCTCGGGAAGTAACCGGCAGCTTTTCTAAGTCTTCTCTTGTTTTGATGCTCTTGGGATTGATCTTATTAGCGTCAAGTATTGCTTTCAGGCGATGTGATTTTTTATAGCCCAGCTTCACCATGGCAGACAGGCTTTCATCCTGTCTTTCTTTCCTCTCCTTATTACTCCACGATTCTTTTTTATCAAAATATTTTTTCATACTTTCCCCTTTACAGCCAGCGTTTGCGGCGCCTGTACGATTTAACATCTTTATAGGACTTGGCAATCCCCGATGCTGCCATTCCTAAATAAAATTCTTTTACATCAGGATTGTTCATTAAATCCTTCGACATTCCCTCCATCACTATTTTACCATTCTCCATTACATAGCCATAATGAGCAACTTGCAGGGCCATAGCGGCATTTTGCTCGACTAACACTATTGTTGTCCCATGTTCTTCATTGATCATTTTTATGATGCGGAAAATCTCCTTGACGACCAGAGGCGCAAGCCCCAGAGACGGTTCATCCAGCATCAAGAGCTGTGGGTGCGCCATCAGCGCCCTTCCGATAACCAGCATTTGCAATTCGCCGCCGCTGCAGTAACCCGCCAGCGCTTTTCTTCTGGATACTAAAACAGGAAAGTAATGATAAACAAGATCTAAATCCTGTTTGTATGGCTTACCTGAGCGTGTCGCTGTTCCGACACGTAAATTTTCTTCGATGGTGAGGTATTTAAACGGCTGCCTTCCTTCCAGTACTTGAATTATACCCTGGCGTGTTATGTATTCCGGCGATGAATTTTGAATATTTTTGCCATCATAAATAATCTCACCGTCCGTCACCTCGCCGTTTTCCGGTTTCAGCAAACCCGATATAGCCTTAAGTGTGGTTGTTTTCCCGGCGCCATTGCTTCCTAGAATGGATACAATATGTCCCTTTTCTACAGATAAAGAAACACCTTTCAATACCTGGATAACATCTGAATATACAACAGAAATATTATTTAACTGTAAAATTATTTCGCTCATTTTATGCCCTAGTACGAAAACGGCCACAGGCGGAAGCTCGATCGGATAATTCGCCATAATTCAGCAAGTCCCCGCGGCTCAAATAAAATAAATAGAACAATAGCTAAACCGAAAACAAATTCTTTCAGTGGAGCTATGTTTAAACCCCAACTGATAATAAAATCAATATTCATTAAGAATACCGTTAAATATCTCAACAGTTCATTTAGCAGGGTAATAAATGTCGCGCCGAATATTGCGCCGGGAATATTTCCCATGCCGCCGATAATGACCATCGCGATAAATTCCACCGAAAGGCCCAGATTAAAAGGTTCTGTAGTAATACTTACCATGTAATAAGCCCAAAGTGCTCCGGCAAAACCGGCATAAAAAGAGCTAATACCGAAGGAAAGCAATTTATATTTAAAAATAGGTATGCCCATACCTTCGGCGGCGCGATCATTGTCGCGGATGGCTATAAACGCGCGGCCAAATTTAGAGCGCATGATATTAACCGCAAACCAGGTCATTAATACAAGACTGATAAAGATCAAAAAGAAAAAAGCCTTGTCGCCGGAAATATTCCACTGCATAATTTTGGGCACGGGCAATGTTATGCCCATCGTCCCTTTAGTCAGGCCCTCCCATTGGATTAAAACATATTCAATAATAAACTGTCCGGCAAGGGTCGCAATTGTCAAATAAAGACCTTTTAAGCGACCGGAAGGAAGGCCGAAAATCATACCGACTCCAGCCGTAATAATTCCCGCCGCAGGTATGGCGATAAGAAATGATACATCCAAGCGTGTAGCCAGAATGGCCGCGGCATAAGCCCCCACTCCGAAAAAAGCGCCATGCCCTAAAGAAATCTGTCCGGTATATCCAATAAGAATGTTGAGCCCGACCGCGGCGATTGCGGCGATGCCGATGATATTTAAAATATATAGCGTATAAGGACTGACAATAAAAGGTGCTACAAAAAAAAGTATTAATAAAAAAAGGCATAAACAAATCCGGCCGAAATTCGTTTCGAAAATTGACAATTCCTGCGCATAGCTTTCACGGTAATTACCGCAGGGATGAAGCGAAAACTTTTTCATTTATACCCTCTCGATCTCGACGAGTCCGAATAATCCATAAGGTTTGATTAGCAAAATAAAAACCAGCACGATATAAGGAACGACATCACGCAAAGATGGTGATAGATAACCGCCGGTAAATGTTTCCAAAAGGCCGATAATTATACCGCCCACTATCGCGCCTCCAATGCTGTCCAGTCCTCCCAGGATAACCACCGGAAATACCTTCAAACCGATAGAGCTCAAATCGTGAACATTAACGCCATTCATTATTCCCAGAACGATACCGCTCATGCTGGCCACCAGCGCGGCAATAGCCCAGGACAGCGCAAATACCCGTCGCACATGGACTCCCAAAGAAAGCGCCGCTTTCTGATTGTCGGCAACGGAACGCATGTAAATTCCCTGTGCCGATTTTTTAAAAAATAAACCAAAGATAATCAGAAATATCATGCTGATAATCAGCGTTGCCGTATATACCGGAGCAATATATATGGCGCCCATATTCAGCGCCATCGATTCGTTTAAAAACGAAGGATAAGTATACAGATTTCCGCCCCATATTAGTAAAATGAGGCCTTTGAACATTGCCGCCAAACCGACCGTCAGCATGATGACAAAAATCAGTTTTTCTCCGATTAAAGGCCGCAGAAAAAATCTTTCAATTAGAAATCCCAACATAAAGCAGCCGATTAACGTCAGAATAAAGGCCACTAAAATCGGCAATTTTGCCCAGGTTATCAGCGCTAAAAAGAAAAATGCCCCCAATGCTAAAAGTTCACCGTGAGCAAAGTTCAAAACACTGGAAGATTTAAAAATCATTACAAAGCCCATGGCAGATATGCCATAAAGAAGACCTACACAAACTCCGTTAACCAGCAATTGCAGAAAAAAGTCCATAGATAATTTCCTCAAATAACTTTGATAATATTAACTGTTGTTTCTATCTCGCCTATTCGCCCATCACGGTAATGAACCTTTCCGGTTACCCGCACGTTTTTTTCTTCACGATACATTGCTTCAATAATTTTAATATACAAACCGTAAACAAAGCGGCGCCGGACTTTTCCTGTTCTTGTCAATTCCTCCTCGTCTGCATCCAGAAGTTTGTATAGTAAAATAAACTTTTTGAGCTTCATGACATCCGGAAGCTGTTCATCTACTTTACGCACTTCCTTCAATATTAGTTCCTCCACAGCCGTTTGCTGTGAAAGATCCATATACGTCGTATACGGGATCATGCGATCTTCCGCCCAATTGCCGACATTGCCCATATCGATATTGATCATGGCGGTGATAAAAGGACGGCCTTCACCAAAAATCACCGCTTCTTTAATATAGGGACTGAATTTCAAACGGGTTTCAATAAAATCGGGAGAAAAAGCTTCCCCACTTTTATTCCGGATAATATCTTCTTTGCGGCCGATGATCAATAAATGCCCGTCGCCATCGATATATCCGGCATCACCCGTTTTTAGCCAACCTTCGTCAAAAGCGGCTGATGTTGCTGAATAATCGTTATAATAACCGGAAAAATTGGCTTCTGAACGCACCAATACTTCCTGATCTTCGGCGATTTTTACTTCGGTCAGGGGTAAAGCTTTTCCCACGGTTTCCAGCTTGACTTCATTATCCGGCTGAATCTGAAATATGCCGCCTGCTTCGGTCAAACCGTAGCATTGTTTTAAATTCAAACCAATGGCACGGAAAAACAAGATGACATCAGGGCTGATTGGGTGTCCGCCGGTAAAAGCGCTTCGAAAACCCGAACATCCGATTCTATCCAAAAGCGGCCGATACACGACAAAAGACATTAGTTTATATAAAAAATTTAAGGGCAAAGAAACTTTTACTTTTTTCGCATTTTTAGTGACCACGGCCTTCCCGATAATCTCTCCCCAATGAAACAAATTCTTTTTTATCCAGCTGGAATCGGATATTTTTACCCGAATTCTGGAAGCCAAATCTTCCCAAAAGCGCGATGCTGTAATAAGCATAGAAGGACCGATATCCCGGAAATCTTCTGTAACCGTTTCGGCGGTTTCCGGAAAATTCATCGTCATTGCACCCAGCAGAGCC
>MGQN01000027.1:7351-20960 GCA_001797845.1 Deltaproteobacteria bacterium RBG_16_44_11 | reverse complement strand
TATTTCTTCATCAAGATAATGCGGTTTTTCCAAATTAAATTTTTCGCCTATCTCTAAAAGCCGCGCATAGCTTATTAACCAGAAATCATTCTCATAAGGGGTCATTCCCGTAGGATCAATGTATACGACTTTCTTAATTTGTGGAAGTTTCTCTTTAGCTTCCAGAAGCTTATCCACTTGTTCCTGGTCTTGCACCACAACAATGGAGGAATTGACGCGTTTAATCGAAGTGCATAATTCTTCGGCAATGGAAGATGTAAATAAATTCAGCGTGACTGCGCCAAGAGTTTGAGCGGCAATTTCACAAAAAAGCCATTCCGCGTGGTTTTCTACGACGAGACATACTGTTTCACCGCGTTGAAGATTTAACGATCCAAACCCGCCTGCTGTTTTTTGTACATAACGGTAATAATTCGCCCAGCTATATCTTTGCCAAATACCGTATGCTTTTTCCCTAATGGCTGTTTTGATTTCGCCGTATTTTTGGGCGTTTTCGGCAAGAATTTGCGTAACGTTAAATGATATCCGTACGATTTTTTTTGTGTCGCAATATTCAAATTGCTTATGCCTTTACTTTATCTATATTATAGCGGTGTCACCCAAATATGCTTTGATAACTTCCGGATGTCCGCTGATTTCTTCTGCAGAGCCTTCTCCTATTTTTTCACCGAAATTTAAAACCATAATACGCTTGGAAATGTTCATGACGATAGACATGTCATGTTCGACTAGAATCATCGTCAGTCCCCACCTTTGATTCAATTCCAGAAGAAAGCGCACCATGTCTTCTTTTTCTTCCAGATTCATTCCGGCAAAAGGCTCATCCAGAATGAGAAGCCTGGGCTCCAGCGCCAGCGCGCGTCCAAGCTCCACTCTTTTCATCATGCCATAAGGTAGCGAACCAACCGTTTTTTTTCGAATGGATTGCATTTCCAGAAAATCAATGATTTCTTCTAAAATTTGACGGTGCCGTATTTCTTCTTTCTTTACCGCGGAAGAAAAAAACCACGATGAAACAAAGCTGTAATGGCAATGAATATGACGGGCCAGCGTCATATTGGCCAGCACGGTCATCCCGGGAAAAAGCTCAATATTCTGAAATGTTCTGCCAATACCGACTTCCACAAGTTGGTGAGTATGTAAATCGGTAATGTCTTCCCCGTTAAATATTATTTGGCCTTTTTGGGGGTGGTAAAATCCAGTAATGCAGTTGAGCAAACTGGTTTTACCCGCCCCATTAGGACCAATAATGGCCATTAACTCGCCCGTATGAACGTTTAAATCAATATCTTTAACAGCGGTGACGCCGCCAAAGCTAAGCTGTAAGCTTTTAATTTCCAGCTCGGCTTTTTTAAATTCTAACGGCCTGTTGATCATGATCGACGGCCGGCCGCGAAAAGCTTTCATAATTACCTTTTTTAGCTTTTTGAAAAATAAATTTACGCTTAACTATTTTTTAAGCAGTTTGATTTTATCCTTGCCTGGCACATAAAAATTAGTCAGCGGCACGTATGTTCCATTTTCCTTTACCTTGACCATGCGCGCCGTAAAAGACGCTCCGTGATCATCTGCGGTATATGTGATTTTAGGCATCAGTCCGCCGAAATCTTCGTTATTAAATGATTCCATTGCGGCATTGATTGTTTCCGGGTTAATTTCCTTGCTTTTTTCATAAGCGCGTATAAACGCCCTTTCCATAAGCATTCCTACGACAACACCTTCCCAGTAAGAAGCGTCGAAACTTTCTACTGTTTTATAACGCTTCATCAAATCATTCATTATTTTCATCCCGGCGGATTTGTCCGTCGGCAACGCTCCGGGAAACTGAATGACGAGACGATTACGGATAAGTCCTTTGCCCATTTTGAAAAAATCCGGATCCGTAGATGTCCATGTTCCCAAAAAGGCTGGATTGTAATTAATGCGGTCGGCACTTTTAAAAGCGGTAATGATAGCCGAAGGCAGCATCTGTATAAAAATATATTCGGCTCCCGCTTTCTGCAGACGAAGCAATTCGGTATTCAGATCAACTGTCTTCGCTGGAAATTCCTCGATAGCGACGATATTAATGCCTAATTGCGCGGCATACTCCTTACTTGGTTCGTGAATCGAACGGCCATAAGCGTTATTGTAGGTTAAAAGGCCGACTTTAGGCGCATCCTTTCTCTTATGAATAGCTTTAATGTATTCCAAAACCGCGTGGCAATCCATTTTATAACTACCGAAAGGAAGATACATAAAATCAACCGGTTTTTCGAGAATTTCCCAGCTGGTGGAATAATTAATCGTCGGTATTTTGTATCTTTGCACAATCGGTTTAGCCGCCAGACCTTCACCCGCGCTCCAGGTGGCAATCATATCCACTTTATCCTGCAGGGCGAATTTTTGTACTGCCGCGACGGCTTCCGGCACTTTGTAAGCCGTGTCTACGGTAATCATATCGATTTTGTTGCCGAATACTCCGCCTTTGACTTCATTGACATAACGAAAATAATCCCGTTGGCCTTTTTCATGAAACTGGCCCCAGGTAGAAGCCGGACCGGTCAGGTTAATCGCCGCGCCTACTTTGATTGTCTTGGTTTGCGCGTAAACGAGACCGCTAAACAAGAAAGCTGTAACCATCAATGTAATAATTAAAATACTAATCTTCTTTTTCATTTTCCCCTCCTCTTGAAAACACCTAAATTATTTTTCTCTCACTTCACGGCAAAAAAAAACCGTGGACTGATATATCGATCTGCCCACGGTTCATTTCCCTTTATAACCGGTCATGACTCTATCAGGCAGACCTTTGAGCCGGTAAAGCTAAAAAAATAAAAAAAAGTCGCCTGTTTAAAACACAGTTTTGAATTCATACTTGTTTTGGCCTCATGTATCGCGCATATAGTGCAAATATGCGGAAAAAGTCAAGAAAAAAGTAAAAAATACTTGATGGCGAACTTTTTAAATAATATTCCGCAAGCAAAATAAAAAAACTTCATTAAAAATATACAACATAATTAATCGTTTAATTTTCTTGACACATCTTCCCTATTTTCATATAGTTAGCCGTCCAATAATGGTAACAAAAACCGATAGGCAGTATGTATGAACCAGCGTTTTACAGATTTGATCTTTGCCGCCATCAAGCAGAGACTTTCCGACCTCCACATCACCGGAGGGTTTCCTTTAATCTTCCGCAGAGATGGAACTATCCATTTCGATAAAAATATCAAATGGTCGCATACGGAAATTGACGCAATGGTCAAGGAAATGCTCAGTGACCGTCAACTGCAAACGCTCAGAAAAAGATGGTCTGTTGATTTTGCCCTTTCCTTCAATCATGTGCGCGTGCGCATTAATGCTTTCTATACCACACGGGGCTTGAGCCTGGCCATCCGTCTGCTTCCGGAGATGATTCCTGATCTTACCGCACTTAATCTGCATCCCTCGCTCAGCCAAATTCTGGAGCTTCAATCAGGGCTAATTTTGGTTTGTGGGAGCACCGGCTCCGGGAAATCAACCACCATCGCGGCGATAATTGAGGAGATAAATCGCACCCGGCCAGCGCATATCATAACAATCGAAGATCCTATCGAATACCGTTTCAAGCCAAAAAAATCTTTTATTGAACAGCGTGAAGTGGGCTTTCATGTGCCATCTTTCGATCAGGGGCTTCTGGATGTCTTAAGAGAAGATCCCGACGTCATTTTCGTAGGCGAATTAAGAGAACCGGATACTATTCGTCTTACCCTTAACGCCGCCGAATCTGGCCATCTTGTTTTTGCTACTCTACACGCCACAGACGCTGAAAATGCCATAAACCGCATCAACAACTGCACGACCGATGAAAATCAGGATATTATCCGCTATCAGTTTGCCTCAACACTTTCCTGGCTGATTGTTCAACAATTGTCCTTTATTAAAAGAATTGGGTTTCGTGTTCCAATCTTGTCCGTTCTGAGATCAACACCTTCCGTGCAGAGCAGCATTCGCGAGAATAAACTGACACAACTGGAAACCATTATGCTGACCAGCAGAAACGAGGGCATGTTTACGATGAAGTTATATGAAAAAGAATTTATCAATAATCGCTCCTCGTTTGTCCATCCTTATAAAAGTTTCGGCATGGGAGCTGATTCATCTAAAGAACAAGATCATGTATCCTCTCTTATTGATCCCAACGCCGTTCAGGACGTTATTTACATGTCCTCAATAGATGACGCCTATAAAACCGACGGCGCCTCAAAATTAACCGGTGACGACGATGAACAACGTTATGTAATCCTGGAAGACCATGACATGGATCTTAAAGATCTTCTCGCCCAGTATGACGAGTCCAAAGAAGAACAAATAGAGAAAAAGCGCACGAAAAAATAACGAAAAAATCACCAGCACGAGAAACGAGCATCCGGTGGAGTAATTGTTAGCTAAGTGTATCATTAATATCCTTTCATAGACAGCTGACAATGTTTATATTTATCTTTTTGTCACGGGTATAAACCCTGATTCCGCAACAAGCTATGGGGTATCAGACCCCTCAGCGTGCCGGGATTCTTACAGAGCCGCTTTGGGGGTTCATACCCGTGATTAACAATTATTGCTCATAATTAAAATTATTTTGACATCCAAAAACTGTTCCTCTATGGTGTTTTGGCGAGAAGATTATAATCAAAAATATTTTGATGAAATATAAAGGAGTAAATTATGTTTAAAACAAGAATGACCCAGATGTTTGGAATTGAGCATCCGATTATGCTTGCCGGAATGAACTGGATTACAGAGCCGAAACTTGTCTCGGCTGTATGTAATGCCGGAGGATTAGGCATGCTGGCTATCGCGCGATGCACCCCTAAAGAAACTAAAGAAAACATAAAGCAAGTTCGAGATATGACGAATAAGCCCTTTGGGATCAACCAGATTTTGATCGGTCCAGGGGCAAAAGAAAATATCGCCGCGGCTATCGAAGAAAAGGTGCCCGTTATCAATTATTCATTGGGCAAGCCCTGGTTTGTCAACGATGTGCATGCTTATGGAGGCAAAGTGGTAGGAACGATAGCTATTGCCAAACATGCGGCAAAAGCCGTGCAATTAGGTTGTGACGCTCTGGTGGTAACGGGGCACGAAGCGGCGGCGCACGGGGCGGCGGCTACTTCCATGGTTTTGATACCCCTTGTTGCCGGTATGGTGAAAGTACCTTTAATCGCGGCAGGTGGATTTTATGATGGCCGAGGGTTAGCGGCGGCACTGGCTCTGGGAGCAGATGGCATTTCCATGGGCAGTCGCTTTATGGTCGTTAAGGAAAGCATGGTGCATGAAAACTTTAAACGTCTTTGCATCGAGGCGACGGAACAAGACACTCTCTACGGCAATGTATTCGACGGCATGGACGGCAGAGTGCTGAAAACTAAGGAAGCTCAGGCAATGATGAAACGTGGTTTTCCGCTCATCGAGGCTGTCCAGGGAGCTCTTTTGGTCAAACGCCTGATGAATCTCTCTTTTTTGAAATTTATGGGCGTGAGTATCGAAATGCTGAGAGCTGAAGAGGGGCATCCGCTAATGGTGCTTGCCCGTCAGGCGGTGGGAAACATGAAGCACCTGAAAGCCCTCAATGAAGGCGATGTGGAAGGCGGCATCCTCTTTGCCGGCCAGTGCTGCGGCGGCATTATGGATATACCCACAACAAAAGAACTCATCAACCGCGTAATTTTCGAGGCGGAAGCAACGCTCACCAAACTAAATACACTTAAAGCTTAACGCTTCTGATTAAAACAAAAAAAGTGCAGGAATATTTCCTGCACTTTTTATTAAAAAATGACTAATAGTGTGTGCAACACGCTTTCACATACCCCTACCCTCTTTCTGCAGAAAGAAATCCAACGGCAAGGTCATAAACTCTTTTTTTGGATAAACCGGTATTGCTTACAACTGCAGTTACAGCGTCGCGTACCGATAATTTTTTATTTTTGGTCAAAGTCAGCAGTCTTTTTCGTATTTCTTCATCAGAAATATTTATCAGAGGTTTTTGCCGGGCCTGCACTATTAAGGTAATTTCACCTTTAACTTTTCTTTTTCCCAGCGTTTCGATTAATTCGGATACTTTACTTCTTTTAATTTCTTCAAATATTTTAGTTAGTTCCCTGGCGATAACTATTTCTCTGTCCCCTAAAACATCGTATACATCCTGAAGTGAGGCTAATAACCTCATTGGCGATTCATAAAAAACAATTGTCCTTTGCTCATGAATTAGCTCTTCCAAATACTTTCGTCGTTTAGTTTCACGCGCGGGCAGAAAACCGCAGAAAACAAAAGTATCCGCGGAAAATCCTGAAGCGCTTAAAGCGGTAATAACCGCGGAGGTGCCCGGAATGGGAATAACACGAATATTTTCAGCTTGCGCAAAAGAGATCAGGTAATGCCCGGGATCGGACACACAAGGAGTACCCGCGTCCGAAACATACGCCACATTTATACCCGAACATATTTTGGAAATAATAAGAAAACTTTTCTCTTTTTCATTGTGTCCGTGCAAGCTAATAAGCGGCGTCGCTATTTTATAGGCGCTGAGCAATTTTCTGGTATGGCGCGTGTCCTCGGCGGCGATAAGGCCGACTTCTTTCAATGTTCGTATTGCCCGCAGGGAAATATCCTCAAGATTGCCGATGGGAGTGGCCACAACGTAAAGAACCCCCTTTTTTGCATCCCTGTTTTGGTTCATATTACCTTCATAAATTATATTTTTTATTATTGACATCTGATGTTTGTTTAAGTTTAATAGCAAAGAATGAAACAAAATACCATGATGAATAACAGATATATATGATAAAAAGAATATTAGTTACCGGCGGCGCCGGCTTTTTAGGTTCGCATTTATGTGAAAGGCTGGCGCAAGAAGGCAATGATATCGTTTGTCTGGATAATTTTTATACAGGCACCAAGGAAAATGTCAGCCATCTTTTGAATGATCCCCATTTCGAACTCATTCGTCATGATATCATCAATCCTGTTTATCTGGAAGTGGATGAAATATATAACCTGGCCTGCCCGGCCTCCCCTGTTCATTATCAGCTCAATCCCATTAAAACAATTAAAACAAATGTCATGGGGGTCATCAACGTATTGGGTATTGCCAAAAGAGCGAAAGCAAAAATTTTGCAAGCATCCACGTCTGAAATTTACGGCGATCCCGAGGTTCATCCGCAAACAGAAAAATACTGGGGGCGCGTTAATCCTGTGGGCATTCGCAGTTGCTATGACGAAGGTAAAAGAGCCGCGGAATGTCTGATGATGGATTACCGCCGGCAAAATGGCGTTAATTCAAAAATAGCCCGTATTTTCAATACATATGGCCCACGCATGGCGATCAAAGACGGCCGGGTGGTCAGCAACTTCATCATTCAATCCCTGCAAGGCAAGGATATTACCGTATACGGAAACGGTACTCAAACAAGGTCGTTTTGTTACGTGGATGATATGGTAAACGGTTTAATCCGGATGATGAACGGCAATGATAATTTTTACGGGCCGGTCAATCTCGGCAATCCGGAAGAATTTACCATTCTGGAGTTGGCGCAAAAAATCATAAAATTAACTAAAAGCACATCGAAGATAAGTTACCAGCCTCTTCCGATGGACGACCCCACTCAACGCAAACCGGATATCACTCTGGCCAAAGATAAACTGGGATGGAGCCCTAAAATGGATTTAGAAAAAGGTCTTATCAAGACCATCGAATACTTTCGAAATGCTCTCATAAATGTATAACCCGCGGAGGCGTTACTTATAAAATGAAATTTCAAAAGAAAATTCTTTGTATTGGAGCGGGTTATGTCGGCGGGCCTTCTATGGCCATGATCGCTTATAAATGCCCGGATTATAAAGTTACTGTCGTGGACATAAACGATGAACGCATCAATAGATGGAATTCCAATGAACTTCCCATTTACGAACCGGGGCTCGACAAAATTATAAAAAAAACTCGTGGCAAAAATTTATTCTTTTCTAAAGATATTGAAAAGCAAATCAAAGAAAACGACATCATCTTTGTCAGTGTCAACACACCGACGAAAACATTCGGCACAGGCGCAGGCATGGCTGCAGATTTACAATATTGGGAAAAAACAGCAAGACAAATTCTGGAAAATTCGCAATCTTCGAAAATAGTTATTGAAAAAAGTACTCTGCCCGTAAAAACGGCCGCGGCTATGGAAAAAATCCTGATGTTGGCAAAAGGCAAAGTTAAATTTGATGTTCTTTCCAATCCTGAATTTTTGGCGGAAGGTACGGCGGTTAAAGACTTGGAAAATCCGGACCGCGTGCTTATCGGCTCCCATGAAACAAAAAGCGGCTGGAGGGCGCGACAGACATTGGTAGAAATTTACGCTAGATGGGTTCCGCAAGAAAAAATAATTACTTCTAATATCTGGAGCGCCGAGCTCTCCAAATTAGTTGCCAACGCTTTCCTGGCCCAACGTGTGTCATCTATTAATTCCATTTCCGCTTTATGTGAAAAAACCGATGCTGATATTTCGGAAGTAGCCAAGGCCGTGGGAATGGACAGTCGCGTAGGCAGTAAGTTCCTCAACGCCGGCATCGGCTTCGGTGGCTCCTGCTTCAAAAAAGATATTTTAAATCTCGTTTATTTATGCAGCTACTACGGACTTCAGGAAGTAGCTGATTATTGGGAAAGTGTAGTAAAAATCAATGAGTATCAACAAGACCGTTTCATCAATAACATCCTGGGCAGTATGTTTAACACGCTGGCCGGTAAAAAGATCTGCATTTTAGGATTTGCTTTTAAAGCCAATACCGGTGACACTCGGGAAAGTCCGGCAATTTATATTACCCGTAAATTGCTTTCGGAACACGCTGAAGTCATTATATCCGATCCCCAGGCATTGAAAAACGCCGCAATTGATTTGGAAGATGTAAAAGGCAGCGTAAAATACGTCCAAGACCCTTATCGTGCCGCCTCCGGCTGCCACGCAATTGCCATCCTTACCGATTGGGATTTATATAGAAAATTAGATTTTCGTAAAATTTTCAAACTCATGGTCAAACCGGCTTTTCTTTTTGACGGCCGCAATGTTATCGACCATAAGAAGTGTTTTAATATCGGTTTCAACGTCTATCCTATCGGCAAACCTGCATTGAGCCATTTAAACATTATACAAAATGATTAAGTTCCGATAAAATCAAAAGCGTTTTTGATTAACTTGATATCGTCTCCTTCAGGACACAGGGTTATCGCCACCACATCAAAACGCGCGGCAACATCGGCAATTTTTCTTTTTTGCAGATACCAAAGCGCCAGCTGGGACATTTTCTTTTGTTTTCTCATTCCCACCGCTTGCTCGGGATAACCTAATTTGTTTGATTTTCTTGTTTTTACTTCAACAAAAACAATTTCTTTATTTTCCCGTGCCACTATATCTACTTCTCCCAAAGGACAGCGAAAATTAATATCACTTATCCGGTAACCATTTTTTTTCAAAAAAGCGGCGGCGATTTTCTCTCCTTCTTTTCCAGTTGTGATTCTTGTTATGTCTTTCATTTGTTTTAAAACAAGTCCAGTGTAGTCTGCTTTAAATTAAACTTTTTAATATGAAATGATTTACGATGAATTTTACACATGCCGAATTGTTCGATAGCTCGGCAATGTTCTTTTGTTCCGTAACCCTTATTTCGTAAAAAATTATATTGCGGAAATTGACGGTGATATATTTCCATAATTCGGTCGCGGAACACTTTGGCGATAATAGACGCCGCGGCAATGGAGATGCTGAGAGTATCTCCTTTTACCAATGGTTTTTGAGGTATTTGAAGAGCGATACAATGCAGACCATCTATTAAAAGATAATCTGGCGGAGTAGAAAGCTCAAGTACCGCTTCACGCATGGCCAAAAAAGTCGCTTGTAGGATGTTGACTTTATCAATTATCTCGGCATCGGCAACTCCTACACCGACAGCTATTGCTTCTCTTGTAATTATTTCGTAGAGTTTTTCTCTCTGGCGTGCGGAAAGCTTTTTGGAATCGTTAATCTCCGGATTTATATAACTGAGCTGAAAAATAACTGCGGCGGCAACAACAGGTCCAGCAAGTGGACCTCGGCCTGCTTCGTCAACTCCCGCAATGCACTTGTATCCTTCAAGATGTGCAATCTTTTCAAAAGTGTCCATGGGTGAAAAACCAGAGGACAACAATTATTGGAAAACTTATCAAATATTAGTTGCTATTTGTCTCTTCTTTAATTCTCGCTTTTTTGCCTTTTAATGTCCTCAAATAATAAAGACGTGAGCGGCGCACCTTCCCGCGACTCACTACTTCAATCCGGTCAATAATGGGAGAATGAAGAGGGAATGTCCTTTCCACACCAACACCGTAAGAGACTTTTCTAACCGTGAAATTAGCCCGGCTGTTGCTGCTTCGCTTGCGGATGACAACTCCTTCAAAAGCTTGGATTCTCTGCTTTTGACCCTCGATAATACGCACATATACTTTTAGTGTATCACCCGTTTTGAAACCGGGAATATCGCCTCTCATTTGTTCTTTTTCAATCATTTCCAGAATATTCATCTATAACTTCCTCCTGCCTGATCTTCTTATATATTAACATGTTCTAATTACTTGTAATTCTATCTAAAATAATAGCCACCGCCGAACGTACCGCCAGATGATTATAATCTCTAACTCCCTTTATCGGCTCCAGCCGGAAGTCAGCTTTTTTTACTACCTCGTCCGCTATTCCTGAACCTGTACCAAAAATCAACAGATAAGGCAAATCATCATTTCTTAAAATATTTTTGAGTTCCCCAAACGTCAAAAGTCTCTCTTTTAGGTTCGCGCCGGTAACAATTGTTTTCGGCTTACATCCGGTTTCACTTTTAATTTCCGTCAAAACTTCATCAAGGTCTTTCTTGATTCCGATAAGTTCAAATGCTTCTTTCCGGAATAAATTGAAACCTGCCCCGTAACCTTCCCTCCAGTGGCGAATAATTTCGCGAGCGAAATTCCTTTGCGCCGGTACAGGATTGACGATATAAAAACATTTTATACCGTAAGTTCTTGAGGCTCTGGCGATATCGTGAATATCCATATTCGCGATAGCCGTCGTTACAACCCGGCCTTCTTTATTGTAAACTGGATAATGTAAAAGAGCCACGTAAAGCATAAACGTTTTTTATTTGATAAACGTGAATAAAATTTCTTCACAAAAATTTTGTTTAACTACCGCAAACAATAGTAAAAATCAAGGATTTAAATGTCTTCGAGCTTGATTTTTTGCAGATATTCTCTATCTTCCGCGGAAAGTTCGGCTTTTCCCAGCAAATCCGGCCTTCGCTGATAAGTTCTTTCTAACGATTTCCGTTTGCGCCAGCTTTCGATTTGGGCATGGTTTCCGGAAAGTAAAATTTCCGGAACTTTCCATCCTTTATACTCAGCCGGTCTGGTATATTGGGGATATTCCAAAAGACCCTGCGAAAAAGACTCGCTGAAAGCCGAATTATCATTGCCCAAAACACCTGGAAGCAGACGGGAAACTGCGTCAATTAAAACCAGCGCGGATGGCTCGCCGCCGGTTAAAATATAATCGCCGATTGATATTTCCCGATCGGCTAAATGCTCCCGAATTCTTTCGTCAACACCTTCGTATCTTCCGCAAATAATGATTATTTGCCTCTCCCGGGTAAGCTGGGACGCGATTTTTTGGTTAAATATTTCTCCCTGCGGCGTCATCAACACAACAAGGGGATTTAGCTTGGTATCTTTTATCTCCGCCAGCGCCCTTTCCACCGGTTCAACTTTCATCACCATGCCGCATCCGCTGCCATAGGGAGCGTCATCGGTCATTTTGTGCTTATCTTCCGCCCAATGGCGAATATCGTGCAAGCAAATGCGAATTAACCCTTTTTCCTGGGCTTTTTTCAACAAGCTATAATTGAGGGGAGATTGAAGCATCTCGGGAAAAATGGAAAGGACATCAAATCTCATTAATTTATAATAGTCCTTTTGGCAATTTGACTTCCATGACGCGTCTTTGGATGTCTATTTTCTTTATAACGTCGGCAGTCGCCGGAAGAAGTATCTCTCTGTGGCTCCCTTTACAAACATAAACATCATTACTTCCCGTAGGGAAAATCGATTCTACTTTACCTAAGTTTTCGCCATTCTCGCCTACTACACTGAGTCCGATAATATCTTGCCAATAATATTCGCCTTCCGGCAATTCCGGCATCATCTCTTTCGGCAAAAAAATAGTGCCGCCGACTAACTGCCCTGCCAATTCTATATTGGTGATTCCTTCTATTTCGATAAACAGAAATTTACCGGTTATATCGATTTTTCTGATGGTATATTTATCTTTTTGCCCGGCTTTCTTTTCAATATAGATATCTTTAAGACCGGTAAAAATATTCAGCGTCTGGGCGTAAGAAACGGCTTTTAAACAGCCCCGTATACCGCGAGTCTTTACGATCTGCCCAATCGCAAATAAATTCATTTCCGTTTTATTCAATAATTTCCAAAACGGAACGTTTATGAAGCTTAGCGGAAGCCGCGCTTAAAATGGTCCTGATCGCTTTGGCGGTTCTGCCCTGCTTTCCGATAACTTTACCTAAATCTTCCTTTGCTACACGCAATTCAATCACAGATGTTTGCTCGCCGACAACCTCAGTAACTTCAACCTTGTCCGGAGTATCTACCAAAGACTGAGCTATGTACTTGATCAACTCTTTCATCGTCATAACCTCCACTGATTTTGATTAATTCTTTGGGAAACCATTCTTTCAATTATAACTTTCTAGTTTAGGCGATGCTTTTAAATAAAATATTATTCTTTTAATTAAATAAGTTATCGATATTACTATTTATTTAACGCTAGCTTGTATTCCTTTTGTTTTCAGCAGACTGGCGACGGTCAGTGTTGCTTTAGCTCCTTTTGACAACCAGTCGCGCACACGATCTTCTTTTAAGGTAATTTCTGCCGGGTTTTTTTTAGGATCATAATTGCCTAGAATTTCCAAGAATCTTCCATCTCTGGGGAAATCAGTATCCGCCGCCACAATACGATAAAACGGCTTACTTTTCGCGCCCATACGAGTTAATCGAATTTTAACCGCCATTTATTTTAAATATAACCTCCTTAAATAATAATTTAAATCGAATTTATTATTTAGCATAGATTTTAATATTTTAAAAGCTAAAATTCCTCACTATTGATTTTAAAGAATCTTTTTGATTAAATTTCGACATATATTTTTTTATTTCCGCGTAATTCTTCAACATCCTGTTTACATCCTGAACCGAAGTGCCGCTTCCCGAGGCGATTCTTTTTCTCCTCTTCCCATCTATTATCCGGTAATTTAAGCGTTCTTGCGGTGTCATGGAATCGATAATAGCCATTATTTTTATGAGTTCTCGATCATCTGGTTGCGCGTTTTTAAGGGCTTTGACCTTCCCCAGACCGGGAATCATTGCTAAAATATCGCCAAGAGGTCCCATTTTTTTTATTTGGTTCAATTGAGTACGAAAATCGTAAAGGCTGAATTCGTTTTTTTTTATTTTTTTTTGCAGTTGCAGGGCTTCTTTTTCATCAATTGAAGCTTGGGCTTTTTCCACCAGCGTCAGAAT
>MGQN01000027.1:6999-7314 GCA_001797845.1 Deltaproteobacteria bacterium RBG_16_44_11 | reverse complement strand
GGATGAAACACCTCCAGCGCATCCGTTTTTTCTCCCATACCTATAAATTTTATTGGTTTGCCGATAACGGCTTTGAGCGAAAGAGCAGCTCCGCCGCGCGCATCTCCATCCATTTTTGTCATGATCACGCCGTCTATATTTATGATTTCATTGAATTTTATGCCAACATTAACGGCATCCTGTCCGGTCATCGCGTCGGCGATATAAAGTATTTCCGCCGGATTTACCTTTTCTTTAATTTTCTTCAGCTCTTCCATCAATATTTCATCAATTTGCAGCCGGCCGGCCGTATCAATAATTACTACATCGTAACCA
>MGQN01000027.1:0-6964 GCA_001797845.1 Deltaproteobacteria bacterium RBG_16_44_11 | reverse complement strand
ATCTTTCAGGTTTGTCTCTGCAAAAACGCCGGCATTAATCTGTTTTCCCAGTTGCGCCAGTTGCTCCATCGCCGCCGGGCGGTAAATATCCGCCGAAACAAGATAAACTTTCTTTTGTTCGTACATTAATAATCGTGCCAGTTTGACCGCGGTTGTGGTCTTGCCGCACCCTTGCAGGCCAATCAGCATAATTGCCGCAGGAACCCGGGAACCGAATTTAATATGCGTGCTGGCGCCCCCCATGAGGCTTATCAGACGATCATGAACTATTTTTACCATCTGTTGGCCGGGAGTAATACTTTCTAATACTTCCTGACCTACAGCGGCAATGCGTAATTCTTCGATAAAATTCTTAACGACTTTGAAATTAACATCCGCTTCCAAAAGCGCCATGCGTATTTCTTTTAACGCGGCGTCGACATCGTCTTGCCTTAATAACCCACGTTTTTTCAATTTATTAAAAATAATTTGTAGTTTATCCGATAAATTTTCGAACATATTCAATTAACCACATAGCCATTTTAGTTATTGGCGCTATCCGCGCTGCGGATAATACAATCTGTACCTGTTTTTTTAGATATTTTCGCGGCGGATTCCTGCGCCTTAGCTTTGTTATCAAAGCCGGAAATAATAACGCGGTACCATGTTCCCTTGTTTTTAATCTCTATTGGAATTATTTTTGGATCAAAGCCGAGCTCCGCAATTTTTTTGGTTAACTGGTAGGCTTTGGCTTTTTCTTTCAAAGAGGCCGCCTGCACTATATATTTATGCTTGCCCGGTGCTGCAGGCGGTGTTTTTTCTTTTATTTTTGGTTTGTTCTCTTCTTTCTTTTTATCGGTTATTGCTTCCGGAGGTTGTTTGGGGGTTTCCAGAGATTCATTGCTGTTGACGGTTTCCTCATTATTTTCTTGGAGAGGTGCAACAATTGGCGGCGCCGTTTCGATTACCTGTTTTTTCCCCGGCGCGCCTTTTTCTCTGGCCACGCCTTTTTTGCCGGTCAAAGTATTGTAAAACGTCAGATCGATATCTTCTTCTTTCGCTTGTTCGGGCGGATTTTTATTATCTGTTAAATTTTCCGTGGGCTGAAGTTTACCCTTGTGCCAGATAAGTGCTAAAGCTTTTTGCGGCAGTGAAGATATTTTTTCCGGATAAGTATCAATATTCTTACCGACATTTACTCCTAACAAAAAAGCAAAACATAAAAGTGCGACCATGCCGGTTATAACTGCGATAAGCCCGGCCTTTTTCAGCCTAAACTCAAAGTTTTTAGTGTTTCCGGAAGCCATTTAATTTCTCCTGTTGGAGTAATATTTTTTAATAAATCGATATATAATCAAATTATTCATCCGGACGGCATTGTGAAAAGATACAGATGCTAGGCGCGCAAAATCTGAGGAATGAGACGTATTTTTTCATACGTCGCAATGACGAAGAGTGCAGCGCAACACCACCTGAAGGTGGGACCCAGCAGATGTACTTTATACAATGTCGTCCTTTACATTTTTTCCGGCGCCTTAACACCCAATATATTCAGGGCGTTTTGTAAAATCAAGCGAACCATTTTAACTAAAAATAACCGTGCGGCCGTCAACGCGTCATTATCTGAAATTACCTTATTTTTATTGTAGTAGCTATGGAAAATTCCGGCCAGTTCATTTAAATAAAAAGTAATCCGGTGCGGCTCCAGAGTCCTGGCAGCGCCTTCGATAATCTCCGGGAAACGCGCCATCATTTTAATCATATTCATTTCTTCCGGTTCGCCAAGAATTCCCGGCTTGATGTGTGTGTAATCCGGCAAAGCAATGCCGCGCTCTTCGGCCATTTTTAAAATAGAACAAATCCTGGCGTGGGCGTATTGTACGTAATAGACCGGATTTTCGGTGGACTGTTTTTTGGCTACTTCCAAGTCAAAATCCAGATGGCTATCCGAGCGCCGCATCAAAAAATTATAGCGTGCCGCGTCTTTGCCCACTTCATCGAGTACTTTCCTTAAGGTCACAAATTCGCCCGAGCGCGTGGACATGGCTACAGGTTCTCCGCCGCGGAGCAAATTCACCAATTGCACCAAAATTATTTTCAGTTTGTTTTTATCGTGCCCCAGAGCAGAAATTCCCGCCCATAAACGCGGCATGTAGCCGTGATGATCCGCGCCCCAGATATCCACAAGCATCTCAAAGCCGCGGGAGAATTTATTTTGATGATAAGCAATATCGGCAGCAAAATAAGTAGGCTCGCCGCTTTTGCGGACGACCACGCGGTCTTTTTCATCACCGAAGCCGGTGGATTTAAACCACAGTGTTTCGCCATCGGAATAAACAAAGCCCTTTTTTTTCAAGCCCTCTAAAATTTTATTTACGCTTTCATCTTTATATAATTCATTCTCGCTGAAATATTCATCAAAGGTAACGCCGAAATCCCGCAAATCAATTTTTATTTCCGCGAGAATAATGCGGCCGGCAATACCGGTAAAAGACCGGATGGTTTCTTCTTGGTTTGTCGTCAGGTATTTATTGCCTTCTTTTTTTATAATATTTTCGGCTATTTCCTTAATATAATCGCCAAGATAACAGTTTTCTGGAAATTCGATTTTTTCTCCCAGAATTTCGCGATAACGCAGTAGAACCGATTTGCCCAAATTGTTCATCTGGTTTCCGGCATCATTGATATAATATTCTTTGGACACATTATATCCGGCTGTTTTTAGCAAATTCGTAATGACGTCGCCGACAACCGCGCCGCGGGCATGCCCGATATGCAGAGGGCCCGTGGGATTGGCGCTAACGAATTCCACCTGCACTTTTTTACCGCCTCCGGTATTAACGCGGCCATAATTATCTTTTTGCTCTTCAATATTTTGTAGAGTTTTTCGCCAGACGTCGTCTTTAATAAAAAAATTGATGAACCCCGGACCGGCGATTTGCGTTTTTTCGATAATATTTTCTTTGTCCTTTAAATTTGCCTGCAAGGTTTGCGCAATCTTACGCGGATTTTGCTTTGCCGAGGATGCGAGCATCAGAGCGATATTGGTGGCATAATCGCCATGAGCGGGATTTGCGGGAACTTCCACCTCAACACGAGAAATGTCGGCCTCGGGAAGCAGACCCTTCTTCACGGAAGTTTTTACGGCATTTTCAATCAGCAAGGCAATTTTGTTCTTCATAAAGTGAATTATACCTTTTAATTAAAAAAAATGGCAAGCGGCTTTAAATATCATTTGCCGCTTGCCAGAGCAAGTTGAACTATTAATTATTTTACGCCTGATCTTTTTTTAGAGCCTCTTCGATATCGTTATCTTTAATGGCTAAATCACGGGAATAATCCGGACAACGAACACAACCCTGCGAATCGGTAGCTACGCTGAAGCGTTTTTGACATCCCACGCGCCAAGCGCATATCGCGCAATACTTTTTCTCAGAACTCATCGTAAAATCCTTCCTGTTCTTCAAATTTCTTTGCGCGCTGCATTATAAAGATAACGCCATCTGTGTCAAGAATTTTTGTTTTTGATCTCCTTATTATATAAATCATGCTCTTGTAAATCAAACCCTTACTGCAGACGATTATCACGCCAGTAATACATATGTCCCCAAGGACCTCCGTCCTGCGGGCGAGGAGGACATGGTGGTATTAGACAGGCCTGTGGCGGCGTTCCTCCGGATTGCTGTTTTGTAGCAGAACCACTGCCGGTGCCGGTTTGACTGGTGGAAGCATAAACACTGACAATGCCTGTAGGACCTATAGAAACGATCGGCGCGGATGGTATTCCAGAGCCGATATCTGTCGATCGAGCACCGCCGGAGAATAAACCGGCACCAGTTACATAATTGATTGCATACAATTTTGCCGTCCCGCCCTGGTCGCAAGGATCGGACGCACTCCCTGGTGTATATGTGGTAAAATAAATAGCCCCCATAAAAACAGTTGATTCCGCAAGCATTTTTTCTCCGGGTGTTAAAAAGTCCAGCACCCAGCCATTGAAATTATTCACATCAGTAGCAGGCACAAAATTACCACTGCTAAGTATATTCTTTAAAGTATTAAACGCAATCGCGGTTGTGCTGTCGCGATCTTTATCGATAATAGCAAAAAACCTATCTTTAGTTCCATCAGTCGGAACAAACGTGGGGTCGGTCTTGTCTCCCGTCCCGAAATGAACCCATAAGTTACCATCTGTATCTTTTGTAACAGCATTCATGTAAAAGACCGGCCTTCTTGCACCGGCGCCGCTGAACAGCATACCGCCAGCCCACTGGGATATTCCGCAGGAAGTATCCTTTTTCAGACAGAATTTAATGCGCCAGACATTGTTTCCCAAATCTCCGATATAAGCTGTATCCGCAAAACCATCATTGTCGGTATCAACAATCGCGGGATTGGCCGCAACATCGTAGGCCATTAAGTTATTATTTTTGTCATGCGTATAACTCCATAAAACATTACCATTCATCAAATCAATAACATAGAATCCTTTACCGCTGGTATCGCAGGTGCCCGTAGTACAATTATTCCCCGAATAACCCCCGCCGATAAAACCGACCCATTTTTCGTTAACACCTATGATAACACGGCTCATAATCATTTTACTCCAGGGCTGTCCTAAGTGCTTAGCCTCATCAGCTGAAAGTGCGGTATTGCTGCCTATCCGCCAGCTAAACAGAGGATTTTCGGTGTTCGCGGTCAGATTAAACGCATAATAACCGCAGTAATTCGGATAATAAACCGGCGGATCGTCAGTGGTCGCATAATGCTCGTTAAAATCTGAATCGCAGGATGACGATTGACTCCATAAATTTGTCATGCCGCCGCGGCCTTCACCGGCGATCATTAACGTGTTCCAATCGTTTTTATTTTTACTTTCGCCGGTACCTGTTCCCAACCAGACTTCAGCGTAAGATATAAAACCGTCCATAAAATACTGGTGACCGAGCAAAGACGGATTATCGGCGGTAGGATGGGCGGCATGGGCAATCATCTTTAACCTGGGACGGAAATTTGGCGGGATAAAACTCCAGGCCTCGTGACCATTGCTTGTCTTAAACGCATGCAACTGTCCGTCATTGGCCCCGATGACAATAAGTCTTTTTCCGTTAGATGATTCCCTCGGGTGATCTTCCCGAAACAGATCGAATGCTTTACATCTCTGGTAAGGATTGTCGGGATTGGGACAGATATATTCGGATTTATCAACTTTATCAAAATAATAAGGAGATGGGGTGCCGATAGTCACCGGGAAGCTGTGGAAAATATCGCCTAACCTCCAATTGGTAACATCCGGAGAAGTTTCTCCCCCACGGATAAAGTTCACAATCAAATTTCTTTCAGTATCATCAGCCGCGGCTACGTCTGCTGCAAGAATGTTGGTCGTATCAAAAGTAGTTTTAGCGCCCCCCTTTAAAGTAAACATTACCCGGTCAGATGCGCTCATCTCGGTAGATAATACTGCACCTGCATCCCACATAGACGAACTGGCAATGTCCCCGTTAGCGAGAATTTCATATTTACTTAAATGGCCTATCCAGAAAGGATCATCATTTACCGGCTGAAAAGACGCTTCATAGAGAAAGTCCTCATCCTGTGTCCTTACGGCCTGAACAGAGGCTTGAGAAAAAGTATAAATCGATTCTTGAATTACATTAATTGCTGTTCTCAGCGCAAGCGTCAAAGCAGTGGCATCACCGGCAATAAAAGCATAACCGGAAAGAGGAGCATTGCCCGGATCATTGCTTTGCGCAAACCAGTCGGTATAAGTATCGCCTTGGCAAGTGCCGCTTGAAGTCAGTTCCGCAGGCGGGTCTACGGTGGCCGGACAATATCCCGCAGGATTATTGTCCGGATTATAAGCGATAGTATCACCCGCATTCACTATTAAAGAATTATCGGTACCGCCATAAAATGCCATCCAATTAAGGTTGTTTTGCAAATATGCCGGCATGGTGGAGCCAAACCCGACAACAAATACCTTATAACCGGCATCTTTCAGTGCTTTTACCGCACTTACTGTCGCTCTTCTGCGATCATAGCTGTAATCACCACATTCAGCGCCCTCACCGTTACAGGCATAGGTATCTGCTCCATCGGTCAGAACAATAAGAAATTTTTGCCGGCAGTCTTTGGCATTATCCAGGCTTTTGTGATAATCTAGATATGTTTTGGCTTCTCTTATCGCTGCGGCCAAAGGAGTACCGCCGCTGGCGCTTGTACCCACGATGCATTCACCGGTAACTTTACACGTACTTTGAGTGGATGCGCAACTGCCGGTGGTGGCTGAGGCCAGACAATAAATCTGCTGATAAGCAGAACCAATCCCCCGGACCAGTCTAATATTGCCGGAACCATACGCACCGGACATATCGTCGCCATTTCTATAGCGCATATAACCCAGCCGGACATTCATGCTGATCGAATCATTATTATTGATATCATTGGTATTATCGTCATCCAGAATATTAAACATTGCCCTTTTCAGAATTGCCAGCCGGCTGCAGTTGACGCTACAGCCGGATACGCTACTGGCTCTGAAACCATTGTTGGCAGGATCTGAGTCGGTACCGCAGTACGTAGTATTGGCCGTACACGATAAATCATGTCCATATTCATGATCCCCACCCGCCGGATTCCAGGCCATAGAGCCGGAAAAATCGATTAGAAAGAGCGCGTCGGGGGCAACGGAAACGAAAGTGGCCTCTTCATCGCAGGGCGGTTCTTCGCCGTTTACGCATGTCTGGGCAAAGGCATGATTAAAGATCATCAGAGTGAGGATAATTATTAAAACCATTAAACAATTTTTCTTACTCATTCTATCCTCCTGTTTTCTAAAAAAATATTTTTTTATTTACTTCAAAATAAAATTACTTCATATTAAGGACCAGTGCCCTTAAGTGCCCTTAGGTGTGGGCAGTGCATACACAATGCCGATTTTCAAGGGCACCTGGCCATCCAACATATTATCAAAGCCGGTGACTTG
>MGQN01000026.1:16221-16418 GCA_001797845.1 Deltaproteobacteria bacterium RBG_16_44_11 | reverse complement strand
ACCTTTTCCAGAAACAGTCCGGAAGGCGGAGCGGTGAATCTGGCCGGAATATCTGAATAAGAATTAAGCATCTGTTCAATATCGCCGCTGGTGAATTTGCCGCGTCCTGCTTCCACCGTAATTCCCACTATGCGCCGCACCATTTTCCAGAGAAAATGAGAGCCAACAACGCGCAGGGCAATGATATCGTCAAATTC
>MGQN01000026.1:13598-16088 GCA_001797845.1 Deltaproteobacteria bacterium RBG_16_44_11 | reverse complement strand
TCTTTGACCCACCAGACATAACGTTTCCCGAAAGCCGTTCGTCTTTTCGCAACAAGATAGAGATAACTCCGGCTAACAGCGTGATGACGAGCGTGAAAACGCGGTACAGCAATCTCCACTCGCAATACATTAATGCTCGCGGGTAAATTATCATTTAGATTCATGCGCAGATTATCAGGATCAATTTTTAGGGATGTTTCCAGATGAGCGATTTGCGCCAGAGCGTGAACACCGGCATCGGTTCGTCCCGCTCCCTGAATATCCATCGGTTTGCCTAAAATATTCTGCGCCGCGGCAATTAAAGTCCCTTGAATGCTTTTGGCATTCTTTTGTGTTTGCCAGCCGCTGTAATTGGTGCCGTCATATTCCAAAACGATTTTATATTTATACATTTTTAATGAGACTCAAATTTCAAAAACGAAGTGCATAACCTAAAGGTCACACGTTGAAATTTGTTAGTCGAATTAATCCCGTAAGCGCAGCTTATCGGGATATTCTAAATACCACTCGTTTGAGGACTTGCCCTCAGGATTAATACCGTTTTGCTGTGTTTGTTGGTTTTGCTGATCCGGCACCAATATATTCATGGCGGCTATTCTGTTTAGTAAATAGTCGTGCTGCTGGTCAATGCCGTTTAATTCATAATCCAAACGCAGTGTTGTAATAACTGCTTGCCCGATGATGTATCTGCCTTCTTTACCGGTCTCGTCTTTTGTTCTGATGCCCCAAATATTATGGAAAATCAGCGCGCGTCCGTTTTGCCGGCCAATGTAAAGCATGACATGGCCTTTGAGCCAAAGCAGACTCAAATAAGGAATCCCCCTGTCTAAAATAACTTTTTCCTTTTCTTCGGGAGTAAGCCCTTGCAGATGTATATAAGTTCCAACTTCTTTAACTTGATCTTCCGAATTCCTGGGCAGCCATATGCCGAAAAGGGCAAAAAAATCCCGCGTCATCGCGGAACAATCACGATTGCCGTATAAACCGCCCCAGCCATAAACTTCGCCAATTAACTCGTCGGCAATCCTGGCTGCATTGGGGTAATTGAAGCGCAAAGGTTTAACCGCGGATTGTTCACGAGAAACGAAACCTGTTTTAATGACGGCTTTATTGTTTTCGTCTGTGGCGGCGACAATTATTTCCAATTTATCCGGCATTTCATTAACCAAAGGAAAAATGTGACCGAGCGATGCTCTCAAAATAAAATTATCCCCTGCATCCAAAATAGAAGTTTGATTACCGGTAATAACGGCATACCGGCCGCGCTCCCATGTTTTAATGAAAGCGGCACCAACGCGCGCAAAGTCCTCCGCCGGCATCCAACCAAATGCGTAAGAGGTTTCCACCAGCGCCCATGATTTATCGGCGCTGATATGGCAAACAAAAATAGGTGTATTCGCGGCCACAGAAGACCGCTGTAGATTATCAAAAGGCCAGCCTGAACTATCTCCATCGGGGCTGCTAAATTGGGGCCCTTGTGTAGGCAACACCCGGAGATTTGTGTTTCTCGTTGTAATGGCGGCATAAAGAGCATTGGGGTAATTTTTTAAAGCAGCGTTTTGCCGAAGTTTTTTTATCCAGTCCTGAGAATGTTTCTTTTTGTTTTCGCCATAACCCATGTTTTTGCCAAATTTTGTAAAATCGAAGGATACTCTTTCGGGCAAGGCATGAAAAGGCTGGCGCTGATGCCAAATAGAAAAATAAATGATGTTATAGTCTTCATCCATTTGAGTCTGGGCTTGCGCGGAAAGAGGCTCTTTTTCTTTGATTGTTTCCGTCAAATAAAACGCGTGACTTTGACGCAATTCACTAACATCTTTGATGGTATCCGCCTGCTTCAAGCAACCGGCCAGCAAAAAGAAAAGTGCCAAAACAAACAAAAGAATTCGTATTTTCATAAAAAAATGCCTTGATTTAATTTCATAGACTTTTATAGTCTTTTTTTTAGTTTTGAGCAAGATTAAACGACGGCCGGACAATTTTTCAGCAAGTTATAAATAATTTTGTAGCATAAGACATCGAACGCTGATATAAATACATCGAATATTTTAGACCAGAAGAAAGGAGTTAGTTTATGGCTGCCAAAATACTTCTAAAGGAATTTCCTTTTTTTAAGGATTTTAGCGATGCTCAGTTAAATAAATTGGCATCCTTGGCTAAGGAAGAAAAGAATCCCGCGGGTACACAGCTGTACCAAAAAGGAGATGTGGCCCGAAGTCTTTACCTGCTTAAGCAAGGTAAAGTTGCCCTGTTTATGGATGCGGAAATGGGACATAATAAGCCGCCCATGCAGGTTACCGTGGACATAATCACCAAAGGCGAATCAATGGGTTGGTCGGCCGTGGTAGAACCATATACATACACGCTTGCTGCTCGCTGTCTTGACGATACAAAGTTTATTGCTTTTGATTCTTTCCAATTGCGTAAACTAATGGACGAAGACTGCGCCTTGGGATTCAAAATCATGCAGGCGGTGGCGCATGTTATTTC
>MGQN01000026.1:1602-13547 GCA_001797845.1 Deltaproteobacteria bacterium RBG_16_44_11 | reverse complement strand
CGAATATTAATCGCGATAACGCCGATTCGGAGGAAAAACATGGCTGATCAAATTAAAATATACGGTAGGGCCGGTTGACCCTACACAGACAAAGCCAGGTCGGCTTTTGGTGACAAAGCTCTTTACATCGACGTAAAATCAGACGCGGGTAAATTGCCGGAGGGATACGCCAGGTACCTGTCATTGTCGAGGGCGGCAAAGTATCTATCGGTTATGGAGGTTCCTGAGGAGTTTGATAACCGGTCGTGAAATCGGTTCAAATGAACAATTAGTGAGGATAAGCATGAAAGATTCAAACCTTGATTCTATAATTGAAAAAGCGATTGCCAACGAGGAAGAAGCAAACCAGTTTTATCTAAAGCTTGCGGAAATAGTTACCGACAAAGCAGCTAAAGATACATTGCTTTATATGGCTCAAGAGGAAAAAAAACATAAAGAATATTTATTGCAATACCGCCAGGAAAGTTTTATTGGCAATGCCACTAATACAAGTAAAATAAAAAATAACAAAATAGCCGAATGTCTTCAATCACCCAAAGTAAAATATAATATGGACAGCAAAGATGTATACCTTATCGCCGCGGAAAGAGAACTTAACTCTTATAATTTTTACAAGGGGCTGGCATCTCTTCATCCGAAAGGAGAAATAAAAGAAATGCTGATGAAAATGGCAGCCCAAGAGTTGAAGCATAAAGAAAAGGTAGAGTATTTATACGCCAATACAGCTTTTGTTCAAACCGCGGGCGGATGATACAGCCGGGTTTGTTTTAAAAAATAAATTCTTTTGCCCGTGAAGGCAGAAAAAAGGAGTTGAAAAGTGGATGATTTTGTACCCAAAAGAATTTTTTTTACAAAAGGAGTGGGCACGCACAAAGATGAATTGCATTCCTTTGAGCGTGCCTTAAGAGATGCAGGAATAGAAAAATGCAATTTAGTGCAGGTTTCCAGCATTTTTCCGCCGCGCTGCAAAATGATTTCTAAGACTCAGGGACTCAAAGAGTTAATCCCCGGCGCTATTACGTATTGTGTTATGAGCCGCTGCTGCACCAATGAGCCTAAAAGGCTGCTGGCGTCATCTGTCGGCTGCGCCATTCCCGCGGAAAAATCATCCTACGGTTATATCAGCGAACATCACGCGTATGGTCAGACAGAAAAGCAAGCGGGTGACTACGCGGAAGATCTGGCCGCGGCCATGCTGGCCTCCACTTTAGGAATTGATTTCAATGTGGACGAAAGCTGGGATGAAAAAAAGGAAATTTTTAAAATAAGCGGCAAGATTGTTCGTACCCTCAACGTAACCCAATCAACAATTTGCAGAGATAATCAATACACCACGGTAATGGCCGCGGCTGTGTTCGTCTTTTAAATATTGGGCTGATAGGAATTGGCAACAGTAAGAATTGTATGCCTGAAAATGTTTTAAAAAAAGAAATACCTGATTTAAAAATGCAGGATGTCGGCGGAGCTGATTTGCCCTATCTTTATTATGAGGGAAGTACTCCGCAATTTCTTTTTGCCCATGCCACAGGTTTTTTGCCCTGGCTTTGGCATCCGGTGGCAAAGGAATTTGCACCGTCTAGTAAGGTTTGGGTTCCGTATATATGCAACTATCGAGAGTGTGATCCGGAAAAAGGCGGGTTGAGCTGGGATATTATCGCCAAAGATTTGGCGACTTTTTGCACTAAATTGCAAATAAAAAAACCTTTGCTTGTCGGACATTCGATGGGCGGAACAGTGCTTACCATTGCGGCTGCGTTATATGGAGTTGAGCCGCTGGGTTTGATTCTTATTGAACCGATTTTCCTGCCGGAAGAATTCTATTCGATGAAAGCCACGGTAAAAGATCATCCCCTGGCTTCAAAATCAATTAAAAGAACGAACCATTGGAAAAGTGAAGCAGAAGCTTGGGCTTATCTAAAATCAAAATCGCTTTTTTCGGATTGGGATGAGCAGGTTCTCCGGTTATATCTCGAATATGGAATGCAAAAGCAAGAAGCGGGCGATTTGAAACTAACCTGTACGCCCGAAAGCGAGGCCGCGATGTTTATGGGCGGCTGGAGCAGAAATCCCTGGCCGCTGCTCGATAAATTAACTTGTCCGGTTTTGGTTGTGGAAGGCGAAAAAAGCGAAAATCGTAATTTTATCGATCTGCAAAAGGTGGTATCCTTATTTCGCAAAGGTAAATATTTATCCATCGAGGGAGCCGGACATTTAATCCCCATGCAAAAACCAAAAGCAACCGCTGCAATCGTGAAAGAATTTTTGGCGGAAGCAATCTAGGATTTAAGACCTCAATTTTTAGCGCGTATTTCTCAATTTAGCCCAAAGCGACAATCTTTTTTTCTTTCGGCATTTTTTTAATTTCTATTTCCAGGCGCATCGCTTCTTTTCTATTCATGTGCCTGCTGATTTTTAATAACTTCACCGGCCTTTTTGCCCGTGTATATTTGGAAGCAGTTCCTTTGCTATGAGCAATCAGCCGCTTTTCAATGTCATTAGTACAACCAGTGTAGATACTATTGTCGTTGCAACGCAAAAGATATACCACCCATGATTTATTTGCCGCTGTCTTTTTTGATTTCATAATAAATTTATAACACGGCGACGGCACAAGGATCAAATCAAGGGAATAAAGAATATCGCCTGTCTTTTATTTCATAATCTTCGATTGAATGCGTTCCCGATACTCGATGATTTCGTTTCTCAAAATATCAAGGTCGGCAATGCGGTCGTCAAGCCGCTTTAAGTGATTCCCCATCAGTTCAAGGAGGCGCTTGAGCACCTTTTCATTGGATTTTTCAATCGTCCACATCGCTTCGAGTTCTTGCATGTCTGAAAGAGTCATGCCCATAATTTTCAGCCGCTTAATCAGTTTCAGGCGCCTTAAATCCGCATCAGTATAAACCCGGCGTCCCCCTTCAACGCGCTTGATGGAATTGAGCAGTCCGATTTCTTCGTAATAGCGGATTGTTCGCTGACTCATTTCCAGTTTTTTGGCTAAATCGCCGATGGATATGGATTCGTCGTTCATGTTTTACCACCCAATATACACGAATTTTAAAAAATCATGCCGCGTATTTTTCCCGAAGTTCCCTTTTTAAAATTTTTCCTGAGGGATTTTTTGCCAGTTCCTTCGCAACAAAGACCTTCTTCGGACACTTAAACCCGGCCAATCTTACTTTGCAAAAATCAATAATATCCTTATCGGATATTTTTGCTCCGTTTTTGGGAACGACAACGGCGGAAACAATCTCTATCCATTTCGGATCAGGAAGCCCGATAACCGCCGCCTCCGCGATTTCCGGATGTGAATATAGCACTTCTTCAACCTCCCTTGAAGCGACATTCTCACCTCCGGTCTTAATCATATCTTTTTTTCTGTCCACAACATACAAATACCCGTCGTTATCGAATACGCCAAGATCTCCACTGTGGAACCATTCAAACTGGAAGGCCTCGGCAGTTTTTTCCGGGTCATTGAGATACCCGGTCATAACCTGACCTGACCTGTGGACTATTTCACCCACCTCGCCTACCCGAACGAATTTTCCGTTATCATCCATAAGCCGTGTTTCCACGTTTATGACCGGCTTGCCCGCGGAACCAGATTTAGCAAACTGGTCGTCCGGTTTTAAAATTGCCGCCACCGGGCTCATTTCCGTCTGACCATAATAATTCCACAAACGCATTCCGGTAAAAGTCCGCCGGAGCTGCCTGATGACCTCCATCGGCATGATGCTCGCGCCGTATGCTCCTTTTTTCAGGCTGCCGAGATTGTAATTTTTGAATTCCGGATGATTGAGAAGCCCTATCCATACAGTCGGCGGGGCAAACATGTGATTAGCTTTATATTTCTCGATGTTTTTCATTATCTCCCCGGGATCGGCTTTGTGCAGGATAATGTTTGTCGCTCCGACGTAGATAAAAGGCATCAAAAAACAGTGTAGTTGGGCGCAGTGAAACAGCGGAAGAGCATGAATACTGATATCATTTTTTTCATATTGCCCCTCTATAATACAGCTGAAGTATTGCGACATGAGCGCCCGGTTGGAAAGCATTGCCCCTTTAGGTTTTGATTCCGTCCCGCTGGTGTAGGGTATCTGAACAATGTCTTCCGCGGAAATATCCATATCCGGATCATCATCGGGCATTTGGGACATTTCTTTTTCCAGGTCAAAATATCCATCGGGCAGAGCACCTGATCCCACCTGTATCAGCCCCCATTTTTGCACCGAATGGAACAGCTCTTTTTTTGATTCGACCAACGGTAAAAGACTATCTTCGACAAGAAATATTTTCGCGCCGGAGTGCGAAACAACATAAGATATCTCTTCGCTGTTGAGCATATAATTTACCGGAACCTGTGTCGCTCCGATTTTGGAAAGACCTAAAAGCGATATCGCGTAGTAATGCGAGTTATACGCATTGATGGCAACCCGGTCTCCTTTTTTAGCGCCGTACGAGAGCATCAAATTGGCAAATTGGCACGCCTGCTTTTCCAGTTCGTAAAATGTCAATGTTTTTTCCTGAAAAATTATTGCTTTTTGATCGGGATATTTCGCGGCTGATCTTCGGGAAATGTCGCCGACTGTATCGCGGTGAAACTTGTTTGTCATGTTGTTTAATCCATCCTCATTATTTATTTGTCATTGCGAGTCCGCCGTGGCGGACGTGGCAATCTAATACAAAAAGAGAGATTGCTTCGTTCGCTGCACTCTCTCGCAAAGACACACAATCAACTTAGTTTTTATATTTTCCGGCAAAAATTTCCTTCATTTTATATTTTTGAATCTTGCCGCTTGCCGTCATCGGATAGCTATCCACAAACTCCCAATACTTGGGAATTTTGTGCCGAGCTATTTTCCCCTTGCAAAATTCATTGAACTCTTCTTCCGTGGCCGTCTGCCCATTTTTAAGCTGGATTGCCGCCAAAACCTGCTCCCCGTATTTTTTATCGGGAATTCCGATTACCTGTACGTTGACGACCTTCGGGTGCTGATAAAGAAACTCCTCAATTTCCCGGGGATAAATATTTTCGCCGCCCCGGATAATCATGTCTTTAATTCTCCCGGTCACCTTGAAATAACCGTTTTTATCCACTTCTCCCAAATCACCTGTATGCAACCACCCATCCTTGTCGATGGCCTCTGCCGTAGCTTCCGGCATTTTATAATACCCTTTCATCACACAGGCGCTGCGCGTGACAATCTCGCCTTGAATATTGGCGGGCAAATCTTTCCCGCTTTCCGGATCGATAATTTTTCCTTCAATATCAGGTAAAAGCCTGCCGACCGTCGCCACCCGTAACTCCACCGGATCGTCACGGCGCGTCATCGTCATCACGGGAGCTGATTCCGTTTGGCCAAAAGCGATTACGATTTCATTACAATGCATTTTTGTTCTAACCTGATTCATAGTTTCTTCGGGACAAGGCGCTCCGGCCATTATGCCGGTGCGAAGGGAGGTCAAGTCGTAGCGGTCAAAATCCGGATGATTTAAAATCGCCACAAACATCGTCGGCACACCGTTTACTGCCGTGCACCGCTGGGCACCTATGGCCTCGAGCGCCTTCAGGGGGTCGAAAAATTCCAGAACAACCATCGTGGAGCCGTGATAAACGCAATTCATCGTGCTCATGACACAGCCGAAGCAATGAAAGAGAGGCACCTGAATGAGCAGTTTGTCTTTCTCGGTCAAGCCCATCACATCACCGACCATACGGGCGTTATTGACAACATTGTGATGTGTTAACATGACACCTTTAGGAAAACCTGTCGTCCCCGATGTGTATTGCATATTAATGGCATCATGGTCATCAAGAGCCTTCATCCGGTCGTCCAATTCCTGCTCCGTGATATCGTTTCCCATTTTGATCAAATCCGCGAAATGAAGCATCCCCGGTGTGCTTTCCCTTTTTCCGATATAAATGACGGTTTTCATCAGGGGAAGTTTTGCCGAAACAAGCCGCCCGGGCTCACAGCTATCCAATTCCGGAATGACGCGCCGGACAATGTCATAAAAGTTGATGTCGCGGTAAGATTCCATGACAAAGAGAGTTGCCGAATCAGACTGCTTCAAAATGTATTCTAATTCGTGGGATTGATAACTGGTATTTACCGTCACCAGAACTCCGCCAACCATACCCAGGGCAAATTGCAGATATAGCCACTCCGGAATATTGGTTGTCCAGACGGATACTTTGTCGCCCCTTTTAATGCCGCAAGCCATAAGGCCCCGGGCAATCTTTCTGCACTGGGCATAAAAATCATGATAATTTTGACGAACACCAGACTCAGGATGAATGAGCGCTAAGTTTAGCGGATAGCGCCGTGCTGTATCTTGAATTACCTGACCGATTGTTTTATTGACAAAACCAGGCATAAACCACCTTTTTCAATTTATTTATTCACCAGATATTTTTCTCAAAAGTATCCAATATTCTTTGGCAAAAAACTTTTTTCACCCGTTTTTTGAAGTTAATGCCACTTAACGTTAACTGGCATACTATAAGGGGTAATTTTTAATATGTCAAGGAATATTATAAAGTTAATTGTCTTTTGAAGACCGAGTAAAAAGCTATACTCGCAGTCAGTAAATATCCGATTCTTAAGCATGTTTTTCAAAAATGTTATCGAGTCGCCCTGCGGTGAAAAAATTTGGGGCGATAAAATTCTTGAAATTTTGCCGGATAAGTATTTTAAAGTTAAAGTCGACTTAAAACATTACCGCCCAATATTAAGGAGGATTGTATGTTCAATAAAAAGTTAATCGGGTTAACTATTCTTCTATCCCTGATATGGGTCGCCAATGCTTCGGCGGAGATTAAAGATGGGCTCTGGGAAATGACGACAAAAGTTGAGATGAAGGGTATGCCCGCTCAGATGCCGGCATCAACCGTACGTCAGTGCATTACGAAAAATAATCCCGTGCCACAATCCGACGCCAAGGGCTATAAATGTAAAACAAAAGATTACAAGGTAAGCGGCGATACCGTTACCTACACCGTAGAATGCACAGGTAAAGACAGCTTTGTGCTAACATCCGGGAAAACGACTTATAAAGGAAACACGTTTGACGGCACTTCAACGACCAATATAAAAACTAAAGGTCAGCCGGAAATCCAGATGACGAACAAGATGTCAGGAAAATATATCGGGCCGTGTACTAAATAATTTTGGAACACATTTTTTCTTGACGAAGGGCTTGAAATTATATATGAAAGCTCAGTAGCTTGGTAATGTAAACAATCTGTCACTTTTGGTTATATTTGTAAAGATTAAGGAGGATGCTTATGAAAAAAATTATGGTGTTTCTTTTCGCTGCAATTTTCATCGTCGCGGTTCTAGCCTTTGCCGCCGAAGTTAAAAAGACGGAACTAAGGCCTACCCAGATAGTAATGCAGGCCCGCGCAGCCTGGCTTAAGGCCATGAGCAAAAACCTGGGAGACGGCAATTTTCCAGCCATTGTCAAGGATGCCAATGAACTGGCGGCCCAAACCAAGAAAATTGGCGATGGTCTTGCCAACCCTCTGGCCAAAGACATAACGCTGGCCATTTCAGTGTTTGCCAATGAAGCCTCTGCTGCCGCTACCAAAAAGGATGCCGCCACTGTAAAAGTCGAGCTGGGAGCGATTAAGGCCAAGTGCGACGAGTGCCACGCCAAAATCCGAGACAAGAAATAGCCCGGCAAAAACAAGGAATGATCGGAACGATTCTATTTTACCGATAATACCCTGCTACTCTTAGTATTCCGGCGGTTGGAAGAATCTTTCCAACCGCTTTTTTTATCAAAATAAAGTAATAAAAGATGAGTGCGAGGCACATCATGAGGATTAATATAAAAAATGTCCGGCCAATAATAATGAGCAGTATATTGTTTTTCTCTTTTCTCCTTTTTCTGAGTTTCCTGGAAGCGTGTTTTTTTAAACCTGCTATTTCTCCCGTAGGAATATGGACATATCCTGGGGGCGCTGTTGAACCGATGTCCATGGTTTTTAATGCTGACGGCAAACTTACTTTTGTCGGCGGTTTTAAAAAATTTCATCCAGCGACATGGAAATATGATGCCAAGACACAGAAATTGCAGATAAAAATTTCGAACTACGATAAATCAGATAATGAATGCGGCGATTACAACGAGGAATATTCATGTCTACTTTATAATAGCAAAACAGACTCCTTTGAATCCAAATGGACTGAAAAAACCAAGAGCCTCAGCTTTCTAGGTTGGAATTTTCTGCGAAAATAGATTCATTAATTATAAAGCATAGAAACAGCTAAATTCACCGGCGCAACAATAAACAGGACGCTGTGGGGTCGTTGAAAAACCCCCTGTTTGGGGGCTATTCAAATACCCTAATATTGGTTAGGTACGTCATGAAACTGCATCTACTGACGCTGAAATTCTCGGGGAACTCGTCGAAACTCGAAGCGCCATTTCTGAGCGATTACCATCGGGTGTCACTCCCCCACATCCGCATATCCCTGGTCTTGGGAGCGTTACTTTACGCGGCTTTCGGTATCCTGGATGCTCTCCTCATGCCGGAACAAAAATACACCATATGGTTTATCCGTTTTATTATCGTCTGTCCCGTGCTTTTCGGGACTTTACTGGCATCATTTTCCAAGTCCTTTAAACGGTATATGCAGCCTATCCTGGCAGGCGTCTACGTTCTGGCTGGCATGGGAATTATTTGCATGATCGTTATTGCCCCCCCGCCGGTCAGTTATTCCTATTATGCCGGCCTGCTGCTTGTTTTTATTTGGGGCTACACCTTCATTCGCATCTTGTTCCTCTGGGCGTCATTAGCCGGATGGGCGCTGGTGGCATTGTACGAAATCGCGGCCATCTGGATCAATCCGACGCCTTTTGCTGTTCTACTCAACAACAACTTTTTTTTCATCAGCGCAAACGTCATTGGAATGATGGCCTGTTATTCCATTGAATTCTATGCCCGGCGTGATTTTTTCCTAACGCAACAGCTGGAGATTGAGCGGGAAAATGTTAACAAGGTCAATCAAGAACTGGAAGAGCGTGTGGAAAAGCGAACAGCGGATTATCAGATCATTAATCGGGCGCTTGAACAGGAAATCACCAGCCACAAGCAGGCAGAGGCGGCATTGCGGGAGAGCGAGAGTAAATATCGTTTTATGACTGATAACGTCGCTGATATCATCTGGACCGTAGATATGAACCTTAATTTTACCTACATCAGCCCTTCTGTCCAAAGGTTTCGTGGTCTCACCGTAGAGGAAGCAATGTCGCAAAAGATACATGAGGTATTGACACCAGTGTCTTTGCAATATGCGCTCAAGGTTCTGGAAGAGGAATTAAAAACATTAATAAGCAACCCTGACCGCATAAAGGACAAGCTGACCATTGAATTGGAAGAATATTGCAAGGACGGGTCAACTATCTGGACAGAAAATGATTTGAAGTACCTTCCCGACCAAGACGGAAAACCGATCGGTATTATCGGTGTAACCCGAGACATCAGCGCCCGCAAGCAGGCCGAGAAGGCACTGCGCCAGAGCGAAGAATACTTTAAGGAGATTACAGAAAACTCTTCAGACGTCATTATCATTACGGATAAAAACGGAGACATAAAATATTGCAGCCGTTCGATCGAGCGTTTTTCCGGATACAAGCCGGAGGAACTAATCGGTAAAAGCGGGTTCATGTTTATTCATCCGGATGACGTTGAACGTGCTGTCGATGATTTCGGCAAGGCTATTCTGGCAATAGATGCCGCGATCCCCAATGAATTCCGTCTAGTGCTTAAAGACGGCTCGTCCCGTTATTTTGATGGGCTGGGAAAAAATCTCTTGGATCATCCAGCTGTTGCAGGTTTTATCATGAATATCCGTGATATTACCGAGCGCAAGCAGGCGGAGGAGGAAAAGCGAAATTTGGAAGAGCGCCTGCAAAGGGCGGAGAAGATGGAGGCACTGGGAACACTGGCGGGTGGTGTCGCCCACGACCTCAACAATGTCCTGGGTGTTATCGTCGGCTATGCGGAACTGCTTCTTATCGAAATTGATAAGTTAAGCCCAATCAGGCCACGTCTTACTAAAATCATGAATGGAAGCGAAAAGGCTGCCGCCATTGTGCAGGATCTGTTAACACTGGCAAGAAGGGGTGTTCCTGTCAGACAAGTTCTTAACCTGAATAAGCTTATTTTCGATTATCAAAAGTCGCCGGAGTTGGAGAAACTATCTTCTTATCATCCCGTCGTGCACATCAAGCTCGATCTGGAGCCGGATTTGTTGAATATCTCCGGTTCTCCCGTCCATCTGGCAAAGGCACTATCCAATCTGGTTTCGAATGCAGTTGAGGCCATGCCCAAAGGTGGTGGCCTGACCATTAAAACAACCAATCAATATATGGACAAACCTGTTCATGGATATGACCATATCCGCGAGGGAGATTATGTTGTCCTTTCCGTAACCGATACAGGTGAAGGCATACCTTCTGCAAATTTGCAACGTATCTTCGAGCCGTTTTACACGAAGAAGGTTATGGGAAGAAGTGGGACGGGGTTAGGCCTGGCGGTGGTTTGGGGAACGGTGAAAGATAATCAAGGCTACATTAATGTCCAGAGTGAAGAAGGAAAGGGAAGCACCTTTACTCTTTATTTTCCTGTAACGAGGGAAGAAATATCCGTCGAAGCTGCTTCTGTGTCCGTTTCCGAATACATGGGGAGGGGTGAAACCATTCTGGTAGTGGATGATGTCAAAGAGCAGCGCGATTTGGCGGAGGAAATGCTGAAGAAATTGAATTATAAAGTGTCCAGCGTTGCGAGCGGTGAGGAAGCAATAACTTACATAAAGGAGCATAAGATTGATCTTGTGGTTTTAGATATGATTATGTATCCAGGAATGGATGGACTAGATACCTATAAGGGGGTTCTGAAAATCCAACCGAAACAAAAAGCCATCATCGTCAGCGGTTTTTCGGAGACTAAACGCGTGGATGATGCCCACGCCCTGGGAGCGGGCGAATACGTGAAAAAGCCTTATTTAATAGAAAAACTGGGATTGGCTGTGAGGAAGGAGCTCGACCGATCCGTATCAATTCGGAAGAAATGAAAGAGTATTTCGCCATGCCCTATAAATACGTTGCGGACAGAAATCTTTCCGACGATTTTTGGACCATCCGCCGCGGCGGATATATGCTTTCTCCATAAAGATCAAGAGCCTCAGCTTTCTAGGCTGTGGTTTAATGACGAAGAAAGTGTCGATGCAGCTATCAGGGCGTTTAAGCAAAAAGATCGTCTAGGCTCACGTCTTGAAATATAAGATTTGGTCATGATCGAAAATTGAGGCGAACTTGTAGGGTACTAGGGTCACATTTGGATCTGCCGAACCTGTATTGTAATCTTTCTATCAATAAACATGGGTACAACACCTCACGTTTTATGGTCAATATTTAATTGACATACAATGAACGTTTCTCCTATACTGTCTTGCCGGAAAAAAAGTTCTTATTGATTCAATTTATCAATGCAAATTTAACCGTAAGCAGCTGTGGTTAACCGGTAATAATATCTATGACCGTAAAATCCAAAAAAGATCGCATTGCCGCAATGATTGCTTCCCTAAAACGAGCAGCTGAGGGAGATTATTCGAAGATAATCGATATCTCAGGGAAACATGATGAGATCGATTCCCTTGCCGACGCAATAAATAAGATGCTCAAAAAAACTGACAAGCTTCTTTCCGGTCAGAAACAAACTAAAGCAAAATTAAAAACAAGTGAGAAGCGTTACAAAAATATCCTCGACAGCATGGAAGAATCTTATTTTGAGGTGGATTTGAAAGGGAATCTGGTGTTTCACAATGATACCGTGCTCAGGCACCTTGGCTATACTTCCCACGAGATCAATAACATAAACTTCCGACAGCTTGTCGATGACGAGAATGCGAAAAAAGTCTTTGAAGTATTTA
>MGQN01000026.1:384-1496 GCA_001797845.1 Deltaproteobacteria bacterium RBG_16_44_11 | reverse complement strand
GGTCGGTTTCAGGGGCGTTGTGCACGATGTTACGAAGCGCAAGCAGGCTGAAGAAGAATTGAAGCGAAGCGAGGAGAGATACCGCACTATTCTGGACATCATGGGCGATGCTTATTATGAAATGGACCTGAAAGGCACATACACGTTTGTTAACGATACCGCCTGCAAGCTTTATGGTTATCGGCAGAATGAACTAATCGGCATGAGTTACCGCGATATTCTTACGCCGCAGGTCGCCAATTATATGAAGGAAGTTTACAGCAGAATTTACCAGAGTGGCAAACCAGAACTGCTGATTGATTATGAAATTATCGACAAGAATGGAACCGTTAAAATTCATCAGATGAGTGCCGCTCTGAAGAGGGATGCTGTAGGAAAGCCAACTGGATTTCGTGCTTTGACCTGGGATGTTACTGAACACAAAAAAGCCGAGGCCGCCCTGCGCATAAGCGAGGAGAAATACCGCAATATTCTGGAAAACATGGAAGAAACCTATCTGGAATCGGATCTGAAAGGGAATTTTGTTTTCTTCAATGACGCTTTATGCAGTATGCTGGGTTACTCCCGCGCCGAGCTTACCAATATGAACTACCGTAATTGTATTGCGCCCGAAACAATTCCGGCCATATTTCAGACATTCAATGAGATTTATCGCACCGATAAACCGAAAACCATTATCATTCATGAATTAATTGCCAAAGACGATTCAAAAAGAATCGTGGAGGCGTCCGTCTCGCTGTGCCGTGATCAGTCGGGCCAACCCGCCGGTTTCCGCGGTGTCGCCAGAGACGTGACGGAAAAGATCAAAGCGGAACTTGCCCTTAAAGAGAGCGAAAAACGCTACCGGATGATTGTGGAGAATGTCCATGATGTGGTCTTTACGGTCGATTTCAATTTCCAGTTTACCTTCATCAGTACTTACCGTTCACTATTAACGGGTTACACGCCGGAAGAAATCAGAAAAATTCCCGTTGACAAACTAGTGACCGCTCAATCTCTGGAGTTCGCCTCCAATGTATTTACCGAGATAATGGAATTGCAGAAAAACAGGCAACCTACCCAAGAGTACGGATCGAGAACGCTCGAAGTGGAGGCATATCATAAAAACGGCG
>MGQN01000026.1:0-362 GCA_001797845.1 Deltaproteobacteria bacterium RBG_16_44_11 | reverse complement strand
TGGAAATTACCGCAACATTCGGTATCGACGTGTATGGTAAACCACAGGAGATCATAGCAGTTGCTCGAAATATTACTGCGCGCAAAAAAATCGAACTGGCTTTAGAGGAAAGCGAGAAACGTTACCGGATGATTGTGGAGAATATGAACGAATCTATTGCGGTTATTGATCTCAATCTGCAATATGTCTATCAGAGCCCTTCGGAAATCCACATTACGGTTTATACGCCGGAAGAAATTATGAAAATTCCGTCTGAAGAGCAGGTCACACCGGAAACGTACGTCCGTGGAATTCAAATGCTTGCCTAAGAGTTGGAAAAAGAATTCAGCGGCGAGCCGGTCGATCCGTACCGCTCTCGAACC
>MGQN01000025.1:24134-30762 GCA_001797845.1 Deltaproteobacteria bacterium RBG_16_44_11 | reverse complement strand
AAGTCAAAGTTGAGGATCGAGAGGTGATTAATGAAAACCGAAAATAGGGATAACTATATTCTGCTGCCCAGCATGTGGAATCAAAACTGTTTCGGGTGTAGTCTTAAAAATAATTCAGGACTTCAAATGAAATTTTATACCACCGACAGCAGGGATTCAGTGGTATCCTGGCTAACGGTGCCTGATCATCTTTGCGGGTGGAGTAACCTGGTTCACGGAGGCGTTATTTCAACCATGCTTGATGAAGCTATGGGCTGGGCAGGTTTGATTATACTGAAAAAGCTGGTTGTTTCAAAATCATTAACCGTCGATTTTTTCAAACCTGTTTTAATCGGCAAAGAGATCAGAGTTGAGGGGATGGTGAACAAAATAAATAATGAACGGGAGGCAATCTTACAGGGATACATCTATAATGATGAAAATGAAATTTGTGCCCGATCATCCAGTCTTGTTTCTCTCTTTTCATTGGAAACCATAAAAAAAATGAACGTCATGGATGAAGAAATGTTTAAAGATATGGAGAAGTACATAGACATAATCCCAATCCGGAAAAGTTGAAGCAGGTCTTGAAATTTTTTTAAAAAAATAGAGGTAATATTATGGAACAAAGGAGGAGATAAAATTAAAATCAACGAAGACATGTGGAAGTTTTACCAAGAACATTTAGGCTATACCGACGAAGAAATGAAGAAATTCAGGCAGAATCCCAGAAATGCGGATGTTATTTCCAAAGCGCCGGCATTGATGAATAAAACAATTGTGATTGAGGTTGTGGAGGCGCATGGCTGCAACAGCCGGCATAAGGCAGGTGATAAGTTCTACTTTGATGGTTCAGGTAATCTACTGACAAAACTCTGCCCAAAAAAAATTTGTTTCGGGGCACTGAATGCAATGCCGCAGTTGATTGCCATGGCCCATGAACTCTTCTATGCCGGTGTTGATCCAAACGAAATGCGTTTTAAAAGGACGGGTTGCGGCGACATTGGCGTTCAATGCGGCGGCTGGGGACGTGTTGTCATGGAAGTCAAAGTTGAAGATCGAAAAAAACTTAAATATTGAGCAAGAAATAATCGACAAGTTTTATGAAGCACTGCGTTTAGATTAATTTAGCCTAAGCCAATACTAAAAAAAAATATATAATTTATGGAGGTTTATTTAATGAATCCTAAAATATTTATAATTATAGGAGGATTTTATCATTTATCATGGGCGATATCTCATGTTTTTTTTCCAAAATTATTTAAATGGGATAAAGCACTTGAAAAAATTGATTTTTATAATAAATCAATTATGCATATTCAAAGCCTGTTTCTGCTTATTACCTTTATAATATTTGGTTTTGCAGCATTTATTTTTCCAAACGAATTAATTAACTCAAATCTTGGGAAATATTTGATTGCTTCATTTGGAATGTTTTGGTTTTTTAGATCTATTGCGCAAATATATTATTTTGGAATTAAGGATAAAAAAGCCAATGTATTTCATCTTATATTTATTTTTGGATTTTTAATCCACTTGATTCCTTTTGTTATCATAATTATTTAAACCAAAAATATAAGCATGAAGTAAGCTTTGCTCGCACCTAAACAAGATAGAAAAATAATTTTTATAATATTTCAGGAGGTACAAAAATGGAAGGCTGGACCGAGGAAGAAATTAAAAATAAGAACTTAAGGGCGCCATGCGGAATATTTTGCGGCGCCTGCGCGCTTTACATATCGACACGGGATAACAACGAAAAGTTCAGGGCTATTATCAGCAGCGTTTGGAATACAAAACCGGAAGAAACAAAATGTTTCGGGTGTATGCAGCCGGATCCACCGAAGAAGCTTTTTGGTTTTTGCCAAAAATGCGCGATTCGAAGTTGCGCAAAATCGAAAGGCTTTTATTCCTGTCATCAATGTGAGCAGTGGCCGTGCATTACAATCGAAAATAGCCATTTATCAGATTTTATTCCTTCTTCGATTAAAAAATCAGTTTTGAGAGTAATAAAAAGAGCTATTCCTCTATGGAGGGATAAAGTTGCCGAACATGGTGATGAAATCGGCTCATTAGAATGGGCGAAAGCAGAGGCCCAGCGTTATCATTGCCCCTCTTGCGGAAAACCGCTTTATCGAAGCGCTCAACAGTGCAGAGCTTGTAAAAAACCGGTAGCCGAAGAATTGGATGGTGTCATCTGATTTTATTTGCTAAGAGATTTTACATCATTATTTTAGGAAATAAACTAAGTAAATTATGAGTCTGAATAAAAAAATTCAAAAATTCACCCGAAAGTTCGACGTTAATTATTTTGGAATCAGCGATCTTTCCCTGGCAAAAGATTTCATAATCGATCAGGGCGGAAACATCCTATCGGATTTCCGATATTGCATATCCATCGGTTTGAAACTTCCGGATGCCATTGTCGATCAATTGCCCCTGCGCTCAAACAAGGCTGTTGCGGTTAATTATAGATTTCACGCCTACAAAATAATAAATGATAGATTGAATTATAACACTTCCATGATAAGTAGTTTTATTCAGGAGCTGGGATATAATGTAATGCCGATTCCAGCTTCCGAAAGATATGATGATGAGCGCAATTGCGCTGTTTTTTCTCATAAATTGGGCGCGCATCTATCCGGCCTTGGCTGGATTGGAAAAAGCTGTCTGCTCATTACGCCTAATAATGGTCCGCGCGTACGCTGGTCATCTATTCTGACCGATGCCCCACTTAGGCCAACCGGGAAGCCGATGGGAGAAAAATGCGGTGATTGTCTCGACTGCGTGAAAATTTGTCCCATAAAAGCGTTTACGGGAAGAAATTTTGATCCGAATGAGTCCCGGGAAGTGAGATATAACGCTCAACTCTGTAATGATTATTTTGTGGCGATGACGAAAAAAGGACAACTGCCAGTATGCGGCATGTGTTTATACGTATGCCCTTATGGGGAAAAGAAGTCCTGAGATTATTTTCTCCATGTATTGGTTCGCGCAATAACCCTCCAGGATTTTGAAAACATCAAAGATAAAATTCATTTTATTTCTATAAGTTTATGCGGCGCATTCCATCCTTTTCTTGAAAGCAGTGATGATGGTCATCGTTGCCGCGTCCAGCTTCATGGTTCCCGTATTGATGATGATGTCATATTGTTTGGGATCCGTAACATCGGCATTAAAATATTTCCGCACAAACGCTTTGCGGTCATTTTCCGTTTTAATCACATATTGTTCCGCCTCGGCTTTAGTATATCCTCTGTCCTCCATAAAATGTTTAACTCGAAAGTCCATCGGGGCAATGATTCTGACCTTAAACGCTTTTTCCGGCGGCAGGACATAATTAGCTCCCCTGCCGACAATAATGACATTGCCGAAAACTCCAATAGTCCCTATTACTCGGGTCAGGTGCTGCAGAAATTCACCGGGCCAGGGACGGTATTCCCCGAAAAGAGAGGAAAGCAAGGTTTCCCGGAAGGTTACTTCTTTTTCGTCAAGAGATTCGATAACTCTTCTGCTCATCTTGGCGCTGTCCGCCACGTGCTGGATTATTTGCGCGCCGATCAAATCCATGTCCAATGCTCTGGCGAGCCTGCGGGCAATTTCGCTTCCTCCGCTTCCCGGCTCTCTTGAAATGGTGATTACCGGCCCGCCTTTGAAATTCTCTATATCGAGCCCTTGCTTTAAGCCTTTGTCCAGCAGCCGGCGCCACTTATCCAGCTGCTGCTGAACCATTTCATCCATTGCAACTTTTTCATCTTCCAGCGCATCTGCGGAAATAGATTTAATAGATAGATCCCTCGTATAGTCGGGACAACGGCTGCCGAGGAAAGCTTCCGACGATACCTTGAATCTCTTTTGACAGTCTCGGCGCCAGGCACATATGCCGCATATTTGTCTTTCTACCGCCATGATCATCACCTGCTTTCTAGCTGATGTTGTGATTGTTTCTTTTCACTCAAGGCCTCAAAACCGGCGACAATATCCAGTAATTCCTCCGTAATGGTCATCTGACGCTGCCGGTGAAACTGACCATGAAGGTCCTGCATCTGTTCTTCGATGTTTTTCTCGGCATTTTGCATCGAAGCCAGCCGACTGGCATTTTCGCTGGCCAGAGATTCCGCAAAAGCCCGGTACAGGGAAACAAAAAGATATTCTCTGATCAATGAGGAAAAAATTAAATCGCCATCCATCAGAAAAATCGGCAGTGATTTGGAATCCCATTTTTTTGTGGCTATTTCTTTGAGCCATTCATGGCTTACGGGAAGGAGCTGAACCATATGTGGGGTGTAAGAGGCCCCTGTTAAATATTTATTATAAAAAAGCAAAAAATTATCAATCTGATGACGGAAATGCCACTCATCTATGATCATAATAATTTCCTGGACAAGCGGTGTAATGCCGGCTGTCGAACTGGGCGTTGTCAAAACCTCGAAGATCGGTTGTCCCGCATCCTCCACATAATCAGCCACCCGTGCCCCGACGGATAAAACCATCCTGTTTTCCTTTTTGATACCAATTTTCTTCATATGCTCCAGGGTAAAAACCGATATCTGCTCATTGAGCTGACCGCACAAGCCCTGATCGGAACCGAAAACGATAGCGCCGAGGCGTTTCACGGCCGGAGCTTTTGTCTGCGTTGCCGCTTCCATCCGCTCTTTCAGAACAATCTGCAGACCCATCTCTACCGTTCTGTTGTAGTCAGTGAGGGACTCAACTGCCCGCTGATACTGACGGATACTCACGGCGGCCAGGGCTTTCATCGTCTTGACTACGGATAAAAGGTCGCCCGCACTCTTAATCCTTCTTTTGATAGACTCAGTTGTCTGCATTTTCTTCCTCTTTAATTTCAAAGGGGGCAACGTCGGACTTCACCTTGCTTAAGATGCTGTCACGATCCGCCATCTCCAGCTTTTCCCCCGCCTCAATACGCCCGCACAGTTCAGGCAGCTGCTGCGTTATTGTGCCCAGAACACTTTCTTCGGCCTCCCGCACCTTTTCTATCGGAACGCTATCCAGGCTTCCACCTGTCACGGAAAGCAGCGAGGCAATTTGCTCCGATGCTCGTAGCGGTTTGTACTGCCCCTGTTTAAGAATCTCCCGGACACGCCACCCGCGTTCAAGGGTTTTCCGGGTGCTTTCGTCGAGACGCGTTCCGAAACGCGAGAAAGATTCCAACTCCTCAAACTGTGAGTAGGACAGACGTAAATCACCAGCCACGGAACGGTAAGCCGGCAATTGAGTTTTTCCGCCCACGCGCGAAACCGACTTTCCGACATCGACTGCAGGCAGGATTCCTTTATTGAAAAGAACCGGCGACAAATAAATTTGCCCATCTGTAATCGAGATGAGATTGGTGGGGATGTAGGATGATAAGTCCTGCGCTTCTGTTTCCGTGATGGGAAGCGAGGTCAACGATCCGCCGCCCAATTCGGGACGAAGATGCGTGGAGCGCTCAAGCAGCCGGGAGTGAATATAAAAAATGTCGCCGGGAAAAGCCTCGCGTCCGGGAGGCCGCCGCAGTAAAAGAGAGACTTCACGATAAGCGCGCGCATGTGATGTGAGGTCATCACAGATAATGAGAACATCTTGACCTTTTTCCATGAAATATTCTCCCATCGTCGTTGCCGCATAGGGCGCGACAAATTGCAGCCCGGGAGTGTCTTCGCCGGTGGCCACAACAATAATGCAGTTATTCATGACACCACGATCGCGCAAATCCGCGATGACCTTGGCTACATCGGAGCTTTTCTTACCAATGGCGCAATAAATAGAAATAATCCCCGTTTCTTTCTGGTTGATTATTGTATCCACGGCAATGGCCGTCTTTCCCGTCTGACGGTCTCCTAAAATTAATTCCCGCTGTCCGCGGCCGATGGGAATGAGCGCGTCAACCACTTTGATTCCCGTCTGCAGCGGAACAATTACCGGCGCTCTATCCATAACCGCGGGCGCCGGTCTTTCCACGGGAAGACGTTTAACTGTGTTAATATCTCCCAGACCATCTAGGGGACGGCCGAGAGGATCAACTACCCTACCCAAAAGACCTTCTCCCACAGGAACATCCAAAACGCGCTTGGTGCGGTGGACTTCTTCACCCACCTGAAGATTTTCACTTGGGTCCAAAAGAATTACGCCTATTTCGTCGACATCTATATTGAAGACAAGCCCCATGTAGTTTCCGGAAAATCGCACCATCTCTTCGGCACGAATGTTCGGTAGCCCGCTAACTCTGGCGATATCCCTGCCCACAAATTGAATTGTGCCTATTTCGTATTGCCGCAGTTCCGGTTTTTGTTTGTCTAAAACCTTATCCATGGTCGAAAAGGTATCATCAAGAAAAGTTTTTAATTCTTGAGTTTCAGTTATGTTAACTTGCTCGCTCATTCTACTCCTCCTTCAATATCCCCTCTATCCGCTGTGTGCTTCTTTCTGGAGGGTCTCGGTCAAATTTTCCACCAGTGTTTCCAGATATTCATTCAGGCTCCAGGCAATTTTATGGCCGTTTACCCGCAGCTCTATGCCGGAAACTATTTCCGGCTCTGTCAAATAACGAATCGTAAAGCCATTGGTAATTTGCTGTTTTAGAGCCTGTTCTATGCGTCCTTGCGTTTCGGTTGGAATACCAAAAGCGCTCTGAACAGTCACCTTG
>MGQN01000025.1:21653-23966 GCA_001797845.1 Deltaproteobacteria bacterium RBG_16_44_11 | reverse complement strand
AAGATCTTGAAAAAACGCGTCCTTTTCTCTGGCCAGCATATCCTGCCAGCGCGTCTTTATCGCGTCGACGTCCTCCCGGACCTTTCCCATGAGTTCTTTTCTCTTGTCTTCAGCCGCAATACTTGCTTCGTTGAGCAATTGTTCCGACTTCTCCGCCAGCAACTGGTTCTTCCTGTCATAGCTCTCGGCCGCTTCTGTCGCTTTTGCTTTCATCTCGTTAGCCTCGTTGAATTGAGCGGCAATCTTCGCCTCCCGGTCATCCATTGCTTTAACAATCCGCCCGTAAAGAAAACGCTTCAAAAGATAGACCAGCAGCAAGAAATTGAAGATTTGGCAAAATAAAACAAACCAGTCGATATGCATGGATTATCCCCCTGCCTTTATAACGTGACCCCAGAAAGGATTCGCAAAGATTACGATCATCGAAATAACAAAACAGTAAATAGCGATGGATTCGATCATGGCAAGCCCTACAAATAAGGTTCTGGTCAAAGAGTTGCGCTCATCCGGTTGCTGAGCGATGGCGGAAAGGGCCTGCTGGATCGCTTGTCCCATACTTTGAGAAGGCCCATAGGAACCTACGGCCATAGTCATACCCGCAATAACGATGGAAACCACTGCAACTAAACTAATACTATCCATAAATAATCCTCCTTAAATAATATTTTTATCAGGCTGTAACGCCCTCACTAACTTCTGCATTTTGTAACTTTTCATGTTTATGTGACTCCTCGTGGACGCTTGTCGCCGAAGCGATATACACCATGGAAAGAATAGCAAAAATATAGGCCTGGATCACGCCGATTAACAAACCCAGAGCCTGCATAATAACAGGGAACAACAGAGGCGTGACCGAAAGGAGTATCCCGATGATTTTCTCATGACTCATGATATTACCGAAAAGACGAACCGTCAGGGCAAGTGTTCTGGCTAATTCTCCCATCACATGAAGCGGGAAAAAAATGAAATTGGGCTGAAAATATTCCTTAAGATAATAAAAAAAACCGTTCGCGGATATACCATAGAAAGGAACGGCAATAAAAACGCAAATAGCCAGAGCCGCCGTAGTAGTAATCGATGACGTCGGCGCTACAAAGCCGGGAACAATAACAAGCACATTTGACAGGCAAATAAATAAAAAGAGAGTGCCGATCAGGGGGATGTATTTATCCGCTCCTTTTTTCGTCATTTCCCTGATCTCGCCGCGGATGGTGGAAATAACTACTTCCAGAAAATGCTGCCATCGCGAAACATTAATATCGTTGGATAGATTCCGCGTTACTAACCAGGAGCCGACCACAAGAATCACCATGACCAGCCATGTATACAGAATAGTTACACTGATGGTGACAAAACCCCAACTCCAGAGAATGACCTGATCCGGGCTGATTTGATTTATACCTACGATTTCCATGTCCACTCCCTACCCATACAAATAATATGGAATTCTAGATTGCCTTACTTATTCCAAAACGGCGCGTAAGAATAATCTTCATGAAAATAAAACCCAAAAGCGCCATGGCCAGCCGCTCCCAATGTCCGTTCATGACAAAGTAAAATCCCGCCAGCGCCACAGCCATACGCAAAGCAAAACTTCCCAACATTAGACGCACGGGGTGCGGTGTCTCCGGAAGCTTCTTCACTGTCCGCCATAGGGCGACAAAATAAAATGCGCCCAATACCAGCCCTGCCGTAAATGACAAAGAAAGAATAACAACCGTGATCATATTCGATTCATTCATCATCTTCTTCAATAATCGTGTTCCGAGTTTTTCTCACCCAATAGGCGGCATTAATGCAGCCTATCACTACGCCGATTATAAGAAACATCAACACCCAGGAATAACGGCTGGGCCAGGTACGGTCGATCCATAATCCCAGAGCAATACCGAAGAGCGTGGGAATGGCCACCGCCCAGCCGACAATTCCGAACATGCCCAAGCCAAACCAAACCGTTTCGTCCTTATGCTTGAGCCCTTTAATTCGCAGGGATTCCTTTTGTGCTACTTTTTGCGTGAAACGATCGGCTATCTGCCTGCGCCTTTGACTTGATGTGCGTTTTATTTCAGCCATTGTTCAAACCTCATTTTTGCTAGTTTTTGTAGCTGCTTTTTAAAACGCAGCTATTTTAGTTCTACAAAACGTCTAATAAGGCTCGCCTCCAGCTTGGCGGCGGCGGAACGGACCATCTTTTCGCGTTCATCCAGAATGTCGTATTGTTTCACGACAACCTGCTTCAGTCTTCCCAGATCCGGTGCACGTACGGCGTTGCGTGTGGAGACAAGGACGTCTCCCCCTTTTTTGACCAGCGTC
>MGQN01000025.1:1431-21624 GCA_001797845.1 Deltaproteobacteria bacterium RBG_16_44_11 | reverse complement strand
CGGTTCATAGGTAAAAAGACCGGGGGCCAATGTCGCCACAAAATCAATATGGTTGGGCAAAAGGCAGAAAGATCCGTTTTCCGCCTCGGCGACAATCTTTTTTACCTCCTGTCTTATTAAAACCTCTGCCGGTAATAGAATTTTAAGCATCATGTTGGATTTTCGCCTCGTCTACTGTTCCAATCATATAAAGAGCGCGTTCCGGATATTCGGCGAATTCATCATTAAGTATTCGCTCACAGCCGTTCAAGGTATCTTCGCGGGAAACCATTTTCCCGGCGGTGCCGGTAAACTGTTCGGTAACAAAGAATGGCTGGGTAAAGAAGCGCTCGAGCCTTCGTGCCCTAAAGACCGTTCGCTGATCTTCCCGGGAAAGTTCGGAAATACCCAGCATGGCAATAATGTCTTTAAGATCTTCATAAACTGCCAGCGTCTTGCGAATTTCCTGCGCGATCTTGTAGTGGCGCTCGCCGGCAATATTCGGCAACAGCATCTTAGAACTGGACTGAAGGAGGTCGATCGCCGGATACAATCCTTCGCTCGCCCGCTTGCGCGAGAGAGCAATTGTTGCCGACAGATGGCCGAAGGTATGGACAGCCGAAGGATCAGTAAAATCATCCGCCGGCACGTACACTGCCTGAATAGAAGTAATCGCTCCTGTTTTGGTGTTACAAATTCTTTCTTCGAGCTCGGCCAGTTCCGTCGCCAGAGTCGGCTGGTAACCGAGGCGCGACGGAAGTTGCCCTAAAAGACCGGAGACTTCCATTCCTGCCTGAATAAAGCGGAAGATATTATCAATCATCAGCAGAACGTCCTGCTTGGCGTCATCCCGGAAGTATTCAGCCATGGTAAGGGCGGCGTGGCCTACACGGAATCGCGCGCCCGGCGGCTCATTCATCTGACCGAAAACCATCACGGTATTGCCCAAAACTCCGCTTTCCTGCATCTCCCTATAAAGCTCTTCGCCCTCGCGACAGCGCTCACCGATGCCGCAGAAGATACTCATCCCCTCGTGATGGCTGACGGTATTGTGGATCATTTCCGTAATGAGAACAGTCTTGCCGACACCCGCACCGCCGAACAGTCCCGCTTTCCCTCCCCGCTCCAGAGGCGCCAGGACATCGATAGCCTTGATTCCCGTTTCGAAAATCTCCGACACGGTGGACTGATCCTGCAGGGGAATCGGCTTGCGGTGGATGGAACGCCATTCACCGCCTTCAACCTGAGCCTTTTTATCGATGGTCTGCCCGAAGACATTGAAAACCCTTCCTAAAAGTTCTTTGCCTACCGGAACCTCAAAAGGCTTGCCGGTATTGATGACCGTCGAACCTCTGGCCAGGCCCTGAGTAGGCGTCAGGGCAACACCTCGAACTGTGTTGCTGTCCAGCTGGGTAAAAACTTCGATGATCACTTCTCCATTATCACCAGCTTTAAGAACATTACGGATCGAAGGCGCCACGGGAAAGTGGACATCAACGACACTGCTGCGAATGGATAGAACTTTTCCTTGATTTAGTTGCTCACGCTCCACTTCTATCACCTCTTATAATAAAATTTATGCCGTAAAAGTCTTATACAAATCTTCCACTTTTTTAATGCCGTCCATAAGCCAGCCTACTACACCGCCGATCAAAACAAACATAAAAGCACGAATAATATCATCCAAGAAAGGCATTCCTTTTAAGAAAAGCGCGTGACTGATTAAAATTAAAGCGGCAAGGAAAACGGATACCAATATCCCTTTTTTACCCCACCAGATCGAAGCAAAAATTATTGGAATATAGAAGAGATGAGTGAAAATTATCCCTGTTCCGGCAATCGCGTGATAATAATAAGTAAGGATACAGGATCCAACAAGAAGAATAATCATTAATAAGATTTTATAGATGTTCTTTGTCCCGCCAAAGAGTTTCCCCATCAACAGAGTCTTAACAACGCCAAACTTTTTATCAATATCGCCGATGACAAGCTCCTGGTATTTTTCCGTGACCTGATAAGACACATAATCGAACATAAGGATTGTCCGGTTCAGGCTTTCCACCGCCTGCTGCTTTTCCAAAGCCGTCACGAAAGTTCCCTGAAACTCCGCATAAAGCCAGAGATGTCGTCTCATGAGAATTAGCGCGTACATGGCTTCATGGAGAGGTATTTTTTCCCGGTAAAACCCTTCGGCATATTTCCAGGAAAAGGTCTTGGCCTCTTCATAAGGAACTTCCGCTAAAGACATTTGACGAAAAAGCCGGTAAAAATTGACCCCCTGTTCGATCACCATATCTTTCGGCAGAGCGTGATACGAGGGCGTTCGATTATGTTTCATCACGTCGGCCGCCCATTGTTTGGCAATATTTTCGGCCTTGCTTTCTATAAGGTTAATAAGTTTTGCGGCATAAGCTTGCATTGTCTATCCCTCCTTTTCTGGCGTCAATCTGAAACCGAACTTCAGTTGATTGAAACAATACCCTTTAATTATTGGCTTGCTTTTCCAACAACTCCAATTTCATTAATTTCCAATATTTTCTGGCAATAATATACATAATGTAATCGAACATAAGAATTGTCCGGCTAAGGCTTTCCACGGCCTGACGGTGTTCCACTTCTGCATTAAACAGGGACTGGAACTCTGCGTATAACCACATATGCCTCCTCATTAGAATCAAAGCATACATAGCTTCGTGCAGGGGAATTCCTTCTTTGTACCTATCATCCGCGTACTTTTCAAAAATTTCTTCGGCCTGCTCATACGGAGCTTCGTGAAAAAACATCTCTTGAAAGTTGAGGTAAAAATCTTTAGCTTGAAGAATGATTTTGTCTTCCGGTGCGTCATGATAAGTATAAGTTCTTTGGTTGGTTTTTACATCCTTTGCCCATTGCCTGGTGATTTCTTCAGTGTTCTTTTGGGTTAAATCAACAAGTTTTGTGACAAAAGCCCTCATTGCATGTCGTCTCCTTGGAAAATAAAGAAGAGCAACTGCCGTGCCACGAAAACTTTTTTCTATATTTGGTGTCTTATTCCATCCTAAATATACTTTTACCTGTAATTATCATCTCGTTTTTTTAGTGGTAAATTCCGATGGTAATTCAATATTGTTGTGTGGTTATAAATTTCTATCTATACGGAAATAACGTGACTGATATATAAATGGCTCTAATTTTTCTTGCCGGATATTAACGGATTGTTAACCGAGGAAATATACGAAAAAGCGAAATAAAGGTCGGGATGATTCCTAAATAAATAATTTTCCAGATTTTCTTAATAAAGATAACTGTTTATAAATACAGATATTTATAAACAAAGACCTTTTTGTCATCAAAAACGACTTAAATGTCGCCAAGCACTGATTCCCACCGCGGATTTTTTTTCATCGCGGCAATTTTTCTCTGGAGTTGTCTCACTGTGATTCCCATGGTCTTAGCAGCCCGGCTTCTATCCCCTTTCATATTAGTCAATACATAGACTAAATGAGCTTCATCGTTTTCCTTCAGCGTGCATAAGTGACGCGCGAAAGGTGATTGCACAGACTGTGTCATGCCAAGATGATGCGGCAGAATAACATCCGTATCCGCCAACAAAACAGCGTTTTCAATAATCTGAGACAATTCCCGGATATTGCCCGGATAATCTCTGCCGGCCAACAAATCAATTGCTTCGGGACTAAAGCCTTTAAGCTCCTTTTGATAATGATTGCATGCCGTGCCCAGAAAATAGTTCGCCAACAGGGGAATATCACCTATCCTTTCCCTTAGGGGCGGCAAGTGGATATGTGCCGATTTTAATCGATAAAGCAAGTCCAGCCTAAAGTTTCCCTCCTGACATGCTTTGTCGATGTTTTTGTTGGAAGCGGATATTACTCTGACATCCACCCAGATCGGTTTCGATGTGCCCAGAGGATAAAAAGATTTTTCTTCCAGCACACGCAACAGCTTTGTCTGCAGGCCGATAGGCAATTCCCCGATTTCGTCAAGAAAAAGAGTCCCTCCGTCCGCCTGTTCGAAATAGCCATGGTGTGACGATTCCGCTCCGGTAAAGGCACCTTTAGCGTGGCCAAAAAACTGACTCTCAAACATCGTGGCAGGAATAGCGCTGACGTTCACCGCAATGAAGGGGCCTTTGGGCATTGGTCCCGCCCGGTGAATCCCCCGGGCGACCAGCTCCTTACCGGTTCCCGATTCTCCCGTAATCATAACGGGGTTCCCGCTTCCGGCCATAACCTGGGCATAGGAAAGCAAAGAAAGTATTTGCGGGCACTGCGTAATAATTTCGCAGAAAGCAGCCGGCACCTCCCTTTGATTGTTACGGGCAACAACCGATAATCCGATGAGCAGCCCCCTATGTTCATATGCCCTTTTAATGGCGAGAAATAGAAGATCGTTATCCACGGGTTTAACCAGATAATCATACGCGCCCAGACGAATAGCTTTTACCGTTGTGGGAATGTCGTCAATAGCCGTAAGAATGACAAATTCTGTATGAGGACGATAAGGCTTTGCCGCCTCCAGAACCTGCAAACCCTCTACTTCCGGCATAAGCAAATCGAGAAGCACGATATCGTAATCAGTATCTCTAATTTTTGAAATGGCATCCTTACCATTATCACAGACATCCACGCTCCTGATTCCCCGCCATTTGAGCAGACGTTTCACCGAGTTCAGGGCAACTTCTTCATCATCAACAATCAGAATTCTCATAATCTCTGCCTTCCGACATCACGAATGATGTTTCGTAATTGCGACATGTTAAAAGGTTTCTTAATTAGAAATTCCGGCTGAGTAGTTATTTTTTGTTTTAAAGCCAAAGAATCAGCAGAGTAAAGAATCACGGGCAGAAGCGGAAATCGTTCCCTTATTCTTTTTAGCAGATCCCATCCGTTGATCGCCGGCAATTTGATTTCCGAAATAAAAAAGTCCACCTCCGGATGCTCTTCAAGATACATAATGACATCCTCGGTGGTATCGTTAGAGCTGCAGCACCAATCAATAACACCGACCAGGCTCATTTTTATTTCATTGAGATAACCGGCATCGCTATCCAGACAGAGTATCGCCGGTCGAATATCAATTTGTTTTTGAGCCCCAGCCGGAAGATATATGGAAAAGCGGCTGCCCAGACCGGGACGCGAAAGAACGCTGATTATACCATGGTGTTCCTTGATCAGACCGTAAGAAATGGAAAGGCCCAGACCAGTTCCTTCCTTATCTCTGCGCGTCGTAAAAAAAGGCTCAAAGATATGATCCAGCAACTCTTGCTGCATACCCGTGCCGTTATCTTCAATTTCGATCAGCACCGCCTTGAGTCTTTCGATGTTTCTTGCGGTGATAATGATTCTTCCTTTTCTGTCCGCCGGTATAGATTGATGCGCGTTAATAAGCAGGTTGGCAATAACCTGTTCGATTTTTTGAAAATGCCCTTGAATAGGCGGCAGATTACTGTCGATGTAACGGTCAATGCGGGAAACTGTTTTTCTAACCTGAGCACCGACGATGATAAGGACACCATTGATGACTTCTTCAATTTGAACAGGCTTCTTTTCAGCTATTTCATCAGCCCGGGCAAACTCTTTCAATCCCGCGATTACGCGTTTGATTCTTTGGGAAGCTATTTTGAACTCCTCAATTATTTCTTTCATGTTTGTTGACACTTCCACATAGCTGAGCCCTTTATCGCTCCAGTCCATATTGGATGCGCCACTGCTGGCGAGGATGGGTTCAACAGCGCCCCACATTTCCTCTAAAAGCGGAATGTTATTGGCAATAAAGCTAACAGGATTATTGATTTCGTGAGCAACTCCCGCGACAACTTCGCCCAGAGCTTTCAACTTATGGGATTGAATCATCTGTTGCACGCGGAGTCTTCCTTCCTGGCGGATGCGTCTTTCTTCCGTTATATCCTGCCAGGCGCCCACCATATAACTTCGGGAGCGATTGCTTGGTTTCATCAGCCGGCGGTAATCGGAAAACCACCGATAAGATCCGTCGGATGACTGAAAGCGATACTCAACCTGGTAAGTCTTTTTACTGGTAGCCGATTTTAATTCAAAAAGTATTCTTTCCCTGTCGTCAGGATGGATGTGCTCCTGCCAGAAGGAAGTATTTTCCGTAAATTGGTGAGGTGTATAGCCGGTGATCTCTTTAATGCTGTTGCTGACAAAAGTTATTTTTGAATTTCCATTGGCGCTGCAGGTATAAGAAACAATGGGGAGAGATTCCAGAATAAGCGACAGGTGGTCTGTGGTTTCTTTTAGGGCTTTATTGGCTTTGGCCAGTTCATGGGTTCGCTCCTTTACTTTGGTTTCCAACTCTTCATGGGCTTTCAATAAAGCTTCTTCCGCGCGCTTTGCTTGTGTTATGTCTTCAAGAGTTTCAATTGCTCCCACGACAGATCCTTTGGAGTTTCGGATGACGGCGGCGGTAAAGCGCAGCCAGCGTCCCCTTTTCCCGAGTTCCGGGAAAAAATCAGTTGCCTCGTAGGCGCCATCGATCAATTTTGACTTGATGTATTTACCGGCATACCAGCGGGAAACTTCTTTTCGAAATCCATCAACGAGTAAATCCGCCATGCAGGGCCTTTGCGTTTTATAGAAAGCGCGCCATTGCTGTCCGGTACCTACGACCTCTTCGGCTTTGATGCCGCTTAATTCTTCCAGGGCTTTATTCCAATAGATAACGAGATGATCTTTTCCGATGATAAAAGCGGGAATAGGGGAACTTCCCATGATGCTTTGCAAAGACTGCTGACCGTTACTGAATACTTCTTGCGCCCAGATACTTTCGCTTCTTTTTGGTTTTTTCTTTTTATCAGCGCGTTGGCAATATTTATCTTTCATCTTCTGTTACCCAGGAGAACTAAATATGGCCTGTCTTTAACGATTTCGTAAAATAGATTTAAAATTCTGTAACCCCGTTACAATCTGCTGCCGCGATAAAAGGGATTTTATATAAGCGTCTGTTTTTTGTAAGTTAACTATATGAATAAGGCACTTACGTGTCAAGAAAATTATACTTATGCTATCTGAGAGATGGCGTATGCATTATTAATAATCTCCTTGACAAGTTATCATGTTATGATATCGAGTTAATTCTCATCAGCATGTTTTTATGCCTCCATTTCAACTTTTCTTATCGCTTTTAATGTTGTCCGTGATAATTGAAAAGTAATTTGTAAAAGTACAGCACATTAAAATTTTTGAGCATTTGCTAGCAGCCGCCGCGAAAAAGGAACATACCGGAAAGGAGAAAATAACATGAGCGAACTAACGGAAAAAGTGGGAATGGGATGGTTGCCTGATTATCCTGATTTTCGGGACCATACCACAGACCAAAAAGAAATCCCGGCCAAACTAAAAGCTCTAGGCCAGAAAAATTCTATCAAAGAAATGTTGTCAAAAATAGGAGTCTCTAAAATTGCCAGAGCGAGCCTGCCCGTTACCGTAGATTTAAAATCATGGTTTTCTCCTGTTGAGGATCAGGGCTCACTAGGTTCATGCACGGCAAATGCCGGTGCCGGCATCGTTGAATATTTTGAAAACAGGGCATTTGGCAAGCACATTGATGCCTCCAGACTTTTTCTCTATAAGACGACCAGAAACATGATGCACGCAAAAGGTGATACCGGCGCGTTTCTCAGATCGACAATGAGCGCTTTAGTACTCTTCGGTGTTCCGCATGAGGAATACTGGCCGTATTCAATAGCTGATTTTGATAAAGAGCCTCCGGCTTTTTGTTACGCTTTCGGTCAGAATTACCAGGCCATAGACTACTACAAGCTGGACCCGCCCGGAACCAATAATAATGATTTGTTGAACCGGATAAAAACCAATTTGGCGGCGGGTCTTCCCTCAATGTTCGGCTTCACCGTTTATAGTTCCTATACCCAAGCAGCAACATCCGGCAAAATACCGTATCCGACAAAAGGTGAAAAAATTGCCGGTGGTCATGCCGTCGTTGCCGCCGGATACGATGATAAAATGCGGATTAAAAACACAAAATCCGGAGCTGCGGAAACTACCGGAGCCTTGTTAATTAGAAACTCCTGGGGCACAAAATGGGGCAACAACGGCTATGGCTGGCTTCCTTATGAATACATATTGAAAGGACTGGCCATCGATTGGTGGTCACTGCTTAAAAATGAATGGGTAGACACAGGTAATTTCCAATAAAAAAGGTTCGAAGAGGAAACCCGGACACTGAAAAATCTGAAATACTGGATACATCCGCGCGCCAAGCCAACTTTTGCTTACCATTGATTGTTAAGCCTTGTTGCCAATTGAGAGTTGAAATGGTAAAATACCCATAAATTAGTTAGCCAATCTTGGGGTTAACTATCAAAGGAGAAAACATTACCATGTCTATTCCTGAAAAATATCTGGCAATAATGAATAAATTAGCTATGTCATTAAAGACAGGAAATTTTTCTGAAATCGCTACGATATCTTTAGGCGATTTAAAACTGGCTAAGATTCATTTAAGTTCCGACAGTTCGCAACCCTATTATTCTCTTTTATTACAAACAATATCAGAAAGAGAAAAAGCCGCCATGGGGACCAAAGAAGAGGTAAAAGTTTCCGGTGTCGAATCCAACCACGCGAAGAACCAGCATATCTTTTTAGCACATAGATTTGCTGAAGACGATCTGGTGGAAACGCTGAAAGCAACAATTCAAAAACATAAATATTTTTGGGCGGAAGCGAAGAGAAACGATTTGGGTAAAATTTCGACGGATGTCTTGGCCAAGATTAAAAAATGCGGCTTTTTTATAGCTATAATGACAAAACAACACGAGCTGCAGGGTGGAAATTTTACGACAAATAGTTGGCTGATAGAAGAAAAGGGCGCGGCGCTGGCTTTAGGTCAGCGTCCTTTAGTTATGGCTGAGGAAGGCATAGAACGGCATTATCTAGGTTTCCTCCAGAACGAAGATCAAATGATTTATTTCAACAGGGCGAGTTTCAGCGCAAAAGCGGAAGAAGTTCTAAAGAGAATAGACACTATCTATAAAAAATATTTAGGCCAGGGGTTAATTTAATAATCTGGGGTCATTCCTGGATAGGGGCGCTCTAATATGATCCGCTTGCAATTTTCAGGATTTTCAGGGAACTCAATCTCTATAAAGATTGAGTTCCCTGAAAAAAATTCGATATAAGCTAACAAGCACATTAATAATGATTGACGCTTTTCTCTAAAAACTCTGCGCTTACTCAAATTTCCTAAGCGCTTCTATTCCTTATTTCCTGTGAACGTGCCGGTTCCCTTGCCTCCGAAATCAATATTGCCGGACATTTTTTTGCCGTCAACTTTGCCTTTGTAAACGGTAGTAACTCCTGTCATGGTGTACTTCATTTCAAAGCTGTTTCCTTTGACAGTTCCTGTTACCGGCGCTTCTCCGAAGTAACCTTTGTAGGTGCCGGTTAATTTATTGCCGTCTTGCTTCAAAGTAAAAACCGGAGCACCTGGGCCCGATGGAGTCGTAACCGACAAATTCCACTTGCCGGTTAAATCCATTTTATCGGCCGCCTGGACAATCGCCGCTCCCGCAACCAGGAACAAAGCAATCAAGAACATAACTATGAAATTACTTTTTTTCATGCATTCCTCCCCTTGGTTTTTTAAAGGTTAATTTTTTTGACGAAAAACGCTACCGATTTTTTTTGCTTATCATACAATTTAGTGACGCACAATAATTATAAATTTGTTCAAATACAATATGGATAAATACTTCAATAATTCAATTACATGCTTCTTAAAATACTGCGAACGATCGTTCGCATTTTAAACTAATATTTAAGAATGATGTTCGCTACAAAAAAGACTAAAAAATGAATTAATCGTTCGGAGGAAAAATTAGTTAGCAGAGATTGAAAAGGTTACAATCTTTTGGCTGGTGTTTCTTTTGATCCGTCCTTCGCTTTCCAGATAACGCAGATGGGCAATGGCCTCGCCGGTAGCAAACCACTTCTGAGCGACGGGGAAATCCGCCCAGCTTTCACAATCGATATCCCACGTCATTGACGCGGCTATATCATAAGCGTTTCTTGTATCCGAACCCACAACGTCCAAGACTTCGTCGGCGCGAAGCTGGTGATGTTCCTTTAATTCGTCTATCCTTCCTTTAAGATCGGTAAAGAAATTGCGATGACCGGGAAGGACGATATCAACAGGCAGATCGTAAACCTTATCTAGGTTTTCCATATAGTTTTTGAGCGAGTTTATTCGATATGCCCATGATTCGATATGAGGTGTTATATCGTAAAGGATATGATCGCCGGAAAATAGTATCTGCTTATCTTCATCGTAAAGACAAATATGCCCTTCGGTATGTCCCGGAGTCGATATACATTTGAGGCGATAATCACCTATCTCTATTATGTTGCCATCGTCAATCAAATAAAAATCGGGTATCGTCTGCGGACTGTATTTGAATCCGGGATGACTATGCAAAGCCTTCATAAGTTCATCGGCAGGAAAGCCGTTGATCTGGGCGTAATCTATCATGTCCTGCCAGTTGTTGTCCTTATCAAAGACCCTGGCGTCGATTCTGCTAAAGTAAATTATACTGGTTTTTGTCGCCAGACGAGCGACCAGCCCCGAATGGTCGGCATGCATATGGGTTATCATAAAGTCGGTTTTGGAAAGATCTATATTAAGCGCGGAAAGCCCTTTCTGCATGGCCTCAAAACAAACACTGCGGTTAAATCCTGTGTCGATTATCAGGTTGCGATCATCGGCTTTAATAACATATGAATTTAATTCTTTAAGCGGACTGTTGGGCAGCGGCACTTCGATGCGGTAGAGCCGGTCCCTCACTTCTTCAATCATTAACAGATATCCTTTGCTTTTCCCTTAATGACGATGCTAGCACCTTCACCCGGAAGAAGCAAGATTTTGTGCGACTGCCATACGGTCATAGAAATTTCTAAAGCATTTGAAAATATTAATTGAATAATCCGTTTCTTCGTTTATAATTTAAAAAATTTCTTCTTTAAGGGTGGAATGAAGTTTTTTAAAGCAGAATGATATAATTTTCATAAAGTTTAAAATCTTTAAGAAAGGCAGGAGGGTTTTAGCTATGAAAATAAAATGGTACGGACATTCGGCATTTCAGATAACTACCGAAAAAGGAATAAGAATTATTATCGATCCCTATGAATCCGGATCGTTTGGCGGTACTTTGTCCTACGGGAAAATTGAGGATGAAGCCGATATCGTGATGACAAGCCATGATCATGCCGACCATAATTATATAAAAGACATAACGGGGAAATATAATCATGTCAGCAAGGCTGGCGACTATGAAATCAAGGACATTAAAATTAAAGCTATACCTTCTTTTCATGATTCTATAGGCGGAAAAAAAGGAGGCAGTAATTTGATATTTGTAATTACCGCCGATGGTTTGAATTTGGTTCACATGGGAGACATTGGGCACTCTCTTGATTCGGAATTGCTCAAAAAAATAGGTAAAGTGGATATATTGTTATTGCCTGTCGGCGGATTTTTCACGATCGATGCCGCTATGGCTCAAAAAATTATGAATGACATTAAACCCAGCGTAACGGTGCCCATGCATTACAAAACGGCAAAATGTAATTTCCCCATTACACCAGTGGATGTTTTTACAAAAAACCAAACCAATGTCCGCATGCTGAAGGAATCCAGCGTCGTGATTAAAAAGGAGACTCTCCCGAAAGAGCCGGAAATAATCGTCTTGCAGCATGCCCGATAAGCAGTTTTTTCCGTATATCTCTGGTAAAAAGAAAAAAGATGTATTATGCCTTTTGGGAGAAAATTTTTGTGGAGGAAACATAATGGATGTTAGAGGGAAGATTATTATTGTTACAGGCGGCGCCAGCGGAATAGGCCAGGGCTTATGCCGGCGTTTTGCCCGTGAAGGCGCCAAATCAGTCATAGTGGCTGATGTGAACGAAGCGGGAGCAAAAACTGTCGCCGATGAAATAAAGGGGATAGCCCTGACCTGCGATGTCCGCAAGGAAAGAGATATCATTAATCTGGTCAGTTTTACTGAAAAGAAATTTGGATCAATTGATCTTTTCTGTTCCAACGCCGGAATAATTGTCTTGGGAGGTCTGGAAGCCGGTAATGAAGACTGGCAGCGCATCTGGGAGATCAATGTCCTGTCCCACGTTTACGCGGCGCGGGCTGTCCTTCCCGGCATGATCAAACGCGAAGGAGGCGCCTTCATGGTTACAGCTTCGGCAGCAGGTTTACTCAGCCAGATTGGCTCATTACCCTATTCTGTTACCAAGCACGCCGCGGTGGGCTTTGCCGAAAATATCTCTATTACTTATGGAGATCAGGGAATTAAAGTGTTTCTCCTTTGCCCCCAAGCCGTTCGGTCGGAAATGACACGACAAGGCGGCGGCGTGGCGGCGGTTGACGGACTGATGGAACCGGAACAGTTGACCGATGCCGTGATGGCAAGTTTCCAACGGGAAGAGTTTTTGATTCTACCCCATCCCGAAGTGAAAACATATATGCAGCGGAAAACCACCGATTATGACCGCTGGCTTCAGGGTATGCGGAAGCTTCAAACACGCGTTATCGAAGGGGCGCCTCTCAAGAGATAAAAAAGCAACAAAAAATTATGATATTATATAAGATTGTTTTCTGCGGGAAATTGCGCGAGAAACATTGAATTCCAATAAGGGGGTATTTCCGGCAGATACCAAAAAATAGGGACATGTGCGACAAAATCGCAGAAATATTGCAACATGGATGAAAGGAGAAACTCATGAATTCAGATGACAAATGTGTTCTGATTGATAATGAACATGATCTGGATAAAATATTGAACACCAAAGATAGGCTCATCGCCCTTGTTTACGCTTCCTGGTGCCCTTTTTGTAAAAGTTTTTTGCCTATCTTCGAGCAGTATGCCCAGGTAGAGCGGCGGCTTTTTTTACGCGTTCAAGATGACGAGGAAAGCATCGGGGATAAATTTTCCGTAGATATTTTCCCCACGGTTCTCTTTTTCGAGAAAGGAAAAGTCACTAAACGCCTGGACGGAGAACCGGGCGTGGGTTTAAGCGAAAAACAACTGGCTGACTTCGTCAAGTCTTGCCCCTTGCCGGAGGGTGACTAAGTCCATAAATTGCGGATGTTATACGTTCTGAATGAAATTAATTTGACAATTTTTCTTCTCATGCCTAAAGTAAATTAGAATTGCCGATTGAATCATATTGTTAATATCGTGTTATCTTGGACTAAACAATGCTGATTCAATTAGAAAATCCTATTAATACAAATTTTGAGGAGGCATCAAGTAATGGCGTTGAAAACTGCTGAACAATATGAAGATAGTTTGCGCAAAATGAAATTTAAGGTTTATTTGATGGGCGAGCTGGTAAAAAATCCTGTGGATAATCCCATTATTCGACCTTCAATGAATTCCGTAAAAATGACTTACGCACTGGCTCAAAAACCGGAACACGAGGATTTGATGACGGTAAAATCGCATCTGACGGGTCAAAAAATTAACCGGTTTTGCAATCTGCACCAAAGCACCGAGGACCTTGTTAAAAAAGTTAAAATGCAGCGCTTGCTGGGACAAAAAACAGCGTCGTGTTTTCAACGATGCGTCGGAATGGACGCCATCAACGCCGTGGATAGCGTAACATTTGAAATGGATCAAAAACTCGGCACCAAATATCATGAGCGTTTTAACAAATTTCTGAAGATGGTGCAGGGGCAAGATTTTACTGTGGACGGCGCAATGACCGACCCTAAAGGCGACCGCGGCCTGCCGCCCGGTAAGCAGGCTGATCCCGATCTCTATACGCGTGTGGTGGAAAAAAGAAAAGACGGCATCGTCGTGCGGGGGGCAAAAGCTCACCAAACAGGCGCTATAAATTCCCACTGGATTTTGGTTATGCCCACGGTAGCCATGACAAAAGATGATGCTGATTACGCTCTTTCCTTTGTCGCACCCGCGGACGCGGAAGGGATATCCTATATTTACGGCCGGCAATCCTGCGATACCAGAAAACTGGAAGGCGGTGAGATAGATGTAGGCAACCGTCAGTTCGGCGGCCATGAAGCATTGATGGTTTTTGATAATTTGTTCGTTCCCTGGGAAAATGTGTTTATGTGCGGGGAATATGATTTTAGCGGACTTCTGGTGGAGCGTTTTGCCGGTTATCACCGCCAGAGCTATGGCGGCTGTAAAGTCGGCGTCGGCGACGTGCTCATCGGCGCAGCGGCTCTGGCAGCCGATTATAACGGCGCGGCCAAAGCTTCGCACATCAAAGACAAGTTAATCGAAATGATACATTTGAATGAAACTCTATACTCCTGCGGTATTGCTTGCTCGGCACAGGGGCACAAAACCGCTTCCGGCACTTACCTGATTGACTTATTGCTGGCCAACGTCTGCAAGCAAAATGTCACCAGGCTTCCTTATGAAATCGCCCGGCTGGCCGAAGATATCGCCGGCGGATTAATGGTAACAATGGCCTCGGAAAAAGATTTGCGCCACCCGGAAATCGGCAAGATCGTCGAAAAATATTTTAAAGGAATAGCTTCGGTGCCTACGGAAAATCGCTGCCGGGTTTTGAGGTTGGTGGAAAATATCACGTTGGGCACGGCCGCAGTTGGTTATCGCACGGAGTCCATGCACGGCGCGGGCTCTCCTCAGGCGCAGCGCATCATGATTTCCCGGCAGGGTAATCTGGAACAAAAAAAGAGACTGGCGAAAGAAATTGCCGGAATCAAGGATTAACCGGCTTTGATTTTAAAGTAATTTATTCAGGCTACGTGGTATATTATTGGTGTATTATACCGATTTGCAGTCAAAAGTATACCGCGGCGGCAAGGAAGAGGCGACGCAGGCGTATTGTTTATACGTCGAGGAGCCGATGACATAGCCAACAAAGGTAGACAAATGAATGCAAGTTGGTATAGGCATAAAATACTGCGGCGGCTGTAACCCTCTCATCGATAGAGCAAAGTTGGTTTGCGAAATTGAGAAAGCTCTGCCACCCGAATATAGCTTGACCACAGAGTCATCCTCTAATCCATGGGACATAGGTATCCTTGTTTGTGGATGTTTAACTGCTTGCGTGGAAAAACCGGAAATTAGAAACATGGCCCGTCAATGGATTTTTGTGGCCGGCAATTCTGTTGATCTGGAAAATATTACTGAAGAGAAGATGGCCGGTGTTATTGTGAAAAAAATTTTTGTCTTGAAGTAATAATGCTTTGACCGCGCAAGCCTGATTTGCTGGCTGCGCTTCTGTCAAGTTACCGCCTTAAAAAAAATTCAGGGGGAAAATATGATTAAAACAAAACAAGATTATATCCAAAGCCTTAAACGCCAGAAATTAAATGTTTATTATAACGGGGAACATGTTGAAGATATTACGACTCACCCGGGATTTATTCCTCATATCAACGCCGCGGCCAAAACTTACGAACTGGCCCTGATGCCCGAGCACGAAGACCTGCTTACTGCGACCAGCCATTTGACGGGCAAGAAAATCAACCGCTTCACTCATATTCATCAATCTGTAGACGATTTGATTAAAAAAGTCCAGTTACTGCGGCTTATTTCCCATGAAACGGGAAGCTGTTTTCAACGCTGTGTCGGTTTTGATGCCATGAACGCGCTGTATATGACGACCTATGAAATTGATGAAGCTCACGGCACCAGTTATTTTCAGCGCTTCACCGAATATCTGAAAATGATTCAGGCAGAAAATTTAATAGTCGCGGGAGGAATGACCGACCCGAAGGGGGACAGATCCAAACGTCCGCATGAACAGGATGACCCCGATGTTTTTACGAGAGTAGTAGAAAAAAGAAAAGACGGCATTGTGATTCGCGGCGCCAAAGCTCATCAAACCGGCGCTGTCAATAGCCATGAGATTATCATCATGCCGACACAGAATATGGAAAAAGACGACGAGGCCTATGCCGTGGCGGCGGCGATTCCTTTGAACACTAAAGGTATCACGCTAATATTCGGACGGCAGACCAATGAAGAGAGAAAATTTGAAAAGGGCATCGATGCCGGCAATACTGAATTCGGCGTGGTGGGTGGTGAAGCACTGGTTGTTTTTGAGGACGTATTTATTCCCTGGGAAAGGGTTTTCATGTGCGGCGAGATAGAATTTACCGGCCTTCTGGTAGAGCGCTTCGCCACCTTGCACCGGCAGAATTACGGCGGGTGCAAAGGAGGGGTATCCGATATCATTATCGGAGCGACCGCACTTGCGGCTCAGTATCAGGGTACTCTGAACGCTTCTCATATTAAAGATAAGCTCATTGAAATGATTCATCTGGTCGAAACCGTCTATTCCTCATCGCTGGCCTGTTCCGCAATGGGTTCGAAGACAAAAAGCGGAGCCTACTATCCTGATCCTCTTTTGGCCAACTGCGCCAAACACAATATTACCAGAAATATTTATGAAATATCTCGCCTCGCCCATGATATCGCAGGGGGCATCATGGCCACACTTCCCTTTGACAAAGATCTGAGAAGCGAGAAAATCGGGAAATATGTAAATAAATATATGGCCGGAATCAAAGGCGTATCTGCTGAGGCCAGAATGAAGGTATTGAGGCTTATCGAAAATATGACCGGCGGAACATGCCTTATCGAAAGCATGCACGGCGCGGGCTCGCCTCAGAGCCAAAGAGTCATGTATCAACGGCTGGCCAATCTGCCGCAAAAAATGCAACTGGCAAAAAATTTGGCTAAAATAGATAAATAAACAGCTTCATTAAATTAGAAGGGGGAAATGGTGACTATATGGAATTGAAATATTTATTGCTTTCCGTGGAGGCGAAAGTTGCGACCGTCACAATCAATCGGCCGGATAAAGGCAATGCTCTCGCGCCGGATGTATTGGAAGAAGTGGAAAAATTATTTACCGAGCTTAGTGTGAGAGATGACGTAAATGTAATTGTTTTTACCGGCGGAGAAAAGTATTTTTCCGCGGGCTTCGACCTCAACGAAATAAGAAAACTGGAGAAAGCATCCAATGAAGCATATACGGCTCTTTTCCACCGGGCATATCGCGCAATTTTATTTTGTGAACAGCCGGTTATCTGCGCAGTGGGAGGCGCGGCCATTGCCGGAGGCTTTGATCTGACCATGATGTGCGATATTCGTTACGCTTCCGAGCGAGCGAAATTCGGACAGAGAGAAATTGTTCTTTCTCTCACACCGATTATGGATCCGCTCTGGAGAATCATCGGTTTAGGACGCGCCAAAGAAGTTGCTTTGACCGGCAGAATTTATGACGCCCACGAAGCAGAGCGTATGGGATACGTGAGCAAAGTATTTCCTGAAGGAAAGCTTTTAGAACCGGTAGGAGAAATCGCGCGCGAGATGGCGACATACGACAGAAGTTGTCTCAAGGAAACCAAGCAGCTGGCCAATAAAATACTCAACGAAGACCTCGATGGAGCCATGCGCCTGCAAGAATGGCTTTTTAGAAGCTATATCGGTTCACCAGATAATCATCAGAGAATCGATGTACTTCAGGCAAAGCTCGCAGCAATGAAAAAGAAATAGAAATACCTTGATATTGCAGCGAATAATCCGGTTGCGAAAACAGCCTTTTTTCTTTTATGACTATAGATATTTGTAAAATATCATAGTACGACTATGAAATAAAATAAAACTTGACAGTGCGACTATAATAATGTAGCGTGTATCCACGGTGTTAAAAGGATATTTTCATGGCTGATCATAGCAGGGCAAAGACGAGAAAAGACCGGATCATGGATGCCGCCCTGCAGATCTTTGCCGAAAAGGGTTTCCAGAACGCGACGATTACCGAAATCAGTAAAGAAGCCGGGGTTTCGGAAGCCACCATATATGAATATTTCGGCACCAAGGAAGATCTTCTCTTCGCTATTCCCGAAAAGATATCCAATGAAACCTTTGATCAATCGTCAAAAGTCCTCCCTTTCATCAAAAGCGTAGAAGGAAGGATGAGGGCTACGTTGCTTTCCTACTTTCAGCTTTATCAATCGAATCCCCATTATTCCGCCCTTGTTCTTCTTCAACTCATGTCCAACAAGCGATTCCGTCAAACGCCCGCACACGCAGCGATTCGCCGTTCCGCGCACAGGCTTCTGGATTGTATCAGGGAAGGAATAGCTGACGGCACTTTTAAAAAAGATGCGGACGCTTATCTGATTCGTTCCATGCTGATGGGCACAATTGAACATTTATTTATTCATTGGCACATGCAAGGGATGCCAAAAAGAAAGACGAGCATCATGGACATGCTCGATCCTTTTATCGAAATCATTTTAGATGGCATTCGAACCAAAGAAGAGAATACCGGATTGACCCTTTATCTGAAACCGGAAGCTGCCCGGGTTTTTGGTCAACTCCTCCAGACAAAGGAAATATTAAAAAAAACGATTAAAGGCGCCGCGAAGGCTCCTCAAACAAGAAAAACACATTAACAATAAGACATTAATAGAAAGGAGTATCATTTATGAGAACCAAGCAAGATTATATTAAAGGTCTGTCCAAGATGAAGCGGAATCTTTACTACGACGGACAATTGATTGACAGGACGGATGAACTTCAAATGGATTGCCTTAACGTCATGGGTACAACTTATGATGAAGCGGCCAAGCCGGAGAATCAGGAATTGATGACGGCGATTTCTCATCTCACCGGTGAGCGAATTAACCGTTTTAACCACATTCATCAGAACACAACCGATCTGCACAACAAGCAGGACATGACAAGAATGCTGTGCCAGAAGGTCGGCGGTTGCATTCAGCGCTGTATGGGAATTGACGCGACCAACGCCGTTTACAATGTTTCTTTCGAAGCGGATAAGGCAAACAAAGGCGCTACGCAATATCATGAAAATTTTAAAAAGTGGCTTACCCGCTTTCAAAAAGAAGATCTTGTCGGTTGCTGCGCCCAGACCGACGTCAAGGGCGATAGACTACTGCGCCCGGCGGATCAACCTAATCCCGGCGCTTATGTGCGCATTAAGGAAAGATTAAAAGACGGCATTGTTGTGGAGGGCTGTAAAGTTCATATTTCCGAGGGCTCCGTTGCCGATGAAGTGCTTGTAGTTCCCACCAGAGCTCTGCGTGAAAAAGATAAGGACTATGCCGTCGCTTTTGCCGTTCCGGGCGATTGGGATGGATTAAAACAGGTCGTAACGATCCACAACCTCCGTCCCCGTGAGATTTACAAACGCGGTTTCGTGGCCGGCTCGACCGATTCTTACATGATTTTCGACAACTGTTTCGTGCCTTGGGAAAGGGTCTTTTTGGCCGGTGAATATCAGCACGGCGGCGTACTTGCCCTCTTGTTCGCGTTATTCCACCGCCATTCTTACTCCGGATGTAAACCGGCTATCGGCGATATCATTATGGGATTGGCTGCTCTTGCCGCTGAAGTGAACAACATTCACAAGGAATCCCATGTCCGGGAGAAGCTGGCGGAAATCATTATGACCACGGAACTAGGATACGCAGCCGGCTATACAGCGTCCGACCTGGGCAAACCCGAAGTTTACATTCCCGGCGTTGGATTTATGCCTTATGGCCCCGGCTCTTATATTCCCCACTCCATTTACTGTAACGTCGGCCGGTGCCTCTCCGGTGAGGCGGTCTGGCGTGAAGCGGAAATTCTTTGCGATATTTCGGGCGGCGTTGTAGCTACTTTCCCGCACGAAAAAGATTTCAAGAATAAGGAGACAGGCGATCTTCTGCACAAATACACTAAACGAAATCCCAATATGTCGGCTGAAGATCAGGCCCAGTTCTGGAGATTACTTGGTGATCAACTCTGCTCGGCAACGGGAGGCATACATAATATCGGCGCTTATCATGGCGGCGGTTCACCGATTATGGAGCAAATTGCCATTACCACTCAGTACGATCTGGAGTCCCGCAAGAAGCTGGTCAGATATATCGCCGGTATGAGCGGCGGCGACCGCGAAGCTTTAGCCAAGAGCAATCTGGCTAATAGACCAAAGAAAGCGAAAGCTTAGCCGGTAATAAAAATTATCCATAAAGTAAAAGCACTTCCCGCCCTGCACATCCCTCGTTAAGGGAAACAGGGCGGGGAATAGTTCTATGTTTTATTTCTTTAAGGAGAATCTCAAACTATGTTCGATTTAAATCAATTTTCATTGAAAGGTAAAATAGCCCTTGTTACCGGCGGCGGCCGGGGCATCGGTCAAGCTATAGCATTTG
>MGQN01000025.1:224-1404 GCA_001797845.1 Deltaproteobacteria bacterium RBG_16_44_11 | reverse complement strand
AGATCGAGGATCTGGAAGCAACGGCGGCCGAGATCAAAGCCTTCGGCGGCGAGGCTTTTCCTCTTCAATCGCACTTAGGCAAATTTGAAGAGATACAAAAAATGGTCAACAACGTTATTGATAAACACAAGAGGATAGACATCCTGGTCAACAACGCCGGAGCCAGTCCGGCCATCGGTTCTGTCCTCGATTCCGATGAGCGCCTCTGGGATACAATCATGAACCTGAACTTGAAAGGCGTTTATTTTGTCAGCCAGGCCGTGGCAAAAATTATGAAGAAGCAGGGTAGCGGAAAAATCATCAATATTGCTTCTGTTGACGGATTCAATCCCGAGCCGGGCGTAAGCGTTTATTCTGTTTCCAAAGCCGGCGTACGGATGATTACAAGAGCGTTTGCCAGAGAGTTGGCATCTTCTAATATTCAAGTGAATGCCATTGCCCCGGGACCTATCAGCACTAAAATGATGAATTCCCATTGGTTTCATCTCTCGCCGGAAGAGGCCAAAAAAGCAAAGGCTGAGCTGGAAAAGATACTGCCTACGGGACGACTCGGCCTGCCGGATGAAATCGCGGGAGCTGCCGTTTATCTTGCCTCCGGTGCGTCGAGTTATACAACAGGCACGGAAATCATCATCGATGGCGGTATGCTGCTGGGCAGTACTTTAGCAGCGGAATAGATAAAATATTTTTTCCATTAATCCCGGCAGGTCAATATCTGATCTGCCGGATATTTTCTAATGGTTGCTAAAATTTGGCGAATGCATAATAAAACAGGAATTATTTTTATTCTGAAATTCCGGTGAAAGCCGGAAGCCTATATTTTTGAAGGGAGAAGAGTCATGAAAAAAATGGATCATTTATTGAAGCCAATCAAGATAAAATCCATGGAAATATCCAACCGGGTGGTCATGCCGCCTATGGGAACAGCTCTTGGTAATAATGACAGTACGGTCAGCGACGCAAACCTGGCTTATATGAAGCGCCGGGCTCAAAGCGGCGCCGGTCTTATTATTACCGAGATTACGGAAGTGCACCCTCTGGGCTCCGCTTCGCCACGGTGCATTGGTGTCTGGGAGGATAAATTCATTCCGGGCCTAAGCAAACTGGCCGGCGTTGTCCATGTACAGGGCGGAAAAATCGCCATGCAGCTTCACCATACCGGCCGTGAGAATTACCTGCT
>MGQN01000025.1:0-189 GCA_001797845.1 Deltaproteobacteria bacterium RBG_16_44_11 | reverse complement strand
TCCCGAGCTACATTTTCGGATTTCTCGGCCCACCGCTGGAGATGACCCTGGATGACATTCAGGAAACAATTGCCGCTTTCGGCGACGCGGCCATACGTGCGCAAAGTGCGGGATTCGATGCCGTGGAACTTCACGCAGCCCACGGTTATCTCCTCATGCAGTTTCTCTCCGCCCATTCCAATCAGCGCA
>MGQN01000024.1:27310-37366 GCA_001797845.1 Deltaproteobacteria bacterium RBG_16_44_11 | reverse complement strand
ACGGAAGGAGAATTCGGTGTTTTGCGCGGTCACGAAGCTCTTTTAAGTTCCGTGGATATTGGACAGCTAAATTTTACCAGAAACAATAAAAAAATTTATTATGCCGTCAATACCGGCTATGCCGAAGTTACCGGCAATAAAGTTACTATTTTAATCGAAACCGCCGAAAGAGCCGACCAAATCGATGTAACCAGAGCCAGAAGAGCAAAGGATAATGCGGAAGCCCGTTTAGAAAAAATAGCTAAAGATAGTGAAGAATTTGAAAAAGCACGCGTCGCATTGATGAGGGCTATCGTGCGTTTAAGCATTGCGGAAAAATAAACAGCTTACCCTTAAAAGAAATAGCGGAAAGTAAAATTGAATTAAAAATTCATCAAGGCAGCGCGTTTTTCAATGTGCTGCCTTTAATTTTTTTCTCTGAACTTAATTTTGAGAAAAAAATTTAAGTTACGGGGAGTGGTTTTATGGAATTTTTCTTTACACCCAAAAGCGTTGCCGTTGTCGGCGCATCACCCAATCCGTTCAAGGGCGGCAACTTCATTTTAAGAAATTTAATTAATCGCTTTAAAGGTAAAATTTATCCCGTAAATCCCAAATATCAAACCATGGAAGGCCTTCCCTGCTATCCTTCGGTAAACGACATTCCGGGAAACGTGGATATGGCCATCATTTTCGTTCCCGCAAAGCAAGTGCCACAGGCCATTGAGGATTGTATTGCCAAGGGAATCCCTGGAGCGATGATCGAATCGGCTGGTTTTGCAGAAATAGGCGCTGATGGTGAAAAATTACACCGACAATTATTAAAAGTTAAAAGTAAATCGCCCATTCGTCTGTGGGGCCCGAATTGCATGGGCCTGGTGGACGCGGTAAACAACCATGTTTTTTCTTTTATGGTTCCTGAAGCGTTAAAAGACGGACTAATTCCCGGCCATGTTTCTCTTATCGTTCAAAGCGGTATGCTTTCCGGCGGGTTTCTTATGGATATCATCAGCAATCGCATCACGGGCATAAACAAGGTTTGCTCTGTGGGAAATAAAATTGATGTAGATGAATGCGATCTTATGGAATATTTTCAAAAAGACGACCAGACAAAAGTAATCGGTCTTTATTTGGAATCAATAGTTGATGGACGCCGCTTTATCAATTTATGCCGTAAAAGTTCAAAGCCGGTAGTTGTGTTAAAAGGGGGCAAAAGCGCCAGTGGTGCTGAGGCGGCAATGAGTCATACAGCTTCTTTGGCGGGTAATCATCGTGTCACCGAAGGTGCTCTCGCCCAGGCTGGTGTTTGTGAGGCCGAAGATTTCAAGCAATTGGTGGATATTTGCCGCTGCCTTGCCATTTATTCAAAGCGTCCTGCAGGCAAAGGCCGTGTGGCCATATTAACCGCCAGCGGGGGAGCGGGCATTGTAGCTACTGATTTCGTCGAGCATTTTAATCTTTCTTTGGCGCAATTTTCGGATTCAACCCAAAAAGCTCTGGAGAAACTTTTTCCTCACTGGATGCCTGTAAAAAATCCCGTGGATATCTGGCCGGCCATAGAAGCCAGCATGGGGAAGGGCATTGATGTTTTCCATGAGGCGCTGAAGGCTCTTTTATATGATAAAGGTGTGGACGCAATCCTGATGGCAGGCTTTGCCGGAAATTCCAGTGTTTCGTTCAATATGGCCGATATTGCGGAGAAATCAAGCGTTTCGGGCAAACCAATCTTTCTCTGGCTTTTCGGCCTGCGTGACGCCGCGTTTCAAGCGCAGACGGAGGCGCGTTTGCATGGTGTGCCTATTTTTCAGGAATTGGGACGAGCTGTGGAATGCCTGTCCGCCGTTTTACACCAAAAGGAAAAAACTGAAGTATCAGCCGAAAAAAGCGATGCGCTCTCGTTTCGCGAACTTCCCAAAGATTTGCTGAACATTATTAAAACCGCGCATGGCCCCTTGGATGAACATGTCTCCAAAATGATTTTACGCTCTGGCCGTATTCCAACAGTGGAAGAGAAAATTACAACAACACTCGATGAGTGTTTAACTGCCGCGGATGAACTGGGTTATCCTTTGGTCATGAAAGGAATTGTTCTTGGAGGCATCCACAAAACGGAAATGGGACTCGTGCAGTTGGGTATTTCCGAAAGAGGCTCCGCTGAGAAGTCTTTTACATCCTTAATGGAGAAAATGAAGCACAAGGGCAGAGTGTTACTGCAAAAACAGATTGACGGAAAAGTAGAGCTGATTGCCGGTATGCTGAGAGACCTTCAATTCGGACCATGTGTCATGTTAGGCGTGGGCGGTATCATGGCGGAGGTCTTCAACCAGACGGCCTTTGCCGTGGCGCCCCTGTCACACGCGGACGCGCTGAATCTTATGGAAAGATTTCCTGCCCGTAAACTACTGGATGGTTTCCGCGGGAGCCCGCCTCTGGATAGAAACAAGTTTGCTGAAATTCTTATCGCCCTGGGGGAAATTGGGCTTCTTTATCCCCAAATTAAAGAAATTGATATCAACCCGATGATTGTTGCGGCCTCAGGTCCTGTAGCGGTTGATGCCACAATTATCCTCGATTAAAAATTATTTTGGCATTGACCGGATATAGACGGTTCGCGTCGCTTTAATCTTTACTTTTCTTTAGTGGAAATATCGATAATTTCAAAAATATGCGTACCGCCGGGCGCGTTTACGGTGATTTCATCACCGACAACTTTGCCGATAAGCGCTTTGCCGATGGGCGATGTCACGGAAATTTTATTTTGATTAATGTCTGATTCGAAAGGTCCCACCAGCTGATATTTGATTTCTTCTCCGCTGTCGCTATCCTCTATAGTGACATAACAGCCAAAAACAACCTTGTTGGTTTTTAAACCTTTTAACTCAATAATATTGGACAGGGCGAGATTATTTTCCAATTCCTGCACCTTTCCGTGCAGAAAAGATTGCCGTTCCTTGGCGGCGGAGTATTCGGCGTTTTCAGAAAGATCGCCGTGCGCGCGGGCGACTTCAATATCGCGAATATTTTCAGGAATGGATTTATTTTTTAATATTTCCAAATCTTTTTTTAATTTTGCAAAACCTGCTTTGGTAATTGGTATCTTCCCCATAATAGCTCCAGATTATTTTACCTTGTTCTGACGGAATTTGTTCAAAACAACGGAAAGGAAATTGGCTTGATTTTTGTTTAATAGAGAATGCGCTCTCTGTCAAGAACATTCAACTTCGATTTACGGTTATATTGCGGCGTTGATTCTTTCAAATTTCTGGTTTTCCCGATTTACCAGACGCTTACGCGTCACACTTTTTTGCCCGCCTTTATTACATTTACGCCATATAGGCATAACCAGCTGTAAGTTGTATTGTCGCTTCTATTATGCTATTTGATTTATATTAGGAAGGATCTGTTGCTGAAACTATGCGTGATAAATTTGAACGTGAGATAAATTACCTGCGCGTTTCCATTACCGACAGATGCAATTTGCATTGCACTTATTGCCGCCCGAAAGAAGGCATTTCTTTGCAGGGGCATGACGACATTCTGCGTTATGAAGAAATAATCCGTATTGTTTCCGTCGCCGTCAAGATGGGCCTGATCAAGGTGCGGATAACAGGAGGAGAGCCGCTGGTCCGCCGGGGCTTTATTGACTTCATTGTCGCGCTGAAAAAAATCAGCGGCTTACAGGATATCAGCCTCACAACCAACGGCATTCTTCTGGAGGAGTTTGCCCAAAACATTTTCAATGCGGGCATAAGCCGCATCAACGTCAGCCTTGATTCGCTTAACAAGGATAAGTATTTCCACATAACCAACGGAGGAAATTTGGAAGCGGTTTTACGCGGAATCAATAAAGCCGAGAAAGTTGGCTTCTCCCCGATAAAAATCAATACCGTTGCCATCAAGGGTTTCAATGATGATGAGGTATTGGATTTCGCCGAGTTGGCTTTTACCAAGCCGTTTCAGGTGCGCTTCATTGAACTGATGCCGATGGGACAGGCAAATTCGGATCACAGTGAAGATTACCTGCCGGCGGCTCAATTAATGCAGAAAATTACCAGCCGCTACAAGCTGGAAAAAGTAGCGGGCAAGAATAATCAAGCGGCTGGCCCCGCGACAATATTCAAGATTAAAGGAGGGCGCGGCGAAATCGGTTTTATCAATCCGGTAAGCGGCCATTTTTGCGCTACATGTAACCGACTGCGTCTAACCGCCGACGGCAAACTGCTCTCTTGTCTGCTTAAAGAAGACGAATTTGATTTAAAGAAAGCTTTGCGTGAAAACTACAGTGACGAGGAGCTGGCAAGACGTGTCCGGGAGGCGATATTATCAAAACCCAAACAGCATGACCTGGCCTGCACCCAGGAACATTTGAAAAAATGTCACCGGAATATGTCCACAATCGGCGGTTGATAAAATTTAATCATACAGCTACATTTTCTTTTAAAAAATAGTATAATTTGATATGCAGATAAAACAGTTTAAGGGATTTCATGTCCACGCTTAGACAAGGGAGCATCCCCCATGTTTTTTGAACAAAAAGCGGCCAATTTATCCGATGCGCACCTGCAAACAGAGCTGGGACGCTATATATTGTGCCGTCAGAAAGAATTAATTTTAGATTTAGTGGTTCCACACGCCGGTGAAAGAGTTCTGGATGTAGGCTGCGGCAGTGGTAATCATCTGGAGTTTTTCCGGGATAAATGGTGTTCCATAACGGGAATCGATCCTTCAGCGGAAATGCTGGAAATCGCCCGGACAAAATTGGGCAATAGTGCTGAATTAATTTTGAGTCAAGCCGAAGATCTTCCCTTTTCCGATGACGAGTTCGATATTGTAACTTTGATAAATGTTCTGGAAATTGCCAAAAATCCTAAAAAAATTATCGCGGAAGCAATCAGGGTTTGTCGCGGCCGTGTTTTTATCGGATTTTTAAATAACTATTCTTTTGTCGGGACAAAACAGCGATTAAAAGAACTCTTCGGTTTTCCTCTCTCCCAAAAAATACGTTTCCTTAATTTGAATGAAATTAGAATGATAGTGGGAAATCTAATTGACAACCCTGTGATTCAATGGGGAAGTGTTATATATTTTCCCAGCATTGTTTACGGTTTCTTTGAAGAGTTGGAAGAATTATTTCCTCTGGAAAAAAATCCACTGGGAGCCTTCACCGGCCTTACCTTCCCGGTAAAGTACACTTATCGGACAGTTCAAAGTCCCATCATGGAATCATTTAAGTTAAATCCCAAGACTCAAACTACTGCCGCCGGAACTGCCCGGGATATGTTACAAGAGACTCATAAATGACTCGAGAAGCCCTGCTTTACGAAAAGCTCGACGATAAGCGCGTGCACTGTAATTTATGCGCGCATAGATGCGTCATCAAGCCGGACAAAAGAGGCATTTGCGGTGTCCGGGAAAACAAAGACGGTACTCTCTATTCATTGGTTTACGCAACACTGATCGCGGAAAATATCGATCCTATCGAAAAGAAACCTTTCTTTCATGTTTATCCGGGCTCCCTTTCCTACTCCATTGCCACCATCGGATGCAATTTCAGCTGTGAATTTTGTCAGAACCATGAAATCTCGCAGATGCCGCGCTCTACGCTCATGATAACCGGTAGGGATGCCACGCCTGAAGAGATTGTCGTTCAGGCGAAAAAAAGCGGCGCGAAAACAATCGCCTATACCTACACCGAGCCAACTATCTATTTTGAATTAGCATACGATACCGCGAAAATTGCCGATAAAAACGGTTTAAAAAACGTCTTTGTCACCAACGGCTTTATGACTCCCGAAGCTATTGAGACGATTGCCCCCTTTTTAGCCGCCGCCAATGTTGATTTGAAATCTTTCCGCGATGAGTTTTACAAAAAACAATGCGGGGCAAGGCTAAAGCCTGTTTTGGAAAGCCTAAAAAAAATGAAGGATCTGGGGATTTGGGTGGAAATAACTACCTTACTTATTCCCTCTCTGAATGACAGCGATGAAGAATTAAAAGACATCGCGCAATTTATTGCCAGATTGGGAAAGGAAACGCCTTGGCATATCAGCCGTTTTCATCCTCAGTTCAAAATACAGAGTTTGCCGGTAACCCCGCTTTCCTCACTGCACCGGGCGGTGGAAATTGGAAAGCAGGCTGGATTGAAATATGTTTACAGCGGCAACGTCCCCGGAGATAAAGGAGAAAGCACTTACTGCTTTAATTGCCGGAAGCTCCTAATCGAACGCCATGGTTTCAAAATTATCAGTACTCATCTAACTGGAAATAAATGCGACAGCTGCGGGACCGTATTGGAAGGCATCTTCTAAGAACAAATCACCGCCGATTAACTCAAGATTATGGAAGAATACCCGCCGTTTACTGATGAAATCTTGACGAAATATCCCGTGGATTTTTCTGTTGAACATCCGGAATTTATGGTATTGGGTTAACACAAATTGCGTCGTTAGTTTAGTTGTGTAAAATAGAATCGTCTCATCATTGACTGATTAAAAAATAGGGAGTTGACTCTAATTATTTTTGCTTTCATTAACATATCTAGAATGAAATGGAGATAATATGTCAAAAGATGAACGCAGGATAAATAAAAGGTTAGATACCAAATTTGAAATTTCATATGTCCATGAAAATGATTATCTCATATCTTTTACAAAAAATATTTCAGCAGATGGCATGTTTGTTGATACAGAAAGACCGCCGGCAGTAGGGTCAACAATAAAATTGATTTTTTCCATAGGCAATTTAAAAAAAATAGAAGTTAATGCAAAAATTATGTGGATTAACAAAGGCGCTTCGTCAAAAGATACTGGAATGGGTGTAAAATTTCTTAATATGCCTGCAAGCGCCAAAGATGCAATCCTGAAAGAAATTAATGTAGTTGCGGTTCTATAGAAATATTACATTTAGACCACGAGGGAATCAGATTACTACGTGTGACCTCGCGTCACCCTATAGTGACCTTCAGGTTATTCAGGTGATTAGGGTATCAGATTATCGGAAAAAGCGAAGTTCGTACATTAATCGTTGGACACTGAGTTTGTTGATAAATGAAAACAAAAAGTAAAAATGATATTTGTCGTTGTCCCTGGGTTGATTTGAGTAAAATTGATTATGTTGAATATCACGATAAAGAATGGGGTGTCCCGGTTTATGACGACAGGTTGATATTCGAATTTCTGTCTTTGGAATCAGCGCAGGCGGGTCTGAGCTGGTACACGGTTTTAAAAAAAAGAAATAATTACCGCAGCGCATTTAAAAATTTTGAACCGGAAAAGGTTGCCGGCTTTAATCACACAAAAATTGAAGAACTACTGCAAAATCCCGGGATAATCAGAAACAGACTGAAAATTGAAGCTACGGTAAATAATGCACGTAAATTTCTTGAAGTTCAGAAAGAACTTGGAAGTTTTTCCAAATATATATGGGGTTTTGTTGGCGATAAACCCAAAATAAATAACATCCGTAAATTATCAGATTATCCTGCAACTAGCAAAGAATCGGACGCCTTAAGCAAAGATTTGAAAAAAAGAGGTTTTAAATTCTTGGGTTCGACCATTTGCTATGCGCACATTCAGGCTACCGGTATGGTAAACGATCACGCTCTCGATTGTTTCAGGAGAAGAGAGATAATCGAAAAATACGGTAAATAAGTAACCCAAGAACCGGCACGCACGCGGACCTTCACCCACTTTCAGTATTGTGGTCATATTTCATTGAACTAGAAAATCGATAATTTTATAGCTCATACAGAATGATTTCTTAAAGAATTATCCCGTGGATTTTTCTGTTGAACATCCGGAATTTATGATACGCGTGACCTTCAGGTTATTGGGTTATCGGAAAAGATGAACGGATCTCAATAATAAATGGTAAAAGGCGTGGAAAATGGCAATTTCGTGTCTGTTTTGTGATAAGGATGTCACAAATGATGGAGCGGCAGGATTCAAGCCGACACACACACTTTATATGTGTAAGAGATGTGGGTATGTTTGGCTCACGGAAGAAGCGGCGGAAGATTTTAGCTCAGAAGGATACTCTTCGGACGACAAAGCAGCAATCAGCATAACGCTCCGAAACAAGTGGGAGCGCGAAGGAAGGAAACCCAGCCGGCAACAACTGAAAATAGCTGACTTAAAGAATATAGTCTCTCAGTTTCAGGTCCTAGATCCAATTTCAAAAATTGATCAAGCCCTGATCAGACTTGAGAAATCGACAAAATATATCGGGCATGAAATTAAGGTAAACGTCACTGATGACTACCCTCTCTTTTACTGCAAAGAGCACAAAGAGATTATGCACATACTCATAATGTGTTACAAAGAGGGGTTTATCTCTGCTACCAACCCGAGCTCTCCACAAACAGGTCTCTCTATAGAAGTGAAAGGTTACCAGAGACTAAGAGAGATTCAAAAACTAAATAGAGATTCCAGGCTGTGTTTTGTTGCAATGTGGCTCAAAGGCGAAATAGACGAGGTTTTTGACAATGCGATTAAACCAGCTTTGAATTTGTGGAACTAAACGAGATAACTCCTCGTTACCAAGCCGTGAAAATTGACAACGTTGAACACGTTAATGACATAAACGACGAAATAATTGCACAAATAAGAAGAAGCCGTTTTATGGTTTGCGATTTGACAGGCTATAGAGGCGGCGTCTATTTTGAAGCAGGGTTTGCTAATGGACTCGGACTCGAGGTCATTTACACGTGTAGAAAAGATTGGGTGAAAGAAGAAATTCTAAGGGACAGTTCGAACAATCAAATAATGACTCTTTTGGATAGCAGTGGCAAAGAAATATCAGTGAAGAAGGAAGGGGTTCATTTCGACCTTTCTCACCGAAATCGTATTGAGTGGGAATCTGATAAGCTCGAGGACTTCAAAACCAAACTAGAAAACCGAATCAAAGCAGTGATATTCTGAAAACTTAATATTAGATTAGATCAAACTTTTCTAAATAAAGGGAATGGTTCTATTGAATTTACATACTGGTTTTCGATATGAAATAATTTGACAGAACAAGCAATTTGTGTTTTCTTTAAGTCAAACAAATTCGAAAAAGGAAATTGATGACCGTCCTTTCAGCAACCAGAAGAAACGTGGGTAAAAAACAAGGAGTCAAACAAATGGGGCTACCCATCGTTTTGAGGACGTGTATGCGTTAATGCTTATATAAAATATACCTTCCTTGAAGCCATGGGTAAGCCCCATGGCTTTTTTTATTCGTGAAACAGTATCTTACAAAAAATTATAACTTTATATTTAAAACAGAAAGGAGAAATATATGCAGATACCATCTTGGGCTGGATGCCACATACCCCTAATTACACCCTTTAAAGATGACCTATCGGTCGACGAGAAGGGACTGCGTAAATTAGTCAATTATTATATTGAAGAAATTGGATGCGATGGTCTTGTTCCCTCCGGAACGACCGGAGAATCCCCCACTCTGGATCACAAAGAACACGCCCGCGTAATCGAGATCGTAATCGAGGAGACCAAAGGGCGTGTGCCGGTGATGGCCGGAACTGGTTCCAACAGCACCAAAGAAGCCATAGAGATGACGAAACATGCCGAGGGTAGCGGAGCTTCCGCAAGTTTGCAGGTATGCCCCTACTACAATAGACCCACACAGGACGGGCTCCTGAAACATTTCGAGGCAATAGCAATGTCCACAAAGCTTCCACTTTTTATTTATAACATTCCATCAAGGTCGGCGCGGCTCATTGAAGCAAAAACAATGATTGCGCTTTCCCAAATAGACAATATCATCGGGATGAAGGATGCCTGCGGCGATATGATGATCACAATGGATATTATCCGGGCTACACGAATGAGCCAAAAGAAATTCTATGTCCTCTCCGGTGAAGACGCGCTGACGTTTTCGATGCTGGGTCTGGGCGGAGACGGAGGAATCCTGGCGGTAGCGCATGTTATTGGAAAGGAATATCGCGAAATGATAAATTTGTTCCGTTCCGGGAAAATTAGCGAAGCACGGGAGATTCATTTCAAAACATTGCCGGTTGTAAAGGCATTGTTTATTGAAACCAACCCGGTCCCGGTCAAAGAAGCCCTGACGATG
>MGQN01000024.1:23958-27290 GCA_001797845.1 Deltaproteobacteria bacterium RBG_16_44_11 | reverse complement strand
ACTTCGCCTGCCGCTTGTTCCCCTCCGGCCTGAGAACCGTGAAGTTTTGCGCAATACCCTGATTCAGTCAGGACATTTAAAGGGCTAAAAGGAATTGAGGTAATATAAAGAAGCCCGGCGGAATCACTCCACCGGGCTTTTGCTTTAATACAACTTCTTTGTTTTTTTGTTACGGTTCCATAGGAGCGTTCGGATCAGCCGCATATTCCATGAATGAGCCGTCATAGACTTTGACATCTTTGTAGCCGAACATCTCGGTCAGAATAAATGTCCACCCAGTACAAGTCTTTCCGGTATCGCAATAAGCGATAATTTCTTTGTTCAAATCCTTACCAACCGCTTTTTCCGCCAGTACGGCAAGCTCCGCCTTGGTTTTGTATAAACCTTCCGCAGTATACAATTGTCCTACGGGAAGATTGACCGCGCCCTTGATTCTGCCTGTTTTGGGAACGAATTCCAGTTTTTCTTTTCCTTCATAGAAGGCCGGGGCGCGTGTATCCAGAATCGTGGCTTTACCTACTTTGGATATCACAAAGGCCTTATCTACAAATAGACCCTTATTGACGACAGCCTTGAATGGTTTTGCCTTGGCCTTTACCACATCCAGCGATAGGGGCTTGTTTTCTCTTACCCACTGGGTGTATCCGCCGCTGAGAATGGCTACATTGGGAACGCCCATGTATTTCAATGTCCAGGCAACACGGGTCATGTCAAACTGCTCCGGAACTTTCTCGGTTTTTCCGACAAGGACGACCAGAGAATTTTTATCAATTCCCGCGCCTCCAATGACATCAGCCAGATCATCAATCGCCGGCAGTTCATTGAGCAGAGTTCCGGCCTTTATTGCCCAGGAACCGTAAAATACGTTAACAGCTCCAGGGATATGGCTTGCCTGGTAATCTTCGACTTTGCGCAGATCGACGACAACGAGCTTTGTGTTTTTCAGATTTTTCTGGAGCCAGTCCGTGGATACGATGGGATCAATCCCTCTGGCCAGAGCCGTCAGCGGCAATAATAACGTAATAACTATCAATACCGCTTTCAACCACTTCATTCTTCTCATAAATTTCCTCCTTAGGTTACTTGTTGATTGGTTTAATGTTGTAGATTAACTCCTCATTCGCCTTGGAACCGTCCTTGATAAGCGTCTCGCGCTTAAGGAAACCTTCTTTTGCCACATGGCAGGAATCGCATGAACGTGTCCGTTCCGTCCGTTTCTTGATGTTATGCACTGAAGAATCCCAGTAATTGGGCAGAGCGTCGAAGTTCTCCATTTTGATTCCGGCCGGATGAAAGGTACTTCTTATAGTAGGTATGACCCTGAGCGTTGTCAATGTCTTGCGATCCCGCGGGTTCAAACCCAGAATAAAATCAGGCTTGGAAGTTGATCCCGTTTCCATATGACAACTGTAGCATTGACGATATTGACCGGAAGAGTGACAGGCCTGACAGCTGACTTTATCCTTGTGTACTTCATGGGCAAGCTGAAATTTTTTATTTGCATGACACGACTGGCAGCGAGGACGATCCTTGACTTCCTGCTTGGATTTATACATTGTGCCGTCCCCATGCATTTCATTCTTTTTATGGCAATCCGCGCACATCATACCCTTCTGGTAATGGACATCGGGCGTGCCGCCATATTCACCGGTAAATTCGGGATAAACCCGGCCGCCATGACACGAGGCGCAGGTTTTGCCTTCATTCTTCTTGACGAATTTATGGCCCTGCAAAAGGCCGGTGGTAATACCGCCCACAGGCGGAGATTTGACATGACAACTGCCGCAAGAGGCATGACACGTCCGGCATGATTGTTCGAAAACTTTACTGTCAAAAGTTTTTAGTTCTTCGGCGGAAAACCTGTGCTTGACACCTTCCCGCTGTCCCAGGCTGGTATAATGTAGAGACTTGCCGTAGTTGAGCGCGGCCTTCTTGTGGCATACGCCGCAGGTTTTAAGATTATCGGATGGCCGGGCAATAAGTCCCGCGTGGGCTGATTCCTTCGTTTGTTTTTTGTCATCGCCTTTGTGACAGGATACGCATTCTATGGCCAGGTGAATATCCTTGCCTACCCATGCGGGATTAACCAGATAACCTTTGTAATATTCTTCCGCCCGGACCGGGGGAGGAGCTCCTGCTCACCCCTCGCCCTCGCCACCTATTTTAGGCGGTACTACCAGCGTTTTCATTTCGCTCGCGTTGGTATGGCACTGGTAGCAACTGCCGTTATCGGCCTTGGCTTTTATGGGGCCGGCCTTGGCAATCTCCGTCCAATTTTTATGGCAGCTGTTGCAATCATACCAGGAAAATGATTTTTTGCCGTCATGACAGCCGAAACAATATTTTTGCGGATTGTGATCCACAAGGGTTATGTTGTTTGCGCCTTTCTTAATTTGAAAGAGTTTCGTATGGCAATCTTGGCAGTTCGCCGGCGGTGAATGCTTTTCGTGGTTAAAGCGAACTTGCATTTCGCCTGTTCCGAAGGACGTAGAAGCATTGTAGGTGGGAATTTCATATGGCGCCGGTTTTCCCTTGACATGCCCCACTTCCAATCCTTCAGCGCGGACATGACATCGGGCGCACTGGGTATCGGAAGCAAACGCGGCTTTGCCGTTGTGACAGGCGCCGCAATACTTTCCCTGGTAAAGAGACTCCATAATGAAATCATCTTTTTCCTGGGCACTGAGTGCTTCCATTTCAAAAAGGCCGCTGTGGCATTTTTCACAGCTTATCTTTTTTATATCCACATGATATTTATGCCGGAAGATAACGGACTTGACCGGCTGGGTATAAAGAATACCTCCTCCGTCGGAAAAGGTCACTTCCGCGGCCATGCAGACCTGCGCCATACAGATAGATACTAGTAACATTAAAAGTATGCGGCTTTTTTTCATCGTATCTTTTTTAGCCCTTCATGTAGAAAATATTAGGTTTTGCGCCCACTTCTTCCCTTAATACCCAAATCGGCTTTTGTAATTGATGGACGAGCTTATAGACCCTGCTTTCGGGATCAGATAGATCGCCGAATACCCGCACATCGGCAGGGCAGGCCTCCGAACAGGCCACGTTCTTTATTCCTTTGGAAAGCCGCGCTTCAAAACAGAAATCGCACTTATCAATGGCTTTCTTGTCTTCGTTATAATAGCGCGCATCGTAGGGGCAAGCCATCATGCAGGATTTGCATCCGATACATTTCTTATTATTCATCATGACAATGCCGTTGGTTTTATCTTTGTAAGTTGCTTTTGTTGGGCAGGTCCGCACGCAGGGAGGATTGTTGCACTGGTTGCAAAGGATGGGTATAAAATCCCATTTTTGATCGATGGATTCGG
>MGQN01000024.1:16070-23907 GCA_001797845.1 Deltaproteobacteria bacterium RBG_16_44_11 | reverse complement strand
GATTGGTGGCCACACAGGCCTCCATACAGCGCTTGCAATCAATACAGCGATCCTGTCTTATTACCATGGCGTAGTGCGGTTTGTAGGGATACTTATTGCGATAGGCATCCAGAGAATAAGCTTTGTTGACGTTGGAGATCAGAGACAGCACCGAGCCGGAGGCTACGACGCCTGTTATCACCAGACCCATCTTCAGAAAATCCCTGCGTTCCTGATCGAGAGGATGTTCCGGGTTTTTCTTTTCGTATTTTCCTCGCTTAAGTTTACTTGAATCCATCAAAAATCTTCTCCCCTAAGAGAAAGGCCAAAGCGCAAAAGCCGACACCACCCAGCACCACCAGAATTTCACTAACGCTGGGCGTATAAGTATGCAGACGCGAATACTCGTTGACGCCTAGCTCAAAATATAGAGGCACGATCTCTCCAACGACAACCATATCCAGGCGCATGAAAAAAATACTGAAAATCATGATGGCCGCGGCTACAAACATGAGCATTATATTTTTTCCCCTGGATACAAGAAGCAGAATGAACGGAATAATCATTCCCCCGAGCACTTCAATCCCCCAGAAGCTGAAGGCATAGGGCCCGGAGATTATCGCGTTTAAGGCTTCCATCGCCGATGGTAAGCCTACAGATATTGTCAGCATTTTCCAGACAGTAAAAATCATGAGAATTATGAGCAGAAGAATGGCGAGCTTCCCCACAGACGTGAGCGCCTTTTCGGTTGGCTGATCCATGGTTTTCCGGTTGATCCAGTAAGACAGAACGAAAAAAAAGATGATGAAGGCGCAACCTGTTATCAGAGCGGACAAAAGGAAATAAACGGGTAAATAGGGGCCGTACCAGTATGGGCGGCCGTGCATCATGGCAAAAATGCCTCCCAAGTTGGTGTTGGCGGCCACTTCCGTGATTACTCCCAGCAGACACACAATTATGGCTTTTTTATGTTTTTTTTCCTGCAAAAGAAAAACAAATTCGATCGTCAGAAAAACCAGGGCAAAACCATAAAGAGTACCCATCCACCAGATATTGGAAGAAAAGTTCGGTGAAATTATATTATATACCACCATCCGGAAGGGATTTTCGATTTCCAGCCCGATAACCAGGAATCCGGCCAGGATGGTGATAATGGACAAATAAACAGAACGCCGGGCAAGAGGCATGAAATCACGGACACCAAAGACGTGCCCCAGAGAAGAAATCAAACAAAGCCCGGTGGATGCGACAACGAAAAATACATACGTGGAAATGAGCATGGCCACAGGAACTTCGCGAAAGGTTCCATAGGCATGCCGCGAGCCGGCAATGAATAAGGCGTTAATTCCGGCCCCAATGCCGATCAGCATTAAAAGACCAAAGAGGCCAACGAAGATCAGATATACCCTGCCGCCGGATACAACACGGTCGTATGCGGATTTAATAACGGGAATTATCAGAGCTTTGCTGAAACCTGCCATACCCTATCTTTTCGCCGATAAACGAGACAATAAACGATAAAGCAATTCTATAAAAAATAACTATTCAGGATAAATCAATAATCCTGGATAATGCAGTACGAAGATCTTTATGCAATTTTTTTGGATTATCTGCGGATTCCTCTATACATGTTTTCATGTAATTGGAAATAACAGCACCCGCTGTTTTCTTAATAGCGGATGTAACCGCTGACACCTGAGTTAAAATATCAATACAAGGTGCGCCTTCCTCAACTAAACGCTGAAGGCCGCGAATTTGCCCCTCAATCCGCCGCAGGCGGTTTAAAACTTTTTTTCTTTCTGGATTCATATATACCCTGTGGGGGTATACTAACCGTACTGATCTCCTCTGTCAAGAATTTTGTAGTTACCTTGCATTGAGGAAATTCGGCCGCAGCTTACATATAAAAAATGAATAAATTCCATTATTCGCATTCGCAATCAATCAGGGATAGAGATGAAACAGAAAAATTAAAATGCCGGATTATGAAGCACAGTTTGATTATCTCTTCTTTATATGGTATTTATTAAAAAAATGAATAATTTCTTAGCATAGAGGTGAAGGCAAAAGAACAAGGTAATTTTTCAAACCATTACGCAGCTCTAGAAAAGGAGGGCTAAATATGAAGAAACTTTGCTTATCATCCCTACTAGTTCTATTCGTAATACTGCTATTCCTCTTTCAGTGCCTAGCCCATGATATTGATCCTATTGTTTCCACAGAATGGCTAGCAGCTAATCTAAACAATCCCAAAGTCGTTGCTATAGATATCAGAAAAATCGAGGATTATAAGGAAGGCCATATACCTGGTGCCGTTAGTGCTTATTACGGTATGTGGGCAACTATGAAAGAAGGGTGGCATACGGAATTACCATCGGAAGACGACCTCTTCGAGACTATCGGTGATTCTGGGATAAAGGCTGATTCCATTGTGGTGATTATTTGCAAAACCTACCATTGTTTTTACCAGGTCATGGCCCCGCGCGTTTTATGTACTCTCTGTTATGCAGGTCTGGAAAATGTCAGCATCCTTGACGGAGGCCATGAAAAGTGGGTTAGGGAAAAAAGGCCCGTTTCTACAAAACCGGTTAAAGCGAAAAAGACCGTCTATAGGGGCAAACTGAACAAGGAAATGCATGTAGATAAGAATTATGTGAACAACCACATTGGAAAAGCGACTTTTGTCGACGTACGGGAACTTCCAATGTTCAGTGGAGAGAGAAAACAAGAATTTATGGGTAAGACCGGTCGTATCCCGGGGGCAGTGAATCTCCCGGCATCGGCAGCATATACTGATCTGGGCACATTCAAAAAGAAACAAGACCTTGAAATTTTGGCGGCTACAGTAGTCGGCAAGGACAAATCTAAAGAAATCATCACCTATTCCGATACCGGCCGGTGCTGTCCAACATGGGCTTTCATTTTGGCACATGTTCTCGGGTACAAGAATGTTAGGGTATATGACGGCTCTTTTGAGGAATGGATAAAAGATCCCTCGCTTCCGGTGAGCCGTTGAAATATGGCTTTTTTGAGTACCTCGGCTTAAACATTTGATTTATGTGAGAAATGATGTTTTACAGGAAGGAAAATAAGCAATGAATGATTTGCTGATTTTACCGATTATTTTGGTTGCATGGATTTTTGTGCAGGCCTGGCTACTGCCACGCATGGGCATCTCTACATGAGTGAGGCAGGCTTGTCCGGTCAAGGACAAGAAGAAAAAACCTGAGGAGAAAGGAGAAACATATGAAAAAGAACATGGGAACAATAGATAGGATTATTAGAATAATTTTGGCCATTGTTGTTATAGTTCTCTATCTGACCGGTAACATTACAGGCGTTGCGGCAATTATTCTGGGCATTCTGGCAGTTGTGTTTATACTAACGAGCCTGATCGGTTTCTGCCCTTTGTATGTACCTTTTAAAATTTCCACGATCAAGAAATCTTGATAAAAAAGCGACAGCTGATTAAAATACTAGTTTCATTCGCGGACTGTATCAGGCAGCGGGGATGACCATCGTTGTGCTGGAAAACAACCACTAAGACTCTCTGTGCTGCGGATTTACCGCCGGTATCCTAAACCACCATGACCAGACACAGGGTGATATTGAACGGATACCGGCTAAAGTTCATCTGTATAATTTATGCAACAGGCAAAAATTCGTCCCTATAAAACAGGGAGTTCATCTTGTTTTGCTTTTTTTGCTTCCTGCTCGTCGAGAATAATTTTCAGCGCCATACGCGCCGCCTTCCCGACCAGCGTCGAACATTGCTCGGCCATACCCGCGGCCTGCGCCGCTTTCAAATCTTCCATGTTGTAGAGATTAAAGAAGCGTCCGAATTGTTTTTTCTGAATATCGGCACAACGGCAGGTGGAAAATTCCTCCACAAATTCGGCGTGAAATTTTTTCGCCAAAAGAAGCGCCTTGATCTGCTTGCCCATTCTGCTGATATCTTCTTTTTTTCTGCCGAAAAAATAGCTGATCGCTATTGTCCCGCCGGAAAGAGCGCCGCAATGGCCGTCACCGGAAAGCCCCACGCCATCAGCTAAACCGGTGGCAGCCCTGATTACACTTTCATCCTCCACACCGAGTACTTCGAAAATAGCGGCAATAGAGCATTGCGCGCAGTTGCCGCCTTTGAGTTCACAGGCTTTCGCCTTCTGATAAACCGCTTCCAGCATTTCTTCTTTGTTCATTTGTGTTCCTTCCGTTTTGTCATTCCCGCTTGTGCCCTACAGGGTACGAAGGCGGAAATCCAGTATAATCAGTTATCTCTGGATACCGGCCTGCGCCGGCATGACGACTTTTATGTTGGGTGACACAGACTGTCCGTGGAAACGACAGACTGTGTTACTTTTTACGACCTCATCATTTCCGGGCCTTCGCAAGAATTTCGGCGATACCCAGCACTTCCAGTTTATCTTCCAGATTTTCCATTTTCACCGCATCGGTCAGCATCTTGGCGCAGCTGGGGCAAGCCACCGCGATAATTTGGGCGCCGGTTTCCATGGCTTCCCGCACACGTACACGTCCGGCGCTGTCTTCACCGGTGCCCAGAATATCCGTAAAAAAGTTTCCGCCTCCCCCACCGCAGCAAAAGGCATTCAGGCTATTACGGCGCATCTCGATAAGTTCGGCACCGGGGATCGCTTTAAGAATTTCGCGCGGAGGTCCGTATATCTGATTATGCCGCCCCAGATAACAGGGATCGTGGTAGGTTATTTTTGCCGGATACTTATTAAATTTTATTCTTTTCTTTTTAATCAACCCGGCCAATATCTCGGTGTAATGGAACACCTGAAAGTTTCCTCCCAACTGGGGATAATCTTTTTTAAAGACATTAAGCGCGTGCGGATCAAGCGTGATGATTTTTTTAACGCCTTTTGCCTTGAACTTTTCAATGTTGTCCTGGGCCAGTTGCGTGAATAAACCCATTTCTCCCAGAATTCTGACTTCGTTGCCGTCGCAGGTTTCTTCGGTTCCTAAAATGCCGAGAGATACGCCGGCACCAACCAGCAAGCTTCCTACGCTTTTAGCCATTTTTTGTCCAACCTCGTCGTAGGAACCGACACAGCCCGCGTAAAAGAGATACTCCTGGCCGGAATATTTTTGCAATCCCGTTCCCGCGGCCCATTTACTTCTTTCCTCTTGCGGCAGTTTATAAGGATTGCCGCTGATGGCAATCGCCTTAAAATAATCCCGCACGCCGGGGGGAATTCTGCCTTCGCTGACCAGTTCGGCTTTTGTTTCCTGAAAAATATCCGGTAAAACATCTTTGAATTTCGGAAAGACGCACTGATTCTTGCAGTTATCGCAGGCCACGCAGGAGTACATGATCTCGGCAAAGCGCGGGCTTGTTTCAATTTCACCGCTAAGCCAGGCACGTATCAGCCACATTCTGCCGCCCGGCGCATAAGTATCCCAACCAAAAGCCTTGTAGGAGGGACAGTTGAAATCGCTATAATCTTCCGGGAATTTACAATATCCGCACCGGAAACATCTATGGACAATATCTGCATGTTCTATATTGCGTATGTAGGCCATTAGTTCACCTCCCAATTACCGGGATTCATGATTCCCTGCGGGTCGAGATTATTTTTTATCATTTGGAGGAGCTTTCGGGCGTTGGGTTCCATTTTTTCCAGCGCCATTTTTTGCTCCCCAAAATTTGGTTTCCATGGAAGGCCTCCCATTTCCAGGGCAAAGGCCATAGCCTCGTCAAGAGCATGCTTTACTCGTTCCATCATCTCCGGATTATTGCGGTTAAAAGCAAAAGAGATGCTGAACATCATGCAATGCCCACCGTGAATAAGACGAGCCGCGCTGGCGTATAGGATATTATATTTTTTGGCCAGTTCGACAACCTTAGCAGCGTATTGCGGATAATGCTCGATAATCGTTATCGGCCCTGAATATTCGAAACCGCCGCCCTTGGGAACATCGGCAAAATCGGCGACACCGCGATTAGGCATCTCCAAGAGCATGTGCTTCATATACTGAACGCCCATGAATCCACCATCTTTCGCATCAATGAATTCCTGCAGGGAATCCCAAATCATTTTTCTTTTGAATTCAATCTCTTCTTCCGTGTCGCCGGTAAAATAAATGGTAATATGGAAGTTGCCTGAAAACATTAGAGGCTTGGGCTGAAACCATACATTTACATCTTCGATCATCTCCAGATGGGTGAGCTTGTAGAGAATTTTCGGTATAAGCTCTACTCTATCGGTAACAAATAATTCGACATCCCTTATCTTCTTGTTGGGGTAGAGTCTCAAGCCGACCTTGGTAATAACACCTGTGGCCCCTAACCAGCCCAGAAACAATCCCGAAAGATCGGGAAGCGTCGGCCCCTTGGAAAACCAGTAAGGCCCCATAGAAGGAGACCCGATTAGACAAATCTCGCCCGTCGGCAAAACAACTTCCATCCCCGTGACCATATCGGAATTGAAACCGTATTGATTGGTGAGTCGGCCCTGACCGTGCAGGGCAACGTTGGCAGCGATGGTTGTTGCGGGCGGCGCGTCGGGAAGACTGTGCCGCAAATGAGGATAATTTTCCTGTAAATAAGCTTTGAGCACGCCCTGAGAAGTTCCCCCCTCCATCACAACGTAGCGGGCCATGGCGTTTACTTCCAGAATTTTGTTCATCCGTTTCATATCCAGAACAATGCCGCCCTTCAATGGAATCACCAATCCGGTAAGAGACATGCCGTTGCCCATGGGCACAACGGGGATTTTTTCGCGGTTAGCCAGTTGCACAATCTTTTGGACTTCTTCGGTTGTTTTCGGCGCCACCACATAATCGGGTTTATGCGGCGCCAGCACGCCGGGATCGCGCGCGTAAAACCACAGTTCTTCAGGCGCATTGGAAACGCCCCTTTCTCCTACAATATCAATAAGGGATTTCAGAATATCGCTCATCAGGCCACCTCCCTTTCTTTTTCACCTATCGCCATTTTACACAGGTCGATTATATGAACAGGCTTCAAGCCTCTTTTGGAAACTTTTTCCGAAAGAGACGATTGGCAGGCCGGACAGTTAAAGACACAATATTCAGCACCGGCTTCAAGCATGTCGTCTATATTTCTCTTTTGTACATCGTCCGCCAGTTTATAACCGGAAACCGAACGGATAATTTCTCCACAGCAAAGGCAATTCTCATCCTGATAAACTCTTTTGGGAAGTTTCACGCCGATTAAATTCAGTATTTTTTTGACCAGCGGCAGTTTGTCGGGGATGAGCCGGTTGGAACAGGGGCGCTGATACGCGGCTTTAATATTGAGCGGTTTGATTTTGCCTTTGAGTTCCTTCATCCTCTCCAGCAGAAAATCCATATAATAAACCGGCTTAAACGGCACCTCCATGCCGTAGGCGGAAGCGATGGAAGTAAAAGTGCCGTAGCATTCATCATGCATGCAGATAACTTCTTTGACGCCCAATCGCTGGAAATTTTCGATAACCACAGGAAGCCGGTCTTTGATTACCGACATACGGGCAAAGTGCGTGTGGACGGCCGGGCACATGAATTCCGCGCCAAACACGCCCGCCGAGGCGACATCCTTGAAAATTTCTCCGGTTCCTAAAGCACCCAGAGCAGGAATATAACAGCAGGAGAGCGCCTTGTCCTTTACTTCTCCAACCATGTATTTGTCCTGCATCTGCGTCATGTTAATCCACTGATTAGTGATGGGGCGCGGCGCGGTGAACATGCCTTTTTCCTCGCGGCGCTCGCTTATAAGATAAAACGGGTGATTGCCTCTTTTGCAATATTCCTCACAGGCGTAACACGTTGTGCATTCGTGAAGAACGCGGGAATCCTTGCCTTGGACAACCTTCATCATCTCCGCGTGCGC
>MGQN01000024.1:12936-16062 GCA_001797845.1 Deltaproteobacteria bacterium RBG_16_44_11 | reverse complement strand
AAGGACATATACTGGCACTTTAAAAGACAATCGCTCGAAGGACATGTCGCGCAGACCTTTTCGTTAAATTTCAATTTATACATTATGTGCCTCCTGATATTTATAAATCATAAAATCTCCGTATCACCGGCTTTGATCGCCTTTAGGACATTTATCCGGAGATTATGCTTTTTTCAGCGACCAGAAGGGGCCGGTCTTACCGATTTCCTGCATCGTGGTTATCCACTCCATACCGTATTCGCGCATGTGGGAAAAATAATCGGGACCCAGCCGCCGCCGGAACATCTGCCCCGAAAATAGCTTAAGCAGATCAGGCAGGGGAAATATCCCCTCCTGTGTATCTGGTTTGAACTGCGCCCAGCTGCGAAGATGTTCTTCCGACCGGAAGAATGTCATCGTCGATCAGGCGTAACTTATATTTTCCATCCACCGCGAAAACGGAACGGCCACGTAGCCTATTAATCCCTTCGGCTTAGCCTTTAAAATCACTCCGTCTCGAACCTCCAAGTGAATCGGCTCACCGCAATCCAGACACGGAGTGTCGATTTGCACCGTTTTGCCCGGGAAAAGCCAGCAGACCGCCAGCGATTCAAAAGCTCACTGGCCGAACCATTTTTGCCGGCCATCAATGGTGATTCTAAACTGGGTGGGCTGATTATTGAAAGGAGCAAAAGAAGCGATAAAATCCGTGCCGGGCGCAAGCCAGCCGGCAACTCTTTTGGAATAAAGCTCGCGCAGGGTCTGGCGGCCCTCTTCCATGGAAACACCAAGTTCTTTGGCTATTTCCGTATAATGGGGGGCCTGACCCGTGGCAACCATTTGCTTCATGATAAAATGAAAAGTTTTATCCAATACGGTAGGGTCACTCATAGCATTTACCTCCTTAATTTGTCATTGCGAGGGAGTGTAGCGATCGACGCAATCTATTTATAAGAAAACGGCCAACGCGAGTCAAGGCAATAAACTTTCGCGCGGTGCGCGAAATGAGAGCGCTGTTGTCCATCGCCGTCATTTCAATATAATTATCCTGTAAAGTCAGAATTTCAACTTTGTCCACAGCATTAATTTCGCTTTTGTCAAAGTGTCTATTCTCCTTTGATTACCTTTAACAGGTTATTCATGCGTGCAATGCCGATGTGTACAATATAATAACTAAATGCCTTATCCTTTATAACCACGCTTTCCTTTCCGTTTCGCGATTTGATTGTCTACCTCATCCTGCCAGCCGTTTTTATTTACATTGTGAATATCAAATTTTGCGGTGTATGGCTTGATATCCAGTAGTGGCGTTCCATCGAGAATATCTACATTACCGACGTGGAGAATACACCCTTCAATCCTCAATAATTCAACAACACTTAAGCCAATAGCATTGGGGCGGCATGGTGCGCGCGTCGCAAACAAACCATGTTCTACATCCTGCAAAAAGGGTTTAACTATCAGCTTAGCCTGAGACGATTGATGAAAATGATAAAGTAAATAGATATGAGAAAAATCTTCCACGTCCTTTAAACCATCGGCATATTCCTCGAATACTTCAACCTGCCCCGTACAACCTTTAGCATATACCGGCTGTATGGGCGTCTTCCCAGCAATAGTATGTTCGCTGTGAATGATCCCGATCGGTTTGTAGATAATTGCAGATCGATTCATAAACAATGTTTTTCCCTGCAGCGAATGATGCATTGACCAAATCGTCGTATTAATACGGCATTTTAGTCGTTATGGCATCCGTGTTCATGCTGACTGCAGGCGATACCGGAATCTCTTAGCTTGCCTGTAAGCCAATTTTCTGCAACGGTTTTTACGTTTCCTGAACAACCCCGCAAAACATCAATACCGTGGTTATTTAATACGTTAACTGCGCCCTCTCCCATATTGCCGGCCAACATGAGTTTGACGCCCTTTTCAGCCAGTATCTGAGCAATATTGGATTTACAGCCGCATCCGGCGGGTGAGGCAACCTTTTCCTCGGAGAGGATTTTTTTCTGATCGTCAATGGTGAATACTGTGAAATGTTCACAATGGCCGAAGTGTTCGTCAATCTGGTTCTGGCTAGATGGTAATGCGATTTTCATAAATTTCTCCTTTAAAAATATTATTGAGTATTTATTTTTATCCTGCGTCCTTTTCCATGGCCGCAGAGCTTTGCTTCGTCAAAAGCAACTTCCCCGCCTTCAATTTTCAGCGCTTTTCCATTCATCAGAACGTCGGCAATCTTTTTGTGTGCCGCTTCGATGATCCTACCGAACGTTTGGCGGGAAATATTCATCCTGGACGCTGCCTCTTCCTGATAAAGTTGCTCGTAATCTGCCAGGCGAATCGCTTCAAATTCATCCAGGCTCAGCACTATTTCCTCCAGAAGAGAGGCGGGTATCCCCCGTGGCTTAAAATAATTTTTATCAGGAACGCCGCAAATATGACGGCAACACTTAGGTCGGGGCATTTGTCTTTATTACTCCTTTTAGACCATTATAAGCATATGCCCATAATATGTCAAGAGACTAATCAGGCTATTAGCTGCCTTAATAGAATAAATAAAATTGGCTATATTAATCATAGAATTATATATGGTAGGCAAACGGGTAAAGAAAAGTTAGAAGGGGGCATCCATGAAAAAAGAAAATCAATCTGATTGCGCGAAATGCGAATTGCCCAGGAAAGAGCGCATTTGCATGAATCCCAAAGGCAAGGCAGCAAAAGGATGCCCCACGGTCGGCAAAAAGAAACTTGTTCACCAGGCCAGAAAATATTATAAAAATCGGGAAATCGGAGAATTTGCCCGTCAGGCATCCATTCAGGAAGGAGAATGCTACGCGGGCCGCGGGAAAAAGCCCTATATCATGCACCCGACAAAACCAAGAATTCAGGAGATATGCGAATTCGCCCGAAAGATGGGATATGCCCGGCTCGGTCTTGTTTTTTGTGTCGGTCTGGCCAAAGAAGCGGCCATTGTCGCTGATATATTCAAAAATAATGGTTTTGAAGTCGTGTCTATCGTCTGCAAAGTCGGCGCTGTGCCCAAAGAAGAAATCGGGGTGGAGGAAAATGAAAAGATTTTTATCGGTGAGCATGAATCCATGTGTAACCCCATTGCCCAGGCTATGATTGTCAATGACGCAAAGG
>MGQN01000024.1:5220-12892 GCA_001797845.1 Deltaproteobacteria bacterium RBG_16_44_11 | reverse complement strand
TTGTTTTTCAAATATGCAAAAGCACCGACAACAGTTCTGGCGGTAAAAGACAGGGTAACAGGGCATAATCCCCTTGCCGCTATTTACTTATCGGGAAGTTATTACGGCTGGATAAATAAGCTCAGCAATGCAGGTAAAAAGGCAATACGATGAACTCTTTGACAGAAAAAATTTTAGATGATAAGTTTTTAATAAATCCGGCAGTAAGTAAGGAGAATTTTGCTTGTCGAAAAATAAAAACGTTTTGTGGTCTTTTTTCTCTTCCGTAAAACTGACCATTACCCTTCTGGTTCTGATTGTCCTTGTCTTCATTACAGCTACTTTCATCCCCCAGCCGGACACAGCGCAGAAATTTGCTTGGTTGACCGACCTCTATCATTCGCCGCTTTTTTATGTCCTCATGGGGCTTTTGTCACTAAATCTCATCATCTGCTCCATAAATCGTTTCCCCGTATCAATGAAACAATATCAACCTCCATATTTCCCGGAGCCGCCGGGCATCTTCGATAATCTTCCTCAAAATCAAATAATCATCACGGATAAAGAAATTAATACAGCAGGTCGAGTCGTCGAATTATCTCTTGCGGCAAAATTCGGAAGAGTTAAAAAAACAGATACGGAAAAAGGATATCTTTTTTATCGCGAACGGGGACGCTTCTCTCTTTTCGGCGTCTATATTGTGCACTTGAGCATTTTGATGATGATTGCGGGAGCCGTCATCGGTTCAATCTTCGGTTTGGAGGCCGATGTCAACATCAAAGAAGGAGAGACCGTCAACATTATTAATCTTGCGGGAGGGAAAGTAACGCGTCAACTTGATTTTTCTGTACGCTGCGATAAATTTATTGTCGAATTTTACGAAAATGGCGCCCCAAAGACTTATCGCTCCGATTTGAGTTTTATCAAAAATGGACAAGTGACGCGCCGAGGCTCTGTGCTGGTGAACCATCCCATCACCTTCGAGGGACTGCGTTTCTATCAATCCAGCTACGGCACAGCGCAGGAAATCAGGGCTATAATAACATACACATGGAGCGGCAAAAAAAGCAGGGAAATAGTTCTTACAACGGGAGACACGTTTGACTTGCCGGAACAAAACGCCAGGGCCACTGTATTGCGTGTTGAAGAAAATATTATGGGGCTGGGACCGGCTGTAAAACTGAAAATTACATCGCCGAAAAAAGATATCCAATTATGGGGTTTTAAGCACATTGCTGAGATTGCGGCCGCCAACCCCGGCTTGTTGTCTGAAGTCCCCCTTTTTAATCCCGGTCTTTTTAAACCTTATGTGTTTTCTCTTAACCGGATTGAACAGCAATACTACACCGGTTTGCACGTTGTCCGTGATCCGGGAATTTCCTTTGTTTTGATAGGCGGTATGCTTTTACTTGCCGGCATGATCCTCATCTTTCTTATGTCGCATCAACGCGTTTGGGTACGGGTAGAACGGAAACCTGAAGGAGTTAAAATAAGTGTTTCCGGGCGAAGCAACCGCAATAGCGCCGGACTTAAGCGCCAAATCGATAATTTGTGCGTGCGGATCAGTCAGGAGTTGAAAGCATGAGCCATTTGATGATTTTAAGCTGGGTGACTTTTGCCTATTTTGCTTCTTTTGTCTTATATTTGTTCAAGATGGTTCTGGGAAAGGAATTTTGGGGACGTGCCGCCTCAATTTTATCATGGCTGGGACTTGCCGCGCACACTATTGCCCTGCTTTTAAGATGGAAGGAATCCTACGATCTGGAAATCGGGCACGTGCCTCTTACCAATCTTTTCGAATCGCTGATTTTCTTCGCCTGGTCAATTATCCTGATTTATCTGATAATCGAAGGGCGCACAAAAAATAAAAGCCTGGGTGTTTTTGTCGTACCCGTAGCTTTTCTGACCATGGCTTACGCGTCCATCGCACCCGGCATAAGCAATAGCATCGAGCCGCTTATCCCCGCCCTGCAAAGCAACTGGCTGACAACACATGTTGTGACCTGCTTTATGGGTTACGCCGCCTTCACTGTTGCCTTCGGCTGCGGCCTGCTTTATCTGTTGAAAAATATGAGCAGGGATAACGCGCAAAAAGCATCCGGCTTTACAGGAAAGCTTCCATCTCTGGTCATGCTGGAGACTCTTATTTATCAGAGCGCCGCTCTTGGTTTTGTCTTTCTGGCCATCGGTATTATGACGGGTTCCATCTGGGCGCATTACGCCTGGGGCTCTTATTGGAGCTGGGATCCCAAAGAAACATGGTCGCTTATCACCTGGTTCATTTACGCCATCTTATTGCATGCCCGGTATGTCCGCGGCTGGCGTGGAAAACGTCTGGCCGTTCTGGCCATCATCGGCTTCGCCTCTGTTTTATTTACCTATCTGGGCGTGAATTATCTTCCCGGTTTGCACAGCTACCTCCAGTAGCCACCCATTATTCCTGGTTTTCAGGTGCCATAGAATTGGGCTGACTCTTCTTAAAGAAATATTTTATTTGCATTGCGCAATTCTTTATGCAATGGACTACCGAAAATAAAATATTGCTTAAGCCGTCAATGTTTATTTTCTGCTTTTTTATTCCAAAATTGATATTTTAGGTCTATTGCTGTCTATAAATTGCCCGGTAATGAAGAGAGCTGAGGAAAAAGCCAAAAAAGATCAAAGCACTACATATTGTGGTATAATTGTATCAATACCACATTTTGTTGTATTTTCGCTTTACAAAGGATTATTCTTTTGTTAGGATTTTATAAACTTTTGTACAGGCTGTTTGATAAGCATTATGAATTTAAAAAGACTGGAAATACTCGGGTTTAAATCGTTTCGCGACAAGGCCGTCTTGGATTTTTCCGAAGGTATCACGGCAATCGTCGGGCCAAACGGCTGCGGAAAATCCAATGTTGTTGACGCTATCCGCTGGGTCATGGGTGAACAGCGCGTTAAAATCCTGCGCGGGAAAAAAATGGACGATGTCATTTTTAACGGCAGTCAGGATGCGGAAGGTGTCGGCGTGGCGGAAGTAATCATGACACTTATCGCCAACGGCAATAGTTTCCCGGGCGCCTATTCCGAGATGAGTGAAATATCAATTTCCCGCAAAGTCATTCGCGACGGGGAAAGCGAATATTATATTAATCAGGCACCCTGCCGGCTTCTGGATGTCAAAGAATTTTTCATGGGTACCGGCGTCGGCGCCCGAACATATTCTCTGGTTGAACAGGGGAATGTGGCAAGTCTTGTCGAAGCCAAGCCCGAGGATAGAAGATTATTCATCGAAGATGCCGCGGGTGTATCCAAATACAAAAGCCGCAAGGACGCTGCTGTCCGTAAAATGGAAGCAACCAAGCAAAACCTCCTGCGTCTCAACGATATCAACAAAGAAGTAAAATCACAGCTCAACGCCATCACCCGGCAGGCTAAAAGAGCGGAACAGTACAAAGAAATAAAAACACGCCTTAAGGAAACGGAATTGACGCTGGCCCTGCAAAATTACAGCGAGCTTTTTGAAAAAGGCTCTACCTTACAGGCCGGGCGCAATGATCTGCAAGCTCAGGAAGCTTCTATGCGTGCGAATATCGAAGCTAAGGAATCGGCGCTGGATGAACTCAAAACAAAAATACTGGAAAGTGAAGAAGCCATCGCCAAACAACAGCAAGCCCTCTATGAAGCTAAAAACACAATCAGCATTAAAGAAAAAAATATCGAATTTGCCCGTCATCAAATAGGCGACTGTTCCGAGCGCAAGAAAAAAGACCTGACGGAAATTCAGGGATTAAACACCAAAAAAGCAGATTTGGCCGCCGAAATCAAAAATACGCAGGAAAGAGTATCCGAAGCGGAAGGCAGAATTGCCGCCCTTAAAAAAGAGCACGACGAAGGCCTACAAAAAGTTCAGGAATTGATTGAAGCGGATAAAGAAATCAACAGCCGGCTGGAAGAAAAGAAAATTTTATACATTGATGTCGTTACGGAAAAGGCCAAACTAAAAAACATGATTTCCAGCCTCGCTAAAAATATCGAGGATTTGAAAAAGCGCGAGGAAAGAGAAAACCGCGAAATTGATGAGGATAAAAAGAAGCTGGCGGATCTGACCGACAGGTTGAAATTGGTAACTGAAGCTTTTGCCAAAGGCTCGGAAGAGCTCAACCGCTTGGAAGAAAAAAGCAAGGCGGCATCAGACCAGCTTGAGCTCTCTAAATCAGATTTGCAATTATGCGAGGAAAAAATCCTCCAAATCAAGGAGGAAATCGGCGCCAAGTCATCAAGACTGAATTCTCTGAAAGAATTTCAGGAATCCTACAAATGGGGCAATGAAGGGATCAAGGCGATCACGGAAAAACAGGAAAGCCGCGATAAGTTTTTCGGCGTTGTGGCCGATCACATCAGCGTTGCCCACGAATATGAAACAGCCGTGGAAGCGGTATTAGGAGAAAAGCTTCACTATGTCGTCGTTAAAAACCAGGAAGACGGCGCATGGGCCATTGATTATTTGAAAAACTACCAGCTGGGCAGGGGCAGTTTTGTGCCGCAAGAAATAAGAAACCTTAACGGGGAATATACCGAAGCTTCATATCCCAAAGAAGCCCAACCACTGTTGCAAAAAATTAAAGTTAAGGAAGATTTCAAACAAATTGCCGATTGCCTGTTAGGTGACGTCTTGCTGATCCCGTCAATTGAAACGGGCATATCTTTATGGAAGCGAAACGGCTTCAGAGGAACTTTTGTCACGCGGGAAGGAGACCTCATCAGCCCACATGGAGTATTGAGCGGCGGTAGCGGCGCGGCGGTGGAAAAAAGCCTTCTCTCCACAAAAAGAGAAATTGCGGAACTGGAAACCGAAGTGGCGGCGTTCGCCTTAAATTTGGATGAGCAAACGAATCGAAAAAGCAAGCTTGCGGCAACGCTTACCCAATGGGAAGAAGAAACCGGCCAAATCAAGACCGGCATTCATTCGCTGGAAATCGATATAAACAGCAAAAAGAAAGATAATGAACGTTTTGAAGATGAAGTAAACGGCACAAAGCAAAGATTGGCCGCTTTGGAATTTAATCGCCAAAATATTAAGGCGGAAGAAGCCGAAGCAGTAGAAAAAACGCAGCAAATCAACGCCGATATTTTGAAAAAGGATGAAGAAGAAATTCAGATAAACGCAATTATCTCTAATTTTAACGTAAAGCGTGAACAATCCCATACCGCAATCGATGAACAAGAACGCTACTTAACCGGCAAAAAGATCGAATTGGCTTCCCTGGAAGAAAAAAAGGAAGCCGATGTGCGGACGATATCCAGACTACAAAATGATATCGGCTCCATAGAAAATGAAATCAAAACAAAAGAGGAAGAATTTGTTTCCTGCGACAGGCAACTGGCCGAATTGACCGCAAGCATTGAAGCGGAACAAACCAATCTTAAGGAACTTTACGGTAATCTTGAGGCGCAGGAAGCCGCTTTAAACGAAAAGAAAACAGGACAAAATAGCGAAGATGGGCAACTCAAAACGAAGGAAAACGAAATAAGAGAAACCAAAAAAAAGCTTGATGATTTGCGCCAGAAAATAAACAATATGGAAATTCAGTGCCGCGAAGCGGCGCTAAATGCCGAGAATCTGACCAGAGCGATTCGGGAAAAATATGATGTCGATTGGGAAAGCATGTTTTCCGGCTTTACAAAAGTTGAAGAAGAAAAAGTGGCCGAACTTAGCGAGTTATTGGAAAAAGACAGACAAATCGTAAATAACTTCGGTGAAGTGAATTTGCTGGCCATCAATGAATATGAAGAGCTCGATAAGCGTTATCAATTTTTATCAACACAAATTTCGGATTTGAATTCTTCATTAAATACTTTGCAAAGAACGATTACACGCATTAACAGAATTTCCCGCACAAGATTTGCCGATACGTTTGCCGCTATAAACGCCTGCTTTAAAGAAGTGTTCGCGCATATATTCCCGGGAGGCCGCGGGCAATTGCTCTTGACCGACGAAAATGATTTGCTGGAAACGGGCGTGGATATTGATATTCAAATACCCGGCAAAAAAGCGCAAAGCGTCAGTTTGCTTTCCGGCGGTGAAAAATCACTGGCCGCTGTTGCCTTGATTTTTGCAATTTTGACATATCGCCCCTCTCCTTTCCTGATTCTGGATGAAGTGGATGCCGCCCTGGATGACGCCAATACCAATCTCTTTAATAATTTAATTAAAGACGTTTCCCAGAAATCCCAGGTTGTCATGATTACGCACAACAAAACCACCATGGAAGTTGCCGATACGCTTTTCGGTGTAACCATGCAGAAAAAAGGCATTTCTTCTTTAGTTTCGGTAAATCTGAACTAATCCTTGATGATTCCGTAAAAACCCCATATGCGGCGTTGCGCTTCATTTTTCTCCGGCTTTCGCCGGGGCAGGCTAACTGCGATCCGCCGCGATGGACATCATTCCTCAAGCTTCGCGCGCCTGGCCTCTGGAGCTTTTACGGAATCATCAAAAAAATTACCTGGTGAATTTTTCTGCTGCATCACTCCTTTACTTCCGAACAAAAAACCGTTATTAATTAGCAAGATTAAGAAAGTTATATCTATGGAAAAAAACATCTTTTTGGAAAAATTAATGACAGGGCTGGCAAAAACGCGCGACACTTTGTCCAGAAATCTGGACACTCTTCTTTTTGGCGAAAAGGCGCTGGATAGGGAGCTTTTTGAAGAGTTGGAGGAATTGTTGATTGCCGCGGATCTGGGGCCACAATTCACGCACGATTTAATAGATGATGTGAAAGAAAAAATTAAACGTCATGAACTGGGCAATGCTCTTCAAATAAAAAATATTTTGCGCGAGAGATTGGCCGCAATTTTGCGGCCGGTAGAGAAAAGCATGACTATCCCAAATGGTGAGCCGTACGTTATCATGGTTGTGGGGGTAAATGGCAGCGGGAAGACCACCACTATCGGGAAATTGGCCAATTTGCTGAAAAATGATGGCCACGAAATCATGTTTGTTGCGGCTGATACTTTCCGGGCGGCAGCAATTGAACAGCTGGAAATTTGGGGCAAACGCGTGGGCGCGCCGGTTATCAGGCAGAAAATGAATGCCGATCCGGCGGCTGTCGTTTTTGACGCTTTAGGCAAAGTAAAGGGCGGTTATTCCGGAGTTATCATCGTGGATACGGCCGGACGTCTGCACACTAAAGTGAATTTAATGGAAGAGTTAAAAAAGGTAAAAAGAGTCATCGGAAGCCAATTGAAGGGCGCGCCTCAGGAGATATTGTTGGTTTTAGATGCAACAACTGGTCAAAACGCAGTAAATCAAGCCAGGATTTTTAAAGAAGAAATCGGCGCTACCGGTATTGTGTTGACTAAACTAGATGGAACGGCTAAAGGTGGTGTAGTGGTACGTATCGCCCATGAGCTTGCTCTGCCTGTCCGGTTTATCGGCATGGGCGAGGGCTTGGGTGATTTGCGTGTTTTTGAAAGTAACGATTTTGTCGCGGCGCTTCTCGATTAACTTGTACAATATCTCAACGAGGTATCATGAATAGAATCTTTGTTATAGGTGATATTCACGGTTGTCTGGAAAAGCTTCAGGATTTAATAGAGGTTATCGCGGCAAATCCTAAAAAAGACAAGCTCATCTTCATCGGGGACTATATTGACAGGGGAAGTTTCAGCAGGGAAGTGGTTGAGTATGTCATCGGCTTGAAAA
>MGQN01000024.1:607-5198 GCA_001797845.1 Deltaproteobacteria bacterium RBG_16_44_11 | reverse complement strand
GTCTTTTAGGCAACCACGAACAGATGTTTTTGAATTATCTGGAAGGCGTGGACGAAGAAATGTATTTATATAATGGCGGTAAATCCACATTATCAGCTTACGGCATCAAAAGCGCGGACTGCCCGGATGAAAGAAAAAAGAAAATACCCGAAGATCACCTGCTATTTTTCCAGTCGCTCTTACCCTATCATCAGACAAAGGATTATATATTTGTTCATGCCGGGTTAATGCCCGGAGTGCCGCTTAAAAAACAGGCCACGCAAGATCTCTTATGGGTGAGGAACCAGTTCATTGATTCGGATTATGATTTCGGCAGAAGGGTTATTTTCGGCCACACTCCTTTGGGCAACCCGTTAATTATGGAGAACAAGATAGGTATAGATACGGGCGCTGTTTATGACGGAAAACTTACTTGCGTGGAACTACCGGAAGCGAAAATTTATCAGGTGTAAACATGAAAATTATTGAATGCGTGCCCAACTTCAGCGAAGGATGCAATCAAAAAAAGATCGCGGCAATAGCAAAAGTATTTAAATCTCACCCCCGCGTGCGGCTAATTGATTTCAGCGGCGATGCCGACCATAACCGGAGCGTCTTCACGTTTTTGGGAGAACCGGAGGATATTCTGGAAGCCGCACTCGCCGCCTGCGGCAAGGCTCTGGAGTTGATTGATATGCGCAAACAAGCCGGAGTGCATCCGCGCTTGGGGGCGGTTGATGTCGTGCCCTTTATCCCGTTGGGCAAAACAAAAATGAAAGATGCGGTTGATTTAGCGCATGTTTTTGGACAGCAATTATACGAGCGCTTCGGTGTCCCGGTATATTTTTACGGGCAGGCGGCACTGGTGCCTGGGCGGGACGAACTGGCCAATGTCCGCCGCGGCGGGTATGAAGCGCTGAAAAGTAAAATGATTAATCCTGCTGACGCCCCCGATGTAGGTAAGCCCGTATTTAACGCGCGGGCGGGTGCAACTGCCGTGGGGGCGCGGGAACTTTTGGTTGCTTATAACATCAATCTTGACTGTGCTGATTTGCGGCTGGCGCAAAAAATAGCCTCTCAAATTCGCGAAAAAGGCGGCGGTTTAAAGCATGTGCGGGCAATCGGTGTAATCTTGAAAAGCCGAGACATCGCGCAGGTATCGATAAACCTGACCAATTGTAAAGAAATGCCGCTGAAAACTATTTATGATGAAGTAAAAGCGCTGGCGGCCGAGCGTGATATCAAAATATTGGAGTCCGAATTAATCGGCCTGATACCGAAATGCGCTTTTGCCGGTACCACTCCTAAATACCTCAAGCTCAAAGATTTTGATAAACAGCGCCTGCTGGAAACACACTTAAAAGCCTTTAGCGGTTAATCCGATTAAAATCTTCCCGCAACAAAAGATATATATTGATAAATATTGATGTTCCCAACTAGCGTTACGTTTCACCCAATCTATAACAAATTTATTTGGTTGGTTCTTGTTAATCCTATTTATCTTATTGTTCGTTTTTCAACGGCAAGACTCCCGCCATTTCACCAATTACGTTGACCAATTGCGTATTTGAAGGAACCACTATTTTGGCGTTATTTTTAAGGGAATGTTCTACCGCTTCAAGTTTTCGTAATATTTGCGCATTGCCTACAAAATATTTATTCGCTGCCTCATTTACCAATTTGATTGCCTCGGCTTCACCTTCTGCCTGCAGTATTCTTGCCTGCTTTATGCCTTCAGCTTTCTTTATTTCTGCTCTCTTTAAACCATCCGCACCAGTTTCAGTAGCAGTAGCAAAATCAATTGCCGCTATTTTTTCATTTTCCGCTTTAACAACTTTATTCATGGTTTCTTGCACATCTTTGGGCGGATCAATTTCTTTCAATTCGGTTCTAACTATATCTATCCCCCAACTTTTTGTTTCTGACATCAAAGTTTTATGCAACTCTTCATTGATCTTGTCTCGCTCGCTATTAGCAGATTTCAAAGTCAAGGTGCCTATTATATTCCTCAGCGTTGTTCTGGCCAAATTTACAATTTGCAGTTCAAAGTCATTTACATTGTACTGAGAACTTTTAACGCTTTCTTCATCATTTTTTACTTTAAAATAGACTTGTGCATCGACCCGGGCATTTAAATTATCATTAGTGATAATTTCTTGTGGCGCAGCATCTACCAACTGCTCGGTTATATTCACTTGATACAAACGCTCAATTATCGGAATGACCCAGTTAAATCCTGGAGTGGCAAAACGATTATATTTACCTAATCTTTCAATAAGTCCGCGATGCGTAGGTCTGACTATCCTGATACCAAAAAAAAATATAACGATGGCTAAGATAATAATTAAATATATCATATTGACTCCTTTCACATAATTAATTTGAAATTAGTTTTCACCTTCTCTTGGGCTTAAGGAGTATAAAAAGTGCGCTCATTCCTGTCAATATAAATAAAACTCTGCGCAGGAAGCTTGGTAGAAGCTAAAGCGTTTTATGATCCTAGTTTAATTGCAATAATTCTTGAGGAGCATCAAAAAGATAATCCGGTTTAGCCGCGGCCATTTTTTCTTTGCTATGCCAGCCCCAGGTGATTCCGACCGTTTTTACCCCGGCCTCCCTTCCTTCTTTGATGTCGCCGGTTGTATCGCCGATGTAATAAATATTCCGCGGCCTGACCTGATATTTTTTTGTGGCGTAAATAATTTTTTCTTTTTTAGAAAACATGAAATCGGAACCAAGAATCTCCCGGAAATAGCCGTCGTAATGAAACAATTCCAGGGCTTCTTTAATGGAAGCGGAATCATTGGAGGAAACGACAATGAGACAATGGTTTTTCTGCAATTCTCTTACCACCGGCACCACTGCGTCCATCGGTTTAATATCTTTAAAATTGACCTGCGCGAGAATATCTACGGAAGCTTTCAGAAAGGCGTCTAAATCCACGCCTTTTTTCACCAGCGATTCATAAAAATTACCTTCAAATAGTTCCAAAAATTCTTCTCTGCCGCGCGTTAACGGCTGGTTTATTTTTATAAGGCAATCGGTCACTGTCTTTTCATAAACATCCAATGAATCAACAAGGACGCCGTCAAAATCAAAAAGAAACAATTTCATGAACACTTTTCCCCTTTATACATACGGGCAATGGTGACGTGATATGGTTTTTTGAGGATTCCTTTTTCCGTAATAATCGCCCCAATATATTTGGCCTCAGTTACATCAAACGCCGGATTATAAACTTTTGTTCCCTTAGGCGCGCTCAGTACGCCGCGGAAGTGTGTTACTTCTTCGCCTTTTCTTTCTTCTATAGGTATAGCGGCGCCTGTTTTTAAAGAAACATCAATTGTGGAAAGCGGCGCGGCCACGTAAAACGCAATGCGGTGCGCCTGAGCCAAAACGGCCAAAGAATAAGTGCCGATTTTGTTGGCCGTATCTCCGTTGGCGGCAATTCTATCGGCGCCTACTATTACCTTATCAATTTTTCCCTGCCGCATGAGAAATCCCGCCATATTATCCGTAATCAACGTGAAGGGAATATTTTCTTTCTGCAATTCCCAGGCGGTGAGCCTTGCTCCCTGTAAGATTGGCCTGGTTTCATCCACATAAACATGCAGTTTTTTCCCCTGCTCGTGAGCGGCGCGAATCACTCCCAACGCCGTGCCGTATCCGGCTGTCGCCAGCGCGCCGGCATTACAGTGAGTCAAAATATTATCGCCATCAGCGATAAGCGGACTTCCATGTTTGCCCAGTTGACGGTTGATTTCTATATCCTCCAGACAAATGCTCTTGGCTTCATTGACAAGTTCTTTGGCTAAATCACGTTTGCCGGAACAGATCGCACCATCCAGACATTTTTTCATTTGCTCCAGCGCCCAGAAAAGATTCCGCGCGGTTGGCCTCGACTGCGCGATTTCATCGCAGATAGTAATAAATTTTCGCCGGAATTGTTCCGGTGGCAAAGATGGAAGCTGTAATGCTCCCAGGGCCGCGCCCATTGCGGCGGCCACGCCGATTGCCGGAGCGCCGCGCACAGTCAAATCTTTGATGGCGGAAATTACTTCTTTATAGAATTTGCAGGTAATATATTTTTCGGCAGAAGGCAGGGCGTTCTGATCGATTAAAACTACGGTGTTATTTTTCCAGTTAATTGTTTTAATCATTATCCGGCAAGCATTTTTTTGAGTAAATCGTTGACTATCTGCGGATTGGCTTTCCCCTGCGTCGCCTTCATCACCTGACCGACAAAGAAACCAAAGAGTTTATCTTTACCGGAACGATAATCTTTGAGCTGCTGCGGATTTGCTTCGATAATAGCGGAGATGGTCTTCCTCAGGGCTTCTTCATCCGTAATCTGCACCATGCCTTTTTCTTCGATAATCGCCTTTGGCGGTTTGCCGCTCTTATACATTTCTTCAACTATGTCCTTGGCCATTTTGCCGCTGATGATGCCTTCTTCAATCAATTTTATCATCTCGGCAAGAGAAACCGGGCTTATCGGGCAGGAGCGGATATCTCGCTTTTCTTCATTTAAAAATCTTAAAACATCGCCCATTACCCAGTTGCTGGCGGCTTTTGGTTTGGCGCAAATGGCCACCACTTGTTCATAATAATC
>MGQN01000024.1:0-500 GCA_001797845.1 Deltaproteobacteria bacterium RBG_16_44_11 | reverse complement strand
ATCGACCATAATCGGCACTAAATCGGGATCGGGAAAATAGCGATAATCATGAGCTTCTTCCTTACTGCGCATGGAGTTAGTCGCGCCCTGCGCGTCGTCCCACAGCCTCGTTTCCTGAACGACAGTTCCCCCGTTTTCCACGATATATTGCTGGCGTTTTATTTCATACTCCAAAGCCCGCTGGACATTGCGGAAGGAATTCATATTCTTTAATTCCGTCCTCGTACCGAATTCCTTCTGCCCTTTGGGGCGGATGGAAACATTGGCATCACAGCGGAAAGAACCTTCTTCCATATTGCCGTCGCAAATTTCCAGATAAACAAGAATTTCATGCAGGCGTTTGAGATAATCGGCCGCTTCCTCCGGCGAGCGCATATCCGGCTCGCTGACAATTTCGATCAAGGGCACGCCGGTGCGGTTCAAATCAACGTAACTTACGGGATTATGCTCGTCATGCAGAAGTTTTCCCGCGTCTTCTTCCATGTGAATCCGGGTGATTC
>MGQN01000023.1:178359-187026 GCA_001797845.1 Deltaproteobacteria bacterium RBG_16_44_11 | reverse complement strand
TGACCTGGGTAATAAACAGTGGGATATCCCCAAACTGCGGGAACTACTGGAAACCATCCTTCCCCAAAAAACAACCTTTGATAACTATGAGGTTGAACACGATTTTACTACCATTGGCAGGCGCATAATGCTTCTGAATGCCCGGCAAATTAAAAGAGTGTCGGGAAAGGAACGGATAATCCTCCTGGCCATTGAGGACATCACCGAGCGCAAGCGGCTGGAGTATGAATTATTGCGGACCAAAGAAGAAAATTTCGGAGATGTCTTTAATAACGCGGGGGATGGGATATTGTTAGTCGATATGGAAAGCAAGAAATTCTATATGGGGAATTTGGCGATTTGTCAGATGCTTGGCTACAGCCCGGCAGAAATAAAAGATTTAGGGGTCATGGATATTCACCCCGAAAAAGATCTCCCTTATATTATTGATCAGTTTGAAAAGTTAGCCAAAGGAGAATTTTCATTATCTCAAGATCTGCCCTTAAAGAGAAAAGATGGTACGGTTTTCTATGCTGACCTTAGTGCCGCATATATCACCTTCGCTGGCAAGAAATATCTGATGGGTTTTTTCCATGACATCACCGAGCGCAAGCGAGCGGAGGAGGCGCTGCGTAAAAGTGAGGAGAAATATCGAAACATTCTTGAGAATATGCAGGAGGGTTATTTTGAACTTGACCTTGCCGGCAATTTTACCTTCGTTAATGATGCCGAGTGTAGAAATATGGGATGTCCCCGAGAGGAATTGATCGGAATGAACAACCGGCAGTATCAGGATGAAACAACCGCTCAAAAAACGTATCAACTCTTCACGGAGCTCTACAGAACAGGTGAACCGGTTAAGGCATCAGATATTGAAATTACCAGAAGAAACGGGGCGAAAAGTTTTAACGAAATTTCGGTATCTCTTATCAGGGATGCAGAAGGTAAACCGATCGGATTTCGGGGTATTTCTCGGGATATCACCGAGCACAGGCGGGCCGAGGAGGCGCTGCGGGAGAGCGAGGAATTATTCAGGAGCTACTTGGAGTATGCCCCGGATGGCATTTACATGAACGATCTGGAAGGCAACTTCCTTTACGGCAACCACAAGTGTGAAGAGATCATTGGTTACCGGCGTGAAGAGCTAATCGGTAAAAACTTTTTGGAATTGAACATTCTGTCTGAAAATAGCCTGAACAAAGCCGGTTTGTTGCTTCAGGCCAATATGGAGGGCAAGTCCACCGGCCCGGATGAGATTGATCTGATCAGCAAAGAGGGGCGCCTCATACCCGTTGAGATCAATACCAATGTTGTTCAACGTATGGGTCAAAGAATCGTCCTCGCTTTCGTCCGCAACATCACCGAGCGCAAGCAGGCGGAGGAAGAACGTAAGCAAAGCTTTGTGCGTCTAAGAAAAGCCTTGGGGGCCACGGTCCAAGCCATATCCATGACCGTAGAAATGAAAGATCCCTATACTTCTGGTCATCAACGGCGGGTATCCGATCTGGCCCGGTCGATTGCCACAGAAATGGGACTATCGGCAGACCGGCGGGACTTCATCCGTACTGCCTCCTCTATTCATGACATCGGTAAGATAGCCGCTCCGTCGGAAATACTCAGCAAGCCGACGAAACTGACTGATCTGGAATTCAATTTAATTAAAACACACGCCCAGTCAGGCTACGATATCCTGAAAGACATAGAATTTCCCTGGCCCGTAGCGGATGTTGTCCTTCAACATCATGAACGGATGGATGGATCCGGTTATCCTCGTGGTCTTAAGGGAGATGATATTCTCCTAGAGGCACGGATTATGGCTGTGGCTGATGTGGTGGAATCTATGGCCTCCCACCGACCCTATCGTCCGGCCTTGGGCATTGAGGCAGCCCTTAAAGAGATCGAGAAGAATAAAGGAATCCTTTACGACGATATTGTTGCGGATGCCTGTCTGAGATTATTTCAGGAAAAAAGTTATCAGCTTAAATGAAGTGTTGATACCAATCCCAAAGAGTACTACACCGTTCAAAAGGGCGATACGCTCTGGACAGTATCGAAGAAGACCGGAACACCACTCAATGTTTTAATCAATTCAAACCTCAGTACTGTCGAGGGCCGAATGATTCGACAAGGCGATAAAATCGCCGTTCGGTAGCTATAAATGGCCTGAAACAAATAATTAATTACTTTCTGTAGTCTACAATATCAACTTAATTTGGAAAGACTCGTGATTATAACTGATAAAGATCACTTTTAATCCTAATCAGTAAGCTAACTTCTTTTCAAATGAAAAATAACTATTTGTAGCCATAATTGCCTTTAAAAATAACCAATTAGAACTCCTGCACCGTTCAGCTAACTCAAAATATTTCTTTACTATAGGTAAATATTTCTTGACATATCCCCATAGCTGTTGTTATTTTGTTACAACACTTTGAGGGAGAATTGTGGGTTTTATAACACTCTGGGAGGAGGTGTTAAAATGACTAATTCTTATGTGAAGTTCGGGGAATTTTTTAAAAAAATAAGACACAAAAATGATATGACTCTACGCCAATTTTGTCTTAAATATGAACTTGACCCAGGTAATATTAGTAAAATTGAAAGGGGAAGGGCAGCACCACCTAGTTCACGCAAGATACTGGAAAAATATGCATCTTTTTTAGGCATAGAAGAAAACAGTGATGACTGGTATGAATTTTTTGACCTTGCTGCAGCATGTTCAGGAAAACTACCACCGGATGTAATGAGTGATGCGCAATTAGTTGAAAAATTACCATTATTTTTTCGCACAATCAGAGGACAAAAACTAGATTCTAAAAAACTAGATGAGCTTGCTGAGTTAATAAGGAAATCATAAAAGTGATTACACTTGATGTGGAATATCTTAGCTATGAGCAGATTGCTAAGATAGCCGAAGAATTTTTGAATAAGAACAGTGTAAAATCAATACCGGTTCCCATCGAAGACATCATTGATATAAATTATAATATTGATATTATTCCAATTCCCGAATTGTATAATATATGTGGAGTTGTCGGTCTTAGTGATTGTTCATCAATATCCGTTGATGAATTTATTTATAATAAACGACCTTATCGATACCGTTTCACATTAGCACATGAAATGTGTCATTTTATTTTTCATAAAGAATATCATAGAAAATGTAAATTCAATAGCATTACTAAATGGAAAGATGTTTATGAAGAAATAGATGAAAGTGACCGTTCCAAGCTGGAGTTTCAAGGGTATGCCTTTGGTGGTTTGGTTCTTGTTCCTAGGCACGAGCTAATAACTTATGTAAAAAAATCTTTACCAAAAATTAAACCATTAGTTCAGGAAGCGCAAAAAAAGGGTGTCGAGAGAGAACATTATTTAAGTTATGCTAAAGAAGAACTAGCAGCTATTTTATCACGTGTTTTTGAGGTATCTACTGAAGTATTAACTAGAAGAATCGACTATGATAAATTAGAATATCTTATCCCTTAAAAAATTCGAACTGACACACGACTGTAATTTCCACGAAAGCAAAACGCTGTTTCCTGTTATGTTCTTGCCTCGCGAGACTCGACGCGGCGTTACTATCTTTCAATCCGCAATGCTCAGTTCATATGAATTACCACCATTGAAACTTTGTAGGTGTATTCAGCAAGAAGATGTCTTTTGCCGATACTCAATGATTGCATGATCGAAATAGCTCAAGTCTTGTAATATAAGAAATCTTGTTTTATATTACGAACCATAAAACAAACTGAACTCAATTTGATAATAGGATAAACCACGATGAACCAGGATGAACTGCTTTTCTTGAGTGATCTGAATTTAGCTGAATCCTACCGCGAGGATTCCAGGTGGAGTACAAATACGGATATAGCTGAGCAAGACGATATGCTTTTTGTTTGCGGCGCAAGCACATTTCCGGCCGTTAACTTTGCTATAAGGGTCGGCAGAAAACCACAAACTCCGCCGGAACTATTCATTTCTCAGGCCAAGGAGTTTTTTGCCAAGCGAAAAAGGTCTTTTACTATTACTGTCCGGAAGCATATTGATCAGGATCTTCTTGCCAAATGTGAAGAGCTTAAACTTATGAAGCTAGCGGATATTCCCGGTATGTTCATCAAAAAGACGCTGGAAGAGAAGCCCCTGCCGGATGGCGTAACATTAAAGCATGTCACAACTAAAGCGATGGTGAATGATTATGCCGAGGTAGTGGCGCTCAGCTTCACCACACTTGGCATGCCTGAAGAGGCAAGCAGAAGTATTTTTAGTAATCCGAACGCTTTTCTTGTACCCCATATTTATGCGGTTGTGGCATACAAAGATAACAAACCCGCTTCCTGTGCTTTTGCACTCTTGAGTCATGGCATTGCCGGAATCTATTATGTCGGCACTGTTGAAACTGCTCGCGGAATGGGTTTAGCCGAGCATTGCGTCCGTGCCGTGGGCAACACTGCCTTCAAATTCGGCGCTCGCTTTGTTATTTTACAGGCGAGTCCGTATGGTGAACCCGTCTATAAAAGAATGGGCTATCAGGAATCTACCCGCTATATACGTTACTTGTGCCGCAGTCGTTAGATGACGGACGGCGCAATAGTGCGCTCTTGCCCACCATCTTGAAAAAGACACCAGGCGCACTTATTCTTGCAAGCGACAAACCATAACACCTCAATTTCTTGATTATTATTACAAGGAAGTTCTTATCAAAACAATTTTCCATGCCGCTGCCGACTTGCGCTAATCGCCGAGCAGTTCGCCGATGGGTTCCAAATCTTTCACCCGATCGCACACCGCCTTGATAATCATGATGATGGGCACACCCAGCAATAGACCCCACACGCCCCACAGCCAACCCCAAAACAGCACGCTGACAAAAACCACCACAGGGTTCATCCGGCTTGCCCGACCGATAAGCCATGGCGTCAGCAAATAACCTTCGAGACTGGTGATGACCAGCGAGATGCCCGCGACCAGAAGCGCCATGCCGATCGTTCCGAATTGGAGAAAGGCGACGAGCGCCGTGCCGCCGGTAACGATGACCGGACCGAGATAGGGAATCGTATTAAATACCCCGGCGGCGATCCCCCAGATTGCTGCATGCTCCAGGCCGATCCAGAGAAACGCGAGCCAGGTCACCACGCCCACCAAAATACTGGTGAATATCTGCACCAGCAGATAGCGTTGAATCTGGCCGGTAATTTCATCCAGCACCCGGAGGGTGATTTTTTTCTTGCTGAGGGCGGGGCCGGTGATCTTGACCAGCTTGCGCCGGAAAGTGTCACCCGAAACCAGCATAAAATACGCCAGGAACAATACCATTGTGAGCTGGCCGGCAAACACAACCGCACCCTTGGTTCCCATCCAAAGGTAGTCTTTGACATTAAGTTTAGGCTTTTCGATCTGCACCCGCGTCACCCCGCGCGAGACGGCAGGTGCCGGAGCGATTGTTTTGCTCGCTACCCGTTCGAGTTGTGTAGCGGTTTTTTGCACGTTCTCCATCGTGCCTTCAGGCATTCCCCGTTCTTTGGACATTGCCACGCTAATCTTCTGCACAGCGTTGGGCATGGTTTCGATCAGTTTGGCAGCATCGCCGCTGAGCGAATAAACCAGTGAGCCTGTCCCTCCCACGATACCGAGCAACAACACAGCGGCTCCGATGGCGCGCGGAATTCGCCATTTTTGCATCAGGTTGACAAGGGGAGAAAGCGCATAGCTAATCATCACGCCCAACATCAGCGGGATGAAAATCGCCCTGGCCCAATACAACACGAAGATGACCGCGAGCAGAGCGAGCAAAAAACTGTTGACATTAACCGGCATGCGCAGCGCCAAAGAATCGGGTCCCTGAGATTCCAGCCCGCCTTGATTTCGGATATTTTTCACCTTAGGAGAAAGTTTTTTCTCCATTCCCGATCCCTCTTTACACTCTTTTGCTGCCATGACCGGTCCCCGCGTCACATGGATGTATTATCTGAGCTTCAATTTACGCGCCCTGTAATATTATTTTCGTTCATTTGATTGTGCCTTCTACTATTAACTATAGCATATCACTGATTAAGTAAATCTCAATATATTTAAGTTATGACTATAAAGCTGGCGCAAGACTGAAACACGACGGTTGCCAAAAAGTTTTGAAGTCAAAAGGTATTGGCTGGTAATAATTATTGCTATCATTTGATTTAGCTTCCTTATGCGATGGGTCAAACCTTAGATTGGCTTATTAGCGATGTCGGAAAGAGGCGTCAAATCTTCATTCTTGATAATTGAATGCACGATAAATCGTGCAGAACCATTCTTAATCTTCCGGTTGTTGCTATTGTTTCGGGTAACCCACGCCTTTGAGCGCGCCCTGAATCTCTCCGAGCACTGCCGGATCTTCTATTGTTGACGGCACATTATATTCTTTTCCATCCGCAATCTTGCGCATAGTCGAACGCAGAATCTTGCCGCTTCGCGTTTTGGGAAGCCTGGCAACAATGGCAACATCCTTAAGGCAGGCCAAGGCGCCAATCTGATCGCGAATCATGCTGACAATTTCTTTCTGAATATCCGTATGGTTTCTGGAAACGCCTGCTTTTAATACGGCAAACCCGACGGGCACCTGCCCTTTGAGCTGATCATCAACACCGATGACCGCGCATTCGGCAACATCGGGGTGCTTGGCAACTACTTCCTCCATGCCGCCGGTCGAGAGCCTGTGGCCGGCTACATTAATTATGTCATCGACACGCCCCATTATATAAATGTATCCATCCTCATCTTTGAAACCTCCGTCTCCTGTCGAATAACATCCTTCAAATGTTCTCAGGTATGAGGAAACATAAGCGTCATCCTTCTCCCAGAGTGTGGTCAGACAGCCCGGCGGCAACGGCAGTTTTATGGCAATGGTACCTTCCGCTCCGTTCGGCAGCTCCTCGGCATTCTCATCAAGTACTTTGATATTATAGCCCGGCACAGGCTTTGTAGGTGAGCCGGCCTTCACCGGCAACTGCTCGATGCCCATACAGTTCGCGGCAATCGCCCAGCCTGTTTCGGTCTGCCACCAGTGATCAATGACGGGGATCTTCAGAAAATTTGCCGCCCAGTGGTATGTATCCGGATCGAGCCTCTCACCGGCAAGGAAAAGATATTTAAGGCAGGAAATGTCATATTTCTTAATGAAAGACCCGGAGGGGTCTTCCTTCTTTATCGCGCGAAACGCGGTAGGCGCGGTGAAGAGAACCTTTACTTTATGTTCATTAATCACGCGCCAGAAAGCGCCGGGATCAGGCGTTCCTACCGGTTTTCCTTCATACATAATCGTCGTAGCGCCGTAAAGAAGCGGCGCGTAAACAATATATGAATGACCTACAACCCAGCCTACATCCGACGCCGCCCAATAAACATCACCGGGTTCGATGCCGTAAATGTTCTTCATACTCCACAGCAAGGCCACCGCATGACCGCCGTTGTCCCTCACCACACCCTTGGGGATTCCCGTTGTGCCTGATGTATAAAGAATGTAGAGCGGGTCGGTTGCCTCTAATGTAACGCATCCGACAGGCTTCACACCCTGCAGAGCTTCTTTCCAATCCACGTCCCTGCCGGGAATCAGTTCGGCCTTAACCTGTGGCCGCTCATAAATAAAACATTTTTGGGGCTTATGTGCGGAAAGTTCTATTGCTTTGTCCAGAAGCGGCTTGTAGGCAATAGCGCCTTTCGGTTCGATGCCGCATGTTGCGGAAAGAATAACCTTGGGCTTGGCATCATCGATTCGCACGGCCAGCTCATTGGGTGCAAATCCGCCGAACACGACCGAATGAATAGCTCCAATCCTGGCGCAGGCAAGCATGGCAAACAGCGTTTCAGGAATCATCGGCATATAAATGATTACGCGATCGCCCTTTTCTACACCATATTTTTTAAGCATACCGGCGAGAAGCGAAACAGCGGTAAGAAGTTCACCATATGTTATTTTCTTTACGACACCTGTTACGGGACTATCATAAATGATGGCAAGCTGATCTTTCCTGCCGCGCTCTACATGCCGGTCAATCGCATTATAGCAAGTATTCATTTGCGCGCCTTCAAACCATTTATAAAATTCCGGTTTGGGGCTGGAAATAACACTATCCCATTTCTTAACCCAGGAAACAGCTTCGGCCGCGTCCGCCCAGAATCCATCCGGATCACTCATTGAGCGGCTGTACGCTTCATCATAAGAGCGGTAGCGCATCATTAATCCTCCTCAGAAAAAATACTGCCAGCTTATAAGTCAGGTTGCCGGGTATTTCAAGCGAAAATGTGAAAATATTATATACCCGCTTAAAAATATCAAAGCATAACACCCTCATGTCACTGTTATTATTCATTGACATGCAAGCGAGTTCTTCTTATAATTCGTCCAAATAAATTGAAAAAATAAGCATATGCTCTTATAAGACCCGGAGGCATTCAGGAATGGCAGAAACGATTTTGGTTATCGACGATGAAAAAATGAACAGGGAATTCTATTTTGGGCTTCTTAAATATAAAGGGTTTAATGTTTTAAAAGCAGAAAACGGGGAAGATGCCCTGGAAATATTGAAAAATGCGGCCGTTGATTTAGTTTTGTTAGACGTTATGATGCCGGGACTGTCCGGTTTTGATGTTTTAAAAAGCATCCGCGAAAATAAGAAACTGCAGTCTTTACCTGTCATTATTATTACAGGCTTG
>MGQN01000023.1:162202-178339 GCA_001797845.1 Deltaproteobacteria bacterium RBG_16_44_11 | reverse complement strand
TAAAGGCCTGCAATTGGGCGCTGATGATTTTATATCAAAACCTTTTGATGTTGATGAATTGCTTGCTAAAATAGAATCTCAAATTAAACTCGCTTCTTTAAGAAATCAAATATTTGAAAAACGTAAATTACTGAATGTCGTTGATAGGCTTGACGAAGGAATAATAATTACGGACAACAAGTTTATGCCTATTGTTACTAACTCTAAAGCAAAAGATTTTTTAGGAATGAAAGAAGAGCCTGAAAATATTTTAAGTCATTTCAAAAAAGTGTTTCAAAAAGATATATATCCTCATCATAATAGTAATTATTTTATTGTAAAAAGTCACGACGTGGGCAGGCCAGGCATATTTTCTCTAAATGTTCAGCCCGTAATAGATGCTTCAGAAAATATTGATTCATATGTTTTTATTCTTCGAGATATTACTTCTAATGCCGCCGTATTATTTGACTGGACGGATTCCACTGAGCCATACAAATTAGAATAAAAAAGGGGTTGTCAGACGGCCTATTGTTGATGGCATTTACGCCCTAAGTATGATATGGAAGATATAAATATGGTCGGCTGTAACTCTGTAGCAGATAATCAGCGACAACTTATACACGATTGAAGTACTGCGGCATCGCCGGAGAGTCGGGTGCCTGACAGCGCAAATAAACATACAGTATCAGGAGAAACCGGCTTGCTCGACTTAAACAAAGCATATGATTAAAAGATGTTCAACAAACCCCTCCTCCGGTTTCCGATGGCTATCGCTAGCCGTGATGATTTCACTGCTGACAATATTTACGCATCAACCGGCTCTGGCGGCTATTGCTCTTTCGGATAGTTCCAGCCTTATCCCCGCCGCGGCAATGAAACTTGTTGGGTTCTGCGCTGATCCTAAAGTTGGACTTGATGACCAGGCCGTCGCTATCCTTGTGGATTATGTCCTCGGACCTAAAGCAAATAAGGAAGCTGCTCTCCCGAAACTCCAGGAAGCCCCCGGAGCCTATTATGAATTCGATACCAGGATCAACTTCTCCGGTTTCCTGCAATACTCTTATAACCACCAAATTCCATCGGCTCTTACGAGCCCAGCTTCTCTGCGGTATTCTCTATGGATCGGCCTTCCGGGAGAAGCACAAAAAATGCCCGGTAGCTGGAAATTGGTCCTGCCCACCGGTCAACCTGTCATCATTCGAGGATTACAGCGCGACGCTATCACTCCAGACCTCACCACCGGTGTCTACTACGAATACGATCTGAAAAGAACCCTCATCCTTCTCAATCATAAAGGACGTCAGGTGCTAATTACCATTTCCAAGCAGATTGATAAATCCAACGTCGGTAAAAAAGGCTTCATCCTGGGGAATGATGACGATTGGAATTACTACTATTCGGGCGAACCAGGCTCGGCCAAAACAGGCCTGGGCTGGGTTAAATCTTACATCTATGATTTTTTTTCGGTGGCAGTTTATGTCGAGTCAGGCTCTTCGCCACACATGGTCAGATCCGGCGTTTTTCAATGGATTCGGGCTGGATGGTCCGGAGTCAACTTTGTCAAAACGGGACATATCATTAAGGGAATGAAACGAAATGCCAAAAATTTAAAAGCAATCCTGGAATCGCCAAACCTGCCCGCGCCAAAGCAGATAATCTCGACTTATCAACAGCTTTCCGCCCTACCCAAAAATGATTTAATGGAAAAATATACCTCTTTGCAGCAGGCCAGGCAATCTCTGGCCGTTCTGGGCGGTAAAATCAAAACAAATGAAATAAAAAAACAAGACTCTTATACCAATGCCCCTAAGGAACAAATCATTGAAGAATTGATGCTGGAGTACTTCAAGATTGCCCTGGGCAAGTCATCCTTGTTAGGGAAAAAAGTCGTTTTGGGTTATTAATAAATCCGTTTTCCTTTAGATGCCAACAACATCTAGACCTTTAATTTTCTTGGCACATAAACGTTTTTTCATATACTCATTGCCTTGAAAAAAATATTAAACAAGATCGGCAAGGATTATGAAGACGCGGATACTGATAACAGGCCATCTTCCTGAAAATGTCATTTTACCTCTTAAAGAAAAATACCAGATGGAAATGAATCAAGAAGATTGCCCTCTGGACCGTCAAGCGCTAATTTCAGGAGTAAAAGATAAGCATGGGCTTTTGTCTATGCTCAATGATTCCATCAACGAGGAAGTGCTGGCTTGCGCTCCCCATTGAAAAATGGATTGGTAATTTCGCTCTAAAATGGATATAATCCCTTTCCAGGTTCAAGTTATATTTTTCTTCATCAGACAAAACAACTTTCATCAAAGAAGGAGGTTTCACATGGCGCAAGATTCAAAGGAACTCAAAAAAAATAAAGTTATCGAGGTTTTGAACAAGGCGAGGTCCATGGAGCTTTTAGCCATCTACCAATATATGAATCAGCATTATAACCTGGCCGACATGGATTACGGCGATCTGGCGGCCAAAGTCAAACTCATCGCTATTGATGAAATGCGTCATGCGGAAATGTTTGCTGAGCGTATCAAGGAATTGGGCGGTGAACCGACCGCAGGGTTCGACGGTCAGGTGGAGAAGGCACAGAAAATCGAATTCGTTTTTCCCTTTGACGCGAAACTGGAAGATGATACCATTGCCGCCTATAATCAGTTTTTACTGGTGTGCCGGGAGAACGGTGACAGCATCAGCATGAAGCTTTTTGAGACCATTACCGACGAGGAACAGATCCACTTTAATTATTTCGACAACGTCAGCGATCACCTCAAAAAGCTGGGCGCCGCTTATCTGGCCCAGATTGCGGGAACTCCCGCGGATACAGGGCCACCCTCCAAAGGCTTTGTCACCGGCCCGGGCGCTCAATAAGCGCCGCGATAAACGATGAGAGAAGTGGTAATCCGATCTGTGTAAGTTTATAATTTTTCGCGTTGTCGGAATTTATCTGTTTTCTACATAATTACCTACGGTGGCGTAAAAAAATTACGCCTTTTTCAGATGTGAAGGCTCGCCGTGGACGCGGCCGCCGTCAATCACGATTGTTTCTCCCGTGATATAGCTCCCTGCTTTGGAGACCAGAAACACGACCGCACCGGCGATTTCTTCCGGCTCGCCCAGCCGCATCATCGGAATCTGAGCAACAGCTTTCTTGTTGACTGCCGGATCTTTCCACAAGGCTTCACTAAGACGTGTCTTGATGATTCCCGGCGCGATAGCATTCACCCGAATATTGTACTGTCCCCATTCCTTAGCCATAACTTGGGTAAGCATGATGACGGCGGCCTTGGTAACTGAGTATACGCCCAGATCACCAGCCCTTAAACCGCCGATGGAGGATGTATTGACAATGCATCCTCCACCCTGTGTCTTCATGTTTCTTGCCGCGAGCTGGCTTAAGAATAGAATGCCTTTCAGATTGACATTCATAGTGATATCATAGGTCTTTTCATCCTGTTCCATGAGCGGGCCATAGTAGGGGTTCGTTCCCGCGTTGTTCATGAGAATATCGATTCTTCCAAATGCTTTCATGACCTGTTCGATCAGCGCCTTTGAATCTTCTATCTTGGCGTTATGCGCCGCTATCGCCATGGACTTTACACCCTTGGCTTTTATTTCTTCGGCTACCGGTTCAAGATCGGCTATTTTTCGACTGCTCACTACAACGTTGGCGCCGGCATCGGCTAACGCCAGAGCGCTGGCGCGTCCTATGCCGCGGCTCCCGCCGGTTACCAGGGCTACTTTTCCTTCCAGAGAAAACTGCGAGAGATTCATGTTTCATTCCTTTTTAGTTTTTTTATTTTTTGTTTGATATTCTTTATTTCTTTCAGCAGTGCGGGAACTCCTTTGGTGTCTTTCTTTAGTGCTGTTGTTTCTTTAGATAGGTGTTTGTAGGCAAGGGCCCCCAGCTTCCCGGTTTGTTTTTCCATTTTATGCTGCAGGGCAATAATTTCTACCTGTGCAATTCCTGTTTCTCCAAATTTCCTTGCTTTATCATACGTCTTTTTTGAAAGTTCAAGCCCCTTATCGAAAATATCCTGCATTGTTTTTTTAATTTCCATAACGGTTACTCCTTTCAAACATTATTTATGATTTGCTGCACATAATATATTATTAATTAGTTATAATCAACAGCGACGATAAAAATGCAGGGTGAAAGAAAGCAAAGGTTAAAAAATATTTTTAGTGGACGTCTTGATATTTTAGTTGTACATGTAAAATTATATTGTTTTCGAAAAAAATAAAGTTAGTATTGCCAAATCAAACATTAGATACAATTATTAAGGAGGCAAAGATGCTGGTGGTGGTCGCGGTAATGAAAGCAAAGGCGGGAATGGAGCAGGAACTGGAAAAAGCGCTGAAAGAAATGGTCCCCAAAGTGGAGGCCGAAAAAGACACTTTTGTTTATACTCTTCATCGCGCGAAGAAAGAACCGGGGAAATTCCTTATGTATGAAAAGTATACGAATAAAGAGGCGCTGACTCAGCATAGCTCGACCCCTTACTTTATGGAGCTTTTCGGTAAGATCGGCTCTATGCTCGATGGCGCACCGGTAATCGACATCTACGAAGATTTGGTCGGCATCAGGGAAAAGAAATAAAAATATTATTTCTTCACGAAAATATCCATAAAAACCATAAGGGGTAGATTCTATGGAAGGATGGACCGAAGAGGAACTAAAAAATAAAGATTTAATGGCGCCCTGCGGCCTGTACTGCGGCGCCTGCGGAGTGTATATCGCCACCAGGGATAATAACGAAAAATTCCGGGAAATCATGGGCAAGCTCTACGGCACTAAACCTGAAGAAACTTTGTGCCTGGGTTGCATGCAATCCGAACCACCGAAAAAGTTATACGGATACTGCAAACTTTGCACAATAAGAAATTGCGTCAGAGCAAAAGGATTCTATTCATGCCATCAGTGTACGAACTGGCCCTGCGAGATGATTGAAAACTTCGGTTTAGCTACGGGAAGGCGGGTAATGATAAATACCATTCCCCTTTGGCGCGAAAAAGTCGCCCAATTCGGCGACGAGAAGGGCAGCGTTGAGTGGGCACGCGCTGTATGCGAGCGATACCATTGCCCTTCCTGCGGCAAGCCGCTCTTTCGGGGAGCGCAACACTGCCGGCACTGCAAGTCTCCTGTCGCCGAGGGCCTGGACGGTTCATTGTAAATAGTCGAAATAATTAATATTTATTAATATATTTTTCTGATATCTCCATATTCGTTACACAAAATATTATTTCCTTTTTTCGTTGACAGGCGAAGCTATTGTTCTTATACTTTGCACCAATCATCAAAGAAATACCGTTGTGAAGTGTTGAGTCGTTTTTAATCCACTAACAAAAAGAAAAGAAAGGAGAAACATATGAGCAGTATTTATAAAGTGATTGAAATTATCGGCGGCAGTGATAAATCATGGGAAGATGCCGCCAAAAAAGGCGTGGAAACAGCGGCAAAAAGCCTGGAAGATTTGAGAGTTGCCGAGGTAAAAGAACTCGATATGAGAATCGAAGGTGGCAAAGTTGTCGAATATCGGGTAAAAATGAGAGTGTCTTTTAAGTATAAGGCATAACCCCAGGCAGCTTGTGTTACTCATCAACCTTCCGTTGCGCTTGATAATGTGAGAGTTTTCTTCGTGAACGAATATTCAAACGCTAATCTCCACACTGAAAAAGGAATTGCGGTAGAGACCTCAAAACACAAAAAGAAGCATTTTAAACGGTATCGTTAGATTACAGTACAGCGTAACTGTAAAAACAAAATAAATGCGCATTTAGCAGCAGGCCTATTGTAAGGCTAAATAGGTCTGCTGTTTAGTATTTACCCGCAAATTAATTTGTTTAAGGAGAAATCAAATGGCAAAAAATAATTTAAGCAAAATTGGGATTGTGCTACTCATTGCCGGCATCGGCCTTCTTATATGGGGCATTAATCTTTACGGCGCTTTCGGTGACAAACTCGCCAGAACATTTACCGGTGCTTCCACAAATGAAACCATGGTCTTTTTAATTGCCGGAGCTATCTGCACCGCGCTGGGCGCGATTATGCTTTATAAAAAACAGTAGGCGCTATGGGGCTGTTGAAAAACATCCATCTGCTGTGTTGCACTGCAAAACGCACCGCTCAACGTATATCCATATACGCCTCGCGGTGCGTTTTTTTGCGCGCCGCGCATCTGAACATTCGTGTGCCCTTTAGGGTATTTGAACAGCCCCAAAACATAGCAGTTTTCAACGACCCCGCTATCCTTTTGTTATTTTCGTGAAGGATGGATTTCTTCTTCGCTTACAATATCTCTTTTTATAATTGTCAGGAGTTCCTGAAAGACAGGTAAAACATCCGTGCGAAAGCGGCCGGCAACACAGATTTTCATGATATCTTCGCCAATTTGTAATACGCCTTCGTTAATCCATCCCCGAATATCGGCAATGCCTTCCTTTTTTTTGAATTCAATAATTGTTTCAATGAGTTTTGAGCGGTCGTAGGAAACCTTTATCTCCCGCACCGCTTTTCCATCTTTAGCCGTTGCCCGGACAATACCGTTATGGATAAGAATCATGCCCAGGGTGTCCGGTGCGCATTTTTCTTTAATTTCTCCTATCCATTGCTCAATCACTTTAAATCTCCTCCCTAGAATATTTTAACAGCATTATTGCACATTTTTGTTTTTAACTGCAACATTTTCAATAATAGCGATTATTATTTCATTGACATACAATAGCGGTTTTTCTATACTTTAGCCAAGTACAAACAAGTTCTTGCGAAATAAAAATATCATGACATTGCTCAATTGATGTGGGAGCAATCAACTATGCAAAAAGATATCCGGCAAGAAGAGCTGTTGTCTCCTGAAATTCAGGAAACAATGAGAAGTGTTGTTTCGGCAATACGCGCTGTTAGACTTTATCCGCCCAATAATCCCGTTTATTCCAATTCCGTAAAGAAATCCTTTGAAGAGCTGAATAGGTTTCTTCAGACCGGTGAAGAATATCATATCGGTGTGCACAAAAATCACTTTAGCTTCAAAAACACGCCGTTCGGAAAAGACAATGATCTAAACAAACCGATTGCTCAGGACCTCTTTGTAAAAGAAATTCGCGAGATCGTTTTTCTCAAAGGACTGACTGAACCAGAATTGCTGCAATTTTATCAAACACTGGCTCTGAACGCCGAAGAGTGCAAAATGAAAGGCGGCATATTTTCTATCCTCTGGGAAAAAGGCTTATCGCATATTAAGGTAATTGAAGCTGGACTCGATGAAGTAATCACAACTCCGGTTACGCACGACCAGGAAAAAAAAGAATACACCGACAAGAATGAGCAGCCTGTCTTGAAAAAAACGACAGGATTCCCCGGCCGCACGCTTGTTCTTGACAACCTTGCTACCGATCCCGACGGCTTCAGCGCGAACATGATCGAACTGGCAAAGCAGACGAAGGCTGACCAGGAAACCATGGAAGACCGTCTCTTTGCCCTGTACAAGGAAGCAGGGAAGAAAATTGATGAGCAGCAAGAATCTTCACCTGAGACACTTTATGAAGGCATGGCCAAGTCCGTTCTGGCTCTTGATTCTCGCTACCGCAACGGATTTATCGCGGATAAACTATATGGCGAACTTGATGCTGAAATAGCCAACAAAGAAGACCCCATAGCCGATCAAAATCTTCCCAGCGCCCATCATGAAGTTCAGACAGGACGTTTTTCTGACTCCTGGACGGTGCAACAAATTGCCACGCTTCTTAAAAAAGCGGCATTCAAGCAGCCGGATACGTCTCCATTACCAAGTCATCCCGCCTCTTTTCAGGGAACACCTGTCGACGATGACCTCATCGCTATAGCCAAAGAGATGACGAAATACAGCCCGGAAGATATGGAAGAACTTCAAGCTCTTAGCAACGTAGGAAATGAGATGGATACCATGCGCTCTTATGTGCAGACGCTTATTGCCTTAATGCCCTTGGTAAAAAATCATCGAAATATCAATTCAGAAGATAATGACATCACATCTTTTTCCGGCATTATTAAGCAAATTGAAAACGCCCTGGAATATTTTTTAAAAAATAAAAATTATGAAATCTCCATACAAATAGTTAAAGCGCTTAATCTGCCGATGGAGGCAGCCTTCCAACCAATAGCGCATGAAGCCTTAAAAAAAGCAGCAGCAAAATCATACATTATCGCGGCAATGGAAGAATTGCGCAAGTACCCCAATGATTCCGTCCAATATCGTTCGGCTTACACTTATTTGACCGTTTTTGAATTGGAATCTACGGAGATTCTTTTGGAGCTATTGGCGGAAGAAAAAGACAAGAAAGCGCGTATTTTTTATCTGGCTTTGGTTAAAGATATCGGCAAAAACCAGGTCGCTTTGTTTGTCAAACACCTTTCCGATATTCGCTGGTATTTTGTGCGCAATATCGTCAACATCCTCAGCGAAAGTAAGACAGACCAGGCTATTACCTTTCTCAAAAGAGTTGCCCAACACAAAGATATACGGATACGGCAGGAAGTTATCCATGGACTAATCAGCATAGGAGGAAAGAAAGCCGCAGGTGTTTTGTACACTTTTCTTGAGGACAAGGATGGTGAAATCAAAAAACTGGCGCTGCAGGCGTTTTCCAGTTTTCCGGATATCGGCGCCGGGGAAGCAAAGCCCCTGATTGATTTTCTCGATAAACAGCAACTCAATAAAAAAGAGCAGGATTTCACCCTTGAGGCGATTAAGGCGCTGGGGAAGATCGGCGATAATAATTCAGGAATATTTCTTAAGAGATATGATCGTATCCGCTGGTGGAAATCGCGAAAACTGCAGAAAGAGCTGCGCAGCGCGGCACGGCGAGCCATAGAGGAAATTTCAAGGAGACACGGTTAATGGCGGACGAACAAAGCAATAAACAGGCGGAAGCCAAGAAATCTTTTCTGGCTAAACAAAAGCTGATTGAATCCTCTAAAACATCTTTTCAGCTGTTTTCAGCTGTTTTGAAAAGCGCAAGTCTTTACCCTGAAGAACACCCGATTCTGCGGGCGGCAGCGGAAAAACTCCAAAGCAATACGGAAGAATTGTTAAAGGATAGAAATGAAGTGGCTTTTTACTTGATGGGTGGCGAACTGTTTTTTGAAACCATATCCATCCCTATCGACCAGAATCTTTCGTCAATAATCGAACAATTTACTGAAAGAGACATCGGTGGAATTGTTTTTAAGCCGGAAATCACGGCAATGGAATTCATTCGTTTTGCCGGCATGATGAACAAAGAAAAAGATTTGTTTGCCGAACTAATAAGCGCGCACGAAAGGATGGCGAAAGAAGGCATTGCTCACATAACTCTTCACCGCGCAATTCTTGTGGACAAACAAATGGGGGGCGCTATCAAAGCCGAGAGAGAAAAGGCTTCCGACATTTTCACCGACGCAATCAATTCTTTGAAGGAAGTCGTCCAGGCAGTTTATCTCAACAAGGCATCCAATATGCGCAAAGTCACTTCGGTCATTCAGACGATGGTTGATTATGTGCTGGACGATAAAGACTCCCTTATCGGCTTGACCAATATCAAGATGCACGATGAATACACCTTTGCTCACTGTGTGAATACGGCGATTCTGGCCGTGTCTCTGGGAACATATTTATCTCTGGACAAACCACAACTCGCCGCGCTGGGCGTCGCGGCGCTCATGCATGACATCGGCAAGATGAATATTCCCCCCGAAATTCTTAATAAGCCCGATAAACTTACCGAAGAGGAGTGGAAGACGGTTCAACAGCATCCTGTGGAGGGAGCGCTGCTCCTTTCGAATGTCAGAGACATATCCAAACTGGCCATGGTAGTGGCATTTGAGCACCATCAGCACGGTATGAATGGTTATCCTGCCATTGAAGGTGAACATAAAAGGCATCCGTTTTCACAAATTATTTCGCTGGCCGATTCTTACGAGGCGATGACATCATCGCGTGTATATTATACCAACCGCATCCCCCCCGACAAGGCGATCCGAATATTGCTGAATAACAGAGGCATCACCAGCAGTCCCGCTTTGCTTCAATCCTTTATAAACATGATCGGTATTTTTCCTGTCGGCACGCTCCTGAAACTTGATACGGACGAGGTGGGACTGGTTATGCATCAGACGCTCGATCTTATGCGTCCTCGTGTTCTGATCCTTACCAAGTTCGATGGATCGGAAAAAGAAACCGGTGAGCTGACGAGCCTTGTCGAAACAACAGGCGGAAAATATAAACGATCAGTTTCCGGCATCATTGATCCGAACATGGCCAAAATAGACGTAAAAAGATATTTTGATTAGCGGGCTTTGCTTTTAATTAATTTCGTTAAAAGCAAATTTTTATCAAATGGTCAACCAATCTTTAGCTTTTGCTTCCGCATTGGGACCATCAAACACCCGAATATTTTCATTACCTCTGCCGGACAGCACAAGAACTGCTTCATACAACATTTTCTTTATGGTATCCAAACCGATAACGGCGGTTCTTTTGGTGTATGTCTTTGTAAATTTAAAGAATCCAACAAAATTCTTTACTATCACTTTATCGAAACTCATTTTATTTACATTAGCTAAGAAAAGAACCGAAGTAGGCGGATTGGACGACAGTATTTGTTTTGCCTCTTCCATGAAAGCAGGTATGATATCTTTTTCCATATTGGAAAAATTCAGGTAAAATATTTTTTTGTTATTATGATCAATGAACTCCGGTTTTACTGAAGACATGACACACCTCCCAAACCATTATTTATTTCAAAAGTATGAGTCAGCTTAACAAAAGCCTGATTGCTTGTCAATGCAATCATTTATATAAGCACTACATCTTGGACGATCGGACACACACCGCACAAAATGATACATTATTATGGTCATGATAAAAACAGGGAGGGACATCGTAAGCTGTCCCTCCCTGAAATCCCGTGAATGTTTTGCTAATTATTTTGATATTATAAGCTACCTGATTAATCTACAGGGAAACACAAAAAGTTTAGCGGCAATCCATACAAATGGCCAGTTCCTTAAGCGGAACCCCGGTTATCTTACTGATGTATTTCAACTGATCTTCGGGGGCAAAATAGCGGCCGCAAACGTCGCAGGCCTTCATCTTAAATGTGCGTCCCCAAATCTTTCTCTTATCTTCAGTTGTCTCCATTTCAATATGACCCGTTGGACAAATAAAAGCACAAGCGCCGCAACCGATACAAACGGCCGAATCTTCATTGTAAGGAGGACCTACCGTCTTCTGCGAGCCCCGACAGGATAAGCCGATCGCGCTGACACCGACCACTTCTTCGCAAACGCGCACGCAGGAACGGCACAAAATACATTTGCCTTTATCCGTATCAGGAATAAATCGGGGTTGAGGCGCTACGCCGAGCTTTTTGGCTAAATCGGCAATAACCTCGGATTTAGGATTTCTGGCTAATAACAATTCCAGCACTAAACGGCGTACATTTAAGACCCGTTCATTTTTCGTTTCCACGGCGATGCCTTCTTCCACCGGATATAGACAGGAAGTTACTATTTTGGTTCTGTTTCCCTTTTTCACTTCCACCACACAAAGCCTGCACGCGCCTGATCGCGATACTGACTCATGAGCGCAAAGAGTTGGTATATCAATGCCCGCGGCACGGGCAGCTTCCAAAATCATCGTGTCTTTGTTGGCCGTTATTTTTTTGCCATCAATAATCAAATTTACCATCGTATATCCTACCTTTTATTCAACGGTTATTGCTTCAAACTTACAGCTTTCCATACATACGCCGCACTTAATACATTTTTTCTGATTGATCTTGTGCGCCTTTTTCTTCTCCCCGGAAATACATTCCGTAGGGCACTTCTTCGCACAAACACCGCAACCAGTACATTTTTTTGCGTTGATCTCATAGCGAATCAGGGCGCGACAAACTCCAGCCGGACAACATTTTTTCTGAATATGCGCATCATATTCCTGGCGAAAATATTTAATCGTGCTCAACACCGGATTCGGGGCGCTGCCGCCTAAGGCGCAAAGCGAACCATCCTTAATTCCTTTAGCCATCAACTCCAGTAATTCCACGTCGCCTTCTTTGCCTTTACCGGCACAGATATCATGTAAAATATCATTCATACGACGGACACCTTCGCGGCAGGGTATACACTTACCGCAGGATTCGGAAACCAAAAATTCAATAAAGTATCGCGCCAGATCAACCATACAGGTCTTTTCATCCATGACGATCATGCCGCCCGAACCCATCATAGAGCCGGCTTCCCACAGGGAATCAAAATCTACAGGGAGATTCATCATTGCTGCCGGAATAGCGCCGCCGGAAGGGCCGCCTGTTTGCACTGCCTTAAAAGCTTTACCACCCGGAATGCCGCCGCCGATATCGTAAATAATATCTTTTAAGGGAATACCCATCGGCACTTCCACCAGTCCGATGTTGTTGATTTTCCCGACCAGAGAGAAGACCTTTGTGCCTGTGCTATGCGGCACACCGATTTCGGAGAACCATTTGCCGCCACGGGTTATTATTACCGGCACGTTTACCCATGTCTCTACGTTATTTAAATTAGACGGCCGATCCCAGAGGCCATGTTCCACCGTATGAATATACTTGGCGCGCGGCTCACCTGCTTTCCCTTCCAGTGAAGCCATGAGCGCTGTGGATTCGCCGCAAACAAACGCTCCCGCACCTTTGCTGATCTTAATATCGAAATTAAAGTTTGCGCCGAAAATGTTTTTACCTAAAAGACCGAGGCTACGGGCCTCTTCAATGGCTTTGGTTAAATTGGCGACAGCCAGAGGATATTCGTTGCGCACATAAATGAAACCTTCCTGCGCGCCGATAGCATAAGCACCGATGATCATACCTTCGATGACGCTGTGCGGATCACCTTCCATAACACTGCGATCCATATAAGCGCCCGGATCGCCTTCATCACCGTTGCATATCACGTATTTGATATCGCCCGGAGCATTGCGGCAGCTCTGCCATTTCTTTCCTGCGGGAAATCCGCCGCCGCCGCGTCCGCGCAGACCGGATTTAATTACATCCTCGATGATGGCATCGGAAGACATTGTACGGAGAGCTTTTTGCAGAGCAAAGTAGCCGCCGCGGGCAATATATTCTTCAATGTTTTCCGGATCGATTATTCCGCAGTTTCTCGTCACAATTTTAACTTGCTTTTTGTAAAAGGGGAGTTCGCTAATTTTAGGCACATCCTTCAAATATTCGGGTAATGCGCCCACCAGGTAATGTTTCACTTCTCCCGTTATGATGACATCTTCTTCATCAATACGATAAAGCGGCCTAATTTTATCGACATTACCTTTGATGATTTGATCAATGAGTTGCGGCACCTTGGCCGGTGTCATTTTTCCGTAAGAAAGGCGCGGCTTGTCTTTTTCAATCACATCGACCAGCGGTTCGATAAAATCCATGCCCATTGAGCCGGTTTTAGCTAAGATATAAGAAAGTTTTCTTTTCTTAATTTCCTCATCGAGGGCTGTATAGACTTTATCCGCGCCGGAAGCAATGCCGCTCGTTGCCATGCCGACAACTATTTTTACACCGTCGGGAAAAAGAGATTTTAAACCTTTCTCCCCGGCTTTTTTCAAATCGTCAATTGTGCTGATTTTTTTCACTTTCTCACCCCTGTTTTCTATAATTTCCTAATATCTTGGGAATTTTATCCTGTGTGAGATATGGATGAATATCGCCGCCAATCCGCACAACCGGCGCCAAAGAACAGCACCCGAGACACCGTACCTCTTCCAGGGAAAACATATTGTCCTTTGTCGTTTCTCCGCATTCGATTTCCAAATCCCGCTGGAGCTTGTCCATTAACCTGGATGCACCTTGCACGTGACAGGCAGTTCCGGCACAAACTTCTATTAAATACTTGCCGCGGGGATTCAAACTAAAGGTATTATAAAAAGTTGCCACCTCGTAAATGCGGCTGGCCGGAATTTCCATTTCTTCATTAACGGTGGCAAGCGCATCTTTAGGCAGGTAATTATATTGTTCTTGAATATCCTGCAAAACAGCAATCAAAGAACTCTTGTCCCCGCCATGTTTTTTTATTATTTCTTTTGTTTTCGCCTCTATCATAGTTGCGGCTTTTTTCATGCGTAAATCACCTCAGAATTTTTCAGGCCTTCTCCATTATATCAATATATCAATTCCATGCTTTAAGACATTTGACTTTGTCCAAAAGCTTATTGTATTCGCTTTCTACTCTACTCTGGATCATTTTAATTTCGTGCTCCGCTAAATGACGGAAGCGTCCCTGTGATTTGAAATAATCTTTAATCGGCTTTAATTTTTTCGGCATTTCCGCGGAAATCTTATACTTGCCGTTTTCCACTTCATACAAGGGGAATATACCGGTTTCCACAACCATACGCCCCAAAGCGACAGTCAAATGGGAAGGAGAACGCCATCCGGTCGGACACACGGAAAAACAATGGATATAAGAAGGTCCTTTGATCTTTTTGGCCTTTTCCACTTTACGGATAAAATCAAGCGGGTAACTGGGACAGGCGGTGGCCACGTAAGGAACATTGTGGGCAACCATAATTTCCGGCATATTCTTTTTCCATGTTTTTTGTCCGAAACTGATTTTCCCGGCGGGGGCAGTTGTAGTGGATGCGCCCATCGGCGTACCGCTGGAACGTTGAATTCCTGTATTCATATAGGCTTCGTTGTCAAAGCAGACAAAAAGCATATCGTGGCCGCGCTCCATCGCCCCCGAAAGTGCTTGTAAACCAATATCCATTGTGCCGCCGTCACCGGCCATACCGACAACCTTTACATAACGGTCATCAATCCTGCCTTTTTTGCGCAATGCTTTAAGACCTACTTCCACGCCGGAAGCTACGGCCGCCGCGTTTTCAAAAGCCACGTGAATCCAGGGCACCTCCCATGCTGTTGTTGGAAACATACTCGATACAATTTCCATACAGCCGGTCGCGGAAGCAATGACAGTATTTTCACCCAGAGCTTTACACATCAGCCTGACAGCCAAGACTTCGCCGCAACCCTGACAAGCACGGTGACCGGCGCAAAATAATTCCTTTTTATTTACCAGCCGCGGGGCATATAAATCAAAATTTTCTACAATATTCATTTTTCTCTCACTCCCCAAAATTCATAAGTGTCCGCTATCTTTTTGATGTCTTCCTGGACAACTCTTTCAATCATTCCGATAAAGTCTGTTACAGCTACGTCACGGCCACCCAATCCGATAATGTAATTGCATATTATCGGACGCTCCTCTTCATGATAGAGGGCAGACTTTATTTCCGAAAAAACCGGTCCGCCTGGCCCGCCGAAAGAAACGGCGCGATCGGTGACAATCAGCTTTTTCGCTTTTTTTACTACTTCCTTCAATTCCTCAAACGGGAAGGGCCGCCAAAGCCTTAGTTTAATCAAACCAACGGATAAGCCTTTAGCCTGAAGTTCATCAATGGCCACTTCCGCCGTTTCGCCCATTGAGCCCATCGTCAAAAGTAAAGTTTCCGCGCCTTCGGCTTTATATGTTTCCACCGGTTTGTAAGTGCGGCCGAACATTTTGGCCCATTCATCCCAGACAGCAAGAATGGTCTTTTTAGAATTTTTCAGAGCTTCGTCTTTCGCCTTCATGATTTCCGTGAAATAATCGGCCATGGCAAAAGCTCCCATCGTGACCGGCTTTGCAGGATGAAGCGTTGCGTATGGTATTCGCGGCGGCTAAAATTTATTCACCAATTCCTGATCGGGGAATTCCAAAGGTTCCACCATGTGCGTTAACTGAAAACCATCGATATTGACGCAAACCGGCAGCAATACATCTTTATGCTCGGCAATCTTGAAAGCCTGAATAGAAAGATCAATTGCTTCCTGGCCATTTTCCACAAATAAAGAAATCCAACCGGAATCACGCTGCGGCATGATATCGGAATGATCATTTAATATATTTAAAGGACCGGAAACAGCACGATTGGCAATACCCATGACAATAGGTAATCTCATGGCCGAGGCAATGGGCAAAAGTTCATGCATTAACATCAAGCCCTGAGAACTTGTCGCCGTATAAACACGCGCGCCAGTGCCCGAAGCGCCGATAACTGCGCTCATTGCCGAATGCTCTGATTCTACCGTCACAAATTCCGCATCAATCTT
>MGQN01000023.1:145428-162193 GCA_001797845.1 Deltaproteobacteria bacterium RBG_16_44_11 | reverse complement strand
GACCAGATCGGAGAGGTGCTCCCCAATGTGCGACTGAGGGGTAATCGGATAAACGGCTGCCATGTCGATATTGCACTGCCCCACAGCTTCCGCCACGGCAATTGCTACTTCCATTCCTACGCGTTTGGCCATGTTTATCCCTCCTCCACCATTGCTATTGCCCTTGGCCAGCATTCATGAGCGCAGATACCGCACCCCTTGCAATAATCCATATTTGCTTTGAAGAAACCATCTTCGCTTTGTTGAACGCATCCTTCCGGACAAAAGATATAGCAAATACCGCACTTGATGCATTTTTGATCGTTCCAAACAGGCCTCTGCGCCCGCCAACTTCCTGTATGATATTCACTGGCGCTGCCCGGCTCGAAAACGACACACCCTTTCGTTATTTCCTGCCAGGCATCAGGCCCTTTTTTCTTTGTCATGATTTTAACACCTCATTTAATTACTGGTTTTTATTTCTTCGTAAGCCCTTTTCATGGCTGTTAAATTCTTTTGCGCAATCCTGCCGAACCTATGCTCCACCGGCTCCTTCATTGCATCAAGGTCCATTATACCGATCATCTTTAATAAAGCGCCGAGCATTGTAGTATTGGCAATGGGCACTCCCATTTCCTGGCGGGCAATGCCTGTCGCATCGACAGTTGCCGTCGTCCCGCTGAAATTAAGTTCTTTTTTTACTTCTTCCGGTGATTTCGGCGTATTAACAATCAATATTCCATTAGGTTTTAATCCTTCCGTGACATTCACCAAACCGACCAAACTGGAATCCAGCACCACAACCACGTCCGGTTGATAAATACCCGAGCGAACCTTTATTTTTTTCTCATCAATGCGACTGAAAGCGGCGACAGGCGCCCCTCTTCTTTCCGGACCGAAACTGGGGAAGCCCTGAGCGTACTTTCCCACTCCAATGGCCGCCACCGCGAGCAATTCCACCGATGTTACCGCTCCCTGGCCACCCCTGCCATGCCATCTAACTTCTATCATTATAATCTCCCTTGCTGGATTAGTTATCACGAAGTAAAGTGCGAGGTTTTTCTATTATATTTAAATTTCCATGTCAACTTTTTTCGCGACACGAAATTTAATAACGGCTAATGATTTATGCGCCATTTTTTTTGCGCTTGATCATACAAATCATTGCCCTCGGCATCATTTATTACTATTGCCGGAAAATCAACAATAGTTAATTTTCTAATGGCTTCCGGCCCCAGGTCTTCGTAAGCAATGAGTTCCACCTTTTTCACGCATTGGGCCGTCAGGGCGGCGATGCCGCCAATGGCGCCAAAATACACCGCCCCATGTTTTTTTATTGCTTGAACTACTTCTTCGGAACGATTACCCTTACCGATCATTCCTTTAAGGCCGTTTTCAATTAATTTAGGCGTGAAGAAATCCATCCGGTAACTTGTGGTTGGACCGATGGAACCGATAACCTTACCCGGTGGTGTCGGCGCGGGAGCGGCGTAAAATATAACGGCTTTCGACAAATCAATGGGCAGCGTTTCTCCTTTTATTAACGCTTCATAGAGACGGCGATGAGCTACGTCTCTTGCCGTATAAACCTCACCGTTGAGCAGCACCATATCACCTGCATGCAATGATACAATGACTTCGTTTGTTAAAGGAGTATGGATTTTTCTTGGTATTCCCATTTAAAATTTCCTGGATTCCGGCCTTCGCCGGAATGACAATTATAAAGTTTTACTTTTAGATTGTTAATTCCTTGTGCCTGGCCACATGGCATTGGATGTTTACCGCGACAGGCAGAGAGGCGATATGGCAGGGCATCATTTCGACATTTACCGCCAGCGCGGAAATTCTTCCGCCAAGACCTCCCGGACCTATGCCTAAATCATTGATGCTCTTATAGAGTTCCTTTTCCATTTGCGCCAGCCGCTCATCTCTCTTATTTTTTTCACCCACAGGCCGCAACAGAGCTTTTTTGGCCAGGATGCAGGCCTCTTCCAGCGAGCCGCCGATGCCTACTCCGATAATTACCGGCGGACAGGGATTAGCGCCGGCGTGGGCGACTTTTTCGACAACAAATTTCTTGATGCCCTCGCTTCCCGCGGCAGGTACCAGCATTTGCGCCGCGCTCATGTTTTCACTGCCGCCTCCTTTAGGCATCGCAATGATTTTCAGCCGGTTACCTTCAACAATATCTATATGAATTATTGCCGGTGTATTATCCTCTGTATTTTTTCGAGTAAACGGATCACAGACGGACTTTCGCAAAAAACCTTCCGCATAAGCGAGCCGCACGCCTTCTTCGATTGCTGTTCGTAAATCTCCGCCAACGATATGAGCGTCTTGTCCTACTTCAATAAAAACAACCGCAAGCCCGGTATCCTGACAAATGGGCATTTTCTCGCGGCAAGCGATATTGGCGTTTTCAATCATTTTTTCCAGCACCTGTTTGCCGGTTGCCGATTCCTCACTAGCCAGCGCGCTACGCAGTGCTTGCACAACGTCATCGCCAAGAATTGTGTTGGCTTTGATAAAAAGTTTTTTCACCGTCGCGGTAATCAGCTTACAATCTATCTGCCGGACTTTCTTTGTTTTCTTTTCCATATCTACACTCGAAGAATCCATAAAATAGTTAACAAAAATATTTTAGTCGCATGACGTCATAAAATGGCCAGAGGCAAGGCGCGCGAGGTCTGAGAAGTGAGGCACCTTTTCCCAAACGTTAATTTTAATGCCGTTTTGCATGCAAAGGATAACGCGGCGGCAAGGAGGAGGCTCCGCAGGCGTATTTCTAATACGCTGAGGAAGCCGACGACAATGCCAACAAAGTTAGCCAAAGCATGCGAAATGGCATCACATGCCCCGCCGGAATTCCAAAGACTTGGAAATAGTCATCTTATCTATGTATTTCAAATCTCCGCCCATCGGCACACCCATGGCAATGCGCGTCACTTTAATATTTTTTCCTTTGATCATCTTCATAATCAACAAGGCCGTCGCCTCGCCCTGGACATCAGGATTCGTGGCAATAATTATTTCCTTTATCTTATCACTATTGATTCGACGCATAAGTTCGCCCAGGTGCAGATTATCCGGTCCGATTCCGTCAAGCGGAGCTAACGCTCCGTGCAGAACATGATAAGTTCCCCGAAACCCGCCGCTTTCTTCAATCGCCGCCATAGCGTCAGGTTCTTCCACAACACAAATAATACCATGGTCCCGTGTTTTATCATGGCAAATATGACAAATATCTTCTTCTGTCAGGTTTAAGCAAGTTTTACAAAACTTAATTTTTCGTTTGACTTCAATAATGCTTTCCGCAAGCTTCTTTACATCGTCTACTGAGGCGCGCAAAATATAATTAGCCAGCCGTGTTGCCGTTTTTTCGCCAATACCGGGAAGTTTACCCAGTTCGGAAATCAAGCGCTTGATTGGTTGTGCGTATGCTTTCATAATATACCTTGATAGAGCCTTATTTATCATTATTCGAATGACATCGCAAAAAGTTCCAGAGGCAAGGCGCGCTAGACCTGAGAAGTGAGGCGTATTTTTCGCATACGCCGCAACGCCGAAGGGTGAAGTGCAACACAGCATATGGACTTTTTGCGGTGTCATTAACCTACATGCCGGGGATACCCATCCCTCCGGTAATTTTAGCCATTTCCGCGGAAGCCATCTCCTGCGCCTTGCGGATTCCTTCATTGACCGCGGCAGCAATTAAGTCTTGAAGCATTTCTATGTCTTCAGGATTGACCACATCCTTTTCAATTTTTATGGAAACAATATTGAATTTGCCGTTGACCATAACCCGTACCATACCGCCGCCGGCCTGCGCTTCAATGGTTTTCATCTCCAATTCCTGCTGTATTTGGCCTATTTGCTCCTGCATTTTCTTTGCTTGTTTCATGATATTACCGAAATTCTGCACTCGTTTATATCCTCCCGACGGAATTATTCTTTTTTTAAAATATGCCCATGTCATTTCTAAAGGAATTCATCCCGTTAGAAATCTCTCGCTCACCTTGGTTCAAACAATCCTAACTCTTCTTCTAACATATGTCCTCTGATTTCTAACGGGACTAACGGGACTTATCCGTCCGCGCTTTAATTTCTATTACTTCGGCGCCGGAAAATTCATTCATTACCTTCTGCAAAAGCGGATGATTTATCGCTTCCCGTTTCATGTCGTTTAGATTATTGGCTTTGCCGCGTCCATTATTGCCGTTTGTGCTTACTTTTTCTATTTCCATTGTGGTAATTTTTATTTCCACATTTTCCCGGAAAAATTTCCGGGCAATTTGCTCCAGTTGTTCTTTTTGCTTTTTCCCTTTAATATCCTCCAGGAAAATGAAACTTTTAGGGAAGCCCAGCGTAAGGCATCCGCCGCTATAACTTAAAACTTCGGCGGAATCAGTTTTTGCCGCCAATATAGCATTTTCTTTTTTAATAAAATTCTTAAAATCGTCGCGGATAGTCACCAAATCGCTCGCGTCAATATTATTTGCGGCAGAGGAATTATTTTCCTTATCTATAGAAACATCGGTGCTGTTTTCCTCACCGTAATTTACTTTTGTTTCCGCTACCCTGTTATTCGCGGAAGACCCCGGCTCTTTATTGCTGGTGGTGGACGATAATCCCTTTTGGAGTTTTTGCTCAATCGCTTCGATAGTCGAAACAATTTCGCCCAGAGGAATTATCGGCTCCAGATAAGCCATCTTGACAATGATGGTTTCGAGTTTTGTTCGTGCCTCCTGACTGCGACGGAAACGATCTTCTTCCGCGATCAGAATTTCGACAAAACGCTGTAGGGTTTCGCGCGTAACATTATTGGTTTGTTTTTTTAGTTTTTCAATTTGTTCCGGCGCGATATCAAACGAAGAACTGCTGCCGCCCGCAATTTTAACCAAAAGCAAATTTCTGAAATGTTTGATCAGCATCTGATAAAAATGTTTCATATCAATGCCGGCCAGATAAGCTTCTTCAAGAATAGTCAGACAGACACCGGCATCTCGCTGCACAATAGCAGCAGAAAGGTCAAACAGATATTTCCTGTCCGTTAGCCCTAAATTTTCTTCTACATCGTCGTCTTTTATGTTCATTCCGGCATAGGAAATTACCTGATCAAAAATGCTTTGCGCGTCGCGCATACTTCCGTCGCCCGCTTCGGCAATCCAGCTAAGAGCTGTGGGGCTTATTTGAATCCCTTCCGCGGCGGCAACTCTCTGGAGATTCGTCATGATTTCCTTTAAAGAAATTCTGCGAAAGTCATAGCATTGGCAACGCGAAAGAATGGTAGCGGGAACCTTGTGGCTTTCAGTTGTCGCGAAAATAAAAATGACATGCGAAGGCGGCTCTTCTAAAGTTTTTAAAAGCGCGTTGAAAGCCTCGCGGGTCAGCATGTGCACTTCGTCAATGATATATATTTTATATTTAGCCGCGGCTGGTGCGAATTTGATGTTTTCCCTCAGCTCGCGAATTTCATCGATACCGCGGTTGGAGGCGCCGTCGATTTCGCGCACATCCAAAGAACGGCCATCGGTTATTTCACGGCAATTAGAACAGACGTTACAGGGAATGGCTATCGGGCCTTTTTCGCAATTGAGCGATTTGGCCAGGATTCTGGCAACCGAGGTTTTACCCACGCCGCGCGGTCCGCTGAAAAGAAACGCGTGCGCCACGCGACCCTGGCCTATAGCGTTTCTCAGGGTTTTCACGACGTGTTCCTGACCGGCAACATCCTCAAAAGATTGCGGCCGGAATTTTCGGGCTAATACTAGATATTCCAACTGAACTCCTTATGCCAATTCGCTTTCTTTGGCTAACTTTGTTGGCTTCGTCGTCGGCGTCCTCAGCGTATTGTCATATACGCTTCCGGTGCCTCCTCCTTGCCGCCTCGTTATCCTTTGAAAGCAAAAGGGCATGTCAATAACTGGTGGCCAGGTTTACCGCAACACACGTAGGACATTGCTGCCGCTGCTTCCTTCCGGACCTGACGGGGTTCACAAGCCTCCGTTGTACGGGACCCAGCCATATTTTTTTATAAAAACAAATTCTTAATCAAAACTCTTAATTGATAAATGAACAGGAATCAACTCAAATTTTATTTTTTGGTTTGCGACACGCGATCATATTGTTATCACTTGCGGAACTCCGAAGCGGAGTTTATCCCGTATTTATTGCGGGACTCGGTTTGGCGGCGCGTATTCTTTTAATTAAAATGTTATAACTTTATCTGCCCACTCTACCATTTTAACGCAGTCAACCATTGTAGAAATAGGGCAAGCATTTGTGCCGTTCAATTGACGCGATTTCAAACATGTTCCACAGGCCAGAATACTTCCACCAGCTTCAATAAATGTCTTGAGTTGTCCGGCGACATCAAATTTCTCATGGGTCAGATTTTCAGATTCAACAGCTTCACCCATAAGAAAAACCTTAACCTCATGCCCGTTTTTCTTGGATATCGTGGCAAATCTAAAGGCATTCCATGCTTTCTCAAGTTCTTTCGTCTCTAAAATAATCCCGAATTTCATCGTTTCCTCCAAGTCCAAGAGTAAATGGTTAATGTATAATGGTTATATTGAATAGTCATTGCTTTCATTGATCAGATCAGCCAAATTATCGAGAACAACATCAATTTCATTTTGAGTGGTTAAACGCCCCAGGCTGAACCGGATGACTGTTCCAACCTCTTCCGGGGCTAGACCCATTGCCTTTAGCACCGGTGAGATGGTTGTTGCACCGGAATGACAGGCAGAACCGGTTGATATTGCAACATGGGCCAAAGCTTTATGGACTGCATCGCTTGAATACCCCAGAAAACTTATGTACAGCGTATTGGGTAAACGGTTTTCTGGATGTCCGTTGAGCCGTATTCTATTACCGAAAAGAGTCTGAAGCTCACGATAAAACCGATTTGTAAGGTCCCTCACCGTATTGTCATGAAGCAAGGTCTGCGCTAGCAGACAGGCATGCCCCAAACCAACGTCAAAAATCACATTTTCCGTTCCGGCCCTTCTTCCGTTTTCATGGCCGGCTCCGTGAATGAGAGGTTCAATTGCAATCCCATCTCTTATATAAAGCGCCCCAATCCCTTTCGGCGCATAGAGCTTATGTCCTGCAATTGATAAGAAATCCACCCCCAATTCATCTACTCGGGATGGAATTTTCCCGACCGATTGAGCTGCATCCGTATGGAAGAGCACTCCCTTTTTCCGGCATATTATCGAAATATTGGAAATTGGCTGAATGGTTCCCGTCTCATTATTAGCATGCATAATCGTGACGAGAATTGTTTTGGAAGTTATTGCCTTTTCTATATCCGAAGGGAGAACGGAACCATAACGGTCAACAGGAATATAGGTTATTTCATATCCATTTTTTTCTAGGAACTGACAAGGATTTAAAACCGCCGGATGTTCAATTTGCGAAGTTATTATATGATTGCCTTTGCTTCGGAACGAATGCGCGACCCCTTTAATGACCGTGTTATTCGATTCGCTACCGCCGCTTGTGAATAAAATTTCAAACGGTTTCACGCCTAGCAGATTCGCTACCTGTTCCCGGGCTGTTTCGACTGCTTTCTTTGCCTTAATGCCATATTCATGGCTGCTTGACGGATTGCCAAAATTCGTTTGAATGTATGGAAGCATCACATCAGCAACAGACTTGTCTATGGGCGTCGTCGCATTATAATCAAGATATATCATGCTGTTACTCACTTTTTGTATTGTTTTAAAGCTTTAGCTTCGGACTCCAGTTTGCTGATAAGTACCTCGCGCATAATGTCGCAGGCTTTGGTGATTCGGTCATCCGCGAGCTGGTAATAAATGTTTATTCCTTCGCGCCGTGATTTAACAACGCCTTTTTGAACGAGTATTCCCATGTGCTGGGAAAGATTCGCTTTACTAATATCGATAAGCTCTAAGAGTTGGCTTGCGGTTAGTTCTTTATTGTCCCGAAGCGAATTTATAATTTCCAAACGCCTTGGGTTGGAAAAAGTTTTGCAAATATCGGCATGGCGTGCAAACAAATCAGACATAAAAAATTACCTCTCTATAATAGATGTTTAAAAACCAATTAGTTTAGAAACTTATTAACAATATAATTAAATTTGATGTACAAGTCAAGCTTTTTTCTGGCGCTCAGACATCAACTGAAAAATCAAGGGATCAAGGTTTTTGAGGTGATTCCCCCGGCAGTGAATACGGAATTAAACCAGGAGGGAAGAGGCAAAAGAGGCAATTAAAAAGCTGGTCTTACACCGGATAAATTTGTGGCCGCGGTAATGAAAGGCTTCCAGAATGATGTATTCGAAATAGGTTATGGCATGTCGGAAGGATTTATCAAAGCTTCCAGAGCAGAGCTGGACAAAAGCTTTCAACAGATGAATAGCCAGTGGTAAAATGGGATACTCGTTTCACTGGAATCAAAATCAATGTCGGGAATAGGCATAAGAATCATATCGATATTTCCCTCTTAAGTAAATAATTGTACATGTCCCCTATATTTTCTCGTTTCACATCCGAATCTTATTACAATGGATGAAAAAACCATGGAGATTACAAGAAAATGGGATGATTACTGGCACAGATTTTTCCACGCTTATCAGGATATAGCAATGGATGAAATTGAAAAACCATCACGGGTATGAACACCAAAGCAAGCTTTGGAAACAGATTCCGCAGCAAGTTGCGGGGCATTATACCCTGCTTATGCAGGATAATTCGACTAACAAACTTCTGTTCGCTGCGCTTTTGAAGTTTGAGTCTCATTACCCTCCGCCTTGCGGGATTGTTCAACTTACCAATTCCGCTGCGCTTCGCTTTCGGAATTGGAGTTTCACGAATAAAAATCGGATTTATAATTCACGGTTGCCTGGTTCACAGTTATTATATAGTAATTTTTTTAAGGTAACTGATTGCACTTCAATTGTTTAATTAAAATTGTACCTGTTCCATTTATTTTTTGTTCTTATGCTACTTATTCGTTTTGTATTACACAAAAAATAAATTGTTGCTTCTGCCTATATTCCATTTTTGGTAAAAGTGATTCAGGAACATCTATTTGTCTTAATTGTTCTGTTGCCCTATCCTCTCTACCAAGCAATTTGCAGAAATTTTCTATAAAGATATAAATTAATTCATCAAATAAGTCACGTAAACTCTCACTTTTTATAGAATAACCTGCAAAAGAGTATCTATTTTCATTATAAGATTTATCTAACTCCATTAACAAGCCTTTAAAATCATCTCTGCTTAAAATTTTATCATTAAAAAAAGAAAGTTTTAAGGATTTTTGGCACCCTAACTTAAGTAATTTTATTAATTTATGCCCATCAGCCCCAAATGAGTAATTAATTTTTTCATTTAGTAAAAAGGCCTTTATGCAGACTTCGATTGAATGATGCATCAAATGAATAGCAGTCGGCCAAAAAGTAAACATACACATCGGATAATTTAATGCCGTCCTTGCAAGAACAAAACTCCCTTTGCCTATGTATATAAGGCTAAATGCGTCCACAGGATTATTCCCAATTTTTAATATTTCATCTGTCATAAGAATTTTGGATAAATAAAAAACGAATTTATCTCCGTTAAAAAAGCCTATCAAAATTCCTTATTAAAAGAAAAATATTTTTGAATTGTGTATAACTCGTGCTTAGGCGAATTATTTTTATAATGTCAAAATAATCCTGTATATTATACGAAATAACGCCACTCTTTTAGTTTAAACACAATACTAATCTATCCGAGAGATAAACGGATATGAAAAATCTCGTTGAACAAACAGAATAAGAATTGAGAATCAGAAACTATAGTCCATTATAATAAAAATGAGGTAGTGGATCAGTTTGATTGGTTAAGGATATTTAATAGAAAAAGTTTTCTGAGGATAATTTATATTTAAAATAAATTTCCCAAGAAAATTTTCTACACCCAACAAGGTAACGGATAAGTTAGGCATAAAATCTACAGGTGTGTTTTCAATTGTATATATTATTATTTTATGGTCGTTTGGATGGAGTATTTCAAACTTTGTTGTGTGTGCGTATGCGTTAGTTTCGCCATTACCTGTGTAAATCTTTTTAGGCGATACAGCGCAAAGATCATGTCCGAGCATGGGTGCGTATAAAGCAGGAATAGCACATTGATCTGCACCCGTATCAATTAAACCAGCAGTAAGGAAATTTAATCCAGTATCGGGATTGATAATTCTAATATGCAAAAAAGGGCTATATTTTCCGCCCCCAATTGCAGTGAATGGAAAATTATCTATTGGCATTAATAGACATGAATTGAATTTTTTTCAGGAACATAAAAAATTACAGGGTCACTTGCCCCCTTGCTTTTTGCTTCGTTGTAAACCTCTAGCGGATTGTCACCAAAACTAATGGCGTTTTTATCCCTAAAAGACCTTAATGCAACGTATTTCCCGCCGTATTGCTCGCCATTATTCAATAATACATTGGCTTGCATGGCATTTTCTCCTTTCTTTTTAAACGCTTGCAACAGCACGATTGATATTATACCAGCTTTTTTAACTTAGGGAACATTTATTTTTGATAAATAAAACATGGAGGCTAGGCCTTGTCAAGGGGGAAATGCACTTTTGGCAAGCCTCTCAGGAGCGAGACAACAACATCATTTTCCAACTGGTGGAGAACTGTATATTCTAAGCAATTATGCTTTGTTTTCTGGCGGAGAGAGCGGGATTTGAACCCGCGGTACACCTTTGAGGGCATACACACGATTTCCAGTCGTGCTCCTTCAGCCGCTCGGACATCTCTCCGGTACAAACAATATTTTTTTATCAGCAAACAAACATTGCAAAGTTATTAATCACTAAAACCCTAGATTCCCGCCTGCGCGGGAATGACAAGATTAATGTTTGCTATTTATCATAACTGGCGGAGAGAGGGGGATTCGAACCCCCGTGGGAGCTTGTGGCCCCCAAATCGATTTCGAGTCGATCCCGTTACGACCACTTCGGTATCTCTCCGCGTTTCACCACTGCCTTTACGCGGGCGCGGATGTTACTCTCTTTTGGCGAAAAAATCTACCCAAAATTTCCCCGCATTCTTCCTGAAGAATCCCTTCAGTTATTTCTACCTGATGATTAAGCCGCTCATCGGTTAAAATTTTATACAATGATACAATGGCGCCGCTTTTCGGATCGCGCGCCCCGAAAATCACCCTGGCCAGCCGGGCTTGAATAATAGCGCCCGCGCACATGATACAAGGCTCCAGTGTAACATAAAGCTCAGCGCCGAGAAGACGGTAATTACCTTGAGTCTCGGCCGCTTGTCTTAAGGCCAGCATTTCCGCATGCGCCGAAGGATCGTTTCTGGTAATGGGCGAATTATGAGCCTGCGCTAAAATACGTCCCTCTTGTACTACTATTGCCCCTACGGGCACTTCGCCACAATCGTACGCGGCCTGCGCTTCCTCCAGCGCGATTTTCATGAAGTTATCGTCAGTTTGCATTAAATATGTTTCCCATTATTTTTGTCATCACAAAATATAAGCAAAATATTTTCCCCTCTGCCTTTGGCGGATGATCGCGATCACGCCCCATTTCTCCGTCTCGTTATCATATTGTTGATTTTGTGGCAAATGCCGTATATGATTATCGGGTAATATCTTCTTCATGATTCGTGTCCTGCTGTTGAAGGATACAGGGCAAAGACTTGGGAAATATAAAATATGGATACAAAAAAAGCTGTATTATGGCCGGTGCTCATATCGTTTGTCGCGCATATGGTATTAATCACTGTAACGGGAGTTGTTGATTTGCGGCAAAATATCAGGCCATTGGAAATATTGGCCGTTAATATAGAAGAACCTGAATCGGAGATACCGCCCAAGAAAGAAGAAAAACCTGAAGAAAAAAACCCGTCTGAGAACAAAGAAGATAGAAAAGTTGCAGTCAATGATGGCTGGCGGGAGGAAACCATTGACCTTAGTAGTCTCGATATCAAATATGCCGCTTATTTAACCATGATTAAAAAAAAGATTCTGCGGATTTGGGAATATCCCCGAAAAGCTTACGAAAATAATGAGGAGGGGAATGTAGCGGTAAGAGTGTCGATTGACGCTGACGGCAGCCTCGCTAAAACGACTCTTCTTTCTTCGTCCGGCTCTATAGAACTGGATCATGGAACGCTGAATGTCGTCAAAGCCGCCGCACCGTTTGAACCGTTACCGGAATATTATAATTTATCCCGCTTGAATATAGTAGCTTCCTTCCGCTACAGGATCAGGGATTAATATTTTCCCGAGCAGATTCCAGCGGCAAAATTATTCTTAAATGAACTTATGCCCAACAAGTTAACAATTACTGACAATATTTTACTCATTTTTTTGACTGTTGTTTTTACAGTCTTTTGCGCAAGTGAATCTTTTTCCCGCGAAGTGACCGACGAAATAGGACGCAAAGTAAATATCCAGCAATCCCCGCGGCGGATTATTTCCCTTGCCCCCGGAATCACAGAAACTCTTTACGCGCTTAATCTTGATGACAACATAGCCGGGGTAACCACCTTCTGCGATTGGCCGGCAGCAGCGCGCAAAAAACCGCGAATAGGGGGATTCACCAACCCCTCCATAGAAAAGATTGTTTCCCTGAAACCCGATTTGATCATTGCCACCGCGGACGGCAACAGGAAAGATACCGTGCGGCAATTGGAAAGAATCGGCCTTCCCGTCTATGTAACAAATCCTCCCGATACCGCTGGTATCCTCAAAAGTATTTTACATATCGGCGAAATAACAAGACGGGAAAAGGACGCCGGAAAACTGGTAGGAAAACTTCAAAAGAGATTAAACAATATCACTGCGCAAATAAACCATAAAAGCAAACCGCACGTTTTTTTTCAGATCGGTTTAGAGCCCGTTATTACGGCCGGCTCAGGTACGTTAATCAATGAAGTAATTGAGCGAGCCGGAGGCGTTAATGTTGCTGGTCTTGATACAGCCCGCTATCCCCGCTACAGTGCGGAGGGTATCATGGGAGCATCGCCGGATATAATTCTTTTTGCGCCGATGGCCGGCGACAAAGAATTTGCGGCAGGAAAAGGTTTCTGGCAAAAATTCAGAGGAATACCGGCGGTAGATAATAATAGAATTTATCCTATTAATACCGACTTGATCAGCAGGGCTTCGCCGCGTATTGTGGACGCAATCGAAATCATGGCGCTGATTTTTCATCCGGAAATTAAAATAGGTAAATAGACTAAAGATTATTAGGCTGAAGGCGGAAAGCTTCAGTCTTGTAACTTACAGGTTCGTTTTTATTTCATCAATGCTGTTGTCCGCTTCCTGTAAAACATCTCGGATTTCCATTTGTTTGCTCAGAGGCAGTGATTTGAACTTTTTCTTTAGATTTTGGATGTGAGAAATATTTGATGCTAAATCGCCCAACAATAAATCAAAATCAATTTTCGGCTCTTCAACTTTAGCCGGTTTTACTTCTTCGAACTGAGCGCCGGCTTTTAGACGTATTTCTTCCAGGTATTCGGGAATCGTCACATCAAAACCGAGTTTTTGTCTGATTAACGAAGCCAGTTGGTCTTGTGCAGAAACTTCGCCGTGGACCAAAAATACCTCCATTTTTTTATTCTGAAAATGTCCCAGCCAATCCAAAAGCTGATCCTGTCCGGCATGGGCGGAAAAACCGCTGATGGTCCAAACTTTGGCTTTTATGGCGATGTCTTCATTAAAAACACGGATTTTTTTCGCGCCATCCACAATATTGCGGCCAGGAGTGCCTTGGGCCTGAAAGCCGACAAAAACGATGCTTGCGCCCGGACGCCATAAATTATGCCGCAAATGATGCTTTATTCTTCCGGCATTGGCCATGCCGCTTGCGGAAATAACAATTGCCGAGCCTTTCATATCATTGATTTGCATGGATTGTTCGGTTGTCGAAGAAAACTGAAGTTGCGGCAGATCCAGAGGGTCTTCGCCGTTTTTCAAAAGACTCTGCGTTTCCCCGTCAAGATATGAACGGTAACGGCGAAATATCTCTGTCGCCTTGATTGCCAGCGGACTATCCAGAAACACCGGCATGTCTTTAGGCAGTCTTCCGTCACGGGAAAGAAGATAAAGCGAATAAAGCATTTCCTGAGTTCTTTCCACAGCGAAGGCGGGAATGACTACTTTTTCACCTCTGGAATAACTGTATTTAATCGCTTCGGCCATTTCATTTAAGCTGTCTGCCTCACCTTTATGATTGCGGTCGCCATAAGTTGATTCCATAAAAATAAAATCCGCCGCGCTCAGGGTGACAGGGTCTTTCATTAATAGCTGATGGCGACGGCCAATATCGCCGGAAAAAACCAATTTTGTGGATGTGCCGTTTTCCTCGATAAATAATTCCAGTATAGCCGCGCCTAAAATATGGCCGGCATCCTGGAAATTAGCTTTTATTCCGTTGCCGGGGCTAAAAATCTCATTGTAGGTTTTGGTTTTAATTAATGGGCCGACAGCCTCGGCATCTTTCGTTGAATAAAGAGGCTCAATACTGGCGGGTTTGCCCCAGCGCTGCATCTTTCTCATTTTCCAGTTTGTTTCTACTTCCTGAATATGAGCGCTATCCAGAAGCAATATCTTAATCAGGTCGCCTGTGGGCTCCGTGGCGTAAACAGGACCTCGAAAACCATGTTTTACAATACGCGGAAGCAATCCGGAGTGATCAATATGGGCATGGGTAATCAGGATAAAATCAATACGCTCAGGCTCATATATGTCGACATCCCAGTTACGCTTTTCTATTTCGTCACTGCCCTGATGCATGCCGCAATCAACCGCGAACCTTGCCTTATCCGTTTCAATAATAAAGCAAGAGCCGGTAACGGCTCTTGCTGCCCCGAGAAATTTAATTTTCATTTTTATTCCGTCCTGCCGGATTTTATTTTAATCAAAATAAATAGCGGCCAAATCGCTCAGAAAAAAATACTACCTTCGTTATTATTCAGGAGTAATAATTCAATTGAAAAAAACCGGCTATCGGCAAATTGCTTAGCCTCTATTAAAAAAATTTTGCCCCGCGGTTTTGTTCACGCCGCTTTTAGAATGCGGCTTTTTCCGCCTTCTTTAATTTTTTGGCTTCCTTTTTTTCTTTTGCCGTTTTTGTTGGTTTTTTCTTCTCATCTCTTTTTATATCTCTTGATTTAGACATATTTAAACCTCCATTTAGTAATTTTATTTCCAGTATGATTTACCGCTAAATATAATAAAATTAGTGCGTTTGGTCAAATAGTTTATATGGTCAAATTAAAAAAATTCTGTTGCTCGATTAAGGGATTTAAAGCTTTTTAGAGCTCAATAAATTTTAAACATAAAGGGTATGACATTCAATTCATGAAGCTCCTCGATTATTTCCATTATTCCCACAAACCAAATAAACCAGAGCGCGTCAAATAGGTGTCTTTTAAATATGACTGGATTTACAATATATTTTTCAGGTTCTTTCAATTTCGATATATTCGGGAAAAATCTCGGCACGTTCTCAAAATAGGTATTGAATTTTTCTCCATGCAGCGCTCGAAGTTCCGCTTCTTCGCTTTTTATAACAACCGGATAATAGATTGAAAAAGCAACTAAAATAATGGCTGGAATCAGAAGAGTTTCTGAAGCAAAGCCGACGCCGATGGCCCCGAGAAAACTAAAAAAGTAAAGAGGATTTCTACATATGGAATATGGCCCTTCTGTAACCAGAGCCTCTGTTTTGTAGCCGGCGATATAGAGAGAGCACCATAATCGTCCCAACGAAGCAATTCCCACCAAAATTATCCCAATTAAAAATAGAATTGTGCTGACAAACGGCGCTTTCATCTCCCAGGCGTTTTCGGAAACAAATATTAATAAAGCTAAAATAACGACAAATATTTGCGTAACTATTATTCTCAATTTTTCAATCATATAAAACATCCCCCGAGAGTACCGATATTTGTATTAGCAATTAAAGATTAAATATACCAGAAATGATTTTTGCGAATAAGCATAATACTTTCTCCGCACCTGCTTTAAACAGCATCTAATAGTTCATCACGATACTTTGCGTAAATGTAATTCGTTTTTTATCCCGCATTGCGGGATAGTTCGGCTTACAAATTTCAGCGCACTTCGTTTCTGAAATTTGAGTCTCACTACCATCCTTTCTTCCACATGTCGTCGTCGTCGTAAATTTTTTCTTCGTCGTAGGCTTCCGGGGCGTCCAATTCATGATCGCGTGTTTTGTCTTGTGCTTTTTTAGCAAAATATTCGCGGTACCATTCATGTGCCGTGATCATGGACATGACCTCGCTGGTGCCCGTCCAAATGGAAGCCAGGCGGACATCGCGATAGATGCGCTCCACCGGGAAAACATTCGTGTAGGCAATGCCGCCCATGACCTGCATGGAATTGTGCACAGCCTTCTGACACGATTCGGTGATAAATTTTTTGCTCTGCGAAACCATGCGCCGCACGCGGTTCATATCGGCGCCTAAATCTACAGCGCGGGCGGTAACATAGGCCATGGCGCGAGCCGCGTCCAACAGCATTACCGCTTCGGCTACCTGAAAACTGACGCCCTCAAATTGATTGATGATCTGGCCGAAAGCTTTTCGTCTGGATGTATACTGTGTCGCAATGTCAAGAGCGGGACGGGCCGCGCCGATAGTCATCGAAGCGGTGCCTAACCTTTCCGGTATCATCATGGTGTTGAAAACAGCGTAAGCTCCCTGAATTTTTCCCACAACATTTTTCTTGGGCACTTTCACGTCGCGGAAGATAAGGCGCCCGGTTCC
>MGQN01000023.1:135277-145264 GCA_001797845.1 Deltaproteobacteria bacterium RBG_16_44_11 | reverse complement strand
TTAAAAGATAATAATCGCCTTTATCCTCTGCTTTAGTTGCGGCGCCGAAAAAATCAGAACCGCCGCGCGGCTCGGTAAGACATTCCGCCGCGAAAAGCTCGCCTTTGAGCAGAGGTTTTACATACTTTTCTTTTTGTTCCTCTGTGCCATGCAGAATAATCGCGTCGCAGACCAGTTCCGCCCCCACGCCGAAAACGCAGGCAAATTCATAACCGAGCGTGCCCACCTCTTCCATAATCATGCAGGTGGTCACCCAGTCCATATCTCTGCCTCCCCATTTTTTAGGATAGCGGCAGCCCAGAAGATTTCTTCCGGCGGCTTCCTGCAAAAATTCCTTGGGAAATTTGATTTTATCCGTATCCATATCCAGAATCATCTGGCGAGGCACCCATTTCACAAGTTCGCGCGCCTCATCGCGGATTTTGATTTGCTCTTTGGTCAGCATGTAATCAAACATAAGCTCCTCCTTAATTACGGCATTATGATTTTCTGAAATATTTGTTTATGAAATTTTGTGGATTATAACAGAAAAACCGCGCGGCAACGAATTAATTGATGTTTTTTTATTTAAATCTTAATGCGCAATGCCGGAAAAAATAGAAAACAGGAAGAAAATCCTTCTTGACTATTAACCGGTAGTGTGACTAATAGGGTCTATACACAGCGTGTATATGTTGAAAAATGTTTAATCTTTCTTAAATAAACAAGAAACAACCACCATGCTCTTATTAATCTTGGTGGTTTTTGAATTTAAGCAGTAATGAGCTTCAAACAGAAGCTTTCGAGGTAAGGCATACGAGCCCCTTTCTTGTTCCTTCCTTCTCCATGAGGAGACGGATGGGGGTGATTTTGATGCTTTGTGACGCCCGATAGGGGAATGAAGTTTAAACAAAAGAAGGGGGATAGAAATGAACAAAAATTTGTATGTCGGTAACCTGTCTTACAAAATCACAGATGAAGACCTGAAAACCAACTTTTCCGAAGCGGGAGAAGTCGCTTCCGCGTCGGTCATTAAGGACAAGTTTTCCGGACAATCCAAAGGTTTTGGATTTGTCGAAATGAAAACGGAAGAGGGCGCAACCGAAGCTATTAAAAAATTCAACGGCGGCATGCTTGATGGAAAGGCAATTACCGTCAATGAAGCCAGACCCAAGAAGGAATTCGGCGCCGGCGGTGGAAACCGTGGCGGTGGCGGCGGCTTCAGAGGCGGCGGAAATCGTGGTGGTGGTGGTGGAAATCGCGGCGGCGGCGGCAGATATTAACTAATAAATTTAAACTTAACTAAAACGCAAAACGCCGAAGGGTTGTTATAAATGCCCTTCGGCGTTTTTTAATTTTAATTTCTACCTTTTTTTACTTTTTCGAAGCGATAGTTTTTACGGGACGGCCTGATTCATTATATTTAATTGTAATATCAAATTTACCGTCATAATCCTTATCAATTTGCTCTTCATTTATGATTCCATATCGATAAAAAACTTTTTTCCAGACTTTCCCGGTTATCTCATGATAATAAACGGAGTCATAAATGACACCGTCTATGTAATTTTCAATGACATCTAGGTTTTTATCATGATTAAAATCAAATTCACCCCGTTGCACAATACCTTTCTGATAGAAATATTTCGCTTCAAAAGCACCATCGTAATTTTCATCTGCTACGCAACGATCAACGGCTTCTTCTTTATAAAACCATTTAGTGTCGATTTTTCCATCAAAGTTTCGGTCTTCTTCTGACCAGGATAATATTCCTTTCTCGTAATAATAAGTGATATCGTTTTTTCCGTCTTTATTTAAATCATTATACCCAATCCATGAAAAATTCTTTTGCCTATAGTTTTGAACTGCCTCATAAATATAATAGGCACATATACTGATTAATATACCAATAATGATTCCTCTTAAAACACCCTTGAGAGATTTCTTTTCTTCTGGCCGAGTAGAACGTGTATTTTCTTCAACTTCTTGATCTATATATTCACTTTCGGGCATATCAACTTTGCCTTGCTCTATTTGTTCCAGAATTTCTCTGGCCTTCTCAGCATCATTTTCGTCAACCTGAATTTCCACCGGCCCAAACAATGGATTAAAACCGGTGCCCAAACGGCCAGCCCCGTCCAAATCCTGCAAACCTTCTCCCTTAAAGTAATATGGAATGCCTTCAGATTGAAGTATTGATTTAGCAAACGCGAGAAAGCCGTAATCGCCAGTTTGATAGACAGTAATAAATTTTATTCTTTGCTGTTTTTCCACGTTCGAAACACCCTTCTTCAACGGGACTTTACGGGCTGAACATACGGCCTTGTTTTTTTCATATTTTTCGCCACAATTAGGACAAAACATCTGAGCCGCTAAATAAAAAACCGCCCGGATTTTGTAATAACTTTTGCCTAAGCTATCTCAGGAAAATATCACTGCGTTTTTATTTTGCCGAATTAATGTATTCGGTAATTTTTTCGGCGATGGTTTTTACCGTGCGTTCGAATTCCGCCACATCCTTATCCAAAAGCGTCATACGAAAACCAAGCAGGGGCGTAAAGAATGAAGTCAGCGGCACAACGCAAATACCAGTTGCCGCCAAAAGATAATAAACGAATCGTTTGTCGTGTTCGATGGTTTCTTTGGCTAAATTTTCCACAAATTGTTTTATTTCCCGCTTTTCAATACGAAGCTTCTGACGATTATTAAGAGCGGATTCATTGAAAACAACCGTCATGTAGAATGCGCCATTGGTTTTGTTCACCATTAGACAGGGAACATCTTTTAAAATATCGTAAGCGATATGGGAAAGCTTCTCATAATGCTTTTTGCGCTCATCCAAATAATTTTGATATTCAGGGTGTGTCATTATTTTGGGAATCGCGAGTTGCGGCAGTGTTGTCGAACAAACTTCCGACATTTTCTGGTGGAATATCGTGTTAATGAAGCGGGCGAAAATCGGATCTTTGTCGGCATTATAAACTTCTATCCAGCCGCAGCGCGAACCAGGCCAGGGCAATTCCTTGGAAATTCCTTTCATACTGATGGCCGGAACATCACCCACAATATCGGAGAGCGGCACGGTTTTTTTCCCGTTGTAAACAATATTAATGTAAGTTTCATCAAAGACAACAAAAAGGTCGTTATCTTTGGCAATCTGCACGATTTGCTTGAGCGTCTCCGCCGGATAAACAAATCCCGTGGGATTATCGGGATTGATGACCAGAATGCCGACAATGGATTTATGGCTTTTTACTTTTTGCTCCAGCTCCCGCATATCCGGAAACCAGTGGTTATAAGGATTCAAGCGATACGTGTTAGGTGGAAACGAAGCGTGCAGGACTTCCGCCATAAAGTGAGTGGAATATGTCGGCTCCGGCATAATCACGCGCGCGTCAACCTGAATGGAACTGTAAGCGCGGGCAATGGCATCGCCCAAACCGTTGAAGAAAATTATATCTTCCGGGGTAATTTGCACCTTCCCGCGTTTGTTGAGGCGGTCGGCAAGAAACTTTCGTGTTGTGTCCACGCCTTTCGTCGGCGAATAAGCGAAGGAGGCATCTTCTTTTATTATCTCGGTGAGAACTTCCTTCATCCAATCGGGGATTTTTTCGCCTTTCTGCACCGGATCGCCGATGTTTTCCCAGATAATATCCATGCCGTATTCTTTGAGCTTGTTGGCGATAAGCACGATATTACGGATTTCATAAGTCAGGCCGCTGCCGCCGCGGGCAATTTCAAAACGCATAAGTGATTTAACTCCTTACATATTATTGATTGATTCATAATACATATTTATTTAAATATCCAGATTTTTTTAAAAAAGCAATGGTATTAATCCCGTTTCGCTATGCTTACGGGATAATTCGACTTACCAATTCTGCTGCGCTACGTTTTCGGAATTGGAGTCTCACTAATTTTTTCAAAGACAAATTATTTTTTTCATGTTATCAAAGATGCGCGTTTTATTAATGTTCAACATGGGGAAGGCCTATGGAAAAAGAAAAGAGTTTTGCCGAGTTACTCGATGAAGCAACCATTACCCCCCGTCATTATTCTCCCGGGGAAAAAATCGATACAACTATCGTAAAAATAACTTCTGAATGGATATTCCTCGATTTGGGGGCAAAAAGCGAAGGTTATCTTGATAAAAAGGAGTTTCTGGACGAAGAGGGCAATCTCTCTGTTAAGGAAGGCGATTCCATTACGGCTTATTTTCTCTTCTCGAAGCACGGAGAAAAACTTTTCACCACCAAATTGTTGACGCGCAAGAGCGTGGACGACTATTTGCTTAATGCTTACAAACAACAAATTCCGCTGGAAGCGATCGTGGAGAAGGAAATCAAAGGCGGTTTCTCGGTTAAAATAAGCGCGAACGCGGAAGGCTTTTGCCCTTATTCGCAAATGGATACGAAAAAAATCGATGATGTCGCCGCTTATATCGGTAAAAAATTTAACTTTATAATTATCGAATACGCGGAAAATGGGCGCACCATAGTTCTTTCCCGCCGTCCCCTTCTCGAAAAAATCGAAAAGGAAAAAATCGCAGAGCTTAAAGTTTCTTTGCAAAAAGGTATGACTGTCTCTGGTGTAGTCAAGGCTGTCCGTGATTTCGGCGCTTTCGTGGATATCGGCGGAATGCAGGCCCTTCTGCCGGTTTCCGAAATGGCCTGGGGGAAAGTTCAGGATACCAAGGCGCTCTATTTACCGGGCGATAAAATAGAGGCAAAAATAATCAACCTTGATTGGGAAAACAACCGTGTTACTTTATCCGTCAAAGACACACTGGCTGATCCGTGGAAGGATGCCGCCGGTAAATATACTGAAGGAAGCACTCACATGGGAAAAGTATCGCGCCTGACGGATTTTGGCGCTTTTATTACTTTGGAAGACGGAGTGGATGGTCTTTTGCATATTTCTAAACTAGCCCGCGGCAAGAAGATTAAGCATTCGCGCGACGCTTTGTCCGCGGACGCGCAGGTGGAAGTAAGAGTTGAAAAAATTGATTTGCCCAATAAAAGAATCTCTCTTGATCTGGCTGGAAACGAAAATGCCGCGTCTGAAAAAAAAGAATTAAAAGACTATATGGCCAAGTCGCCGGAGATGATGGGTACTCTTGGCGATGTATTAAAAAAAGCCGGTAAAAAAAGCTAGCCTTCCAGCACAATCAAGGCATCGGCAACAACAGGCTTAGCCCCGCTGATGATAATGGGGTTCAAATCAATTTCGGCTATTTCCGGGTGCAGCAAGGAAATATTTCCTATCGTTTGAAGTATTTCGGATAGTTTATCCTTTTCTACCTGCGGCATACCCCGGTATTCATCCAGAAGTTTACGCGCACGGATATCGGCAAACATTTCTTTCGTATCGGCTGCGGTAAGAGGAGCCATGCGAATGGTTGCATCATGGTGAATCTCGGTAAAAACTCCACCCAAACCGAAAACCACGCACGCGCCGAATCCGGCAAAACGCGTCATACCGGCCAGAAATTCTCGGTTACCGGCAAGCATCTTCTGCACCAGCACCGGCACTTTTTCCCCCGCGGCTTTTTGAATATCTTTAAACGCTACTTTAAGTTTGGCCGCGCTTTCAATCTGCAAAGCGATAAGGCCCTTGCCGGATTTGTGCATAATTTGCCAGTGGCAGGCTTTCAGCGCCACCGGATAACCAATTTTGGTAGCGGCCTCAAGAGCTTCTTCTTGCGTTTTCACCAATTTTTCTTTGGTTACCGGCAAACCGTAAGCGGCAAGCAATTTTTTTGCTGTGTATTCATCAAGAGCCTTCTGGCCATTTTTTTTTGCCTGCTGGAGAATCCTTACGGCAAGCGGACTGATTTTGGGAAGAGGATTTTCTTTGCCGGGTTTGCGTTCCCTAATGAGCTTGTAATGATACAGGGCGCCCAGCGCGCGAGCGGTCTTTTCCGGAGAATGAAAAACCGGAATATTGTTTTCTTGAAAACCTTTGGTATAGGAATCTTCCTGACCGAAGAAACTGGAAATAATTAAGGGTATGTTATATTTGCGCGGCAGTTCAAACACTTCTTTAATTACAGGCTCAGAGAAACTTAAAAATTCTTCAAAGGAAGCCCCCTTGATATAATCAGAAACGTGGTTATAAATTTCGCGCAAGAAACCGGAGCGCATTATTCCATGCATGATTAAAGCGTCCACTTCCCCGCTTCTGATGATGATTTCCGGAATAGTTACGGCAAGCTTTTCCATACCCATGTGAAAAGTCAAATCCACCGGATTGGCCGAAGCCGCATGCGGTTGCAAGTATTTCCTGATTTCTTCTTGCAGGCCAGCGGAAAAACGGGGGACTTCCAATCCAACTAAATCGCACGTATAAGAAATAGATGATGACGGACCGCCGGAGTTGGTGATGACGGCGACACGCCTTCCCCGCGGGAGTGGTTGCGTGGCCAGTGTCCAGCCGTGATCGTAGAGATCTTCCACGGAGCCGACGCGGATGATGCCCGCTTGTTTGAAGATGCCGTCATAAAGAAAATCTGGTCCGGACAGGGCGCCGGTGTGGCTCATCCCGGCTCGGGCGCCGGATACGGAACCGCCGACATATTGCGCCAACACGGGTTTATGTGGAGTAACTTTGCGGGCAATTTCTATAAATCTTCGTCCGTCACGAATTCCTTCGATGTAAAGAATAATCGCTTTGGTTTGCTCATCTGCTCCCAAAAATTCCAAGGCATCCGCGATATCGATATTCGCCTCGTTGCCTAAACTGATAGCTTTGCTAAAGCGGATTCCTTTTTTTCTTAACATGGGCAAAACCTGTGTGACATAAGTGCCGCTCTGCGAAGCAAGTCCCAGCAGGCCGGGGTTGGGCGGGAAAGGATAAACAGTGGTATTCAAACAAATCTGGCTATTGATGACGCCCAGACAATTGGGGCCGACAAAACGTATTCCATAACGGCGAGCAACTTCATTGAGCTTATTTTCCATATCCTGACCGGCGTCTCCCGTTTCCCTGAAACCGGCGGTAACGACAATCGCTCTTTTCGTGCCGATTTTGCCAAAATCTTCCAGAAGGGAAAGCACAGCTTTTATGGGAACTATCAACAAGGCCAGATCAGGAACCTCGGGTAAATCCTGCGGCGTGGCATAAGCCGTAATCCCTAGAATTGTTTTTTCCGTGGGATGAACAAAATAAAGTTTACCCGCGTAGCCGTCTTTGAGCAAACTCAACGATTGAATTGTCCCCATCTTGGTTGGCGTATTGCTTGCTCCCGCCACAGCTATAGATTTGGGATTCATCAGCAATTGCAAAGGATTTTCAGACATCATACTCTCCGTGAAATAAAAAATTGTGCAGAAATACGACCGGCAATACAAAAATAAATAACCGCGCCTGTCAAGTTAAATAATAATCAGTACCTTGTTTGCCATTCCGACGTGTGCCCTATAGGGTATGAATCCGCTGGAGGCGGGGTAAGGAATCTTAAAACCATGCATTTATTAAAAACCTGTATAAACATTATTTAAAATTACGCCTTGATATGTTGCCGCACAAGTGCTACACTTGTAATCAAGGAAAAGGAGGTTATCAAAATGCCTGTCAAAAATCCGCGCGTCAGTGTTGTTATTGAACCTAAATTATACGATATTATACAGGAAATGTCGGTAAAAGAAGGTTTATCAATGTCTACGTTTACGCGTGACCTTATTCGGGAAGCAATTGAATTGCGTGAAGATATAGTTCTCGCCCAAATTGCTGCGAAAAGAGAAAAAAGCTTCGAGAGCAAGAAAGCCTTGACACATAAAGAAGTATGGAAATAGTTCATGGAATTTACAATCTTTTATCATCCTGATGTAAGAGATGTAGATTTGCCGCTTTTAGATAATAAAATCAAGGCACGCATACGCAGGGCAATCGAAGAACGCCTGCGGACCCAACCGCAAAATTATGGAACGCCGCTGAGAAAAACATTGAAGGGATATTGGAAATTGCGTGTCGGGGATTACCGCATAGTATTTAAAATCAGCGGACATGAAGTTTTGGTATTAGCCATTTGTCATCGCCGCAATGTCTACCCAAAAATAGAAAAAAGAAAACTACAGTAAAAAATCTGGAATGTTCCAATTACCAGACCACGGGTATCTACGATACCCTCCGCTTTGCGGAATGGTTCAACTTACAGATTTCAATGCACTTCGTTTTTGAAATCTGAGTTTCATTATCCCCATGTGCTTCGCTCAGGGGATCAATTCAGCTTGCGCTTCAAACTGCGCTTCACTTGTTTTACCACGGCGTTACGCGCCTGGCATAATTCGTCCAGCAAGCTTCAGTTCACTTTGTTTCTGAAGCTTGGGTCTCATTATCAGCGAGCTTCATTGATGACTACATTGGCAAATAATTGTGGCGGTTGCGCACACAACCGCGGCCTAAACCACGCCCTGAAAGGGCGTGCCGTCTGGTGGTTCTGGGCGCGGCTTGCCGGGTGGACACCCTAAACAACCGTAAGCAGCATATAGGCTGCGGAAAATCTACCGCTTTCGGGAATGTAGCAAAGTATCTTCTGGCCTTCTTTTAATTTATCCGAATGAAACAGCTCTTCCATCATCACATAAATAGAAGCGGCGCCGGTGTTGCCTTTGTAGGTCAGGTTGGTAAACCATTTTTCGTAAGGTATTTTAAAATTGATGCCCGCCATCGCGTCATGAATTTTATCGCGGAAATATTCCGATGAATAATGCGGTAAAAACCAATCGATCTCTTCCGGTTTAATCTTTCTTTTTTTCACAGCGCGCCCCAGCGCCTGATCCACGGTAATGCGCACAACATGCTCGCCCAGCAGCTCGGTATCCTGTTTGAGCGCGAAATAATTACTAGCTAAAGCCTCTTCCAGAGAATCGAGCTCGCGCCAGCATACAACAGAGCCGTCTTTTTGCTTTACGGCACCCGCATACATACAGACATCCATTTGTCCGGCGTAAGAAATATGCTCGATCCAATCGACGCGCAAAGATTTCCTGCCCGCATTTTTTTTGCCGGTCATAAAGACGGCGCCCGCGGCATCCGAGAGCATCCAGCGCAGGAAATCTGATTCAAAGGTAAGGACAGGATGCTTTTTAAAATCTGGATCGCCTTTTAGATGCTCAAAAAAATTGGCGCGTATCAGCGATGAGGCTAGCTCCGAACCTGTTGCCACAGCGTTATCACTCAATTGCAGGGCGACATTGGCATACGCGGCCTTAAAGGAAGTAATGCCGGAAAGGCAAATGCCGGACGTGGAAATGACTTCGCAGGGCCCAATGCCCAACTCTCCTGCCACCATCAGCCCGTGGCCGGGCGCAATGACATCCGCGATGGTCGTGCCGCAGCAAAGGCACTCGATATCGTTTATTGAAAAACCTTCATAAGGTTTTAATCTTTTGACTGCCTCCGCCGTAAGCCCGGCGTTAGTATAATTGAGCTTCCCCGTTTTCCGGTCAATCGCGTAATAGCGTTTTTGTATCCCGTTGTTTTTGAGCACCATGGATTTTATGCGGGAGCGATTGCCATGAACCTTTCCCAAAACATCTTCAATCTCTTCGTTTCCCACCGGCTCGTTGGGAAGAAACGCGGCAACATCATTAATATAAACTGGCACTAATTTTCCTCCGTTACTGTGGTCTGTGCGGCTTATCATGAAGCCTTTTTACCAGATCGGCAAAAGTTTTGTAAAATAAATCTTCCGGCATTTTCGTGGCCGTAACCGCGTTGGTAAAAGTGTAATAATCCAAATCGGAAATGATTATATCCTTTTCCATTTTTTTGTAAAGCGGCGTTCCTGGAATGGGCGTCAAAATGGATATTACCGGAATTTCGATTTTGTTGGCAATAATAAAATCATCCAATTTTTCGAAATCGGCTTCGTCGTCTTCGGGTGAAGCGATGAAATCGCCCACAATGACGATGCCCAGGTCGTGCAAAATGTCTATCGCCTCGTGAATTACATGCCCCTGATACTTTTTATTGTAGGCGGCAAGGCGCTCGTCTTGAACGTCTTCA
>MGQN01000023.1:135040-135257 GCA_001797845.1 Deltaproteobacteria bacterium RBG_16_44_11 | reverse complement strand
GAGCCCCGCCTCTTTCCAGTTTTTCATCAGCGCCGGATGCTTGACAATCGTATCGGCGCGGACATCGGCAAAGAATTTTTTCTTAATCCCCGCCCGCATGATTTTTTCATAGAGGTCTTGCGAATGCGCCGGATTACCGAAAGTGTTGGCATCCACCATGCGAATGAAAGGAATTTCATCAAGCAGTTGAATATCCCGGACAACGGCGTCGACGGAG
>MGQN01000023.1:133037-135009 GCA_001797845.1 Deltaproteobacteria bacterium RBG_16_44_11 | reverse complement strand
GCCATCTGCGGAATCGCGCAAAAAGCACACTTGTGCGTGCAGCCATAAGCACTGATGACAAAACCCATCGCCAAACCCAACTGCTCCAGAAAATACTGATGGCGGTATTTGGCGACCAGATCATAGCGCGGCGGGACGCTATCCATCATATCGCTGTTATCATAATTTCTGACCACATAAGCCAAGGGTTTTCCCGGCGAAGTCCTGGCGATACCGGCAATGCCTTTCGCGTTTTCGCCGTCAGCCAAACGGCTGATCAATTCGCTGAAACTTTTTTTACCCAAACCGATAACGATATAATCGAATTCAGCACGGTTAAAGTAGGCGGGATCATAAGTGGCACAATTGCCGCCGATGACAATTACGAGATTGCTTTTCTCTTTTATTTTCCCTGCATAGCGGATAACGGTATTGGCCTCGCAGGTTACGGCCGTGAAACCGACCACGTCGGGTTGAAATTGATCGAAAGCCGGCCAGAAAGCCTCTTCGCTTTCGCACTTTAAATCAAAAATCATTACATCATGCTCTTGCAAAGGTCCGGCCAGAACTTCCAGGCTGAAAGGTTCCCCCTTGAAAAGCTGCTTAAGCGAGGTAATTCCGTATTCCTCCTCCGGAATACTGCGGCCGCAGTTGGGAGGATTAACCAGCATGATTTTCATTTTACGTTTTGCCATAAACTAACTTACAATCCGCTTCAAAATTTAGCTGATCACGGGTATTCTTGATACCCTCCGCTCGGGCGGGATTAATTCCACTTACAAATTTCAACTTGTGACCTTTAGGTTATGCGCTTCGCTTTTGAAATCTGAGTTTCATTAAAAAAAGCCCTCTTTATTAGGGAGGGCCTGCATTTTCATGGTGGGTCAGGGCAGAATTGAACTGCCGACACTCGGATTTTCAGTCCGATGCTCTACCGACTGAGCTACCGACCCGCAGAATTGAACTATCCTGTAAAAGGCTGAAATCGTCTATAAAATAAGATTTCTTTTGTCAAGGCATTTTTTCCCGCGCGCGCCCTTCTTCTTCCCTATTAACCGTTTTTTTCCGGCATCTTGTCCGCCTGTTTATTTTGCTCCTTAATTTCTTCAGGTTGTTGTGTCGAATATCGCGCCTCCGGCGAAACCATTAGACTATCGGGAAGGGAAATGCCGGCGGTTTGACTTTGTTCCTCCCGGATAATAACAACCGTTCCGGCGATTTTATCGTGCCAGCCCTGCTTTCTTTTATCAAAAGCAGCCCAGATAAAGCCCAGATTAAGTATCGCGCCGGAAACCAGATAACCGACCGCTCTTAAAAAAGCGGTGCCGAAAGATAGCGGCGTCCCATCATCATTAATAACCTGTAAACCCAAAAGCATCTTTCCCGGTGTGCGGCCTGTTGTACCGTGAAAATAAGTAAAATAGCCGATGGTCAGCACCAAAAAAAACAGCCAGATAAAAATAACTGCAGAAGATATTTTTGTGGGATCGGCCAAATCGGCAATCCAGCCACTTTCCTCGCCGGATGCCGCACCGATGAAAAAAGCCATCATCGCGATCAGAAATAAAACAAAGAATACGATACAGATAATAGTGTTGTCGATTAGATACGCTACCAGGCGCCGCCAAAAACCGGCAAATTTATAAATGGGCATTTTTTACCTCCTGAAAGTTACTGAAGATTCCTTTTTCATATTGAATGATGGAAATTATCGCCGCCGCCGCTGTTTCGACTTTTAAAATTTGCCTGCCGAGACTAACGGACTGAAAACCGGCCTTTGTTGCCAACATCACTTCGTCTTTGGAAAAACCGCCTTCCGGCCCGACAATAATAAAAAAATCCCTGAAGGCGTCAAGCTTTTTATCGGTGAGCATATCCTTGATACTTCTTCGCGCTTCTTCCTCCCAGAAAATCATTTTGAGGGATTTTTCTCCGGCCGCCTCCAGCAGGGAAGCAAAGGACTCCAGCGCGGCAACTCGTGTTATCCGGCTTG
>MGQN01000023.1:129475-133031 GCA_001797845.1 Deltaproteobacteria bacterium RBG_16_44_11 | reverse complement strand
TGCACCGCGAAGATTCCCGAGCGATTTTTTGCCAGCGTGAGACTTTCAGGAGAGCTTTATCTGCGGCAATCCGGCTGACCGAGCGCTTGGCCATAAAAGGAACAATTAAATCTACTCCCAGTTCGGCGGAGCTCTTTACAATCAAATCCATTTTCGCCGCTTTCGGAACAGCTTGCGCCAGAGTGACGCAGATTTTATTTTCCGCCTGGGGAATTTTTTTCCCCAGCTTCACATCAACCGCGCAGGGGGAAAATTTTTGAATAACCGCTTCAAACTCATGACCGAAACCGTCAAAGAGAATAATCTTGTCATTTTGCTTCAGGCGCAGGACCATTTTTAAATATCGTAGATTATCCGCTTCCAGAGCGCATGTTGTTCTGTCTTGCAGGCTTTCGGGACTATATATGTGGGGAATGGTCAAAACTTTTTTTCCTTAATTCGTCATTGCGAGATACCTTATTAAGGCAGCGAAGCAATCCTAAAATAATAAATGGAGACAATGAGATTGCCGCGGGCTACGCCCTCGCAAAGACATTATAACATAGTCTCACGCGCCAAGCTATGCACTCGCGGCGGTTTTTTTCAGCACGTAGCAAACCCATTCTTTTTCCGTGATTACTTTGCTTCGAGTAAACGCTGCAGTGCTAAAATTTTCTTCGATGCTTGAAGTATCCTGTTCGATAATACCGGAAATAATCATGTATCCGTCCTCGACAAGCAATTGTGTCAGGTGACGGCGGAGCTCCAAAAGCAATTTGGCGGTGAGGTTCGCGATAATTAAATTGCGCGGTTCATTGATGGATGTAACATCGCGATTAAGAATTTTTACACACTCGTCAACATGATTAATTGCCGCGTTCTCGCGGGCTATTTCCACGGCTTTTTTATCAATATCCACGCCGATAACGTCCTCGGCACCGAGCTTCGCGGCGGTAATCCCTAAGATTCCCGTGCCGCAGCCGACGTCCAGCACCTTCCACGATTTAATCGAGCGGTCTTTCATAATAATATCTTCAATTGCCTGGAGGCACATCCTGGTAGAGGCGTGCTGGCCGGTGCCGAAAGCCATGCCCGGATCGATTTCAATTACAATATCACGGCTGGACGGAGAATATCTTTCCCATGTCGGCTTGACGATGATATTACTGCTTACCCTTATGGGCTTGAAATATTTTTTCCACTGCTCGCCCCAATCCGGATCGGTAATATCTTCCGTTTTCAACGATAGGTTTTTGCCAGCAGGGAATATCTCCTTGAGGCTATCCAGATATTTTAGCACGGCCAGAATTCTTTTTTCAGCACGTAAATCCTGCGGAAAATAGGCCTGAATTGTTTCTATATCCGTGGCCGCGGGAAAATCTCCTGCAACTTGCGGCTCAAGTGTTTCCTGAAATACGCCCTGAGCGCCTGTTTCGGTAAGAAAATTACCCAACGCGTCCATAAGCTCCGCGGGCGCCGCTATTTCCATTTTCAGCCATTTTTCCGGTTCTTTTTTTGCCATGAAAAATCCTTTGCCCTGTTGTCTGTGATATAGCTTGTTTTCGGCAATAATTCAAGCGGGCTGAATGCTGAAGGAATTGTATATTGCCGCCGGAAAAGCAATTTTCCGCGGTTGTTTTAAGCAAATCGCCTTGCTTGAATTTTACCCCCCTTCGTGATAGTTTTCAAAAACTGATCGTGCTTTGGTTCCCGCGGCGCGAAAGAAAGGAAAACATTGAAATATTATCCAGTTTTTTGGAATATAGCCGGCAAAAAATGCGTTGTCGTAGGCGGCGGTGAAGTCGCGGAAAGAAAAATCAAACGCCTTCTGGATTGCGGCGCAAAAGTTTCCGTCATCAGCTCCCAATTGACGCCGGAACTTGCCCGGCTCACCGAAAAAAAAATCATCAGCCACATTGCCCGAGAATACTCCGGTGAACAAATCTATGGCGCCGCCCTGGTCATCGGTGCGACAGACGATGAAAAGACCAACGCGGCAATATCCAATGACGCGCGCAATAAAGGCATCCCCGTAAATATTGTTGATGATCCGCAGAAATGCGATTTTATTCTGCCCGCGCTTGTGCAGCGGGGAGATCTGGCAATTGCCATCGGCACCGGCGGCAAAAGCCCGGCGCTGGCGCGTCGCCTGCGCGAAGAGCTGGAAGCCGACTACGGCGAAGAATATAAAATCCTGCTCAATATTTTAGGAAGCTTGCGAGAAAAAATGACGAAAAAATCCAATATCGGCCAGGATTGGTTTACGTCTCTGATGGCGGCGGGCATACTGGATATTATCCGGCAAAAGAATTGGGGAAAGGTCAAAGAAATCGTAAAGAAAAAAACCGGCGAGGAGGTGGAAATTGAACTTGATTAGCCTGGAGCTGGGATTATTCATGATCGCGTTAGTTTTTTGCGCGTTAAGTACTATCGGTTATTTACTTTCGCTGGTGATTAAAAAAGTTGCGCTGGCCAAAATATCCACATGGATTCTGACGGCAAGTTTTATTTTTTTAACAATGAATTTACTGCTGGCAGCAATCAATGCCGCCGGATTGGTCAACCTCGGTTCGCGCGCGTTCTTTTCTTTTTGCGCGTGGGCGGCAAGCGGAGTTTATCTCGTGCTGCAATTCAAAACGAAAACAAGATTGCTGGGTGCTTTCATCGCGCCCTTCATTCTATTGCTTGGTATTGCAGCCGCCGGACAGGAAACAAACAAATCCCTGCTGCCGGATAATTTGCAAAGCTGGTTCGCCATTGTGCACTTGATTTTGGTAATTGTGGGAGAAGCGCTGTTTGTAGTGGCTTCTTGCGCGGGAGCAATGTTTGTCATACAGAATGGTTTGCTCAAACATAAAAAACTCAACCGCATGAGCAGATTGCTGCCGCCGTTGAACGATCTGGATCGAATTAACCACATTTGCTTGCTTTGGGGATTCCCCCTTTTAACCGTAGGTATAATTGCCGGAACTGTTTTTGCCGGTTTTGCCTGGAAGTCCGGCTGGCCGGCGGATCCAAAAATTGTTTGGACTTTCGCCGTCTGGATTATATACGGATTTCTTCTGCATCAGCGTCTCGTCATCGGCTGGAAAGGCTTTCGGATGGCTGTAGTTTCTTGCGCTGTCTTCATTCTTTTCTTGTTGTCTTATATCGGCGTGAGATTTTGTTTTACAACTTTGCATGATTTTATTTAAAAAATGATTTTATTATTAGGCGTAAATCATAAAACAGCGCCGCTCGCTGTTCGGGAAAAAATATTTGCCGGTTGTCAGGAAGAAAATAATTTACTGCCTGAGCTTCTGGCCGTTGATGGCGTGCAGGAAATTTTGTATCTTTCCACCTGTAACCGGATTGAACTGGTTGCTTCCATCGCCGGCGCGCAAAATACCGTCCAGGCGCTTAAATCCTTTTTGGCGCAAACCAGCGGCCTGACTGGTGAAGAGGCTGACGGTTGCTTTTATATTTATCGCGATGAAGAAGCGGTACAGCATCTTTTTCGGGTGACATCCAGCCTCGATTCACTGGTTATGGGGGAGGCGCAAATTCTCGGCCAGGTCAAAGACGCCTACCATCAGGC
>MGQN01000023.1:128154-129394 GCA_001797845.1 Deltaproteobacteria bacterium RBG_16_44_11 | reverse complement strand
AACGGCTATCGCCGCAAATCCTGTTTCGGTAAGCTTTGCTGCGGTAGAACTCGCCAAAAAAATATTCGGCTCGCTTGAAGACAAAAAGATTTTATTAATCGGCGCGGGAGAGATGGCGGAGCTGGCTGGCACGCATCTGATCAGCACCGGCGCACAAGAAATTACCATTGCTAACCGCTCTGCCTCGCAGGCCGCGGCGCTCGCGGAAAAGTTTCATGGCAGAGCAATAACGCTGGATGCGCTTGAGGCCGGCCTGATTGATGTCGATATTGTCATTAGCTCTACCGGCGCGCCGGGATACATCTTGAGCGCGCAGACAATAAAGGAAAGCATGATCAAACGCAAAAACCGTTTGTTGTTTTTGATTGATATCGCTGTTCCCCGTGACATTGATCCGGCGGCGGACGCGATCGAAAATGTTTATCTCTACAATATCGATAACCTGCAGGATATTGTCGATGAAAACATGAAAACCCGCCGTAAGGAAGCGCTCAAAGCCGAAGCGATAATTAAAGAAGAGGTGGAGCGCTATAGTAATTGGTTAAAAGAATTGGAAGCCGTACCGACAATAGTATCGCTCAAAACCAAGGCCGAAAGCATTGTGCGGATGGAAATGAATAAAGCCGAAGGATGGATGCAGCATCTCGACAGTGAAGAACGGGAAAAAGTTGACGCCCTGGTGAATTCGATTGTCAACAAAATATTGCACGCGCCGGTGGCCGTGATGAAAGAAGAAAGCGCAGAAGTTGGTTCCACAGACATCGTGGCTACGGTAAGGCAGCTCTTTCGCCTGGATGAATAAATGTAGATACGGCAGTTGAGCCGAAAATAATTCAACGAAATTTCCCTTTTTTAAAAGGGGAATGAAGGGGGATTTTTCTAGGTGCAAAATCCTCCCTAACCCTCCTTTATACCCTAAAGGGCACAAGTAAAAGGAGGGAATAATTGCAGGTAGAGAAAACTATGTTTATTTCCCTCCCGCAAGGGGAGGGGAAATGATTTAATTGAATCGGGAGTTGTATGAATATTAAAATAGGAACGCGCGGCAGCAAACTGGCCATGACGCAGGCAAATTATGCTGCCGGCTGCCTGAAACAAATAGCACCGGAAATAAGCACGGAGATTTGTGTCATTAAAACGACAGGCGATATTATGCAGGATGTGTCTTTGCTGAAAATCGGCGGCAGGGGTGTTTTTGTGAAAGAGATTGAAGACGCCCTGGCCTCCGGCGCAATCGATC
>MGQN01000023.1:124253-128147 GCA_001797845.1 Deltaproteobacteria bacterium RBG_16_44_11 | reverse complement strand
GCCCAGCATGAAGGATGTACCTACAGAAAATCCTGAAGGTTTGAAATTCGCGGCAATATTTCCGCGGGAAGACGCGAGAGATATTTTGGTTTCCCGCGGCAACAGGAAAATTGAATTCATGCCCAGGGGCGCGAAAATCGGCACCGGTTCTATGCGCCGCGCTTCGCAAATATTGGCCATTATGCCGGATATCACGATTGTGCCGCTGCGCGGCAACCTGGATACACGACTCAAAAAAATCGAAACGGAAAATCTGGCCGGGGTTATTCTGGCCGCGGCGGGCATGAAAAGGATGGGGTTTGCTGAAAAAATTACACAGTACCTGCCCATAGAAACAATGCTGCCGGCGGTTGGTCAAGGCGCGCTTGGTTTGGAAATACGCGATAATGATGAGCCTCTGAAAAATATTCTGGCAAAATTGAATCATGAGCCGACACAAAAGGAAGTAACCGCGGAACGTGCTTATCTGCGGGCTTTGGGCGGCGGATGCCGCTTGCCGATTGCCGCTTTTGCTAAAATCGATGGCGGACAACTCTCTCTGGAAGGGCTTGTCGCCGCGCCGCAAGGCTCAAACATTATTCGAGACAAGGTCAAAGGTGATCCGGCAGACGCGGAAGAACTAGGGGGAAAACTGGCGGAGATTATTTTAGAGCGCGGCGGGAAGAAGCTTCTTGATTTGGTTTGCTGAAAACTAAAATACAACATCGTAATTCCCGCCCCCGCCTACGCAAGGGTAAACTGCGGCGGGAATCCAAGAGAAACATTGACAATCCGCCCTTGTGTTGAGTTGTCATTCCCGTCGCAGATGACCTTTAGGTTACGTAGGCGGGAATCCAGTGTTTTTTATTATAATGAATTTTGCTTATGAAGCAATATTATGTTTATATTCTGGCAAGTAAAAAGAATGGAACAATATACGTTGGTATTACGGGTGACTTAATTAAGAGGATTTATGAGCATAAACAAAACCTGATAGATGGCTTTACAAAGAAATATAATGTTCATGACCTGGTATATTATGAAGTTCATACAGAGATAGAGGAGGCAATAACCAGAGAAAAGCAAATTAAAAGGTGGAATAGAAAGTGGAAACTAAGATTAATTGAAGAAAAGAACCCGGGATGGAATGATTTATATAATGAAATGGCTCAATAGTACTTTACGCTTTTTGATTTCAAAGCGTTTTTTCCTGGATTCCCGCCTACGCGGGAATGACATGACTGGTGCGCTATGAAAGAAAAAAATAAAACAGGCAAAGTCTATATTATCGGCGCGGGGCCGGGCGACGCGGGATTGATTACGCTCAAGGCAATTGAGTGTCTGCGGCTGGCCGATGTTGTCATCTACGATAATCTCGTCAACGAAGAACTCTTGAAGTACGCCCCGGCTCATGCCCGTTTTATTTACGTGGGTAAAAAAGGCGGAGATCACACCTTATCGCAAACGGAAATTAATGATGTTCTGGTGAAAGAAGCTAAGGCCTGCAACACAGTGGCGCGTCTCAAAGGCGGCGATCCTTTCATTTTCGGGCGCGGCGGCGAAGAAGTGGAGGCGCTGGTAGCACAAAATGTGCCGTTTGAAGTTGTTCCCGGTGTAACATCGGCTATCGCGGTTCCGGCCTACGCCGGCATTCCGCTGACGCATCGCGGGCTTACTTCTACGGTAACTTTTATCACCGGTCATGAAGACCCGACCAAAGAGAAAAGCGATATCGACTGGCAGGCCCTCGCCGGTATCGGCACGCTGGTTTTTCTGATGGGCGTGAAGAATTTGGGGCAAATCACGAAAGAACTGATTGGGCGCGGCAAAGCACCGGACACGCCCGCGGCGCTGATTCGCCGCGGCACAACACCCCAGCAGGAAACTCTTGTGGGAACGCTGGAAAATATTGTCATCCTGGCGCATGCCAATAATTTCCAGGCGCCGGCTATTCTGGTTGTAGGTCCGGTGGTTGATTTACGCGAAACTCTAAGATGGTTTGATCAGAAACCTCTTTTTGGCAAAGGCGTCGTGATTACCCGGCCGGAAAAGCAAGCGGATGATCTGGCGCAACTATTGGCAAAAGAGGGAGCAAACCCTATTTCGTTTCCGACGATTAAGATTGTCGTGCCTCCCGGCTGGCGCCAGCTGGACGCGGCGTTGAAAAAAATTGATAAATACGATTGGATTATTTTTACCAGCGCCAACGGCGTGCAATTCTTCTTCAAGAGACTTTTGGAAAAAGGAAAGGATATCCGTGATCTGAAAGGTATAAAAATCTGCTGTATCGGCCCGGCTACGGCAAAACAGATTGAGGCTAGAGGCATAAAAGTTGATCTGGTGCCTGACGAATTTATCGCCGAAGGCATTCTGAAATCGTTTTCCGCGATGAATTTACGGGACAAGAAGATATTGATTCCGCGCGCGGCCAAAGCCAGGGATATTTTGCCCGAAGGGCTCAAAAAGAGGGGCGCATCTGTTGCTGTGGTCGCCGCCTATCGGACTCTTAATTCGGGAAGGAAAAAGGAAGAACTCGAAGAACTGTTTGCGGAAAATAAAGTGGATGTCATTACTTTCACCAGTTCATCCACCGTAACAAATTATGTCAAGATAATGGGAGCTGATTATTCTTTGCCGCCGCATGTGCAGATTGCCTGCATCGGTCCGGTAACCGCCGCTACAGCGAAAAAGGCGGGTTTCAAAATTGATATTCAGCAGGAAGAATACACAATGGAGGGACTGGTGCAGTCCTTGGTTGATCACATGAAAAACAAAGAGCCCGGGTCTGGCAGATGAGGAACAATAGATGATCGGTATTTCCAAATTATATTGCGGCGCGGTGGAACCCTCTGATGTTCTGCGTTATAACCGGCACTCCGGCGCGCTTCCTTCACATTTATTGCAATTTTCAGCGAACAAAAAACCTGTGGTCGTCTGGAATATGACGCGCCGCTGTAATTTGAAGTGTATTCACTGTTATTCCAGTTCCACCGATATCGACTATCCGAATGAGCTTTCGACCCAAGAAGGAAAAAAAATAATCGATGACCTGGCGCAATTCGGCTCACCGGTAATTTTGTTTTCCGGCGGCGAGCCGCTTTTGCGCCCCGATTTACTCGAACTGGCGCAGTATGCCGTGGATCGCAAAATGCGCGCGGTTCTTTCCACCAACGGTACGCTGATTACCAAAGAGATCGCGGCAAAGCTCCAGAAGATCGGCCTTTCCTATGTGGGCGTGAGTCTGGACGGCCTGGAAAAAACACACGACCGCTTCCGCGGCAAAAAGGGCGCGTTTGCCCAGGCAATCCAGGGCATAAGAAATTGCCGCCAGGCGGGCATTAAGGTCGGCATCCGTTTTACCGTCAACAAACATAATCTGCCGGATGTCGCGGCCATGTTTGATTTGCTCCGGAGCGAAAAAATCGAAAGGCTGTGTTTCTATCATCTGGTCTATACCGGACGCGGCTCCAAACTGCGCCAGGAAGACCTTACGCATCAGGAAACTCGCAAGCTTCTGGATTTGATTATGAGCCAAACGAAAAAAATGTTCGCAGAAGGCTTACAGCCCGAAATTCTCACCGTAGATAATCATGCCGACGGCCCGTATCTGTATTTAAAGGTAAAAGAAGAAAATCCCGCGCGCGCCAAAGAAGTGCTGGAACTACTGGAAATGAATGAAGGCAACAGCTCCGGTCACGGTATCGGTTGTATCAGTTGGGACGGAGAAGTCTATGCTGATCAGTTTTGGCGCAATCAGCCTCTGGGTAATATCCGGCAAAAGCCGTTTAGTAAAATCTGGCTCGATGAGAAAAACGAGCTTCTGGTAAAATTGAAGGATAAAAAGAAATATGTCACGGGACGCTGCGCCGCTTGCTTGTGGCTTTCTGTCTGCGGCGGAAATTTCCGGGCGAGAGC
>MGQN01000023.1:107741-124212 GCA_001797845.1 Deltaproteobacteria bacterium RBG_16_44_11 | reverse complement strand
ATGAAGAAATAAGTAAAAGGGAGGATTAACAAATGCAGTTTCCAGAGTATCGCGCCCGCAGATTGAGAAAAAATGAAGGCTTCCGGCGTTTAATTCGCGAGACAAGGGTCAGCGCCGACGATCTGGTCTATCCGCTGTTTGTAGTTTCCGGAAAAAATTTCAAAAAGCCTATCGCCTCAATGCCCGGTCAATTCCAGATGTCCATCGATAATATCGCCAAAGAAGCGCAAAAGGCGCGTGAGCTGGGAATACCGGCGGTACTTCTTTTCGGCATTCCGGAGAAAAAAGACGAGATGGCCACCGGCGCTTTTGCCAAAGACGGCATTGTTCAACAGGCGGTAAAGCGGATAAAGAATGAAGTGCCCGACATGCTGGTGATTACCGATGTCTGCCTTTGCGAATACACCAGTCACGGCCACTGCGGCATTCTGGAAAAAGATCAGGTGCAAAACGATGCCACACTGGAAGTGCTGGCGGAAACGGCTCTTTCTCAGGCGCGCGCGGGCGCGGATATGGTCGCGCCTTCGGCGATGATGGATGGACAGATTATGGCTATTCGTGAAGCTCTTGATGAAAACGCGCTGGAAGATATCCCTATCATGGCTTACGCGGCTAAATATGCGTCTGCTTTCTACGGCCCTTTCCGCGAAGCCGCCGAAAGCGCGCCGCAGTTCGGCGATAGAAAATCCTATCAGATGGATCCGGCAAATTCCGATGAAGCCATAAGAGAAATATCGCTGGATGTTTCCGAGAGTGCGGACATTATCATGGTGAAACCGGCTCTCGCCTATCTGGATGTAATCTATCGCGCCAAGCAGGAATTTGATTTGCCGCTGGCCGCTTATAATGTCAGCGGTGAATATTCGATGATTAAAGCCGCGGCACAGTTGGGCTGGCTGGATGAGGAAAAAACGATGCTGGAGTCACTCACCGCCATCAAAAGAGCCGGCGCGGATATCATCATCACGTACTGGGCTAAAGATGTTGCGCGGTTGCTGAATAAATAGGAAGTTAAGAAAAGACATTGTCATTTCGACCGAAGGGAGAAATCCATGTCCCGAGCATAACGAGGGATCTTTAAGATTCCTCGTCATCCGCTTTTGGCGGATTTCTCGGAATGACAAAAAGATAAAATTTATAGTGTGAGCGGGAGATGGAACAATTAGCAAACACATTAAATATGATTGCCTGGGAAGTGACGCGCAGTTGTAACTTAAATTGCGTCCATTGCCGCGCCGCGGCTAACTGCAGCCCATATCCGGGAGAACTTTCCACAGAGAAGTGCTTTCAGCTTATCGATGAAATTGCCGCTATGTCGTCGCCGGTAATAATTCTAACCGGCGGAGAGCCGCTTTTGCGCCCGGATATTTTCGAAATTGCTTCCTACGGAACAAAAAAAGGTTTGCGCATGGTCATGGCTACCAACGGAACGCTCGTAGATAAACAGATAGCGCAAAAAATGGTGGCCAGCGGTATCCAAAGAGTAAGCATCAGCATTGACGGTAAGGACGCGAAAAGCCACGATGAATTTCGCAACGAGCCCGGAGCGTTTGCCAAAGCGTTACGGGGCATTGAAGCGTTGAAATCCGCAGGCATGGAATTCCAAATTAACACAACGATTACCACCGCCAATCTCAAGCAGATTGAAGATATACTGGATTTGGCCATAAAGCTGGGCGCCGCCGCGCATCACATTTTTTTGCTTGTCCCCACCGGCCGGGGGCGAGACTTAGCCGAGCAGGCTATCACCGCCGCGGACTATGAAGAAACGCTCATGTGGTTTCATCAGCAAAGCCTGGATTGCTCCATTCAGCTTAAAGCCACCTGCGCGCCCCATTACTTCCGCATCATGCATCAGCAGAAAGTCAAAGAGGCGAAACCGATAAAAAAAACGGGCGGCCATTTTCATGAGTCCACACAAGGTTGTCTGGGCGGTATCTCGTTTTGCTTTATTTCCCATGTCGGGCAGGTTCAGCCCTGCGGTTATCTGGAGATCAATTGCGGCAATGTGCAAAAGCAGAGCTTTTCCGAGATTTGGGAGAGCTCGGAAGTGTTCCGTAATCTGCGTGACTACACCAAATACGGCGGCAAGTGCGGCCGGTGCGAATTTATCAAAGTGTGTGGCGGCTGCCGCGCGCGCGCGTACGAGTCTACCGGCGATTATCTATCTGAGGAGCCGTTGTGCTTGTATGAACCGCGACGCTAGTAGTCATTTTTATGTCATTCCGGCGAAGGCCGGAATCCAGACGTCGTCCCGGCGAAAGCCGGGAACCAGAATTTAAATGCATGATTAAACAACCACTTGTGTACATTTTGGCAAGCGCAAGAAATGGAACTCTCTATATTGGTGTAACTTCAGATCTCGTCAAGAGAATATGGGAACATAAGAACAATTTGGTAGAAGGCTTTACAAAGCGCTATAATGTTCATCATCTTGTTTGGTATGAACTACATGGAAACATGGCTTCTGCCATTGAAAGGGAAAAAGGATTGAAAGAATGGAAAAGAGCGTGGAAACTTAAATTGATAGAAAGTTTCAATCCTGGTTGGCAAGATTTATATAATAATATAGCATAACTGGATTCCGGCCTGCGCCGGAATGACGAAATGTGTTAGCAAATGGACGAAATAGATAAAAAATTACTCAATATTCTGCAAAAGGAATTTCCGCTGGAGGAGTGCCCCTTTCAGATAGTTGCCGAAAAGTGCGGCATCAGCGAAGAAGAAGCGCTGGGCCGCATTCAAAAGATGAAAGATGAGGGCATCATCCGCCGAATAGGCGCGGTATTTGACGGCGCAAAACTGGGACGAACCAGCACGCTTTGCGCCGCGCGCGTACCGGAAGAAAAAATCGATATATTTGTTCAGACGGTAAACGCCAATAAAGGCGTTACCCATAATTATCGCCGCGATCATGAATATAATATCTGGTTTACTGTCAGCGCGGCAACGGCAAAAGAATTGAAGAAGTTCTTGGCTCAAGTAAAAGAAAAAACCGGCGTTGAGGATATTTTGGATATGCGCGCGGTGAGGACGTTCAAGATTAATGCCTCCTTCGAGGTTTAAATTTTCTAATTCACTTTGTCACTTCGACCGTAGGGAGAAGTCTTAGATAAAAGTAGCAATATTTCTCGCTTTGCTTCGAAATGACATTTCAATATTTTTATGTCACTTAGCTCCCTCGAGGTTACTCGGGGTAAACTCCGGGAGAAGTCTTGATGATATTTACCAAGAGCTATTATGTCTATTTATTGACTAATTGGAACAATAAGGTAATTTACATTGGTGTGACAAACGATTTAAACCGACGGCTCTATGAACATAAAAATAAGTTGGTCCCAGGCTTTACTTCAAAGTATAATTTGAACAAATTGGTTTATTTTGAAGAAACACAGGATGTTACTGCAGCAATCACAAGAGAAAAAGAAATAAAAAAGTGAAGACGAGAAAAAAAGAATAAACTGGTAAATCAGTTAAATCCAAGTTGGAGAGATTTGAGTGAGGAGATTTAAAGATCCCTCGCTACGATCGGGACATGGATTTCTCGTCGCTGTCGCTCCTCGAAATGACAAGATGCTTCTATGCGAAACAATATATTGACGGAAAATGTAATCCATGAGAAATATAAATAAATTAGATTATGGCTTATCTAAAAACTAAAAAAGGAGGAGGGAAAGATGGAAGCTAAAGACATTAACTTTGCGGCAATGCCGCAAATAGCGGTGAATGTCGTCACAAAACCCGCGGAATTTTTTAAAAAAATGCCCAAAACCGGTGGATTTCTTGAACCTCTAATCTTTGCGGCAATTATGGGTTTTATAACAGGTATTATCCATTTCATTATCAACATTCTTGGCCTAAGTTATATCGAGAGGGAATTTATGGGAAGCGTGGGCCTGGTTATTTTTCTTCCCCTTGCCGCCGTTGTTGGCAGTTTTGTCGGCGCCGCTATTATTTATGTAATTTGGAAACTGATGGGCTCAGAGGAAAACTACGAAACTTCCTATCGTTGCGCCGCTTACTTGATGGCTTTAGCGCCTATTGTCGCCATAATAGGAATTATTCCTTATGTCGGCGGTCTTATTAATATGGCCATTTACGTTTATTACATAGTTATTGCCAGTACACAGGTACACAATATTGCGTCACAAAAAGCATGGCTGGTTTTCGGAATCATCGGCGCTATTTTCGCGTTAATCGGAATCACCGCGGAATACAAAGCCAGGAATATGTTCCCGACAGCTGAACAATACAGGAGGACGGCTGACGAAATAAATAAACAATACCAGCAGCATCTGGAAGAAGCCAGAAAGGAAGCCGCACGCAATAGGTAGGCTTATAACAATTTAGCTCAATTTTTTTATCATTGGCCCACCTATATCGCTTAAGATTTCGGTATGGGTGGGCTTTGATTTATTTCACAAAGTGATAATTCATGACCGGAAAAAATAAAGCTCCATTGATAGCCCTGGTGGATGGCAGCAACTATCTTTACCGCGCCTTTTACGCTATTCCCGCGCTGACGAATTCCAAAGGTTTTCCCACCAACGCCATTTACGGCTTCACCAATATGCTTTTAAAGCTTTTGCGCGAGCTTAAGCCTGATTATATCGTTATCGCTTTTGATGTCAAAGGCCCCACCACCCGCCATGAAGAATTTACAGATTATAAAGCAACCCGCAAACCAATGCCCGATGATCTGCGTCCGCAGATACCGTTTATTAAAGATATCATCCGCGGTTTTTCCATTTCTGTTCTGGAGAAGCAGGGTACAGAGGCGGATGATATTATCGGCGTACTCGCCCATCAGGCCAGCAAAAACGGCTGGCGGACGGCCATTGTGTCCGGGGATAAGGATTTGATGCAGTTGGTTGACGAAAACGTCACCATGATCGATACGATGAAAGATAAAACTTATGATGTCGCGGCGGTAAAAGAACGCTTCGGGGTGACACCGGATAAAGTAGTGGAGATATTAGGCCTTATGGGTGATACGTCGGATAATATTCCCGGCGTACCCGGTATCGGCCCTAAAACAGCGCAAAGATTGATCGAAGAATACGGTTCAGTGGAAGCCGTTTTGCAAAATACTGAAAATTTAAAAAACGTGAAATTGCGCGAGAGCTTTCGTAAATATGCCGATCAGGCCAGGCTCAGCCGCCAATTGGCTCTTATTCGCAAGGACATCAAAATTGATTTTGATTTACAGGACGCGGTACGCAAAGAGCCGGATAAAGAAACTCTTTCCCGGCTTTTCAGCGAATTTGAATTTTCCTCGCTTTTGCAGGAAATTAAGCAAGGCACTCCCCCGCAGGCGGTGGACTGCAAAATTATCACCGACAATCAAAAGCTTCAGGAACTTATTGTGCAACTGCAGGAATACCGTGAAGCCGCCTGTGATTTTATTTGGGAGAAAAACCATTCGACAAATTTGATCGGAATAGCTTTTTGCGTCGGCAATAAGTCTTTTTACATACCTCTTGCCAAAGAGCAATTGCAGGCAAAAGAAGTTTTTGCCGCGCTGGCCCCACTTTTCGGCAATACAAAAATAAAAAAATACATCCATGATTTAAAAATGGCGCTCGTTTCTCTGGATAATTTTGATGTTCAGGGAAGCGATGACACGATGCTTGCCGCCTACCTACTCAACCCCGCCAAACACTCTTATGATTTGGGTGAAGTTTCGTGGGAATATTTACACCAGCAGTTGCCCTCCGCGCAGGACATAGCAGGAGGCAAGGGTAATTCTTTGTCTGGGGCACCGATAGATAAAATGGCGGCTTATGCCGGAGATCGCGCCGCCGCCATATTAAAACTGGAAGGCGTTCTGGCAGGCAAACTAAAAGAGATCGAAGCGGATGAACTTTATTTGAAGGTGGAAATGCCGCTTTTGCATGTGCTTGCTGATATGGAGAAGAAAGGCGTCCTGGTGGATACCTCCCTCTTAAAGCAAATGTCGGCGGAACTGGGACAATTACTATCCATCTCCGAAGAAAAGATATTTCGCCTGGCCGGAGAAAAATTCAACATCAATTCGCCCAAACAGTTGCAGGCCATTCTTTTTGAGAAGCTCAATCTGCCCAAAGGCAGGAAAACGAAGGAGGGATTTTCCACGGATGTGGACGTTCTTACTTATTTGGCGCAAAGCCATGAACTTCCTGCGGAAATTCTGGCTTACCGCAGTCTCGCCAAATTAAAATCCACTTACGTGGATGCCCTGCCCGCGCTGATTGATCCTAAAACAGGCCGGATTCACACCTCCTACAACCAAACGGCAACGGCTACCGGCAGGCTCTCCAGCTCTAATCCCAATTTACAGAATATTCCCATTAGAACGCTGGAAGGAAAAAGAATTCGTCAGGCGTTTATCGCCGCGACGGATTGTGAACTTATCTCCGCTGATTATTCGCAGATAGAATTACGAGTGCTGGCGCACCTGTCCGAAGATAAAACGCTCATTGACGCTTTTAAATCGGACGAAGATATTCACGCTCGCACTGCGGCCGATGTTTTTGGCGTGTTTCCGCAAATGGTTAATGCCGATATGCGCCGGCAGGCCAAAGTAATTAATTTCGGCATTCTTTACGGCATGAGCGCCTTCGGACTGGCCAAGGAACTTGGTGTTTCTCAAAGAATTGCTCAGGCCTACATTGAGGGCTACTTTCAACGCTATAAAAAAGTACGCGAATATCTGGATGGAATTTTGGAGGGGGCAAAGCAAGACGGCTTTGTCTGTACTCTATTGAATCGCCGACGCTATTTGCCGGAATTGAAAAGCAAGATCCCTTCCGTGCGGCAGTTTGCCGAACGCATGGCGGTCAATACCCCGATTCAGGGCACAGCCGCGGATTTGATTAAAGTCGCAATGGTCAATATTGCTGATTTGTTACAGAGGAAAAATCTTGCCGCCCGTCTGATTATGCAAGTACATGATGAACTTGTTCTCGAATCGCCGGTAAAGGAAAAAGGCGAAGTCATGCAACTCGTCAAAAAAGAAATGGAAGAAGTCATCAAACTAAAAGTGCCGTTGAAAGTGGAGATTGCCAGCGGTAAGAACTGGGACGAGGCACACTAGCAGAGCTGTTGAAAAGCACTGTTCTGCGTTGTTGCGCTGCATCCCCCGCCGCTCAACGTACCTTTCATGTACGCCTCGCAGCATGGTTCTTGCGGGCCTAGCATCTCAGCGCTTTTGAACAGCCCTGAATAGTTTATGATGCTGTCATTGCGAGACGCCCCTTGGGCGGCGTGGCAATCTTGGTTGAAATGACTAAGGCCTTGAATATGTCCAATGTTGTTAATTATGAATACTGAAAATAGATAACATATGCTGAATGATATGATTAGTAATTGTAAATTATGTCTTCAAATAAAAAATCTTCGCCGTTCTCACATTATTCCAGAGTTTATATATAAGCCGCTTTATTCATCTGAACATCACAAAATGATAGAAATCAAAGAAGGTCTTCCTGGCTTGTTGCAAAAAGGTTATAGAGAAGAACTTTTATGTCAGGATTGCGAGAATCACTTGAATGTTAATTTTGAGCATCCTAGTGTAGAAATATGGAAAACGCTGACCTCTCAAAAGGCATCAAAGACAATAACCGTCCGTGAGGTGAGAGATAATCAGCAAAATCGTGCTTTGGTTTTTAACGGTATTGATTACTCGACTTTTAAATTGTTTCTTCTTTCTATCATATGGCGTGTAAGTATTTCGAGACATTCATATTTTCAAAAGGTTAATCTTGGCCCCCATGAAGAAAAGATCAGACAAATGTTGCTTAGTATTAATCCCGGAAAACATTATGACTATCCATGTATAATCAATCTTCTGAGTGAATCAGCATTCACACCCATATATATACCAAAGGAAAGTCCTAGATATGAAGGACATAGAAGTTTTAGAGTTCTTTTAACGAATGTTATGATTTGGTATGTTATTTCAAGTCATAGCGAACAAGCAGATATAAACGGCCTTGCTATAAAAGAAAATGGTTCGCTGGTTGCAACTATGCTCTCTCCTAAAAAAGTAGCACTGTTAAGGGATGCTATTGATTTAGCAAAAAACACTGATATCCCAGATTATATGTTCAAATGACGCAACATAGATAAAGGCATCGGGTCAAGAGTTTTTGTCTGACTTTATCGTAAAGGTGTCAGGGCGTAGCTGCTTTTCTGCCCAATTCCCAAGCCTGTTTTTTGGCATTTTCGTCTTTGCCGATGTCTCCTTTTTCTGAGGCGGAGGCCATAACAACTCCAAGCCAGTTTAGTTTTGTCATATCCACTGTTGATTTAAAGCTGTGGACAATAGGGTCGGCCGTGTGCACGTCCGGATCTCCGCAAACAGTCATGAGGCCGATACGTTTGCCCTTCATTTTTGGGTAGTATTGTTTTTGCCAACGCCATTCGGCATCAAATAAGGCGCACCATCTATCCAGATAGGCTTTCATCTGCGCGGTCATCGACCAGAAGTAAACGGGCACGCTGTGAATGATGGCATCGGCATCTAAAATCTTCTTATGGATTTCAGGCATATCATCTTTAATTACACAAAGACCGGTTTCGTTACATTTCTTGCAGTCTTTGCAGCCGGAAATTTTCAGTTTATCCAGAATGGTTTTTTCCACCTGCGCGCCAGCATCTTTGGCGCCGGCCAGAGCCTGGTCCAAAAGAATATCGCTGTTACCGCCGACCCGCGGACTTCCCATAATGCCCAGTACTTTCATCTTTATCCTCCTGATTAGTTGGTTAGACACCTTTGCAAAATTCCGCTATTCGTCATACCGGTCGTAGATGACCTTCAGGTTACGAAGGCCGGTATCCAGGAGACACCTGATAATACTGGATTCCCGCCTTCGCGGGAATGACAATGGTGCTGGTTTTATACAGTTATGCAAACCAAGTCTCAGTTAATGTTTGCCAATTTTGTATCTTTTTCGGTATCATTTGTAAATAATAAAAAAATTAAAGAACTATATCTTTAAATATGCTAAAAACTTATACCAATTCGCTTTCTTTGGTTAACTTTGTTGGCTTCGTCGTCGGCGTCCTCAACGTATTGTCATCCGGTGCCTCCTCCTTGCCGCCTCGTTATCCTTTGAAATCGAAATGGCATTAATCAAGATGAACATGTAATCCAATATTTAATGGGTGTTTTTTATGAACAAAATTCTTATTCTTTTTGCTCATCCGCGGTTTGAGAAATCGAAAACAAACCGTGCGTTGCTCAAAAACATCGAGCAGCAAGAAGGTGTCACTTTAAATGATTTGTATGAACAATATCCCGACTTCAATATAGATATCGACCGTGAAAAAGAACTACTGCAAGCTAATCAGGTAATAATCTGGCATCATCCTTTATATATGTACAGCGCCCCGCCTATGCTCAAACAATGGATAGACCTCGTTATGGAACACGGCTGGGCACACGGCAGAAACGGTAACAATCTTAAAGACAAAATTATTTTCAATACGCTGACCGCGGGTGGAACAAGAGAAGCGTACGCGGCAGGGCAACACAATAATTTTACAATTCGAGAATTTCTTATTCCTTTTGAGCAGACGGCAACTCTATGCAAAATGATTTATCTGCCGCCGTTTGCCGTCCACGGCACGCACCTGTTAAAAGCCCAGGACTTGGAGGGTTACGCCCGGCTTTATCGCTCACTCTTGGAGAAATTGGCAAAAGGCGAATTTAATATCGAATTCATGCAGAGGTTTCCGTATCTAAACGATTGGCTCTCCAAAGAAACAGGAGATATTTAAACAATGAGCGGTACATTTTTACATGACGCCTTGATTTATCTAGCGGCAGCGATTGTCTTTGTGCCGATTGCCAAAAAGCTGGGCATGGGCTCGGTGCTGGGCTATCTTTTGGGCGGAATAATTATCGGCCCTTTCTTTCTCGGTCTTATCGGGCAGGAAGGAAAAGACATCATGCATTTTGCCGAATTCGGCGTGGTGATGATGCTGTTTTTGGCCGGTTTGGAGCTGGACCCTTCCACTTTTTGGCGCATGCGCAAGCTGGTTTTAGGTGCGGGATCTCTTCAAGTGGGTTTAACATCTTTGACTTGTTTTGCTCTTTTTCTTTTACTGGGCTTTAACTGGCAAACCTCGCTCGCCATCGGCCTTGCCCTTTCTATGTCGTCAACAGCCATTATTATGCAGACTTTTCGCGAAAAAGGTTTGACAAAAACACAGTCCGCAAAAAGTTCTCTGGCTGTTTCCATTTTTCAGGATGTTTCTGTAATTCCCATTCTCGCGCTCCTTCCGCTTTTAGCTGTTGCCGTTATACATAAAACTTCCGCCGGGCCATCTTCTTTCATTGAAGACTTACCCGGCTGGGCGCAGACACTGACGTTGCTCGTCGCCGCCAACATTGTCATTGGAGCTGGCCGTTTTATATTTACGCCTTTTTTGCGCTTTATCGCCCGCATCCATCTGCGTGAACTGTTTACCATTGCAGCGCTGCTTATCGTCATCGGCACTGCATACTTCATGATTCTGCTGGGCTTAAGCCCCGCATTGGGAACTTTTCTGGCCGGCGTCGTTTTAGCCAACAGCCAATTCCGCCATGAACTGGAAAGCGATATCGAACCGTTTAAAGGCATATTGCTTGGTTTGTTTTTTATCGCCGTAGGCGCCTCCATCAACTTTAATCAATTTATCAGCAACCCGCTGATGATTATTGGGCTTGTTTGCGGCATTATTCTGATCAAGGCGGCAGTGTTGTTTATGACCGGAAAAATCGCCGGGCTTTCTTTCGACCAAAACATGATGTTTACAGTTGTTCTGGCACAGGTGGGCGAATTTGCTTTTCTGTTGTTTCCTTTCATTTACCAACTCAATATTCTTTCTGTTGAATGGACTGATACACTTATGGGTGTAACGGCTATCAGCATGACGCTGACGCCTTTACTATTACTTATCAATGAGCGGCTCATTTTGCCTAACTTTGGCGTAAAGGAAGCGCCCGAAGAAAAAGAAGCCGACAGCATCGATACGCAACACACGGTAATTATAGCTGGGTTCGGTCACTTCGGAAGTACCGTCGGCCGTTTCTTGAGAGCCAACGGAATTCACGCGACAATTCTGGATAACGATTCGGACCGTGTGGATCTTTTAAGGAAAATGGGGTTTAAGGTTTTTTACGGTGACGCGACGCGCGTGGATATACTGAAATCCGCCGGAGCCGAACAGGCTAAGATTTTGATTACCGCGATTGACTCACCGGAAACCAATCATGAATTAATTGAAAAAACCAAAGAGATATTTCCCAATCTTACGGTGATGGTGCGCGCGAAAAGCCGTATTGACGCCTACGAGCTTATCGACGCGGGCGTGGAGAGCATTTATCGTGAATCGCTGGACACGTCCGTGCGCTTGGGCGTGGACGCGCTGGTCAAGATGGGCTTCCGCAGACATACCGCTGTGCGGGCAGGGCAAAACTTCATCAAATACGATGAAGAAGCCTTAAAAAGACTGGCGGCGCATCGCCACGATAAGGAGGCATATCTGTTCAAGACGCGCGAGCAAATCGAGGTTCAGGAACAATTGCTGGCGAACGACCGCGAGGTAAATCCCACTCTCTACGATCATGCCTGGGACAGTGATTTGTTCGAGGAAAAATTTTCCGAAGAAAAATCGGGAAAATGATTACGCTTACTCAATCTTTTTGTCCAAAGGGGCGGCTGTGAGGCTGTCTACTTGCCCGCGCGATTCAAGCATCTGCGCTTTTAGCTCGCTGATTTTATCCCGGCAGGCTTTGAGTTCCTGGCTGCTGTCCAGTGCGGCGGCAAACTGCTGGATATTTAAGTAGAGAGCGACGGAAAGAGCCGTGCCGGATGAGAGAATCTTATATGCCTTTCCCACAGCCTCTTCAATACTGATTTTCTGTTCTGCGGCTGGTGCACCATAATCGGCTTTTGGCTCTCTTAATGTAAGAAGATGATCATCAAAAATGTCCGGAGGCGAAGTTGATATTGGGTTAGGGCCTTTTGATTCAGGATATGTTTCGCGCGCACCAAGAAAAGGATAACCTTCTCCCAAAACGAACCATAATACATTAAATTTAAACAATTCACAAAACTTCAGAATAAACTCGATGCTCGGATCTGTTGTCATCCGCCGGTAACTATTTATTGTGCCTGCCGCAAATCCCATTTGCATACCAAGCTTAATATTAGAAAGGTGCTCTTTCTTTACAATATAATCTATCGCCCATTTTGCGCGTTCTTTTAAAGTGTTTACACTCATACCACACCAATTTAACGCCCGAAATATAGTATTTACTACTTTTTAGCTTATCTCTTGACCGTTAAGTACTGTCGAAAATATACTATTTACTAATGTAATCAACATATTACTCATAAAAACAATTATTTTATAAAAAAATAGCTAATAAATCAAAATTGCGCTTGACATGAGCTAATTATTAGTTTATAGAACTAATCAAAAAGTAAAATCACCTTTCAAAAAAAAGAGTCAATTAATGTTCAAAATACAAAACATGGAACCCGTTGAAATCCGGATCGCCATGATGAGGGCCGGGCTTACGCAATCCCAACTTGCCCGTGAACTCGGTGCGACTCAGCAGCTTGTTTACCACGTTATCCAGGGCAACACAGTTTCCGACCGCGTGCGCAAACACATTGCCGCCAGAATCGGCATCGACATCAAACGTATCTGGCCGGACCCTTATCTTTATTACGGCGGGCCACGCAAGGCCGGCCGGCCGGTTTGCGACGGCCAGAGAAAGGCTTCGTAAAAACAAGCACATTTTATCTTTATATATAGGAGGCATTATCGCCCCAAGCATCCAATTGCAACTGTGGTTTTAACTCCTGGACAAGGGCACCCAGGAAGACCTTCATTTCAATGGAACCTAACCACAGCATCAGCAATTTTTTAGGATGGAATAATCGTGTCTTCATGATGGCTCACTTATAACTTAATTTTTGAGGGGTTTCAATGGCTTTTCTCAAATAAGACAAGAATAAATTTTAGTAAACAAAAGCATAAATAAAAAACTGATTGTTACATGAGTTTATACCCATGAAGAAAGAAAAGAAAACAAAAGAGCAGAGCATAAAGAAAATGGCACAAATGCAGCAACGGATTGCTGAATTGGAAAAAGCGGCATCCGAGCGTCAGCGGGTAGAAACCGAACGTGAAAACCTCATCATGGAGCTTAAAAAAGCGCTTTCAGAAATAAAAACTTTGAGCGGATTACTGCCGATTTGTGCGCATTGTAAGAAAATACGCAATGACAAAGGTTACTGGGAACAAATCGAAGGCTATATAAAAGAGCGATCAATGGCTGAGTTCAGTCACGGCATTTGCCCTGAATGTACAGAGAAATATTATCCGGATCATCGTAAATAATAAAAAATATCAGAGTAATCCTAGATCTATTTTCTAATTACCCGTTATATTTCATCCGCATGCATTTTCGGGTAGGATACTATATCGTACAGCCGAGTATCCTGTTTTCCGAATTGGCCCTAGTGATCAAAAAGATATTAAGCAGTCCACCATGAGGCAGGTAAATAACAGATCAGGGTGTAGTCATGCAGATTCTCACCGGCATCCGTATCACTAGTAGTTAATTACCACTCTAATTTTTGGCTGTGGTTAACGAGATAACTCTTTTTCTAAAATGTTGTTAAATTTTTTAAAAACAATGCGATTGGTTAAGATAGAGTTGTGGTCGCAATCAAAACCAAGACTTTCACGGGCATCTGATGAAGCCCGCTCATCCAACGCCCTGCCTTCAGACACTTGATCTTCTTTTCCATAGAAAAGATAATAATGGATATTCCGCGGCAGTTTAGCATTCAAGGTTCTGCGAATAAAAACACTTTGAGTGCCGATATCCATCCAGCTCGGCAGGCTCTTATGCGGTAATTTCTGTGACGCATCGGCGGCTTCAAAACCGGACCATGGCGTAGCAAAGGTAACATAGAGTTTTACAAAATTGTTGGATTTCTCGAATTTATATCTGGTTAAAAGGGGGCGCGTAATCAATCCGCCTATGCTGTGAGCGGCAATACAAATTTTATTAAATCCATATTTCCCCTGAAGCTCCATCAGCTCATCATAGAGAAGTTGCGACGCCAGAGAAAGATGAATGCCCGATGGATAATAGAAAAACCACGGCTGATAACGGCTGCGGTCAAGACGAATAAAAAAATAAACCCAGTCTTGCGGGCTTCCTTCCGCACCATGAACAAAGAGAATGGGAATTTTTTCAGGATCATATTCCTCCATAAAATAGATATGCGCGCCGAAAGCCTTCATGAAGGCCGTGGGATTCCACCAGCCTGCTGACGCGTTTTCAAAAGAAAACATTCCATCATAAATTTTTGTTATCTGTCCGCTATAAGTTAATTGGCTGACGGTCTCCTGTTTTTCGTCAATGCTTAGTTGGCGGGGAAAAGTAATCTTGTGTGAATTATCTTTGGAGGTGTTAATCACAACGCCTTTGACCAAGTCTTCTTTACGAAGTGATATTTCCTTCGGAGAAGATGGCGGACCATAGACACCGGAAACTTCATTTTCCCTGTAAATACCGTCGTTGTTAAAATCAGTTATCGTGTATAGACGATAGCGCCCCTCCGATAAATAGAGGGTAAAAGAACTGGTGCTTTTCAAAACAATATAATCCGTTAATGGCCTATCCGCCGCGGAAAGAGGATAGACGATAAGCAGGGTAGGATTTTTAAGCTTATCGGAACTCACGATTTTACCCTTGATGACGGCGCAATGATACGTAAGAAGCCTTTCCTTTCCTTTATACAAAGAAGGCATCTCGATTATATCGTCTTCATGGCTGATACTCAAATATCGGCAACCGGTAATGCCGGGCATTACGAAAAATACAAAAACAAGAAAAAGATATTTCCCTTTGCTCATTTTTCTTTTCATCTTTTTTTCATTCTTTTTTTAAGGAAAGTTATTATCTGCTGATAATTATTTGTTTTGGCCAAAGCAAGGGCGTTTTTTCCTTCGTTATTTTTTGCGGATGTATCCGCGCCATTTGCCACCAGAAGTTCCACTATCGCTTTATCGCCTTGTGCCGCAGCCAGATGCAAAGCTGTATTTCCTTTTCCATTCTTGACATTGAGATTTGCTCCTTTATTGATTAAGAGACACGTCATATCATAAAGATGGAAACCAACGGCCATGTGCAGAGTGGTTTCTCCCTCGGAATTCTGAATATCGATGCCTTTTCTCCCGGCAATCAGCAAAGGAACGCAATCCCAACTCTTATCATTGATCGCCCATTTGAGCGCGGTATAGCCATACGCGTCCTGAATAGTCACGTCGGCACCGGATTCCAGCAAATACTTAACAACACCTGTATTCCGGGCATTAACGGCAATCATCAAGGCCGTTTGTCCCTTATCTTCCTGTGTGTCGATGTCGATTTTTTTTGTCAGAAAGTATTCGATTAGCCCCTCGTGTCCATAGCGCGCGGCATACATCCAGCCCGTCCAGCCGAAACGGTCACGAATATTCACATCTACAATCTTTTCCTCGACCAGCCGCATAACCAATATGATATCCCCTTTTACTGCCGCATCAAAGAAAAGGGCTTCGGTGTTGGCGTATGATAAAGCAATTTCGTTATTAAATTTCTGAATCTGCGGCGGTGAACAGGCAAGGATGGAAAATACGCAGATAAACAAAAATATTTTGCTGATAAAACCGCGCATGGTTAAAAAATAACCTCTTTAATCGTTTATTTTCAGTGCCGTTAAAATATCATGGACATGCTATAGATTCAACGTGATTAATATCGCCCGTTTCCACACATAATGCAGCATTTCTTCCGGCGATCTTTATTTTACCAGCATATTTACAAAGTAGAGTGAAAACAGAGAACTATTATCTATGCATCCATCCTGTTAAAATTTTTGTCCCGAAATCCAGAGCTTTTTCTTGAAAGATATACAAGGCCAAATTAGCGAGAGGCTGGCAAGTAATGCCCAGCCTCTCCGTTTCAGCAAATAAGGTTTCTTTTACCTTACCATCAAATTTGGCAACCAAAGAGCGATCTGCGGGAATATTATGACCAGAATAAGCCCGATAGCTTGAAGTGCCACGAATGGCACTATAGACCGGTAGATATCGCTCATTGTTATTCCCTTCGGAGCTATGGCCTTCATATAAAACAGATTAAAACCAAAAGGCGGAGTCAGATACCCCATCTCCATATTCATGATGAAAAGGACACCGAACCAGAGAGGATCAAATCCCAAGGCCGTGATTACCGGAACAAAGACGGGGGTGCAGATCATGATGATGCCCACAGGATCCAGGATACATCCCAGAATGAAAAAGATTATCTGCATGGTAAACAGGATGGTCCACTTTCCTCCGGGAATGGACAGCAGGATATGTTTCATCAGCTCATGAGCCCCTGTGCCGGTGTAAACAGAAGTGAACGCGTACGCCCCGATGAGAATCCAGA
>MGQN01000023.1:78200-107653 GCA_001797845.1 Deltaproteobacteria bacterium RBG_16_44_11 | reverse complement strand
CCCAGGGCCGCGGCCTCGGTGGCAGTACAGACCCCTGCATAGATCGATCCCAGAACCATGATGATAATCATAATCGGCAGCAGCACCGCCCTAAGGGATATAAATTTCTCCCGCCAGGATACCCTTTCTTTCACAGGAAGGGGAGGTCCCAGTTCGGGCTGGAAGAAACAACGGATGCCGATGTAAAGGATGAACAGGACAGCAAGCAAAATGCCGGGCAATATACCGCCGGCGAATAATCCTCCGATGGATACGCCGGTCAAGGTGGCGTAAAGAATCATCGGCACACTGGGAGGAATCAATATCCCCAGCGCCCCTCCGCCGGAAACACAGCCCATGGCAATAGTTTTGTTATAGCCCCGTTTGAGCATGGCCGGAAGGGCAATAATCCCCATGGATACGGTTGCTGCTCCGCTGATCCCGGACATAGCGGCGAATATGGCGCAGATGATCACCGTGCCGATGGCCAACCCGCCCGCCAGAGGCCCCATCCAGCGATGCATCAGGGTGTAAAGGTCATCGGCCACTCCCGCCCGCTCTAAGGTCATGGCCATAAAGATAAAAAGAGGAATAGCCAGCAGAGTAAATTTGTTCATGGATGCATAGGCTTGTGATGCGATGAGAAAAAGGCCCTTATCGCCCCAGAGAAGATAACAGCCTACCACCCCCACGCCTCCCAGGACATAAGCCAGGGGCAGGCCCAGGGCAAGGAACACAACGAGCGCTCCGAAAAGCAGGATAGTTATTAATTCAATGCTCATGGCGTTTCCTCCTTGCCGGTAATGGCCAACTTGATATCCGCGATGTATTTGACCAGTCCTTGCAGCAGGAGAAGGAGAGCGCCCAGCGGAATCATCATTTTAAGCGGATAGCAGGGCGGGGCAAAAACGGTTGCATCGGTCTCCCGGAACTTGAAGGAATCCCAGGCCATTCCCCATCCTTTGTAAAGAATCGCTCCGCAAAAGCAGAAGAAGAGGAGCCAGGTGAAGAGATTGATAATTGCCCTGGTGCGGGGTTTGAAGCGATTGTAGAGAATATCCACGTTGACATGGCCATTGCGCTGCTGGAGATAACCTCCCAGGAGGATAACGTATGTACCATAGAGCATCTGGGAAACTTCATGAGCCCAAATGGTCGGGCTATTTAACAGGTACCGGACAAATATCTCGTACAGAATCACGACGATGAAAGCGATAACCAAAAAGCTGACGGCCTTGCCTATCAGCTCATTCATCCGGTCAATCACCTTAAAAAATTTGTTCATCAGTAACCTCCCTTGCAAAATGAAAGTGATAACAGGACTGCTTTTTTTCAGGTTCTGATTAGTCGATGTAACGAAGTTTCTTAAGGTATTTTTTCAGCATGTCGATGGCTTTGGCCGAATCTTCATCTTTGGCTGCCACTTTATCCCACTGCTTCATTGCCGCTGCCATCATTATTTTCTGGTCTGCGGGATTCAGGGTGCATACCTCGACTTTATAATCCTTAATCATAGTTGCCAAAGCTTTGCGCTCATCACCCACATACTCTTTTGTCCGTTTATATACACGTTCTTTCAAAGCTTTATCGAGTATTTTCTGCAGATCCTGGGGTAGAGCATCAAAGGCATCCTTGTTGATGACGATCACGTCAGTGCCGGCCATGGCCAGGTCGGGCTGAATATAGTATTTAGCTACCTCGCAGAGTTTCATGGTCAGCGCTCCACCAGCCGCGCCCCAATGCGCTCCATCGATGACGCCTGTTTGCAGGGCTAAATAAAGTTCCTCGCCGGGAATTAAAGTAGGGACAGCGCCCAATTCTTTCAGCATTTCAGCAATCGCTCCGGAAGAACGAACCTTATATCCTTTGAAATCTTCGATATTACGAATTGGTTTTCTCCCGATCATCGCTGTGGGATAAATCTTCTCCGTGTAATAAAGCAGGTTGTGCTTGGCGTGAGCGTCTTTCAGCATCTGCTCGAAACCAAGTTTAAAATGAAAATACAAACCCTCTTTGGAGTTACGGAAGGTCATCGGACAGTTGGCCGCCACCGCCGCCAAAGGAACAATACTCATCCAGTAGATTGGTGCTGCCGTTGCCCCTTCGATCGTGCCCTGGCGGGCGGCGTCGAATATATCCTTGGATTGAACCAAAGATCCGGCCGGATGAAGCGTAATCTTTAATCTTCCATTGGTCATCTTAATCAGATCTTGCTCGAAGTAATCCTTCAGCGGTTTGAAGGATGCGCTGCCGGCCGGCCAGTGAGACTGAAACTTCCACTCATACACCTTTTGGTCTACCGGTGGCGGGGCCGCTTGTTTCGCCGGTTTCTGGGCAAAAGCAACGCCCACTGTAAAAACCATAAAAAAACCGATTAAAATAACGCAAAATAATCTTTTTTTCATTTTGACCCTCCTTCTTTTTTTAAATTATATTTTTGGAAAAAAATAAATATTGTCGAGAGTGGGAGTGACAAAGCAACTTCTGATATCTTAAATTCAAATAATATTGCCACGCTGCACTCTAGTGACCGCTGATATTTGATAAGACATTGCTTCTGTTAAGGGTGAACTATAATGTAAGTGAGCTACAAGAATAACTATCTTGTGTCAAGAAAAATAATCCACATGTAAGAAGCAGGTAAACCCTCTGGCATTGTGGAAAATAATATGTCCGGTTTGGAAGTCATTTGGAAGAGGTGACTAAAGTCACCCCGTTCGCACAGGTTTATCGGCTTTCCCATTTTCGGGCAGCTTCCTCCGGCTCACCCAATTTTTCTCAGCTCTCTGCGCAATATTTTACCGACCGCGCTCTTCGGCAGGCAATTCATTAGCTGAATCGCTTTCGGTCTTTTATAGGCAGGTAGCTTCTCCTTGCAAAAATTCATAAGGTCTTCACAGGATGCCACCCCTTCGGTCTTGAGAACGACAAATGCTTTGACTGACTCGCCGTAAACAGGATCGGGAATGCCGATAACTCCCGCTTCCAGTACTTGAGAATGCATATGGAGAATATTCTCTATTTCCTTTGGGTAAATATTCTCTCCTCCGCGAATGATAAGGTCTTTTTTGCGATCGGTAATATAGAGATAGCCGTCTTCATCAGCATATCCTACATCACCGGTGTGCAGCCAACCGTTTTTGAGCACTTCTGCTGTCTCGTTAGGTTTATTCCAGTAACCCTTCATGACTCCCGGGCCTTTGATTACTATTTCCCCCGCCTGACCGGACGGAAGTTCACAGTCGTTTTCATCAAATATCTTGATCATATTGCACTTCTGGTAACACTTGCCGATGGAACCGTATTTGGGCGGACACCTTCCCGCAACGTTGCCGCAGTTAACGGTAGTAGCTTCGCTTAATCCATACCCTTCCCAGATATCTATGCCGTATTTCGCCTTCCAGTTTCGAGCTACCTCGAGAGGCATCGGGGCGGAGCCGCATATACAGGTTTTAAGTGAACTCAAATCGTATTTTCCCGCTTCCGGATGATTGAGAAGTTGAATGTACATGGTCGGCACACCGCGAAATTCGGTTATCTTAAATTTCTCAATACGCTTCATCGCCTCTTCAGTATCCCACCGGCTGATCATAACCAGCTTTCCTCCCGTCAGAAATTCCAGATTCAGAGCGAATACGCCATACCCGTGAAACAGGGGAAGCGTTATCAAAGAGACACGGTTCCGGGTAACGCCGAATACTTCCTCTTTTTTATCGGTAATTTTATCCTGTCCGTCACCGCGTTTTTTTATCGCACCTTTAGCGGCAACTCCCCAGGAGTCCAGTAGGACCAATTCATAATATCCGGTGATGTGGGTATACCAGTTATAATGGGTGAGCATGACACCTTTCGGATTGCCCGTAGTACCCGCGGTATAAATCATGACGGCGGTATCGTCGTTGTCCGTTTCCTCAATGACCAGCTCATCCGAAGCGTTTTGAATAATTTTATCGTAGGATAAAACATCCTTCGGAACTGCCTTTCCAATCAAGATTACATGTTTAAGCTCTGTTGCCTCGCGGCGAGCTTCCCTTATAATGTCGATGTAATCTTTGCTGCTGATCAGGGCGGTCATACCGGCATCCTGGTAAAGATAGGCTAGATCATTAACCCGTAGCGACGGGTTCACCGGAACCAATATGGCACCGATTTTAAAAACAGCAAAAAATGCTTGCATGAGTTGAAGACAGTTCAGCAACTGAACGCCTACACGATCTCCTTTTTTGACTCCCAGGCTTTTTAAACCGTTACCTAACTTGTTGGCAATACGGTCCATTTCAACATTGGTATGCCACCGCCCTTCAAAGTTGACAAATTTGTATTCACCGAACCTTTGAATATTATCTTGCGCCAACCTGCCTATATTCATTGCCATATTTCCTTTCTAAAGAATTATAGTCCAAGCTGCCTTATAAAAACCTGTCTTTGCCTTAAAACGCAGATAGAGCAGGAAAAATATCAGTAAACAGCCGGATCGATTTTACCCTGCGCCATAATTTTAGTCAAAACCCAGGCGATATTATAGGCGGCCGTTTGGAGACGATTACTAAAACTTGCTTTATATGCCTGAGCATAAGGATTGCCGGATCTGCTGTTCACATTGACGACGCCGGAAAAAAGTTTTTGACCACTGGCGACATCGGTAAAAGTAAGATTACATATGAGTTCATCCGGTTGAGCCGTAAAGTAATTCCATTTCACGACAATACTTTTAACAACAACTTCAACAACGATGCCGTTGGTAACCGGCTCATCTTTTTTAATCACGGTCACCTTTTTGTTCGAAATATTCGCCTCTTTCAACAAAATCGGAAAGGCTTCGACAAACGCTTGAGGCACCGGCTCAATATCGGCTTTCCATTCTTCGGTGTTGGCGTAGCCCAGATCCGCCGGCTTGATGGCGCTAAAATCAATTGGTTTGACCTTAAATTCAGAACCAGCCTTTATAACAGCGGATTCTCCGGACGGTTGTTCAATCGTCTCATAATAAGCGGCCGCGCCGCAAGATGTTGCGATACCCCATATCAAAATACCCGCGAATAAAGAAAATGCTGTTTTCTTATTTCTCATTTTTCCCCCTGCCTGATAAATATTTTATTCGCATAATCATAGCTTCAAGATTTGCAAATATCAACTGCTGAATTGTAATGTTAATTTTTTATGACAAACCGTCTCTTATTATTTATCAGCAGTTTTGTTAACAATACGCTTTCCTTTTTCACCGCACTTGATTTATCCAATGGTTTATCATAAAAGAATTTTAGCAACAGCGGGATAGTTGAAAAGCTCCATGTTTTGGGGCTACTTAAAAATGTCCAGATGCAAGGCGCGCAAAAAACCGAACCGCGAGGCGTATGATAGATATACGTTGAGCGGTGTGGTTTGCAGCGCAACACAGCAGACGTGTGCCCTTTATGGTATTTCAATAACCACCAGCGCCCAATATTTGGGCGTAGTGCTATCAGTAAAAAAATAAATCCGGCAGGCCTGAATAATGAATAAGGGAAAGAAACCTCTAACTGGGCCACTTAAGGGACTTCGCATCCTGGATTTAACGAGACTTTACCCGGGACCGCTGGGTACCATGATGCTTGCCGACATGGGCGCCGAAGTAATTAAAATAGAGGATATGAACTCCCCCGACTATATGCGCTTTTATCCTCCGTATCTTGCGTCGGAGTCAACCGGCTATCTCGCCGTAAACCGTTCTAAACGAAGCATTGCTCTTAATCTTAAATCGAAAAAAGGCTTAGACATCTTTTTTGCTCTCGTAAAAACAGCGGATATTGTGGTCGAACAATTCCGTCCGGGGGTTCTCGACGAAATGGGACTTGGTTACGATAGGGCCCGGCGATTTAAAGCGGATATTATATATGTCTCCGTAACCGGTTATGGCCAAAATGGCCCATATGCCCAACATGCGGGACATGATATTAACTATATCGGATATTCCGGCATCCTCTCGACAACCGGCTCGAAAAAAACGGGGCCCATTATTCCCGGGCCTCAAATTGCTGACGTGGCCGGAGGCGCCTATATGACCATCATCGCCTGCCTTTGCGCTCTCTGGTCAAGACAAAAATCCGGGCAGGGACAGAGAGTTGACGTTTCCATGCTCGATGCTATCCTCCCGTTAATGACATTACAAATGGCACATTACCAAGCTGCCGGGCTTTCGCCCGCTGTCGGAGAGGCAGCCCTTTCCGGTGGCCTAGCCTGCTATGATGTTTATCGTTGCGCCGACGAAAAATATATCGCGCTAGGTATTCTGGAAGAAAAGTTTTGGAAAAATTTTTGCGATATGGCAGGACACCCTGATTGGCTCCCGAAGCAATTCGTTATTGGCGAAGAAGCTGATCAATTGAAGGCAGAAATCTCCGCTTTTTTCGAAACAAAAAAGAGAGAAGAATGGATTGCCACTAGTACCGATTATGATATCTGCATGACGCCGGTTCTAGAAATTGCAGAGATAGAAACAGACCCTCAAATTCAGGCGCGGAATATGATTATCAAACAAACACATCCTCTATGTGGAAAAATCAAAGGCATCGGCGTTCCCTTGAAATTTTCGGCCACACCGGCTAAACCTTCCGGACCCGCACCCACCCTGGGACAAGACACGGCGGACATTATGAAAGAGATAGGCTATAAGCCGCAAGAGATTGAAGCCCTCAAAAAAGAAGGGGTAATACTTATTTCCGGCAATTAACTTTGCAGACGCGATCCTTCCAGACCACTGCTTTTAAAAAGAGAAGGGGGAAACGGCTCGTTTTATTTCTTTTTAAATATACCTTCCAGAGCTTTTTTCTGTGCTCCCTCTAAAAGCTGCTTTCCGGCGCTTTTGCCCGCCTCGGTTAAAACACCACCGGCAGAATTTTTAATGATGCTACCTAGAGAATCCAGTTGTGGTTGCACCAATTTGACAGAGGTTTTTCTGGTAGTGCCGCCGACATTGAATTTCATGTCGATCATTCCTTCTTTATTAAGCAGCGGCAGCATGGCCGTTTCGGCAAGCTTTCCCGAATTGGTATATTTTTTTACTTCGGGGTTTTTTATAGCAGCTTCAATTTTTTTCGCCAGCGCTGTTTTTACGTTGTCGCTAACTTCCTTTTTCATTACCATGTTGAGGTTCATATCGAGTGCCTTGGAAACCATATTCATCGTTCCATCAAAGAGGAATTTCGCTTCCTTAAGATCAAGCTTGCCGTTGGAAAACTGGGCATTAGCGGCCTTGTAGCGCAAATCGACACCTGTATCCTTGGAATCTTTCCACTCCTGCTTGCCTTTAAGAAAAGAAATGTATTGCCCCAGATAATCCCCGAGGAGGGGAATGGCCGCCACGGAATTGAATATCTGCAGGCCGGTTACCTGTCCATCGGGAATAGCGATATGGAGAAGTACTTCCGGCTCCAGTAGCCGCGTTTTTATATCAAAGGGTATTACCTTGCCCGTGGCGTCCAAAGTTATATCAAAGTTTTGGACGCTCCCTGTTTTCATAGGACCGACAGTTTTCAAACCCATCCCTATTTTCAACTTGATTTCGTCTTTTTTCTCCAATTCTTTGGGATCAATGTTGATGTCGTAGGCCTGGGTGGTCAGTTTATAAACCTGAAACTTTTGCTCGGTCTGTCCATCATAATAGTTGATGGTGCCGTTTTTTATGCCGATTTCACCCACGGTAATAGCGATAGGAAGATCATCGGCACTGAGTTGTTTTGCCGGCGGTTTGACTTCCTCTTTGTTTTTTTCTTGAGGCTCTTTCTTTCCGGGTTTAAGCAAATCTTCGATATTCAAAACACCTTGCTTGCTGCGGGAAAGATTTATAACCGGTTTGTACAAAACAATCTCTTTGAGATCAAGCTGCCTTTTCAGCAAGGGCAAAAACCTGATTTTAAAGTTCATTGATTCCATGCCGGTAAAGACATCGTTCACGGCAACAGGCTTGCCCTGCAATACCGAGAGTTGTTGCGGAGTTTTAAAATTGGAAACGGTGGCATTTTTTATCTCTATCCCCGATACGATGGAGAAAATGCTCACGTCTATCTTTTCAATATAGACCTGCCTGTTTAATGCCCTGGACATCTGGGAAGAGATAACCTCTTTGTCCACCTTGATGATAATTATGATTCCGGCAATAATAATTAGAATCACGATGGCCGCTATCAATGAACCGATGGCGATAATTATTTTTTTGAACATAACCCCTCCTGCCTTTCGTTGAATTGTGAGCAAATGCCCGCGAAAAATTAAACATTAATAAACGGCAAATCATTACTTATGTCACTTTGAGCTATATTAGGGGGGAAAAGGCCCAGTGTCAATAGTATGCTGTAATCAATATTTATCAAAAATAATAAAGATAAACACCATATTTGATTGAGAATTTCTCTTGACACAAAATCGCCCTTCTCTTATGCTTCGTAAGGATAAAATATTGCTGTATTTAATAAAGCTTTAGTTTGAAATTATACCGTGTATAATTTATATAATTGTTGATAATCCCGGACTGACAAAAACGTTAATTTAAATATTTTAGATTATTTTAAATATAAATTCATATCAGGAAAGGTTATGGAAGATATAAAGCAAAAAGCCCTGGATGCGCTCATCATCATGAACACGGCTATCAAGAATTTGCGTTTGTATCCTTCTACCAGCGCTAAAATCATCAACGCCATTGAAAAACTTCATCGGACTTTCCTGGATATGTTAGAAAAGAAAGAGTCTTTAATCTTTGAAAAATCAGAAAAAAACGTCTTACTCTGTGGAGAAGCTTTAAGTCAGGCCGGCCAGGAAAAATGGCAGGTCACCGCTCTATTAAAGATTCTCCTCGATTTCGGCATCAAGAACATAATTTTCAATAAAGGACTGGAAAAAGAAGAACTTAATTCTTTTATGGAAATTCTTTCAAAACGGCCGGAAAACATGAAGGATGAAAGCGACTTGTCGCGAATCATGAAGGGAAGGAATATTTCACATATCACGTTAGATAAAAAAGTTGAAGTGCCCGGAAAAATAGACAAGCAGGTTCTCTCCCCTCTTAATGTTACCGATGATAAAATAATCCAGTTCTTAATGCGGCTTAATCCCAAATCGGCGGACGATCCCCGGAAGCTTCAAGAAATGACCAATAAACCGGATTTCTTATTGCAAACATTTCAGTCGGGCTTATCCGAAATAATGACGCAAAAGGAAAATTTATCAAAGCTTCAGATTTCTGAAAGTATGGTGAACATGATTACCCTTCTCGATAAGCTTGCCGCCTCGTTCGAAAAGAAGGACCAAGATAAAATATCACAACAAATTGGCACTTCTATAGCCGCTATGGATCCTGATATTGTCCAACAACTTAAAGCGCAAAAGATAGAACATCTTTTCGGCGGAACACTGGCCAAATATTTAGCCAGAGAAACTATACAAGACAAAGCCGTTAAACCACTTACTTCATCTGCGGGTGCGCCCGTTAAGACGAAAAGCCCCGAACCTGTTGTACTACAACAAAAACCGGACCCTCAAAGTCAGATTATCCAACTTAAGGAAAAGCTCCGCGCGCTTCCCAAAGACGATCAAAAGCCGTTTCTGGACGCGCCGATGATGTCGGCCCTGCCCAAGCTTTTCGAACAACTCAACGCGCAAAAAGAACACGAGGCCATGGCAATAATTATCAGCCGTCTGATCGGAAATATGTTCAGTAATGATCCGGATGTGCGTTTACAAGCATCCACTGCGCTGGCCGAGATATTTGAAGGACTTACTCGCGAGCGCCAGGATAAATTAATCACAAGGTTATCGACTCGATTGCTTGACTGGATCAAAATAGAACCTTTGGCAACACTAGCCTACAAAAAAATCTGTAATAATTTGAAAGACCTTATCCATGATTTTATTCTCCAAGGACGCTTTGCCGAAGCTATCCCGATTTTGGACGTTTTCAGTAATATTAGCGCCGGTATCATGGAAAAAAATGACAAAGCGTATGAAATATGTTTGGATATTATCCGGGAACTGGCATCAGAAGAGCACCTTACTATTCTTTTTGAAGCATTTAGCACGAATAATCCAGACAAACAGGTTGAATCAGGCGGGATATTGGTTAGGCTTGGCGACGGTTCAATGAACCGCTTGCTGGATATTCTCCGGGACAAAGTCGATAGCGATGAGCGCGTGCGCATTATGAACCTTTTTATCGGAATGGGGAGAAGAGCCCTACCTGTCGTTAGGGATCGGATAAGTAAAGTAGCGCCTTGGTATTATTTGCGCAATCTCGCGTACATCCTCGGCCATATCGGCAATGAATCAAGCGCCGGTGCGCTGCAACCACTTTTGTCGCATGAGAACAAACGGCTCCGTCTAGAAGCTTTAAAAAGTATCTATAAAACAGGAGGAAATGAAAGAGCGCATATATTACTTTCTGTTTTACCCTTTGCGGATGATCAATTCAAACTTAATATTATTGAAACTATCGGTAATGCGAAGTGTGTTGAGGCTGTTCCTGAACTCGTTAAAATGCTCAAAAAAAGAAAAGCAATAGCCTCGGCGCTACGGACTAATCTGGAGGAAAAGATATGTGCCGCCCTTGGTTCCATCGGATCTCCTGAAGCGCTTCCCATCCTTTTAAAAATCACTAAATCCAATTTTTTCTTGAGTATTCGCCGTTATTCTGAAAAAGTTAAAATTACTGCCGGTTTAGCTGTGGTATCCATTAGAAAAAAGCAGGAAGAAGTGGCAGAAGCATTAGATGAGGTCGAAGTCGCCAGCTGACATAAAATAAAATGTAGTGAAGGGGGTAAAGACAAAACTTTTAATCTTTTTGCATTCCGCGGTCGCGCCAGATCATGTAAATAGCGAAAGATATTACACCTCCCACTATGCTTTGTTAAAATAAAGCACGGCCGTATTTAAAAAAATATTTGAAATTAATATAGTATTTGGTTAAAATTAACGAGATTGTTGTCGGAAAAAGTAAAGGCAAATATGGATATAAAGAAAAAATCTTTAGATGCACTTGTCCTTATGAACACAGCTATACAGAATGTGCGTCTCTATCCCCCTACCAGTGCTATAATTATTAATACTGTCGAAAGGCTTCATCTAAATTTTCTGGACATGTTTGCACTGGAAGCTCCGATAATCTTTGCGGAATCAGAGAAAAATCTTTTGATTTGTGGAAAATTATTAGACCAGAAAGACCAGGAAAGACTCCCGGTTACGACATTGCTGAACATCCTTCTCAATTTCGGTATTGAAAGCATCACCTTCGATAGAGGGCTGGAAAAAGCGGAGCTTGGTGCTTTTTTGGAGATACTTTCAAAAAGGCCGGAGATTGTAAAAAACGAGGGCGGCTTGCTCAAAATCATGGGCGAAAATAATGTGCAGCATATTTACCTGGATCAAAAGGTTTATGTAGCCATGGACAAGAGCCAGAAGATATTGTCCAGCCTTGATATCACCGATGATCAAATCACTCAGTTCTTTATGCATACTCATCCGGAATTGGCAGACGATCATAAAAAACTTCAAGAAATGATGAAGGATCCGGAATGGTTATCGCAAACTTTCCAAGCAGGGTTATCTCAGATGATGGAGCAAAAGGGAGCTTTATCCGATGTTGTGCTTTCCGAAAATCTGGAGAAAATGATAGCTTTAATGGATAAAGTTGCCGGTTCGCTCGAGCAAAAAGATCGAGACAAGGTATCGCAGCACATCGGGGAGTCCATTGTTAGCATAGATCATGATATGGCTAAGCAACTAACAGCTCAGAACATTGATCACTTTTTCGGCGGCGCGTTGATGAAATATTTCGTCAGCAAAATTGCCCGGGATAAACTTGTTAAAGCACATACGTCAAATGAAGAGGTATCCGTTAAAACTCAAATCCCGGAGAGTGGTGCCGCTCCGGAAAAGACTTCCAAACAAAATCAAATCCTTAAACTTAAAGAAACACTTCGCTCTATTCCCAAGGATGATCAAAAAGCCTTTCTGGACGAACATTCAATGTTGAATTTACCCATGTTTTTCGAACAACTTGACGCGCAAAAAGAACACGAGACCATGGCTATTATTATCAACCGTCTGGTTGGCAATCTGTTCAGCAAAAACGCCGATGTGCGCTTGCAAGCATCAACTGCGCTGGCCGAAATATTTGAAGGACTTGCCCGCGAGCGGCAGAACAAACTGATCGAAAGCCTGTCGTCCCAATTGATTGACTGGATCAAAATAGAACCTTTAGCAACACTAGCTTACAAAAAAATCTGCAATAATTTGAAAGACCTTATCCATGATTTTATTCGCCAAGGACGCTTTGCCGAAGCAATCCCGATTTTGGATGTTTTCAGTAATATTAGCGCCGGTCTCCTGGGAAAAAATGACGAGGCACAAGAAATATCTTCAGATATTATTCGGTCTCTGACATCAGAAGAACACCTTACCATTCTTTGTAGAGCATTTAAAACCAGTAATCTAAACAAACAGGTTGAATCAAGCGGAGTATTGGTTAGGCTTGACGAAAGCGCAATGAACCGTTTACTGGATATTCTCCAGGATAAAGTCAATAGCGATGACCGTGTGCGCATTATGAAACAATTTATCGGAATGGGAAAGAGGGCTGTGCCGGTCATCAAAGATAGGATCAGTAAAACAGCCCCCTGGTATTATTTGCGCAATCTTGCGTACATCCTCGGCCATATCGGTGACGAATCAAGCGCTAGCGCGCTTCAGCCTCTTCTACTGCATGAAAATAAGCGGCTACAGATGGAAGCCTTAAAAGGTATTTATCGAATAGGCGGGAAGGAGAGAGGGGCAATTCTGTTATCTGTTTTGCACCTTACGGATGAGCAATTCAAACTGAACATCATCGAAACACTGGGTAACGCGAAATGTGCAGAGGCGGTGCCAGATCTTGTAAAAATGCTAGAAAAGAGAGAGACTGTAAATCCGGCACTGCGGGCTGATCTGGAAGAAAGAATCTGTGTCGCCCTTGGCTCTATTGGATCTCCCGAGGCCCTGCCTGTCCTTTCCAAAATTGCCAAATCCATGTCTTTCCGTATTCGCCCTTATGCCGCAAAGGTTAAAATAGCCGCAGGCATTGCTATGGTATCCATTAGAAAAAAGCAGGAAGAAACGGTGCAAGCAACGAAAGCTACAGAAGCAGCGCAAGAGGCGAAAGCGGCAGAAGCACTGAATGAGATCGAAGTCTCCAGCTGACAAAGGATAAAATGCAGCGAAGGAGGTAAAGACAAAAAGGTTAATCTTTTTGCAACCCGCGGCCGCGCCAGATCATATAAATGGCCGGATATACGGTAAGTTCGAGGATCTCCGACGTTATCACACCGCCGATCATGGGTGCAGCAATCCGCTTCATCACGTCGGCGCCGGCACCATCGCTGAACATGATGGGAATCAGACCGGCGAGGATAACGCCCACGGTCATCAGCTTCGGCCTTACCCGCTTGACCGCCCCGTGCATGATGGCGTCCTTCAAATCTTCAATGTTATGCATCCTCCCCTCTTTCTTCCACTTGTCGTGGGCAATATCCAGATAGAGGAGCATTATGACCCCCGTCTCCGCATCGAGTCCGGCCAGGGCAATGATCCCCACCCATACTGCAATGCTCATATTGTAGTTAAGAATGTATAGCAGCCAGAAAGAACCGACCAGGGAAAAAGGAACAGCCAGCAAAACAATAAGGGTCTTTTGAACAGACCTTGTGTTGAAGTAAAGAAGCAGAAAAATAATAAGCAGGGTGAAAGGAATGATCACCTTAAGCCGCTCATGTGTTTTGAGAATATATTCGTATTCACCGCTCCAGACCAGACGATAGCCTTCCGGTAATTTAACTGTGGCCGCTTTTTGCCGGGCTTCATCCACATAACTGCCGATATCACGGCCAGTGATATCAATATACACATATGACGTCATCAGTCCTTCTTCGCTCTTTATGGCCGTCGCTCCCCGGATAACGCGAAAATCTGCCAGCTCTCCCAGCGGCACTTGCAGCGCATTGGCAGTTCCGGACATGCCGGACGAAGACGTAGGGTTGGACAGACCGGCCGTCATCACCGGCACCAGAATTCGCTTGAGTTTATCTACATCATTTCGTAATTCCCGCGGGTAACGGATATTGACAGGATAGCGTGCTCTTCCTTCCACTGTCGTTGTCAGAGTCATGCCGCCTATGGCCGTTTGAATCACTTCGTTGACATCATCCACGGTAAGGCCGTATCTGGCGATGCTGTCCCTTTTGATGACAATATCCAGGAAATAGCCTGTGGCCACTCTTTCGGCATAAACACTCCTCGTACCCGGAACATCCCGCAGATGCTGCTCCAGATTCATACCGATCTTTTCTATTTCTTCCAGATTCGGACCGAGGATTTTGATGCCCACCGGCGTGCGGATGCCTGTAGCCAACATGTCAATGCGCGCCTTGATTGGCATAGTAAAAGAATTGGCCACACCGGGAATATTGAGCGTGTCGTTCATCTCATCTTTGATCTTTTCTACCGTCATGCCTTTGCGCCACTGATCCTCCGGCTTCAGATTGATGACTGTTTCAAACATCTCCAGCGGCGCGGGGTCGGTTGCCGTTTCGGCGCGTCCCGCCTTGCCGAAGACTTGAGCGACTTCCGGGATTTTTATTATTAATTCATCCTGCATTTTCAATAATCTTGCCGCTTCCGAAACAGAAGCTCCCGGCATGGTCACGGGCATATAGAAAAGTGATCCCTCATAAAGAGGCGGCATAAATTCCGATCCCAGTTTCATAAAGGGATAAACAGTCAATGCCATTAATATTACCGCCGCGGCAATGACCGCTTTCGGATATTTCAGGGCAAAAGCAACCCGGGGGTTGTAGAGCTTGCCGAGGAAAACGATGATGGGATTCTTATCCTCCGGCTGGATCTTCCCCCGGAGAAAAATAGTCATGAGCACCGGGGTCAGGGAAACGGCCAGAAAAGAGGCAAAAAGCATGGCAAAGGTTTTGGTGTAAGCCAGTGGTTTGAACAGACGTCCCGCCTGCGCTTGCAGTGTAAAGACGGGCAGAAAACCTACGGTAATGACCAGAATAGAAAAGAAAAGCGCAGGCCCGACTTCCCGGGCGGCAGCGATTATAACATCTGTTCTGTTGCCGGGGCTCCCCTGCTGCTCCCACTCCTCGAGCTTCTTATGGGCGTTTTCCACCATAATGATGGAGGCGTCCACCATCGCACCAATGGCAATGACAATACCGCTTAAGCTCATGATATTTGATGTGACGCCCAGGTAGTACATGCAGATAAAAGATATGATGATGGCGATGGGCAGCGTAACAATCACAACCAGGGCGCTGGGTAGATGAAATAAAAAAACCAGACAGACAATGCTTACCGCAATGGCCAGCTTGATAATTTCATCTTTGAGCGTAGCAATGGAACGATTGATCAGATCAGAGCGGTCATACGTCGTAACAATTTTTACACCCTTGGGCAGGCTAGGCGTTATATCATTCTGAATTTTATCCTTAACACGTTCGATCACGTTGAGAACGTTTTCACCAAAACGAACAACAACAATCCCTCCGGTGACTTCTCCTTTACCGTCGAGTTCCGCTATCCCCCTACGAATTTCCGGCCCGAGCTGGACACGGGCGACATCTTTCAAGTAGATTGGCGTACCCCCAGCACTAGCACCCACGGCGATATCTTCCAGATCCTTTATATTCTTGATATAGCCGCGGCCTCGCACCATGTATTCCGCGCCGGAAAATTCCAGAACCCGTCCCTCAACATCCCGGTTGCTCTTGCGAACGGCTTCCATGACTTTAGTGATGGGCAGATTATAAGCAGACAAGCGATGGGGATCGACGGTGACTTGATACTGATTGACAAAGCCGCCGAGGCTGGCAACCTGAGACACGCCGGCAACGCTCTCCAGCGCCAACTTGACGTTATAGTCCTGAAGTGAGCGAAGTTGCGCCAGATCGAGCTCGCCTGATTCATCAACAACGGCGTAAGAAAATCCCCAGCCGAGGCTAGTAGCATCCGGCCCCAAAACCGGATTAACATCGGCCGGTATTTTGTTTTTAACCGCCTGCAGGTATTCTAAAATGCGGCTTCTGGCCCAATAAATATTTGTTCCTTCTTCAAAAATAACATAGATGAAGGAACTGCCTAAGAATGAAAATCCGCGCACCGCCTGAACTTTCGGCGCGGCAAGCAGCGTGGATGTAATCGGATAAGTAATCTGGTCTTCCACCAGATCGGGGCTGCGTCCCGGCCACTCGGTATAAATGATGACCTGCGTATCGCTTAAATCGGGAAGGGCATCAAGCGGGGTATTTTTCAGCGTCCACAATCCCCAGACAACGGCAAAAAATAAGATGAGGAAAACAATAAATTTATTGCGGGCGCTGTATTCAATGATTTTAGCGATCATGTTGATACCTTCTTCCTCAACCTATTTCAAGGGAAGGGGTTTTACACCTTTTAGTTGAGCTTCTGAATCGACTAAGAAATTGGCGGCGGAGACGACCTTTTCCCCCTCCTTGAGCCCGCGCAATACTTCGATGTATCCATCAGTCCTGAGACCGGCCTTTATTTCCCGCGGCTCAAAAGTGCCGTTACCCAGATCAACATAAGCCACCATTCCCTTACCGGTATCAATCACAGCTGATTCTGGAATCATCAGCTTTTTACCTAAATTAATTTTGATTTCCACATTGGTAAACATCTGCGGCTTTAATTGATTATTGTGATTGGGAAGTTTAAGCCGTACTTTAATTGTCCGGGTCTCGGCAGATATAGTCGGGTAGATATAGTCAATTTGAGAATATAACTCCTTGCCGGGAAGATAGGACAGCGTGATTAAGGCCCGATTGCCGACTTTAATCAGCGGCAATTCATATTCATAAATATCGGCGATTACCCAGATGCTGGATAAATCGGCCACATCAAATAGTTTTTCACCGGGCATAACTCTCATTCCTAAAACGGCCATTTTCTGTGTAATGAAACCATTTACCGGACTATACAGGGTCAATGTCCTTATAGTTTTTCCCGACTCTTCTATTTTTTTTATCTGGCCTGCGGAAACATCCCACAACAAAAGACGCTGCCGCGAAGCTTCCAGTGTTGCCACGGCATCCTGAGCAATTAACCGGCTTAAATCCGTAGAGGAGTTTTTATCTTTCTCCTGCGGGGAGTCGGCAGGCTGTTTTGCCCATTTCAGGGCGTTGAGAAATTCCTGCTGTGTAGCAACCAGTTCCGGGCTGTAAATATCTACCAGAGGCTGCCCCTTTTTAATATAACTGCCCGTGGCTTCCACATAGAGTTTTTCTATCCATCCCTCAATCTTCGTATTAACTGTCGCCAGTTTACTTTCATCCGCTTCCAGTCTTCCTACTGTCCGAATGGTTTTCTGCAGCGGACGGATATCAACTTTGACCGTCTTCACGCCGATGAGTTTTTGTTGTTCCGGTGATATTTCTATCTGCGGAACGTCTTGGGTTGTTTCCACTGGTGGGGTTGCCTGTGGCGAAGTAGTTTTAGATTTATTCGATGCTGGTGATTGTGCCGTATGGCCGGAATGATCCTGCGCTGAGACCTGCGCCGTAAAAAAAAATGCGCATACGGCAGCACTTAACCAAAGAAAAATTATAAAGAAGTTTTGTTTTTTCATTTTTTCTCATCTCCGGCCGTTAGACCTGTAGTAATGGCATTTAAGCGGCTAATAGCTTTTTCTCTTTCCACAAATTGATTCCAGTATTGAGCTTCGTAATCCAGTAAAGTTTTTAAACGGGAAATAACATTTATCGCTTCCGTCTTTCCCGTGGAGTATCCCGTAAGTGATTGTTCGAAATCCTGGGTGTTTTTGGGGATCAAACCTTTTTTATAAATATTCATGAGTTTTTCCGCAGAGCGGAGCATAGAATAATTATCACGCAGAGCCGCCGAAATCATCAGCTTGACCGCCTCCAGTTCCTGTTTAGCCTGACGAATATTTGCCTTTGCTTCCAAAGCAGCAGGCCGCTGTTTTGAATAAAAATACAGAGGAATATTGATTGTTGCCGTGGCGCTCCACATATCAGGAAACTCACCCGTTCGGTTGTAGTAGCTGCCGCTCAGAGCGAAATCGGGGTAATATTCTTTTTGCGCCATCGCCAGTCTGGCGTTGGCGGCCTCGATCATCTTATGGCGCGATTTGATTTCCGGGGAATGCTTGAGCGCGAGATCTATTGCCCCATCAATTTCCAGAGGGAAGGGCTGATAAACAGGTTCGGACGGCCTATCCAGCGGGGGGCCCTTTTCTCTGCCGATTACGGCCCGAAGCATAGCCTCCAGAGACTGCACCTTTTGTTTGAGCATTTCTTCTTTTTCCAACAGCATATATTTTTCAGTCTGGGCCATAAGCACATCCTGCTGCATGGCCTTGCCGGCGGCGTAGCGCGCCAGAGTGATATCTTCAATCCGGATAAACAAATCGCGCTTATCTTTGAGGAGGTCAATATTCTTGTAAGCAAAAAAGAGATCGTAATAGATCTCTTTTACCCGTGCTACGGTTTTGAGTTTCAGCAGTTCGTGCATAGCCTCGAGGCTCTCGACGTCACGCTTGACCATTTCTCCCTTCAACGTTTGTTTGCCGGGGAAAAGAAACTGCTGTGTCGCGGAAAACATCCACTGCGATCCGGACATTTCTCCGTAAGTATAACGATCAAAACTCTCGTTTTGATAGCCGAACATGAACATAGGATCAGGCAGGCTTTTCACCTGAGGAATCTTTAATCTGGCTGCTTCAATTCGCTCCTGTGAAGCTTGAATCTCCGGACTGTTTTTCAGCGCTTCGTCCACAAGAGCTGTAAGTACGGGATCGTTTCCGCCGAACGAGGCAGCCAAGAGGAGAAAGCTTAAAAGCAACAGGACTTTCTTTATAAAGCTATTTGACATCGACATTCAGTTTTACCGATTGGCTCTTTCCAGCACGGGTAATTTTGATGTTAATATACGAGGGACCAGCCATAGAAAAATTGATAGTTGCGAGATATCGATCGCCTTTTAAGCCGGCAGTCGTCTTGTAATTCATCGCTCCCATTCCCGGCATTGCGGGCATTCCATAATTAATATCTACCGTGGCATCGGTTACATTATTGCCCGCGGTGTCCTTGATGGCAATATCCATTTTGTTTTCCCCCGTAATGGGCGGATTTTTATCAATCTTGATTTGGACAGTATAATCGCCACTCTTTTTTGTGATCTCATAATCCTTTGCGCTGGCCAAACCAATGGTAAGCAACAATACTATTGCTGTTAGTATCATTATTATACGCTTCATTTTTTCCTCCTGAATTTAAATTTATAGATAAAATATATTGTTTATTCCCTCACAGTCAAGTTATCTCCATTAAATTATTAATATTTCGCGCTGCCATTTCCGGATCGGGAGCCGCGCAAATTGCCGATACCACGGCAATACAATCAGCACCGGCCTTCACAACTTCTGTGACATTGGATTCATTAATCCCACCTATCGCAACTAAGGGATGACGGCTATAAGCTTTGATTTTGGAAAGACCTTTCAAGCCCCAGGGCTCTTTGGTATCCGTTTTTGTCGGTGTGGAAAAAACCGGACTGACACCGATATAACTTACATCGAGTTTTTGGCTGGCCTCGACATCTTCCCATATCTCCACAGAAAGGCCGATTATTGCCTTTTGCCCCATAAGTTTTCGAACAATTTCATAAGGCATATCATCATGACCGATATGCACACCGTCGGCGCTGCAGGCGAGAGCCACATCAACGCGATCATTTATTATCAGCGGAATTTTATATGGCTCTAAAAGTTTTTTAATCCTTTTGGCTTCTTCCACAAAAAAACGCGTAGAAACATCTTTTTCACGCAGTTGTAAATAAGCAACGCCGCCTTTAACTGCCCCCGTAATGACTTCTTCCAAAGGCTTTCCGCCACATAAACGGCGATCAGTCACCAGATACAATCCGCGCATAACTAATCCTCAATTTTTAAACGTTGGCTAATATCCGTTTCAGATAGGCCGTAGAGGCAATCCAGAAAATGAGTTTGGAGGCTGCCCGGTCCGAGGGCCTGTGCAGCAGCCATTTCTCCGGCAATTCCCATTACGGCCATGGCTTTCACTGTAGCGACAAAGGATGATTTTTCTACGGCAGCAAAGGCGCCGCATAAGGCTGATGCCGTGCAGCCAAGTCCGGTAACTTTTGTCATCAGCGGATGACCGTTTTTAACCTTCATTATTTGCTTGCTTTGAACTATGTAATCTGTTTGCCCGCTGACGCAGACGACGCATTTGCACGTTTCACTCAGTTTTTGTGCTGTTGAAATTGCGGTGTCGGATGCGTGAGCGCTATCCACGCCCTTTGTTTTGGATTTATCGTCGGACAGTGCCATAATTTCGGAAGCATTACCGCGGATGATAGTGGGCGGGTGACGGCTAATCAGTTCTCTTGATGTTTGTGTTCGGTAAGTGGTTGCGCCCGCGCCAACGGGATCAAGTACAATCGGTATATTATTTTTTCGGGCCTGGCTAAGAGCTTTCAGCATCGAGTAAATCCAAGGTTTGCTCAATGTGCCAATGTTGATTACCAAGGCCGAAGATATGTTTACCATTTCTTCCACTTCTTCCTGGGCATGCGCCATTACCGGAGATGCTCCCAGTGCCAAAAGCGCGTTGGCTGTATTATTCATAGCTACGTAATTGGTAATGTTATGAACAACCGGTGCTTTCTGACGAATCATTTCTACTGATTTATAAATTTCCGTCGCGGTTATCTTCATGATTCTCCTCCAATTTTATTTTAAGATATTATATTAGCAATGGTTATTGTTAAACTCCTATTCCCTCAAACAGAACCGTGGAGAGATATCGTTCACCGGCATCAGGGAAAATGACGACTATATTTTTTCCGGCAAATTCATCTAGTTTTGCCAGCCTTACCGCTACTGCTCCCGCCGCGCCACAGGAAATACCAGCTAAAATCCCTTCTTCCCGCGCCAGCCTGCGGGCAAATTCCACAGCTTCCATACTATCGACTTGCTCGACGCGGTCGACGAGAGATAAATCAAGAGTGTCAGGAATAAATCCCGCGCCAATCCCCTGAATTTTGTGCGGCCCCGGTTTCAGCTCTTGTCCGGCGAGTTTCTGAGTAATGATCGGACTTTCTTTGGGTTCCACAGCTACAGATATAATTTTTTTACCCATTTTATTTTTTATATAGCGGGATATTCCGGTAATTGTACCACCCGTTCCAACTCCCGATACAAGGACATCAACCCCTCCATCGGTATCGTTCCAGATTTCCGGTCCGGTCGTTTTTTCATGGATAGCGGGATTGGCCGGATTCTTGAACTGCTGGGGTAAAAAATATTTCTTTGGGGCGGAAGCGGCAATGGCCTCCGCACGATTAATCGCACCCTTCATACCTTCTGCGCCGGGCGTCAAAACCAGATTCGCGCCAAAGGCCGCCAGCACTCTGCGCCTCTCAATGCTCATTGTCTCCGGCATGGTCAGCGTCAGTTTATAACCACGCGCCGCCGCCACATAAGCCAGGGCAATACCCGTGTTGCCGCTGGTTGGCTCGATAATTTCTACGCCCGGTTTAAGCAATCCTTTTTTCTCGGCATCCCAGATCATGGCGGCGCCGATGCGGCATTTCACTGAATAGGCAGGGTTGCGCCCTTCAATTTTGGCCAGAACAGTGGCTTTTGTGCCTTTAGTTACATGATTTAGTTTTATAAGCGGCGTATTGCCGATGGACTGTGAATTATCATCATATATTTTTTCCATGATTTGTCTCCTATTTTCCAAACAATTTATTTTCCCCATCGTCACTTGGACGATGGGGAAACTTAAGTTTTCAGGCCGCTGAGGCTTACGTCCTCGCCAGAGACTGCCCGACATCCGCCAGGATATCGTCAATATGTTCGATACCAATGGACAGGCGGATGAAATCCGGTGTCACTCCCGTGGCCAGTTGTTCTTCCGGCGACAGTTGCTGATGCGTGGTGGAAGCCGGATGAATCGCCAGCGTTTTTGCGTCACCTATATTGGCCAGATGGGAAATCAGTTGCAGTGAATTAATAAACTTCTTCCCTGCATCGATTCCGCCTTTGATTCCAAAGCCAACAAGCGCGCCCGCGCCCTTGGGCAGATACTTAGCTGCTCTTATTTTTTCCGGGCTGGAAGCGAGCCCCGGGTAATTAACCCAGCTTACTTTAGAATGTTTCTCCAGATATTGTGCTACGGCCAGGGCATTTTCACAGTGGCGCGGCATACGCAAATGTAATGTTTCCAAACCCTGCAGGAACAGGAACGAATTAAATGGGGATAGGGCCGGACCCAAATCACGCAACAGCACAACCCGCGCTCTTACGATATAAGCAAGGTTTCCGAAAGCCTCGATGAAATTAAGGCCATGATAACCGGGCTCGGCATCAGCAATGAATGGAAATTTTCCGTTGGTCCACTCGAATTTTCCCGCATCTACTATTATTCCGCCCAGCGATGTACCGTGCCCTCCGATGAACTTTGTCGCGGAATAAACAACTATATCCACACCGAAATCAATCGGGCGCAGAAGATAGGGAGAGACGGTATTATCCAGCACAAAGGGGATACCATGTTTGTGAGCAACACCGGCAATACCTTCCAGATCGGTAACATCCAGCTTGGGATTGCCGATGGATTCGGCATAGACAGCTTTTGTTTTGGGGGTGATGGCTTTCTCCAGCGCCTTCAAATCATTGGACTTGACGAAGTTCACCTTAATCCCCAAACGTGGAAAAGTGTAATGAAACAGATTGTATGTTCCACCGTAGAGATTATCCGCCGAGACAATTTCATCTCCGGCTTGCGCAATATTGAGCAAGGCAAGAGTTATTGCCGACTGGCCGCTCGCCACTGCCAGCGCGCCTATTCCTCCATCTAAGAGGGCAACCCTCTTTTCCAGCACATCCGTAGTCGGATTCATGAGCCGCGTATAAATATTACCGAATTCTTTCAGGCCAAAAAGGCTGGCCGCATGTTCGGTATCCTTAAATTGATAGGATGTTGTCTGATATATAGGTACCGCCCGCGAACCGGTTGTAGGATCTGGTTCCTGACCGCCATGCAAAGCTAATGTTTCTATTTTTAACTTATTATCTATTTTACTCATCTTTATTATCCCCTCCATTTAATAAAAGAACTATAATATCAATTGATTTAGCGAATAACTTCTTCGATTACGCCGCCTCCCAATACTTCATCTCCTGCATAGAGAACGACAGCCTGTCCCGGCGTAATTGATTCCTGTGTTTCTTTAAAAATAATTTTTAAATTTTTACCCTCTCTTGAAATTTCACAGCTCGCCGGCTTTTTCCGGTAACGGATTTTAGCTTCCGCCTCACCGGGTAATTTGTCAGTCAGAATATTGATGTCCCCAGCAATCAACCCTTTCGCCAGCAAGTCTTTTTTTTCGCCGACAATAACCTGATTTTTTCTCACGTCAATCTCCACCACGTAAAGAGGCGTCTTCGCGCTGATCCCCAGCCCCCCGCGCTGGCCGATGGTATAAAAAATAATGCCGCGGTGACTTCCTAAAGTATTTCCCTTCATATCTACAATGTCGCCTTCGGCTGAAGATAAATTTTTCGTGAGAAAAAACTGCCGATAGTCACCCTGAGTTACAAAACAAATATCCTGGCTTTCGGCTTTTTGCGCAACATGCAGTCCCTTTTTTTTGGCCAGAGCGCGGACTTCCTCTTTCTTCAAACCGCCTAAGGGAAAAAGAAGCGAAGACAAATCTCCCGTTTTAATCGGATAAAGAAAATATGTCTGATCTTTAATCTTATCTTTAGGACGTAGCAAATGCCAAGATTCTCCTCGCTTTTCTATATGGGCGTAATGTCCTGTGGCTAAATAATCAAAGCCGATGCCGCGAGCCTTATCCAGAAGCGTGCCGAATTTAAGGTAACGGTTGCAGTCTATGCAAGGGTTTGGCGTTCTGCCTCTTTGATATTCCACAGCAAATTTATTTATAACACGTTCTTCCATCTCCTTGGCAAAGTCGAAAACAAAATGAGGGATTTGCAGTTGATCGCAGACATGCTTCGCATCGTCTATGGCATCCAATCCACAGCAACGGGTGCGATCGCCATCCTCACGGATGCCCAGACACATCGTCACTCCGGTCACGGCATAACCATTTTCCTTGAGAAGTAGCGCCGCCACAGAAGAATCAACGCCGCCGCTCATGGCTATAAAAACTTTTTTCTGCATAAAAGCACCAGCATAATTTGCATTAATACGTCTTCTGTTTAAATATAGTTCATAATATTGTTCCCCGCTTTTTCGCGACGTGTCCTGACAATATCAGCCAGGGTAACGGAGTTCAATATTTCCCTTATCTTTTCGCCTAAAACAGACCAGATATCTCTTGTCGGGCAAATCCCCACTCGCGAGCATTCCTTGGGATTTTCTATACATTCCACTAAACAAATTTTTCCTTCGAGCGCATTAAAAATATCTTGAATGGTAATTTCCTCCGGACGTTTGGCTAAGGTATATCCGCCGTGCGCTCCCCGTATTGATTGAATTAAGCCGGCTCCCCGCAAAGGAATTATAATTATACTCAAATACTTTTCCGAAATCTCTTCTCTTTTAGCTATATCTTTTAAAAATACGGATTTCCTCCCAAAATTTTCCGCCAAGTCGGCCATCATCCGTACCCCGTACCTTGATCTTGTTGAAAGTTTCATTAAAACACCGGCCTAATACTATATAAACTATCTATTTAGTAGTAAATAAAATAACGAACGCTTTTTGTCAAGGATTTTTTTAAGAACCGTTTTCTCTTGACACAAGCAGGTGTCCTTTTTATAATCATGCATTAAAAAATATCTGCCTAAGTATTTTTTTAAAAATAAATTTGGGAGGAGAAAGAAAATGGCTTTTAATTACGAGAAGTTGAACGTAGAACAAGACGGGATGGTGGTCATTGCGGCAATTAATCATCCGCCCGCAAACTCAATGGGGCAGGGTGTCTTGAGAGATATTAATGATCTGCTCGATAAATGTGAAAAGGATGATAATGTGCGGGCTATAGTTATCACCGGCAGCGGAGAAAAACTTTTTTCAGCCGGAGCGGATATTACGGAATTCGCAGGTCTGCAATCGGGAAAAGTACACGAATACAACGGCAATGAAATTTATTTCAAGATAGAAAATTATCCTAAGGTTATTATTGCCGCGATACAAGGCGGCGCGTACGGCGGCGGCCTTGAACTGGCGTGCTGCTGCCATCTCAGAATCATGTCGGATGCCGCTACGCTGGGGCTGCCCGAAGTGAAACTGGGCTTAAATCCCGGATGGGGAGGAACTCAGCGCCTGCCCAGATTTATCGGCAAAACTAAAGCTCTTGAACTTATGCTGACAGGCGATTTTCTACCGGCAAAAGATGCGTTGGCGCTGGGTCTTCTCAACAAGGTCGTGCCGAAAGAAAAAGTGCTGGAAGAAGCCAGGGCTCTGGCCAAGAAACTTGCCGCAGGCGCGCCCATAGCACAACGTGAAATCATGAAAGCGGTCAGGCTGGGATTAGAAACCACTCTTCGTGACGGCATTATGAAAATCGAAAACGCGGCCAGCAAAGCGCTTATATTCACGGAAGATTTCAAAGAAGGCTCGCGAGCATTTTTAGAAAAAAGACCGCCCAATTTTAAGGGTCGATAAGCTGGTGCTTTATTATTTCATGATCCCGTAAATATTTATGTCCCTCCAGCGTCCAGGGGGGACATTTTTTTGATGTATCAACGCGCATCACACGATGTTGTTGGCGGAAAGGACTTACCTGCCATGGAAAAGTTTTTTTATCCACGGAGCATGGTAGTATTTGGCGTATCTACTACAAAGATGAATTTAGGGCAGATCGTTCTGTTGAATAACAGCCAGAATGGTTATGAAGGAAAACTCTACGGCGTGGGCAGCGAAGAAGGAGAGGTTAACGGCGTTCGTATTTACAAGTCTATTGAAAATCTGCCGGAAACTCCTGATGTGGCCATTTTTCTGACACCGGCAAAAACTATTCCTTCTCTCATGAAAGCTTGCGGGAAGAAGGGCATTACTCATGTTGTTATCGAGTCGGGAGGTTTTAGCGAATTTTCTCATGGCGATAATTCCCTGGAAGAGGAAGTTCTTAATATCGCCGAAAAATACGGCATGAAAGTCATCGGTCCAAACTGTATCGGCACGATCAACTTTGATATTAAGATGATGATGCCGTTTGGTTTTTTCAAAAATATTCCTCCTGCCGGGGGCAAAGTTGCTCTCATAGTTCAAAGCGGCGGTGTGGGTGGAACCTTTCTACGTGCTTTTGCCGGATACGGGATTACTCCGGGAAAATTTGTCGCTGTTGGCAACAAGCTGCAACTTGATGAAACGCATTTTTTGGAATATTTTTTAAAGGATGATAAAACCGAGATCGTCACCGCTTACCTGGAAGGATTCAAGAGAGGCAGAGAATTTTATAATCTAACACTGCAATCTGACAAACCAGTTATTATCCAAAAAGCAAACCGCAGTGAAGCGAGTGCGAAAATCGCGCAGTCTCATACGACAGCTCTATCCGGCAGTGATGAAGTGGTTGAAGCGGCGCTTAATCAAGCCGCTATAATTCGGGTTGAAGATGAAATTGATCTAATCAATGCCGTAAAAATCATCCGGCTTCCTTTAATGAAAGGCCGGCGTGTTGCCGTTCTTTCCCGCTCCGGTGGACACGCAGTGCTCTCCGCCGACGCTTGCGCGAAGTACGGCTTTGAAATGGTGCCCTTCCCGCCGGCATTCATTAAAAAGCTCAAAACTATTTATCATACCCGTGTAATTGCTCATCAGAATCCCTTGGATCTGGGAGAGGTTTTTGATTACACAATATTTACGGAAATTCTCGAGGAGGTTTTAAAACTGGACACCTTTGATGGAGTACTTTTTAATCACCTTTATATCGCCGAATATGAGGCTGAAATGTCACGGACATTTCTGGTGGGAGTGGAAAAACTGGTCGAGAAATATCAAAAACCTGTCTCTCTGGCCATGATCTCCGAGCGGGAAGAAATACTGGATGTTTCCAAAAACTATGCCTTCCCTATTTTCACGTCTCCTCTGGAAGCGGCCACAGCGCTCAGTGTTTCTTTAACTTATCACACGAGGAAAGAGGCGCGAAACAACAGGGGAGTCGAACCGGTTTACAAAATTAATCAAAATCTTATTCAGAATATTCGAGACCACTGCCGCGCGGAAAAGCGCATTTTGCTGACGGATGAGTCCCTTGCTATTTGCGCGGCCATGGGACTACCACCGGTTAAAAGCCAAACTATCCGCGATGAAAAGTCAATTGGCGATATCAATTGCCGCTATCCTGTCGCGCTAAAACTTCTTTCTCGAAACGCTTCGCACAAATCCGATATCGGCGGCGTGAAAATAAATATCCACACCGAGAGGGAATTGGGCATAGCCATATCCCAGATGAGAAAAACAATAGAACAAATGAATGCCGGTATCGTCATTGACGGTTTTCTAGTGCAGGAAATGGCTACCGAGGGCATAGAATGTTTTGTCGGCGGGCGCAAGGATCCCATTTTCGGTCCGATTGTTATGGCCGGAATGGGCGGCATCTATATTGAAATATTCAAAGACGCGGCCATACGCATAGCGCCCGTAACCAAACGCGAAGCTCTGGATATGCTCCATGAACTTAAGATATATCCTCTCCTTCAAGGAACCAGGGGTAGTAAGCGCTTGGACATGGATGCTCTTATTGATGTCATCTGCCGAGTATCTTTTTTAATGAACAGCGACTATGGTATCAGTGAAATGGATTTGAACCCGGTTATCGTTCATCCTGAAAGCAAAGGCGTTTCGATTGTGGATGCGCGTATCTTTTTTGACGGATCGTCTGATAAAAAATAATCCTTCCGGGTGAAAAATAATTAGAGAGCTGCTTGCAGTCAAAAAACATCTAAACATACCTTGCGCACCGCCAATTTTTTTATTTAATTGACAAACTTTTTGATTTTGTATATCGCGGATAGCGGTTTATGCAAAAATATATCGTTCTCATTGCTGCTGTATTCATCCAACTGAGTCTGGGCGCCGGTTATTCCTGGAGCACTTTTGTGCCCGCTTTAAAACAGAACTTCGGACTTACGACTGCACAAACACAAGTAATCTTCGGTACCGGATCGCTTGCGGCCACATTTCTTATTTTTCTGGGAGGCCGTATTCAGGATCGCTTTGGCCCGCGAATTCCCGCTTTCATCGGCGGCATTATCTTCGGAAGCAGTTACATATTGGCCGGTTATTCGAACGGCTCCTATCCGGCGCTTTTACTCTTCATCGGCATTTTAGCCCCGGTCGGGGTGGGGCTTTGCTATCTGTGCCCTATAGCCTGCTCAGTCAAATGGTTTCCCAATCATCAGAGTCTGGTGACGGGGCTTGCCGTCGCCGGCTTCGGAGGAAGCGCAATTATAATTTCACAACTAGGTGAATATTTGCTTGCGCAACATATGAACGTTTTATCAATATTCAGATATATGGGTTTCGGCTTTATAACAATTCTCGCTATCGCTACCATGTTTTTACACAACCCGCCGCAGGAAATAAAAGAGATTCGCGGCGATGTTGCTATTAAGACATTTGATCTTTTCAAAGACCGTAAATTTTTGGGTTTATTGTGCGGAATTTTCCCCTGTCTTTGCGTCGGGTTGATGATTATCGGCAATATCAAACCTTACGGCCTTTCCTTAAACCTGGATATGGCAGTGGCCGGATCGGCGGTTACCATCCTCGCTCTTTTTAATACAGCAGGAAGAATTATTTGGGGATTCATCGGCGGAATTCTAGAAGGCAAAAAAACTATTCTTATATCTCTTATCAGCACTGCGGTGGTCTGTCTGGCTGCGCCTTTTGTGGTTAAAAGCAACGCGACATTCTATTTGTTCACAATATTAGCCGGTTTTAATTATAGCGCTTGCCTGGTGCTTTATGCCGCGGAAATTGCCAACCGATACGGAACTGAGAAGATGGGCACGGTATACTCCACTCTCTTTCTTTGCAACGGCATTGCCGGATTTATATCGCCGCCGCTGGCGGGGAAAATTTTTGATAGCGTGGGCTCTTATACTCCCGCCTTCTTAATTTTTGGTTTTCTTTCTTTCATCTCAATATTTCTGTTTTACTTTATTTATCAGCCGGCAAAAGCGGATAATTTGAAGTCCGCTTTATATCCGGGCATGTAATCTTGATTTGTCTTTACATAATGATAGAATGTCCCACCTATCAATAGTTTTCAGCCTTTGTTTTCCCTTTAAAAATTCTGTAAACAAATATGGTGTATCCGATAACAATCGGCATGCCGACAAGAGCGATGACGCTCATTACCTGCAAGGTATAGAGGCTGGTGGAGCCGTTATAAATTGTTATGCTTAAGTAAGGCGC
>MGQN01000023.1:73011-78161 GCA_001797845.1 Deltaproteobacteria bacterium RBG_16_44_11 | reverse complement strand
CCACAGCCCAAGAAGCGACAAAGATGCTTTCCAGAAAAGCGCAACGTCGTTTTCATTTTTCAGCGAAAAAAGTATTTCGGCAAGACCCAGCAAGGTCAGCAGAATCGCCACGTAGAATAAGGGATTGGCCAGAAGCAATGGGAAAGTAAAAGCCATCACGATAAAATATACGCCTGCTGTTATTGTGTTTACCCACAGCAGAATATTGAGCACCTGAAGCGATCTCTGCTGCAATTTGCCTTCTGTTTTCAGTACCGCGTAAGAAGCGCCTTGCAAAAGGATAGCGGCAACTCCCGTGACACCGAATAAAAGCGGCACAGGACGAAACAGCGTAAGAAGACTTCCGGTAAACTCCATGTTGTAATCAAGGGGAACCCCATAGATTATATTGCCCAGCACGATACCAAATGAAAGCGCCGCCAATAAGCTGCCCGCAACCAGAAATTTCTCCCATAACCAAGCTCTTTGTTCATCGTGGGCGCGAAATTCTATAGAGATGGCTCTAAATATTAACGCGAATAAAACAAGCATCAGCGCCGGATAAAAACCGGAAAAAGCGGTGGCATAAGCTTGTGGAAAGGCCGCGAAAAGAGCGCCCGCACCGGTAACCAGCCATACTTCGTTGCCGTCCCATACAGGACCTATGGAACTTATCAGAATATCCTTTTCTTCTTTTTTCTTCCCGATAAACGGCAGCAACGCCCCTATCCCCAAATCAAATCCATCTAAAAGCGAGTAGCCCAAAAATAGTATAATGATAAGGATGAACCATAATATCTGAAAGTTTTGAATATTTTCCATTTACCTGCTCCTTCTTTGTTTTCAACTGATTGTTTTTATCAGTTATGCCGCCGGACCCTTTTTTACAATTTTCAAAAACAAAAAGATAAACATGACAAACAGCAGTAAATAAATCAGGGAAAACGCAATCAAGCTAAAAAAAATGTGATTGGCGGAAACAACCACCGAAACGGCATCAGAGGTTTTCATCAACTTGTAAATAATCCATGGCTGGCGACCGACCTCAGCCGCTATCCAGCCTGTTTCATGGGCGATATGGGGCAGCGGTATCAAGAAAGGAAGCAAAAATAGATACACCTTTGCCTCATATAGTTTTTTGGTTACCAAGAGCAATGCGCCCAGCAAGCCCAACGCTATGGCCAGCATGCCTATCCCCACCATTATATGATAGGCCTGAAAAACAAAGTTAACGGGCGGCCAGTTTTCTTTGGGAAATTCCTTCAATCCTTTTATTTCCGAATTCCAATCAAAATTGTAAAGATAGCTCAATAATTTGGGCAGGTAAATCCCCTCGGTTTTTTCATTTTGTTCATCGACAAATCCCGCGATATAGAGCGGCGCGCCTCTTGTTGTTTCAAAAAGGCCTTCTAACGCGGCCGCCTTTTCCGGCTGTGTATCGATTACCTGTATGGCGTGGATGTGGCCCGAGGAAAGCTGCAACAAAGGCGTAAGAGCAAAAAGTATGATGCCGATTTTCAACATTGTTCTGGCTGTTTGGCCGTGCAGACCTTTTCTTACGTAGTATCCGGCGATACCCGCAATCATGATCGCACAGGTCATCCATGAAGCCATGACCGCATGAAAAAATCTAATCATTGTGGACGGATTAAAAACGGCCTGGCTAAAGCTGGATAAAATAATTTTCCCCGCTCCGTTTATATAGTAACCGGCGGGAGTTTGCATCCAGGAATTGGCCGCCAATATCCAGAAGGCGGAAAGATGCCCGCCGATAAATACCAATAGCGCGGAAAGCCAATAAACTTTGGGAGAAACCTTGTTTCTGGCAAAAATCAAAACACCGATAAACACCGCTTCCAGAAAAAACGCTGTAACGCCTTCAACGGCAAGAAGCGGCCCGAAGATATCCCCTACGGCTCTGGAATAGCCCGCCCAGTTCATGCCGAAGGAAAACTCCATGGTAAGGCCTGTGGCTGTACCGGCGACAAATATCAGGCCGAGCAGTCTGGCCAAAAAATCGGTAATCTTTTTATAAACTTCATCTTTTTTGACAAGATAAGCGGTTTCGGAAATGAGTATGGCCAGAGCTGTCCCCAGCGTCATGGCCGGAAAGAGAAAATGGAAGCCTACAGTAAAGGCAAATTGAATCCGGGCAAGAAATAACGCGTCCATAGACACCTCCATATTTTAATCCATTAATACTATCGGATAAATTTCTACTTTTCAATAATATAATTTTCTAATTGTTATTTGATAATGAAATAAATTATTGTATAATCTAAAAACAATTAAATCTTTAGGAGATATTATGGCAAACTTAGTCAAATGCAAAGCGTGCGGTTATGTAACCGTAGAGGGTAAGATAAAGGACGTATGCCCGGCATGTGGGGTACCCGCAAAGATGTTTGAACCTTATCAAGACTCGGTAGCGGAAAAAAGACGCAATATCCTAGGATTGCATCTTCATCCCATTATTGTGCATTTTCCGCAATCTTTTGCTTTTACTCTCTTTATCCTGGCTGTTTTATCTTTTGTCGCGCCACCACAACTTGATGGAGTTTTGAAATGCACGATGAGGGTGATTTCATCTGCTCTTCCGTTTTTTCTTATTCTGGCCTTACTAACCGGATTTGTTGACGGCAAAACCAGATTCCGGAAAGTGACAACGCCTTTTTTGAAAAAGAAAATTATATTCGGGTTGAGCTTCCTCATTACATCTATTGTTATTGTCGCTGTTGCTCTTGCACGGCAGTTGTCGGCCGTACCTGAAATGGTATTATTTACCATGCTGACAATATTAGCTGTGGGCTTTAGTATTGCGCTGGGATTGATTGGCGGTGAATTAATGGAGGCAAAATTATCCGGCTGAGCTTTTTAGCTTTTTAAATCCTCGTGCTACCGTCGACAAAATTTTGCTGCTGTTTTACATTTATGCAGATACTGGTTTTAATTTATCTTTTACCTTAACTGCTTATGCGTTTTAGTGTAACCACAAATAAATTACAGATTGAAAGGAAATTTAATATGAAAAGAACAAAAGATGTTTCAACTTTTATTTTTGGTGCGGTGTTGGTTTTTTTAATGTTTTATTGTGTTTATCCGCCGCTTATTTATGCCGATCCGCCGCAGGATGTAAAACTTGCCTACGATTTAAATTCACAAACTTTAACTGTAACAATCACACATAAATCTTCATTCACGGGTTTTCACTATATTAGATCCGTGGAAATTAAGAAAAACGGGATTGGAATCATCACAAATACCTATGACTCACAACCTGATCCAACAACATTTGCGTATAACCATAAAATATCTGCTGCCAGTGGCGATACGCTGGAGGTAACTGCCACTTGCAGTATCGTGGGGAACAAATCAGCAACACTTGACGTTGGAAAATAATAATCGCATGGCTACCTTCTTTATTTAGTTTAATGACATTATCCAATAGAATGCGATTTTTCAACCAGATAATTGATCATTTGTTAATTCGTAATTGATTTTTTTAATCTTTTAAGCTATTAATAAATTTATTATATCGTAAAAAAATGAAGTACAAATTTAAAGGAGATTTACAATGAAAAAAGCAGTAGGAATTTCAAAAATTATTTTTGGTGCGGTGTTAGTTTTATCAATGTTCATCTGCGTTCAGCCGCAAATGGCCCTTGCGGACCCCCCGCAGGATGTAAAACTTGCCTACGATTTAAATTCACAAACTTTAACGGTCACGATCACGCATAAATCCTCATTTCCCGGTTTTCACTATATTAAATCCGTGGAAATTAAGAAAAACGGGATTGTTGTCAGCACAAATACTTATGATAAACAATCTGATTCCGCGACATTTTCTAACACTTATAAGATAGCTGCCGACAAAGGCGACTCACTGGAAGCTACAGTTAGTTGCAGTCTTTCAGGGAACAAATCAGCAACACTTGACGTTGGAAAATAATAATCGCTAAACAGGCATACTTAAGCCGATAATTTTCACATTTTGTATTTCGCGAAATACTTCGTCTGGCGCGAAAGCGGTGGTTTACTTAAAATTTGTCTCCATAATAGGAAGAAAGCAAGTAAACATATGCAGGGTACCAAAAGGGATATATTGATTACCGGAGGTACCCTGCTAACCATGTCCGCAGAAATGGAAATTATCGAAGATAGTATTGTTGGCATCAAAGATGGGATTATTGTTACTGTCGGTAAAAAAAACGCAAAGACAACCAGCAACCGTGAGGCCAAAGAAGTAATTGACGCTTCCGGCTGCATCGTTCTGCCCGGATTAATCAACACACACACTCACCTGCCGATGGTGTGTTTTAGGGGCATGGCCGATGATTTGCCCCTCATGGACTGGCTCAACAATCACATCTTTCCTGCAGAAGCACGCTTCGTCAATAAAAAAATGGTTCATGAAGGCGCGAAACTAGCGATGGCCGAAATGATCCTCTCCGGCACAACAACTTTTTGCGACGGATATTTCTTTGAGGATGCTATTGCCGAAGCAGTGTTGGCAACAGGAATGCGTGCCGTTGTTTCACAAGGATTTGCCGATTTTGCCACGCCGGATAATCCCAAATATGAAAAAATGATGGCCGCGGCTGACCGTTTTGTCAGGCGCTGGAAACCTCATGCGCCCATGATCACACCGGCTTTTTTCTGTCATTCGCCTTACACCTGTTCGCCGAAAACACTGGTTAACGTGAAAAAAGCGGCGCGCGAAGAAGGCATTCTTTACCTGATACATCTATTGGAAAATCAAGACGAGATCGAAACTATCGAAAAGCGTTACGGCAAAAAACCGGTCCAGCATCTTTATGATCTGGGAGTTCTTGACGACCAGACCGTTGCCGTTCATTGCAACTGGCTGACTGTTGAAGATATGAAAATATTTGCCGATCTGGGAGTTAAAGTTTCACACAATCCGGAGAGCTCCATGAAGCTGGCTGCAGGCGTTGCTCCCATTCCTGAAATGTTACAGTATGGTATAATTGTCGGATTGGGAACGGATGGCAGCGCCAGCAACAATGATCTGGATATATTCCGGGAGATGGATACGGCGGCAAAGATACATAAAGTTACATCTTTGAACCCTACAGTAATGAATGCCCAAACAGTTTTGGAGATGGCTACCATCGGCGGGGCAAAATTACTCGGGCTTGATGACCGGATTG
>MGQN01000023.1:68264-72993 GCA_001797845.1 Deltaproteobacteria bacterium RBG_16_44_11 | reverse complement strand
TAATTTTGGTGGATATGAACCAGCCGCACCTCACACCTCTTTATAATTGTTATTCCCAGCTTGTTTACGCCGCCCGCGGCGCGGACGTGAAAACAAGTATTATCGGCGGTAAAATTGTAATGAACGACCGGCAGCTGCGCACTATTGATTTGAGCACAGCTATGCAAAATGTTCGCAATATCGCCGCGGATATTATTGCCCGCAAATAGCTTTAAAATTACTTGTGTTATATAACCGAGCTAAACGATTTAAGCAATTTCGTATAAATACAGGAGAGAGATAATGGACAGATACGATTATGATCTTGGAATTATCGGCGGCGGTGCGGCAGGACTTACCGCAGCCGCGGGAGCGGCTCAATTCGGCGCTAAAACAGTACTTATCGAAAAATCGGGCGCACTCGGCGGCGATTGCCTGCACTACGGCTGCGTTCCTTCAAAGACATTAATTCGGACAGCCGGTGTTTATGCGCTCCTGAAAAGAACCCCGGAATTCGGACTGCCGGAAATCCAGTTGCCGCTTGTTGATCTGGGCGCAGTAATGGACCGCGTGAAAAGTGTTATCGAAAACATACAGCATCATGATTCACCAGAAAGATTCTGCGGGCTGGGGGCACAAGTTGTTTTTGGTCAGCCCTTCTTCATTGACGATCACAGTGTTTCTCTGGACGGCCGCAAAATATCTGCGAAGAGCTGGATTATCGCCACAGGTTCCAGCCCGGCTCTGCCGCCTGTCGAAGGACTTGCTTCCGTACCTTATTGGACGAACGAAACCATATTTCAACAGCGGAAACTGCCCGCCCATTTAATCGTTTTGGGTGGCGGGCCGATCGGTCTGGAGCTTTCACAGGCTTTTGCGCGTCTGGGTTCTCAGGTGACCATTGTTGAATTTATGGACCAGATTCTCGGCCCGGAAGACGCGGATCTGGCCGCTATTCTTGAGGAACGCCTGAGAGAAGAAGCTGTCATAATACTGAAAGGAACCCAAGCCTTGAAAGCACAGCACATTAATTCCGCGTTCCACCTGACAGTGAGAGCCAAGGCGGGCAAAGGAGAAACTAGTATTTTGAAAACAGACGCACTCTTGGTCGCCGCCGGACGCAAACCGAATATCGATGGCTTAGGGCTGGAAGCGGCAGGTGTTAAATTTACGCCGCACGGTATTCTGACAAATGCCAGGATGAAAACAAATATCAGTCACATCTACGCTTGTGGCGATGTCAACGGCCAACTGCCCTTCACGCATGTTGCCGGTTATGAAGCAGGCATTGCTCTTACTAACGCCGTTCTGCGATTGCCTAGGAGAGCTGATTACAGCAAAATCGGCTGGTGCACCTATACCGATCCGGAAGTAGCCAGTATCGGTCTGAATGAAAAAAGAGCAAAAAAAGAAGGCATCAAATATCGCCTCTGGGAGGAGAGCTTTGCCGACAATGACCGGGCGCAAGCCGAAGGGGAAACAAAAGGGAAGATCAAATTAATGGTAAGTCCGGGAGGCAAATTACTTGGTTGCCAGATTATCGGCGCTCACGCAGGCGAGCTTATCCATGAGTGGGTCATTGCTGTTAGCGGCGGCGTCAAGCTTTCCGCAATTGCCGGTGCGGTTCACATTTATCCGACTATTTCAGAAATATCCAAGCGTGTGGCTGGAAAAATATTTGCTGAAAAGATTTTCAGTGACCGAACGAAAAATATTTTGAAATTTTTCTTCAGTCTGAAGGGACGGGCCTGTTCGCCTTCTGAATAATCACCTGAAAATATCGCTTTTTTTCAGGTAGCGCATCGTGCGTGAATGCGCAAAAGTTGTTGATTTGCTTTTTTCGAAAAGATCGGCGAGGTCTTTACCTGTGTCCACGTCACGCCATTCTTGGAGCACCGAAATCCGCGACAAACGGTCGCGCAAAATGTTCATCGCATCCGAAAAAACATCCGGCGTCCCCCAGGAAAGACCCCAAAATGCATCAGGCAGGACCGTATTTTTTTTGAAACCGATCAGATAATAGCCGCCATCGGAAGCCGGACCGATTACTGCGTCGTTTTGATGATCGAGGGCATCGAAGGCCTCATCAATGACCCTCCGTGGAAGATCAGGACAATCACTGCCGATGAGTACTGCCGTTTTAAAATCCCCGGCAAAACTAGCTCCAAAAGCGTTTTTCATTTTTTCCCCCAGGTCGAAACCTTGTTGCGGCAGGTATTGATATGAATGTCCCAGTAGATTTTTTATTGAATTTTCTTTTTCTGGGGGATCAAAATATATCTGTAACCGGCAAGGAACTCTCGCCATGCCCTCCAGAATATCAAATACAAATTCCTTGTACAAACCGGCAGCAAAGTCATCGCCGTAACGTCGCGCGATCCTTGTTTTCACAAAGCCTGTTTGCGGATATTTTACAAATACGATAAGGCATCTGTCCTTTATCATTATTCCACTTCAATAAAATCGATATAGGAAACCGACTTTCCCCCGGTGTTGTCGGAATCATTCATGATGGCGATGCTGGCCATATTCGGCGGCGACTGGCCGAAGGCCTTTTGATAATCTTCGAGGATGTTTACCGACTCCTCCACCCACATTGATAATTTCTTCTTGCCTTTCTGCAAGATAATAATTTTTGCCCTATCTGTATAGGGGCTAGTGATTATGCCTTCTTCTTCCTCGCGGCTCGCCCATACATAATTCAACGTACTGTGTGGGGGATATTGACCATAGAGTACTTTTGCGGACCCGTAAAAAACTCTGTCCGGCAAGCCCGCTTTAGCAGAATCATACTGAAACATTACATAGATCCTCAGCGGATAATCATCGCCCGATTTTTCCCTGGTATTTCCCTTATCATAGACATGATCTACCCGCCAACGCCAGCGCAGGCGGGGATGATCATATATATTGAATGTTTTTTTATAAACCAACCCGGAAGCGGAAGCATCGCTGGCAGCCTTGAGATACGTTTTGCCGTTCTCGGAAATAGCCTCATAGACGCTATGCTTTTTAATCTTAGGAAAATGAACCGGCTCCCAATTGTTCAGATTTTTAAAATCCTCACGTAGAAATATTGTCTGTCCAACTACAAACGACGATGATATGTACAGCAAAGATAATAAAATGAGCAATATTCTGGCAGTCATTTTTTCTCCGGCAAAAAAGGCATGACTAAAAGGGATGATAATTTAAGAGAACGATCATCATGATAACCATTAAGACCGATTTTCATCTGTTCGTGACCATCCGCCGGCTGGGCACGGTATGTGCCGAATAATCGATCCCAGAAAGAAAAACTAAAACCGTAGTTGCTGTTGGTTTCCCGGACGATCACGCTATGGTGCACCCGGTGCATATCCGGCGTGACCAGAAGCAATCTGATCAAGCTCTCCAGCGGCAGGGCAATCCGCCAGTTGCTGTGGTTAAACATTGACGCGCCGTTGAGCAAAACCTCAAAAATCAGCACGGCAAGGACGGGAACGCCCATAGCCGCCACAACGGCTATTTTGATCAAAAGTGATAAGATGATTTCTACCGGATGAAAACGCAGTCCGGTGGTCACATCAATATCCTGATCGGTATGGTGCACCATGTGCAGACGCCAGAAAAGCGGTGTCGCATGGAACATAACGTGCTGGAAGTAGATGGCAACATCGAGTGCCAGAATCCCGGCAATAGCGGCGAGTAGGGGAGAAACCTGATAGTAATTGAGTACACCCCATCCTCGCGCAGCAAAGATGAGCGCGACACCGACCGGAAATACCGGAAAGATCAGACGCAACACCGCTGTATCGATAATTTGCATGCCCAGATTGGCAAACCAGCGGCGGGGTTTCGATGCCAGGCGATTCCGCCGGGGCCAAAGACCTTCCAGCAGGGCCATCGCTGAAAAAATCCCCGCGAAAAACCCAAGACGAATCAAGGCCTCATAAGAAAGAAAATTCGCGCCGTTCTCCATGAAATCAACCTTTGCCGGTTTTTATTTAGCGGAGGTAAATAACTTTAAATACCGGCCGTACCCTTCTTTTTCCAGATCCTCTTTGGGGATAAATTTCAATGCGGCGGAATTCATGCAATAGCGAAGTCCGGTTGGCTTGGGGCCATCCGGAAAAACATGGCCTAAGTGAGAATCGGCATGTTTGCTTCGAACTTCTGTACGCGTCGAGAAAAAGCTGCGGTCTTCTCTTTCCACAATATTTCCCGTCTCCAGCGGTTTGGTAAAACTGGGCCAACCAGTGCCGGAATCATATTTATCCAGTGAACTGAAAAGCGGTTCTCCGGAGACGATGTCCACGTAAATACCCGCTTTTTTGTTATTGTCATACTCATTTTGAAATGGCGGTTCGGTCCCGTTTTTCTGCGTTACATCATATTGTATTTTGGTAAGTTTCTTCCTTAGGGTCGCATCATCAGGTTTAGTGAAATCCTGCCGGGTAATGGGTTCGATGCCTGTATCATTTCCCCATAATTTCTTTACGGTTTGATCGCGACCTGATCCGTTGCGATAATATTTGTAACGCAGGGGATTTTTTTTATAATAATCTTGATGATAGTCCTCAGCCGGGTAAAATTTGGTAAGTTTAATAATTTCCGTGGCGATTGGTTTAGCGAGCTTCCCGGATTTTGTGAGAGCCTGCTTGGATTTTTCCGCAATTTGTCTTTGTGCCTCATCGTGATAAAATATGGCACTGCGATATTGATGTCCGCGATCGACAAACTGTCCTCCGGCATCACTCGGATCGATATG
>MGQN01000023.1:66847-68251 GCA_001797845.1 Deltaproteobacteria bacterium RBG_16_44_11 | reverse complement strand
TTTAAAAGTTGTTCATAGGTGATTTTTTTCGCATCATAGTATATCTGGGCGACTTCAATGTAGCCCATTTCGGCATATGATTCATAGGTAGGATTCTCGCCCTTCCCCCCGGCATATCCGGATACCACCTTGATAACTCCCGGAAGCTTTTCAAAATCAGATTCCACGCACCAAAAACAGCCTCCGGCCAGCGTGGCTATACTTGAACTTTTTATTTCATCTGCCTTTGCCATTTTATTTTTTACCTCCGCTTGTTGGGTATTGCCGTTTTGACAGCCAAATATAAAACTTAACATTATCAAAGATATAAGTAATTTTTTCATTTCCTCCTCCTTGAAAAAAAATAGATACTTACATCAAAATCTTAACGACGATTCGGTGATTGTCAAATGCGTCTATACAAATTATATTAGGAGTGCAATCGATAATTTCATTGAATTAGCAACCAGAAAAATAGTATAGAACTTGGCACTACCGATACTGCCAAGGAACTATATGGCTTCTGAAGCTTTCACTGATAAAAAGCAAAAAAGTTTGTGGCGGCCGATTATATTCATTATCTTTTTGGTTGCTGCGATTATCCTGCTTAGGTTTTGGGGAGTGGGAGAAAAGCTCTCCGATCTTCGTGCGTGGATTTCCGGCCTTGGTTCCTGGGGGCCGCTGGTTTTTGTCGTGATTTATATTATTGCTGTTATCCTGGCTCTACCGGGCTCAGCCATAACAATTGCCGGAGCAGCGCTTTTCGGGTCGGTTTGGGGAGTCGTACTGGTCAGCATCGCCTCGACAATAGGAGCGAGCATCGGTTTTTTGATTTCTCGTTATCTGGCAAGAGACTTTATTGTACACAAATTTTCGCAAAATGAAAAATTCAAAAAGCTGGATCAGCTGACAAAAGAACACGGTGCAATAATTGTGGCCATAACACGCCTGGTGCCTCTTTTCCCTTTTAATTTTCTTAATTATGGTTTTGGCCTTACCGGCGTTCGTTTCTGGACATACGTTTTCTGGTCGTGGCTTTGCATGCTGCCCGGCACCGTTTTGTATGTGGTAGGCACGGATGCGATTGTCAGTGGGTTGAGCGAGGGAAAAATTCCCTGGCCTCTGGTCGTAGTGCTTTTGATAGCGATGATTGTTTTAACCTTTTTAGTTCGCTTGGCTAGAAAAAAACTCTCCGGCCGAGAAGACGTGGCTTCCGTGGATCACGATAAAAGCAAATAATTATTGGGCAGAAAACTACTTATAGAATTTTACCAAAGTTTCCGGCTTTGCTCCCAGCAAATAAAGCGCCAGCAAAAACCAATTTCTGAGAGTGCAAAAAACAACGCCTTCGGTTTCCCAGCGGCGGGACGACGTTTTGACCTTATCTTCTAAAATATTTATTTTCCCCTGCCTTTTCTTGATCCT
>MGQN01000023.1:64387-66739 GCA_001797845.1 Deltaproteobacteria bacterium RBG_16_44_11 | reverse complement strand
CGGATCGAAGCGATTTTCTCTATAATGCGGAAAGTAAAGCGCCGGGAATCAATACCTAAATCAAAAGCTCCGCCGATGATTTTCTTATCCTTCAATATCTCAGCAACCTTCTTTAGTGCATTTTCCGGCAGGCAGGTATCGGCATGTAAAAAAATCAGGACGTCCCCTAAAGCTTCTGCCGCGCCACAGTTCATCTGCCGTGCCCGGCCTTTAGGACAGAGTATTTTTCTTACGCCGGTATTACTGATTCTTTGAAGCGTGCTCCCTTCATAATCCCCGTCGGCGACAACAATCTCGGCATCGGCAAATTTTTGCAAACTCATTAAGTGTTCGATAGTCGAGTTGATGATTTCGGCTTCGCGATAAACAGGAATAATAAAAGAATATCTGACTCGCATTATGCGTCACACTCTTTTAGTAGACTTGGTGATAGCAACTTAGTCAGTGATTGTTCCGCCGCAGGTAAATCCAGCTCCGGCGGTGCAGGCGTAACAATGCTCGCCGACCGCAACCGGCAGGCCGCACGCGGGAAGCCCGTCCATTTGCGAGACGTGAATTTTACTTCCGCTAAGGTACTGTTCGGAGGCAATATTGAAATCGCAGTCAAAAAGATATCCCTGCCAATTAATGGAAACAGAAGTGCGGCACATGATCGAGGAGATGGAACAGGGGTTAAAAAGACCGGCTAGTTTGATAAGATAATTGTCGAGCTCTCCCTTGGACTGAAGCCAGCGGCGAAACCGCCCCAGAGGAACATTGTTGAAATTATATAACTTGGTAAAATTGATGCCCCATTTTTTTAGCAAGATTTCATGGAATCTTTTTTCTGCCTGTATCTGAGATGCATTCATAAATGCGCCCACCGGATTGGAAGCAAGATTAAGCGCGAGGCCCGTGCCTTCAATACCATACCCAAGCGCGTTTAATTTCTTTAACGCCGCGATAATGCGTCGAAACGCCCCTTCCCCTCGCTGTGCATCAGTTTGAGCTTCATTAAGAGAAGGAAGAGAAACAATGATAATGACTCGATTTCCCTTGCATAAGGATATATATTTTCCCCACGCTGCGCCCTCCAGTGCAATGAGGTTAGTACGAACCATTAATTCCGAAGTCAAAGGCGCAAGCTTCCTTATCAAATTTTCCATGCGGGGGTTTAACTCGGGAGCTCCGCCGGTAATATCTATGGTTTCAAAACTGTTTCTGGTCGCGTAATCTACAACCTGATCCACCGTCTTCGCATCCATTAATTGATCCCGCAGAGGCCCTGCCTCCAGATGGCAGTGCTTGCAAGACAGGTTGCATAAAAGACCGACATTGATTTGCAGGGTGGTCGTTTCCCCTCTGGTTAAGGTGAGATTATGTTGAAATAATGTCCGGTCAAATGGTTCGACAATCAAAGAATTAGCGTTTGGATATCGAGTGGAAATATTTTCTGTTTGGTCCACAGCGTTAGTCATAATTAAATAGCCTCAGGATAATCTATAAAGATAATTTTTGGGTGACATTGCGCATTTGAACTCCATGCACCAGTGAAGCTCCGCCGCGGATAGCCGCGGCCACGTGCACGGCCTCGGTCATTTCTGCAAGATTCGATCCTTTTTCCAGACAAGCCTGCGTATAGGCATCAATGCAATACGGACACTGAACGGCGTGAGCAACAGCCACGGCAATAAGAGCTTTTTCCCTTTCGGTCAATGCGCCTTCGGCAAAAACAGCCTCATAATATTCAAAAAATTTCCTGGCCAGTTCCGGAGCGTCTTTGCCGATTTCCCCAAATTTGTTCAGATCTTTGGGCCGATAATATGTTTCCATGAAAACCTCCGACGAAAAAGAATTAAATGCTTGCTTAACATAGTGTCAAGGCGACAGTTAGTCAAGGCGCAAATCCGGCGGGTTACCCCGGCGTATGCAGGGAATAACGGAGGCAAGATGTCATTGACACACAACTTGATATTACCTATACTTTCACGAGTCCGAACCGGAATTATTCAGCAAACTTCTTCCGGAGTTCTGATGACTTCGAAATGATTGGAAAGGCCGGCATGTATGAACATCATTGTTTCCGGATCAATGGCATATGACCGGATTATGGATTTCCCCGGATACTTCTCCGAGCACATCCTGCCTGATAAAATTCATGTTCTAAACGTCTGTTTCCAGGTGAATAGCATGAGGGAAAAATACGGCGGCACGGCGGGGAATATTGCCTATGCGCTCACCCTGCTGGGTGAAAAACCTCTTATTTGTGCCACAATTGGCCATGATTATCAAAGGTATTTCGAATGGCTGGCAAAAAACGGAGTATCTACGGAAAGCATCAAAATCATCGCCGACGAATTCACGGCAGGCGCT
>MGQN01000023.1:64021-64358 GCA_001797845.1 Deltaproteobacteria bacterium RBG_16_44_11 | reverse complement strand
TTAATCCTGGAGCCATGAAATATCGATCTGAATTGGACTTCAAAAAATTCCGCCCCCAAGAAACTATTGTTATCGTCTCACCGGGCAATCTTGAGGACATGGTGAACTATCCGCGCGCCTGCAAAGAAAGGGGCATCGATTATATTTTTGACCCCGGGCAATCTCTGCCCATGTGGGATACAAAAAACCTGATCCAGGCTATCGAGGGATGCCGGATTTTGATCGCCAATGATTACGAGTTAGACCTGATCATAAACAAGACCGGATTGAAGAAGAATGCTTTATTAAAGATGACCGGAACGATCATCACCACCCTGGGAGAGTTGGGTTCACGGGT
>MGQN01000023.1:57482-63960 GCA_001797845.1 Deltaproteobacteria bacterium RBG_16_44_11 | reverse complement strand
GGAGATTCTTACCGGGGCGGCCTGATCAGCGGTCTAGTTCACGGCAAAGATATTGAGCAATGCGCACGGATAGGGAGCGTTTGCGCTTCCTTTGCCCTAGAGCACTACGGCACTCAGGAATATAGCTTCACTCCTGAAGAATTCAACGAGAGACTCAACGGCTGACAAGACTTGCTGAAGGCAGATCTCTATTGCTTCTGTTTACGTAGTTAAATTATTCTAAAAAGATAGGATCGTAAAAACTAATACCCTTTATATTCCAGCATTGATTTGAACCCATCTGGATTTTTCTTTATTTCCTCATGGTAATTAGCAATTGCCTGCTGATATAGTTTAGGATCCATGTCTTCACCACCGCTTTTCGCATTATACTCCATGTATGTGCAATTGTTCATGGCTTCTATGGCTTCCTGTTTATTCAGTGGGGAGAATCCGTTTGTGCGGGCACGCCATACTCCCATAATGACACCCTCACGCAGGTAATACGACTTCCCCGCTTGAAAATTGATATGCGCAACAGCTGCATTTTCAGTTGCGACAACGACATAATGCGGTCCCGGCTTAACATTAGTGACAAAATAAGTTTTACCTTTAGTTTCACCTATTAACTTTCCATCTAGATAGTTCCAGAATACGATGGCAAAACCAAAAGATGTATCGCGGATGATTACAAGAGTGGCTGAATCTGCCCGAGGCGTAAGATCAGGTTTACGATCGGGGGCCACCATACTTGTGGCAGCACAACCTGAAAGCAAAACAATAAACAGCATTGCTAATGTCAATAATCTTCTCATAATATCTCCTTAATTATTTTTTAAATTAATTCTGTTTGCTAGGTTTTTTAGCAGAAAGCCATTATTAGATCAAGAGAGATTAACTATACTGCTGATTTGATAATAATATTCTTTTGATTGTGTTAAATATGAGGGACAACGTTATGGTACGTCAAGATAATTCGCCTACAAAATATAATAGATGCCGCAGGCTGAATCCTTATTAATGCTTTATTCAGAGGATATCAGGGGTTCGTCGGTTTTTCGGTAGTTGGTAATGTTTTTTCTATGATTGAATAAAATAAGCAGAAACGTGGCGAGGGCACCGGATATCGCGATTAATCTCCAATGCGCGAAATCAACTTGTCCTAAAGCCAAAACAAAAACCATGAAAAATGAAGCGATGAATGTAACACGGAAAATGCCATAGGAAACGAGCCAAATGACCGCGGAAGCAAGCGCCGCCCACGGCGCGATTAGCAAGGTATAACCTAAATAGTTAGCTACACCTTTGCCGCCGCGGAAACCATGAAAGCAGGGAAAGCTATTCCCCAAAACAAGAAAAAAAGCCGCCCATGGGAGCAAAGGCGTTTTTAAAAAATAGCACGCGATAACCGCGACCGCCAGAGCCCTGCCGATATCCAGCAAAAAAATAACCGCCGCCCAAATAATTCCCGCCTGGCGGTAGACGTTAGTTGTTCCGGCGTTGCCACTGAAGATTAGACGAGGGTCTTCTTTACCGGTCACCTTAAAAAAAATAATGGCGAAATTAATAGAGCCGGCAAGATACGCAAAAAGAAAAATTAAAAATGTTTTTCCCATGATTTAATTTCCAGTTCACCCTCCCTTTGTCCCTCCCCTTAAGGGAGGGACAAAGGGATGTAAAATATGCTGTATTGCAACAATATTTCTTATACCGAGTTGCATTCGAGAGATAACGAGGCGGCAAGGAGGAGGCTCCGCAGACGTATTACTAATACGTTGAGGAAGCCGACGACGATGACAACAAAGTTAGCTAAAGAATGCGACTTGGTATTATGCCTTAATCCACTGCGGCGGATTGAGGCGGCCTTGAGTTACATCCCGCATTTGCATACCGCGAATGATTTCAAAAATAGCACCATTTAAATCATAAATCCATACATCAAATATCAGCGATTCTTTCTTGGCATCCACCGGCACAATCCGCCCAAGGTAACTGCCTCCTTTTTTCGTCTTTTGATAAATGACTCTCTTTTCAAAACCCACAGGGAAGGAAACAATATCGGTAAAGCGCTGTCCCCAAACGCAGGCCGCATGCATGGCCGCGTCCAGCACAAAAGGTGAGCCGAGCAGGTTTTCATCCGCTTCGCCGCTGCCGCCTGCAAGATAGGCCAAAGCACCCTCGCGCGACACTGATAAATCACCAATAATATTTTGATAAGCTGTCCCGAAAGGCACCAACTCACGATAGATTGTTACTGAAGGTACGCTGATACAGCTTCCCTGCAGTTTTTCCACGAACCGAAAGGGAGGCGCGGGGTCTGGCGCATAATCGGCAGCGCCAAATTCCACACGGGCATGTTCGAGGGCGCGGCTAATTGCGCTTTTTTTTGATTTTATCGACGTTAAAAGCACAGCGGTAATATTGTTATTACCGGCATCTTCTATATCGACAAGTATTTCTAGCCTCTGCTTTTCCGGCGCGATTAATAAAAATCGGCCAAAGCGCGCCTTTAACAAACAGTTGATACTAATCTGCGGAAAATTAAGTTTAACAACATTAGCCAGAGCGATTAATGTTTCCACTGCCGGCAGAATCACTTTTCCTTCGAAATGGTGATCCCGCAAATACGGATATATTTCCATTTCCTGGGTATAGCGGGTTTTTTTATTTATTTGGGGAACGATGTCCATAGCTGAACCGTTTTGGAATCAACGGCCACGGGTGTGCCGGTCAAATTTAAGGCGCAGTGTTTAGTAAAGCCGATACAGACCAAATGTCTCTTTTCCGCGTGCGTGATAACATAGTCAAACTGTAGGCGCACACGCTCCAAGTTAACCGGTCTTGTATAAATGTACATCAAGTCATCATAAAACAAAGGATGATAAAAATTAATGGCCAGATCAATAATGGGATAGACATAACCGCTTTCTTCGATTTCTTTGTAGGAATAGGCGACGTCGCGCATCAACGATGTGCGCCCGAATTCAAAATAACGCAGATAGTTGGAATGATAAACGACCTCGGAGCGATCCGTGTCGGCATACAAAGTCCGATGCTTTGAGCGGTGCCAGACAAGGCCTGTTGTCCGGTCGCGCACATATTTTTCATCGTTATTGAAAACTTCCGGTTTAAACGGTTTGGGCTTCATTTTAGACTCCTCTGAAAATAACACAGCAATTTGTTCCGCCGAATCCGAAGGCGTTGGAAAGAGCAATTTCGTATTTTTGTTTGCGGGCGGTATTAGGCACAACATCAATATCGGAAAGCTCAGGATCGGGAAGATGATTAATAGTGGGCAGTATGATGCCCTTCCTCATCCCTTCAATGGTCAGAGCGGCTTCGATAGCAGCCGTTGCTCCCAATGTATGTCCTAATTGAGATTTATTCGAAGATACGGGAATCTTTTGTATTTTTTTGCCAAATACTTCCCGCAGGCATTTAATTTCCGTGCTGTCTCCTTTCGGCGTGGAAGTGCCGTGGGCATTGATATATTGAATATCTTCCGGCTTTAAATCCGCGTCTTCGATTGTTTCCCTTAGCGCTCGTATAATTGTCGTGGCATTAGGGCTGGTATAATGATGAGCATCCGATGTCCACCCGACACCCAAAACTTCGGCTTTGGGTGTCAGGCCGTAAACTTTGAGCAATTCTTCCGCCGCGAGAACTACCACGCCGGCACCTTCGGAAAGAACAAACCCTTTGCGGTCGATACTGAAAGGGCGGGATGCCTGCGCATGATTACTATAAGCGCGATCATCGGGATGAACTTTGATCGTGGCGTTCATATTGGCAAAGCCGTGAATCAGTTCCGGTAAAATTGGCGCGTCGGCGCCGCCGGCCAAAACAAAATCGCAATCGCCGTCCCGGATCATTCTTGCCCCGATGCCGATGGCGTGGTTCCCGGAGGCGCAGGCGCCCTGCGGTGAAAAAATAGGGCCGGTAAATTTTAACAGCATTCCGGCTTTACCGGAAGGAAGATTCGCGCATAAATTAGGCAGTAAATAGGGGCTGACCCTCAGCGGCCCGCGATGTTCCAAATCGTGCATGGCAATGCGAAAGGCATCCGATCCATTCAGGGCCGAACCGATAAGGCAAGCCATCCGCGGAGCGATTTTTTCGTCAATGATAATTCCCGCGTTTTCCAGCGCCTCCTTGCAAACAGCCATAGTTAAAATCACAAAAGCGGCATTCCAGTTATAAACTTCTTTAGCATCGGTGAAATCAAGCTCCAGTGGATACCAATCCGGGATTTCTCCGACTATGTCGCAGGCTGATTCTACTTTACAACGCGTTACCTTCCTGAAACCAGCTTCACCCTTGATGGCTCTTTTCCATGTTTTCTCAAATGTGCTTCCCAGCGGTGTGACCGCGCCGTAACCGACAACGAAAACTTTTCTGTTTTTAGGGGCTTTCATAATTTCACTATATATTCTTTATGCTATTCGGTGCAAGATCAAACAGGAATTGCATCCGCCGAAACCAAAAGCGTTCTTCAACACAAATTCCTGCTTCAACTTTCTGGCTCCTTCGGCCACACAATCAATTGCAATCTCTTTATCGGGAACATAATTTATCGTGGGAAGCAAAGTATCTTTGAACATTCCTTCAATTGCCAGAATCGCTTCGATGGCGGAAGACGCGCCCATCGCGTGTCCTAATTGTGATTTATTTGCCGATACCGGCGGCACATTTTTACCGAAAATGTTGGCCAGAGCGTCGGCTTCCACTTTATCGCCCACTTTTGTAGAGGTGGCATGCGCGTTTACCGCGTCAATATCTTTGGGCTTCAGTCCGGCATTGATAATGGTTTCTTGTATACATCTTTGCACCGTATCCAGTTTGGGTGAAACAAAATGGCTTGCATCGGAAGTCATTGACCAGCCGGCTAATTCCATTTTTGGTTTAAGGCCGTGCACCTTTGCGAAATCTTGTGTAGCCAAAATAATGCACCCGGCACCTTCGGAAACGACAAAGCCCCTTCTATTTATGGAAAAAGGACGGCTGGTTTTTTCCGGTGGTTCCTCCGGCTGCCCTTCTTTCGGACGATAAGCGCCGTTCATTGTGGCAAATCCGGCCACAATCGGTTCAACCAAAGGAAAATCAACGGCTCCGGCAATCACCACATCAGCCATATTCTGCTTCAGCATCATATTGCCGATAATCATTGACGTCACGCCGGTGGCACAGGCGGTGATGGTGGCGGTGATGGGACCGGTCGCGCCGGTCAGAATGGAGACCTTGCCGCCGACCATGTTGATGCAAGAATTGGGATTGGCGAAGGGATGAGGCATTTTATTTTCGGCCATCATCTGGCGGTCCGCTTTTAAAATTGCATCCAGTCCGCCAACGGCTGTACTGAAAGTTATGGCCACCCGAGGCGCGATATTCGCTGAAATTACAATTTTGCTTTTTTCCAGAGCGCGATGCACAACAAGAAGCGCGTATTTAAAAATCGGCGATGTCCAGTGCGCCATTTCCCGCGGCTGTAAAAAAGGATATGGCCGCAAGTCCATTTCCGCTACTTCACCGGCAACACGCACGGGAAAATCGGCGGAAAGCGGAAATCTGGTCAACTTTCCTATGCCGGATTCCCCGGCTACGGCGCGCTGCCACTGAGTATCTAAATCCGTTCCTAAAGAAGATACGGCATCATATCCTAATATTACTGTTTTTTTAGACAAAGCAACCCAATCCCTGTGATTTATGTGTTCTGACAATGTGCAATCATGCAGGAGCTTTTCAAAAATATCAATTATATTTTTTGGGTTTTCTCAGAGAGTAAAAAATAATATCTTTACCTGACAGCCTATAGTCTTCGGTCTTCAGCCTTATTGCTACCACGGTATCAAACGATACAGTTTGGCGAACATTTCATAAACTTCGATCCAGTTTTGCAAATCTTGGGTCGAATGCATATGCTCCCGCTTGTTGACCATAATCCAGCTCATGTGCGCGGCTCCATCCTTGCACGTGGAGCAATCGCGAGTCGCGGATGTGCAACAGCGGTGGACGGTCTGCAAATCGGCGGCCCAGCGGAAAAAATGAATCAAACGGCGGGGCTGTGGCTTTCTATCGTCCAGCGATTCAGTAACGGACTGACATTCCTTCCAGCCGAATCGGCGCCCTGACATTTTCCCGGTAGTGATAATTTCATGATAATATTTACTGGAAATTATAGTGCGCGGATATTTATCCAGCATCTCGTCCATTTCGTGACGCAGATCCTCAAGCTCGTTTTCCTGCCATGAAAATCCATCAACCCCTTCATCGTTTGAAAGAAGCTGAAGATGCACTTTTAAACCTACATCGGCGATCTGTTTGATGACCGGCTCGATCTTGCCCACCTGTCTTGGCGTTACGGTGTAAAGATAATATGTATATGGATCACCTGCGTAATTTTTGCTGGAAATCGCAAAAGTGTCGCGTCCGCGAAGAACCTTTTCATCTGCACTTCCGCCCCACAGAGAAATTCCCACCATCATGTCGGGAAATTTATCAC
>MGQN01000023.1:47922-57380 GCA_001797845.1 Deltaproteobacteria bacterium RBG_16_44_11 | reverse complement strand
TCGCCAGATTGACGCCGCGCGCTTTTTCTTTGTCAATGAAACTTTCCCACTTCTTTATATCCATCTCTTCGTTTACTTGATGCTCTCCGGAAGAAAAAAAGAAGCAGCCTTTGCAACGCAGGTTGCAGCGGTTGGTAACATCATATATGGAACTGCGAATATTCAAATTGGCAATGCGCTTATAACGGGCTTGCCAGTCTTTATCCAGCAGAGAACTTATTGTTTTCATTTATACCAATCCTTATTTTTCAACTTCCTGCATTTGGGGGTGGTTCGATTGCTACAGTGCAAAGATTTTTCCCTTTTTCATAGCCCATTACCCAGACCGCCAGGTAGGTGTCAACATAATCGAGCCAGGATTTAAATGAGGCTGAATTATTTACATGGCGGTAAAGCCTCGCCGTAACAACCGCTGACCCCGCGGCGTAATGCCGGCAATCGGGACAATCCGTATCGGGCACACAACAGGCAACAGCTCTGTCCCAATTCAAATCTGTCCGATACTGCCTAAAAGACCTTCCCAAACCGATATCCTGCGAGGGATTACAGCGGGGATAAGAGCAGGAATAAAGATCGTGTAATCCTTTTGAATGAGTGTGCGCCACGGCGTTGTAAACAGAGAAAAGAACATTTTTCGGATATCGATTCAAAAGCGCGATCATGGTTTCTCGAGTGCGCTTCAGGGACGCCTCATCGTGGCGTAGGGGCCCCGCGTAACCTACCGGCGAAGAAAATACATTAAAGGTTAATTTACAGTTATTGGCGATCAGCTCAGCGGCAACTTCATTTACTTCATCAATATTTTCCTTTGTAAAAGTATACACAAAAACGGCCCGGGAATCATTTTTATAATTTTCAATTTGTTTTTTTAACAAATTTTTTGCTTTTCGAATACGCAGGCTTGTCTCATCGTTACCCCAAACGGAAATATGTATTTTGTAACCGACCGATGGTGGAATCTTTTTAAAACCGTTGGTGGCAATGCTCCCCAGCGGCATTTCCGAATAGCATACATCCAGCAGTTGCGGCACAAGCGACGGTTCGGCACCGGCCAGAACAACATAAGTAATGCCGCGTTTTTTTTCCGCCTGCATAAGATTGCGCCACGCTTCCACACTGCCATTTTCCTCGGCAAATTGCTTTTCTCCTTCAAAATAATAGCAGCCGTCACAGCGAATATTGCAGCGGTTGGACATATCGTATGTGGATTCCCGCAGAAAAAAATATTTTCGAACTTTTTCCCAACGCGCTTTGACCTCCGGGTTTGCTAAAAGTTCGGAAAATTTCGGTCTGTCCGGTTCATAAGAATCTTTATTTTTAATAGTCATAGACAATTGGTTTATATCGATTAACTTTTCGCAGTTAGTTTTTCGTCGATATAATCGGCGATCAGGCGAATTGTTTTCAATTTGGGGTAATCGTCTTCATCAATTACTATCTTGTATTCATCTTGCAGGACTAAGGCAATAGTGGCTAAATCCATGCTGTCAATACCCAGCTCATCCACCAAATCCATATCCGGATTGAATGTATCCGCCGTAATGTCTTCTAATTTAAGCTCCCCGATAATGACTTCGGCCACATGCTGTATAATGCCTTTTTTATCATTGCTTTCAGGCATTCTTATCCTCCTCTCCTTCTAGGCTTATTTATTTTTTATCTTCTTCGCAATAATTACACCGCTGCATACAATGTTTTCTTTATTTGTTACTTTAAAAGAAAACAAAATTTCTTCGTCTACTTCTTCACCGGAAATATTAATTGAAATTGTTTCTCCCGGCCTTACCGGCTGGACAAATCTAATTCTTCTTAGCGTATCTAGCTTTATCCGCTCGTTTCTTGTTTCAGCATCCTTAAGGATAGCCTGCTCGACCATGTGAACCAAAGCTATTCCCGGAAGAATAGGTTCGCCGGGAAAATGGCCTGAAAACCATGGCGAATCCATCGGTACATACGCTAACGCTTCAATCTCATTTGATTTTCCGGTATTAATATCCCGCAGCAAATTCCATTGACCTTCCAAGAAACTACACCTCGCTTACTAGTATCAAAGTCCAATTTGTTTTAAATAGTAGGATTACATATCATCGATTGTTTTTTCAATCAAAATTTTTTTACCCCGTTAGAAAGTTAAAGGCTTTCTAAGGGGTTTTCTACTATCATCACTTGTTTGTTTATCAAAACGGAAAGAGGTACAATTGTTAACCCCTTTAAAATAATTCCGGCAAGCATTATATCTACTTCCGATAAAAATACTGCGTTATCTTTTTTTTGGCGGGCAGACACATCATGCAGTAAAATAATGTCATCTGATTTTACTTTTTTTAGAATATTCTTCGCAATGTCTTTTACGCGGAAATTACCAGCGTCGAAAGCGCGACAGTTAAAAGTTATGCAATACATTCCCAGCTTATCCAGTACGGAAGAAAGCTTGGGATTTACTATGCCCACCGGTGGACGGAAAGCCTTCGCCTCAATCCCCATTTCCCGCAACACTCTCTGCGCTTCGGCTATTTCCCTGTAGAGAGTACGGTAACTCTTCAGCATCAGGAAAGGATTGTGGCTGTAAGAATGGTTGCCAATGGCATGGCCGCGAGCAATAATATCTTGAATAATTTCCGGGTGGCGTGAAGCATTGATACCGGAAACGAAAAAAGTCGCCTTCACCGAATATTTATCGAGTAGATCAAGGATTTGTTTTGTTACCGGCTCAGAAGGCCCGTCGTCAAAAGTAAGCGCGACGAAGTTTTTTCCGGTTTTGCCGCGGTTGATTACAGGCAGGAAAAAATTGGTTTGCGGGAAAAAACAACCAAGAACACACAGAAGAATATATAATAAAGCGACGGCCGGCGCCATTAAGGGGCAGACAAAATAAACTAACACGGCGACAGCCAAAATAATTATTCCTGAAATTTGCGCCGGAGTCCGCCAGAATATAAGACTTTTCATTGATAAAAAACCTTTACGAAGTTCTAAGCCTTTTTTAATTATACTAGATTGATTTCAAAGGATAACGCGGCGGCAAGGAGGAGGTTCCGCAGGCGTATTACAAATACGTTGAGGAAACCGACGACGATGCCAACAAAGTTAGCCGACGAAAGCGATCTGGTATCATTGGATCAAGTGCTCCCACAACGGCCCCGTAAACCCCCGCTCGTAAAGCTTAGGAAGAACGCGGGTGGCCTTGGTTTCACCGGCGCCAATAAGCCAATTAAAACGGCCGTTGGCGTGATTTTCCACCATTTGCATAATTTCTTTGCCGGAAATGTGCGGTGAACTATAAAATACCGGCTGTAGGAGGCTTTGTGAGGCTTGAATTTGGCCTTCCCGCAAAGCAACATTATACAAGTCCGTATGCGGATAAATTCTAATGCCGCAAAAAAAGAAAAAAACGGATTTTTCAAGCTTATCTACACCGTTTAGCGTGTCCTGCAGAGTTTGCTTGTTTTCACCGGGGCCACCCAGGAGAAAATAATGAGCAATATACAGGCCTGCCCGCAATGCCTGATGATGAGCATTAAAAACGTCGCCAGTGACAAAAGGTTTTTGTAAATTGGTAAGCATTGTATCGGATAGAGATTCCGTGCCGAATTCCACATGAGTCAAACCGGCATCGGCAAGTTTTTGGTAATAATCTTGTGGTGGAATTGTCGGGGCAAAAAATCCTCCCCAGGGGATAGATACACGGGCTTTAATAAAAGCCTCGGCCACTTTAAGGCTTTGCTCATAGCTGGCATTGAAAGCGGAATCGGTTATAAAAATATACTTGGCGCCGGCATCCTGCAATTCACGGGCTTTTTGAGCGATTTCGTCTGGCGGGAAAAAACGCATCCGGTGCCCTTCAATATGGGGATAAGTGCAGTAGCTGCACTGGAACGGGCAACCCCTTTTTGTTTGCAGATTGAGCATGCCGCCGTAGGATAAATAAATCTGTATATGCGAGCTTGTCGGATCAAAATTCCTTTTGACGGCACGATTCCATGTCTCGTAAGAAATATGGACAGCTTCTTTAGTCACAATGCCGGGAATTGCTTTTGGGTCCTTATTTTTTTCCAGGGCTTCCAGTAATAGCGGCAACCTTTCGCCTTCACCGACAATACCGTAATCGACATCCAACGCCTGCAAAAATTCCACCGGGAAAACAGTAAAACCACTACCGCCCAAAATTAACTTGGCTTGCGAATTTTCCCTGATTTGGTGAATTAAATTTTGGTATTCGGCAAGAAAGCCGCGGCTGTTGATGGTATCAGTGTTATCAATGTTTCTTATCGATATTCCGACGAAGTCCGGCGCAAACTCTCTGATAAAGGTTCCCACTTCACCTAAGTCACCAAACTCATTTAAATCCAGTATTTTAGTTTGATAGCGGGACCCCAGAGCGCCAGCGACATAATCAAGCCCTAGCGGATAGACCGGATAAGGTATCCTCAAAGTGTTTGCTGAAATTAGCAATACTTTCATAGTAAAGACATCGTAGATAAAAAATGTTATTTTTCTTGAACTTCAGCCTAAGCTTTTTTCCGCTGGTTTTCAAAAATGTGCGTGGCTAGAATGCGAATAGACGCGAAAACTTTGGCGCCCAATTCTTTATTCTCAATTTTGACGCCGTAATCTTTTTCAATCATCATCACTAGCTCCAGAACATCAATGGAATCTATTCCTGTATCTCCACCGACAAGAGGAGCATCATCTTTGATGTCTTCAGGCTTAATATCCATTAAACCCAGTGTCGAGATAATTTTAACTTTCAGTTCACCGACCAAATCTTCAATTTGACTCATTTAACACCTCAACATTTCTTTAATAGCGCGTATGAGTGCGCTTCAGTTTTACGTGTGGGTAATTCCCGAACCTTCTGCCGGTGAAGACCTGATGCTCTTAGCTTCCTCACCAAGAATTTTTTCTAATATAATTCGTACCATCCATAAGAATAACGCTTTAATATGTTTTAAGCCCGCCAACCTAATACCGATGATAAAAATCAGCGTGGAAATGCCATATATCAAAGGACCGCCGATAATACCAATTAAAGGTTTATCCAGCCAAATAGCAAGCGTAGCCAAAAATACCACCGCGGGCAGACCAATCACATAGCTAAAAGCAATCATTACCATACCCATCGCTATCGAAAGCGTCGGTTTTTCCTGGAAAACACGCAGATCGGCACGGTTGTCTATGGCTGCCCGGCAATATTTTTTTCGGGCAAAATAATGGGCGGTTTTCTTTATAGTGTTCAATATTTTCCCCATAAATAAAAATGTATTTTAAAAAACGTATAATGATAACTTTAAGTGGGGAAAAATTTCAAGAAATATTTCTAGTGAGACTCAAATTTCAAAAACGCAGTGCGTTGGAATTTGTAAGCCGAACTATCCCGCCATAGGCGGGATTGCGGGCGGAGAGAACTGCCTAGTATACGTTTTTCCTTATCTTGCCATTATTCCGCCAATAGAATATTTGGATCTATTGGGATAATCCTTGTATCCTATGTTCTTGAATATTCCCGTTCTGGCCTGTTGGACATTGGCAATTAATTCATCATCCACAAAGACTTTGCCGTCACCGACGACTATTGCCGCACCGGAACCTTTCAATTGGGCATAACGCCGGACATCGATTTCATAACGAACACATTTATTGAAAGGGCGGACCTGACCACTGAATGATATATCTCCGCAGCCTAGAGCCCGGCCATAACCTAAAGCACCGCGCCAGAGACAATAGAAGCCTAACAGCTGCCAAACAGCATCAACACAGAGGCAACCTGGCTGCACGGGATCTCCAATGAAATGACACTGAAAATACCAAGCATCCATACGGATATCTTGTTCCGCAATGATTCTTCCATGTTTGCCGTCGCTTTCCACTTTCAATATCCTATCGATCATCAGAAAAGGTGGTGCCGGCAGCCGGGCATCAAAGTGTGGCGGCGGATCCGACACCAAAGTCCCGTAAGCTGTTGCCAGAATTTCCTCGAAATTAAAATGATCCCGCGATAAAAATTCTTGATATTTTATCATTGTTTTTTTCTCTTTCCTTTTTTACATCCAGGCTGAGTGTTAAATCAAAATGAGATTAAGGATAATAATCCCCAGGTTGAAGATTATTCCAGTTCTGGCTTGAAAGCCCCGGGCTCCAGCCCAGGTCGCAATTATGAACTTTTGATGGTCGGAATTCACTTCTAAGGTAATTAATTATAAGAGAAATACTCTTTTGTCAAATTAAAAACAAAAATGGAAGTAGCATTAAGTTGCATAAGGTTATGGAGGCAATAGAAAAGCACTATGGGTTGGATACATCAGTCAACTGTTGTTTTAATTCCCCCTCAGTAAATTTACGTGGCACTGAAAATAATTTTACGTTATAAGGCCAGTGTCACAAAACAACTTCCCCTAAAAGAGGAGCAAATAATGAACAGAGCAGCACTCCACAAAATAAGTTACGGCATTTATATAGTGACGTCCGGACAGGATGGAAAATTCAACGGTCAGATTGCCAACTCCATGTTTCAGGTCACAGCGAATCCGGCAACGATCGCTATCAGCATCAATAAGGAAAATTATACCCATGAACTAGTCAAGCTCAGCCGTAAATTTGCCGTTTCGATTTTATCCCAAGAAGCGCCGATGACCTTCATCGGATTATTCGGTTTTAAAAGCGGCCGCAACGTCGATAAACTCAAAGACATAAAAACAAAAAAAGGTGCGACGGGTGTTCCCATTGTTCTTGATTACGCGTTAAGCTTTATCGAGGTTGAGGTGGAAAATGAAATGGACTGCGGCACGCACACAATATTTTTCGGCCATGTTGTTGAAGCTGATGTTATCAGCGAGGGAGCACCATTGACTTACGCTTACTATCAAAGTGTCAAAGGCGGGAAATCTTCCAAAAACGCGCCGACCTATGTGAAAGAAGAAAAAGCGGCTACATCGACCTCAGCGGGAGCGCGTTACGTATGCAGTGTATGCGGCTACGTTTACGATCCGGCCAAAGGCGACCCGGATGGCGGCATCGCACCCGGCACCAAGTTTGAAGATATTCCCGATTCCTGGGTTTGCCCGGTTTGCGGCGCGAAGAAGTCTAAGTTTGAAAAAGAGAAGTAACGCTCATTTGCGCATTAATTTATTTTTTCCGTGTTATCAGGCATCCTGTGATTTTGATAGGCTTACATCATTTCAATTGGAAATGAATGACGAACATCTCTATCAGTCCCCTGAATACTCCTAGAACGAATACATCCCGGCATAACACATCGTGAAAAAGAGGCCTGCCTGAATTGAACTCAAAATTGCCTTCTTGACGGGTGAGCAGACCAAACGTGAGCTGATTTCTCAAAAGGGCGGCGGCATCTCCCTTTCCCCACCGCATTGCCGGCCTCTGTTTTTCGATGCACAATATCCCTTGACAAGCAAAAAAAGCTTCTCTATATTTTCATCCATCAAAATCAATACCTTATCGAGTCAGGAGGTTTGCCATAACTACCAGTAGAAACCGCCCGATTGCAAGTCTTGACGCCGCCGAACGACTGCCCGGGAACGCCCGCCCCCTGCTCCCTCTTCTCCCGCGTAAATTAAATTTCCTGTCAGTAAAGCCCTGCAGGCATTTACTGGTATTGATACTTTTCTGCCTCTTCTGCATTGTTCCGACCATTGCGGAGGCGGTCGATTATTGGGCTCCGTGGGTAACAAAAACCACGACAAATTCTGCGACCATCAACTGGCGAGGGGAATGCGATGGGTCGGGCTCAATAGACTACGCCACGTCGGATTATTACAACCATGATCAAACCTTTGAAAAAACGATAACATCTCAGACAACGGCCCGCTATCAACATGTACAGCTTACCGGCCTTGAACCCAATACATCGTATATCTATAAGGTGAAACCTTCAGGAGATGAGGACGCATTTAGCAACCGCACGTTCCGGACGATGCCGGTCAGCGGTCCATTTACCTTTATTGTAATCAGCGATTCGCAGGAAGGTCATAATTATACTGAGGAGAAACGGTTCAAGTACGTGGCGGATGCCATCGCAAAGGAGCCGGATGTGCTTTTTATCCTCCATGGCGGGGACTATGCAAGGAAGGATGATGAGTCGTTATGGACCATATTTTTCCAGGTTGCCGACGGGATGCTCGCGAAATCCGCCATCTTTCCCACCATCGGGAACCATGAATATCATAATCCCAATGGTGAAAGTTACCCGCCTACCGCCGCCGATCATTACCGTTGGGCATTTAACATGCCCTTGAACTACTACTCCTTTGACTGTGCGGGTATCCGGTTTATCAGTCTTGACTCTCCGGATCCGAATAATGCCCATGGTGATGATCCGCATACTTCCCCATCCCTTGCCCAGAGGCAGGAAACCTGGCTCAGAGACCAGCTGGACAATACCATGTCAGGAACATTTACCATACATCACCATCCGATCTGGGAGGATGGCAGAACCACGATTAATTCTGATCTTGAGCCATGGGAAGACCTGTATCATCGCTACCATATTAGCGCAAATTTCGCCGGTCATGCACATACTTACCAGAGGTTTCTGGTAGAGGGGGTAGTGGGGGTAATGGGGATCCCGTATTTCATTGTCGGCAATGCCGGGGGTCCTTTTGTTGATCTTACTGACACCAAACCGGTCTGGTATCAGTTCGGTACGACTAGGCGGCTGGGGTATCTTAAGGTTTTTGTTGATCCGGCAAATAACACGGCAACTGCACAATCGGTTATCGTCGCCTATGTTAATGAGAATGATTCCAACGAGACACCTACCGTCTATGACCCACCGGTCATTGACGAAACCGTTACATTCCCCCTTTCAGTGAAGCCATCTGTGATAGAACCCGGTGGATCCGGAGGATCCGGTGGTGGCTGTTTCATTGCAACCGTGGCTTTCGGCTCATACTTTGATCCGAGTGTGAAAATATTGAGAGACTTTAGAGACACGTTCCTCTTTACGAACCATGTCGGCCAGTCTTTCGTCAACTGGTACTACAAAGTATCCCCTCCCATAGCGGATTTCATAAGGACCAAAGCGATCATGAAAACGGTTGTGCGAATCATTCTGCTCCCGGCAGTGGGTTTTGCTTACCTCTGCTTGAAGGTTGGGGTTCTTCCGACGCTTCTGGTACTTCTCTTCTCTGCAGCTGTTATTTATTTGGGGATAAGAAGATTCATAATCAAGGCTTTCCGTGAGTGGTGCGCGCAAAAACAGCCTTCCGGGTTGACATAATGCCATGATTTGTCCTGAAGTCCTACCGAAGCCCTCAGCCGGACGGCTGTTTGCCCTTCGGGCTGGTGACAGCCGCCGACATAGCGCTTTTTGCTAATCAATTGCTACCCTTTTTCCAAATTCTTTTCAGCCTGAGCGAATTGCTCACCACTGACACAGAGCTCAATGCCATGGCGGCGGCGGCAAATTCCGGATTGAGGAGAATGCCGAAGGCAGGATACAA
>MGQN01000023.1:46308-47913 GCA_001797845.1 Deltaproteobacteria bacterium RBG_16_44_11 | reverse complement strand
CGCAATGGGGATGCCGATCACGTTGTAGATGAAAGCCCAGAAGAGATTTTGTTTAATTACGCGCATAGTCGCGAGCGACAAATTGATTGCCTGTGGCACACCCATTAAATCATCGCGGATTAAAGTGATATCACCCGCTTCAATCGCTACGTCTGTTCCGGCGCCAATCGCAATACCTACATCAGCCGCCGCTAATGCCGGGGCATCGTTGATGCCGTCGCCTACCATGGCAACAATTTCACCTTCATTTTGCAGCTTTCTTATCTCATCCGCTTTGCTTCCCGGTAAAACTTCCGCTAAAACTTTTTCTATTCCCAATTGCGCGGCTATTGCCCGAGCTGTGCCAGTATTGTCACCGGTAATCATCGCGACCTTCAATCCCTTGTGCTGTAAACTTTCGACTGCTTGTTTAGCCGTATCCTTCGGCACATCGGCCAAAGCGATGAGACCAATAACCCGCCGCTCTTCGACAACGTAAACGACCGTTTTCCCTTCCTGCACAAGCTTTCCTGCTGATTTCTCCAGGACTTTAGTTTCCACGCCTTCAGTCTGCATTAACATGCGATTACCGATAAGACATAATTTATCTTTAACTTGTGCTTTGGCGCCCATGCCCGATAAGGCTAAAAACTTATCAGCTGGCGCAACATTGATGTTCAGCGCTTGCGCGCGTTTTAAAATGGCTTGTGCCAGCGGGTGTTCCGATGTTTTTTCCAGTGTCGCGGCCACGGCCAATATTTGTTTTTCATCGTATCCGACGGCGGAAACTATATTGGTTACCGCCGGCTCGCCGCGAGTGAGTGTGCCGGTTTTGTCAAAGACGACAGTGGTAAGCCGATGGATTTTTTCCAGAGCTTCGCCGCCTTTGATGAGAATGCCACTCTGCGCGCCTAGCCCCGTGCCCACCATAATCGCCGTCGGCGTGGCCAGCCCCAGCGCGCAGGGGCAGGCAATCACCAGCACCGAAACAAAATTAATCAAGGCGCGGCTGAAATTTGCTTCGCTGGGAATAAAATACCAGATGCCAAAGGTGATAAAGGCAATAATAAAAACAGCTGGCACAAAAACGGAGGCGACTTTGTCCGCCAGGCGCTGGATGGGTGCTTTGGAGCCCTGCGCTTCTTCCACCATTCGGATAATGTGCGCGAGCATGGTATCGGAGCCCACTCCCGTGGCACGCATTGTGAAACTGCCCGACGTATTCAGTGTCGCGGCAAATACTTTTTGGCCCGGCTCTTTTGCCACCGGCAGGCTCTCTCCGGTGAGCATGGATTCATCAATGGTGGACTGACCCGTCAGAACAACGCCGTCCACGGGAATTTTTTCACCGGGGCGCACCTGTACAACGTCGTTCACTTGCAAATCTTCCACCGGAATATCTTTCTCGGTATCGCCTTGCAGTAAATGCGCGATCTTGGGCTTGAGGCCGATCAGTTTTTTGATCGCGGCGGATGTCTTTCCCTTGGCGCGGGCTTCCAGATAGCGCCCCAGCAGAATCAGCGTAACGATAATGGCCGCACCGTCGTAGTAAACATGAGGCGCCAGTCCTGCCTCGGCAAACAGCATGGGGAAAAATGTCGCGGCGGCGGAATAAGCGTAGGCCGA
>MGQN01000023.1:45416-46271 GCA_001797845.1 Deltaproteobacteria bacterium RBG_16_44_11 | reverse complement strand
GTTTTTTGCCGCGCGGCTTTATACGCGCCGACAAAAAAACGGCTTCCCACCCAGAATACAGCGGGCGCGGTCAACACAAACATTGTCCAGAGTATGACTTGATGCGGAATGAAGTGCAGAAAAGAAAACCAGTGCTGCATGGAACCGAAAAAGATGATGACGCTCAATATTGCTCCGCAGGTCACTTTTATTTTCATCTCGCGCAATTCCGCGGCACGCGCGGCCTCTATCGGATCGGCGGACGAATCTTTCAGCTCGCCTAAGAATTCATAACCTGCATCTTTAATGGTTTTGGCTAACGCCTCAAGCCCCGCCCAACGTATATCATGAATCACTGTCGCCCGTCCTGTCGCCAGGTTGACACTTACATCTTTGACACCATCGACTTCTTTGAGTGCATTTTCCACACGCCTAACGCAGGCGGCGCACGTCATCCCGCCGACCGAAACAGTGATTTTTTTCTGATCTGTCCCGCTTGCATCCATAAACGCAGTATAGCCCAGGTCGCGAACTTTGTCCTGAAGGGTCTGGATATTCACAAGGCTTCCGTCATACTCGACAATCGCTTTTTCCGTGGCAAAATTGACCGACGCCGAAAGCACACCGGGCGTTTGACGCAGGCCATCCTCTACGCGCCCCACGCAGGCTGCACAGGTCATACCACGAATATCGAACTGAACTTTATCAGCCGACATCGTAGCCTGCCTTTTTGATCGCTTCGGCGATTACCGACGCATCGACTGGTTTTACTTCGTCGTATGTGGCTGTACCAGTTTTCAGATCAACCTTAACATCTTTTATTCCATCGATGGCGCCTAGCGCCTTGGTAACGGCCATCACGCAATGCTGACAGCT
>MGQN01000023.1:43299-45200 GCA_001797845.1 Deltaproteobacteria bacterium RBG_16_44_11 | reverse complement strand
TTAATTCACATGTTATTAATGATTACCGCCGCGATTTGTCTTATTGCAGGTATCACAATAGCAATCTTTCTACGCAAAAAGAGTTATTGGTTAAAAACCCACAAGAATCTTAATTCCGTCGGATTTTTCTTGTTGCTTAGCGGTGGCATTATGGCCTTTGTCAATATTTTAAGCAACGACAGCACGCATTTCAGCGGACTGCACCAACTAATCGGGCTTGGCGCGCTTATCTTAACTTTCATCACGTTGCTTCTCGGTTTCTATTCCTTCAAGGCCGCCAATAAAATTGCCGTGCGTGCCGCGCATCGCTGGCTGGGAAGAATTTCCTTTTCACTAATCCTTACCGCATTGATTCTGGGTTTGATGCTCGCCGGTATTATTTAAAGCAATTATATGTTCCTGCCCACAACCACTTCCGAGTTAAAAAAATTAAAATGGGACAGGCCGGATATCGTTCTGGTTACCGGTGATGCCTATATTGATAGTCCCTATATCGGAGTTGTTTTAATAGGCAGAGTCCTAGCTCATGCCGGTTTTCGTGTAGCCCTTATCGCCCAACCGGATGTGAAAAGCGATATCGATATTTGCCGTTTGGGAGAACCGCGTTTGTTCTGGGGTATTACCGGCGGCTGTATGGATTCCATGGTTGCCAATTATACGGCGACAAAGAAAAAGAGACACGCCGACGATCTGACCGCCGGAGGTAAAAACAACCGCCGTCCCGACCGCGCTGTCGTTGTCTATGCCAATCTGATTCGTCAGTATTTTAAAAACACCAAACCGCTCGTTCTGGGCGGTGTCGAGGCAAGTCTGCGGCGGATTGCCCATTATGATTACTGGTCGGATTCGATTCGCCGTTCGATTTTGTTCGACTCCCGCGCGGATATTCTGGCCTACGGCATGGCGGAAAAGGCTATTCTGGAAATCGCACGCAAACTTAAAACCGGACAAAACATTGATGACATCCGCGGGACCTGCGTTATTTGTGCCGAGCCGCCACAGGATTTTATAGAACTGTCTGCCTACGAAAAGGTTATTGACGACAAAAAAGCGTTTATCGAAATGTTTCAGACATTTTATTTCAACAATGATCCATTCACCGCCCGCGGCCTTTATCAAAAGTACGGCAATCGCTATCTTGTGCATAATCCACCTCAGGCTCATTTAACAGTTGAGGAGCTGGATCAAATCTACGCCCTGGGTTACACCCGTGAGGTCCATCCATATTATCAAACGCAAGGCAAAGTCAAAGCAATGGATACAATCAAGTTCTCGCTCACGACGCATCGCGGCTGTTATGGTGAGTGTAATTTCTGTTCCATCGGCCTGCATGAAGGCAGAACCGTCATCAGCCGCAGCGAAAAATCTATAATCGCTGAAGCGCAAAAAATTGCCGCACTTCCCGATTTCAAGGGTTATATTCTTGATGTCGGCGGTGCGACAGCGAACATGTACGGTATCGAATGCCCGCAAAAAGAAAAGAAGGGCGCCTGTAGCAATAAACGCTGCCTCACTCCGCAGATATGCCCATCACTTAGAGCGGATCATAGCCGCCAGCTTCGTTTGCTTAAAGAACTGCGCAAGGTTAAGGGGATTAAAAAAGTATTTGTGGCCTCCGGCCTTCGTTACGATTTGTTATTGAGTGATAAAAAACATTGCGCAGGTTACTTGCGGGAACTTGTGCGCCATCATGTTTCCGGCCAGTTGAAAATCGCACCGGAACATGTCACGCCCGGCGTTCTGAAACTGATGGGCAAACCGCAAGCTCAATCACTGACCAATTTCAAAAAACTTTTTGAAAAATTAAACAAGGAAGCCGGGAAAAAACAATTTTTGACGTATTATTTCATTGCCGCTCATCCGGGTTGTACCGAAGATGATGTGCGGGAGCTTAAATCTTT